>JAHBXK010000027.1 GCA_019636535.1 Phycisphaeraceae bacterium | reverse complement strand
AGTCCGGCTCTGCCCATTCACGCTGGACGTTGGCCGTTCGCACGGCGTCATCGCGCTGTTCAAACTCAAGGGACTCGCCGCTCGATCCCCGACCGACCTCTCGTTGGGGGGTTGATCGCTGCGCTGCGAGGCGATCGGGCGGCCCGTGAGCGCTGAGGCGTCCGCGGACGGCGAACCGAGCCCTTTGCGCTCGGCACTCCGCCGTGGCTCGAGCCGTCCACTACGCTTGCGCATGAGCCACGGCACGACGACAGCCCGGCGGTCCGCGCACACCCCCGGCCACCGACTCCGCGATCTTCTCACCCGCGCCCGAGACTCCAGGTCCGCGGTCATGATGCCCGGCAGTTTCAACGCCCTCACCGCGCTGGCCGTCCGGCGGGCCGGTTTCGAGGCCACGTACATCTCCGGCGCGGCGACGAGCGTCTGCGCGGGTGTCCCCGATGTGGGGCTGCTCACGCTCGAGCACTTCTGCCGGCTGATCCGAGAGGTCCACGACGCCAGCGGCCTCCCGCTGATCGCCGACGCCGACACCGGTTTCGGAGAGAGCGAGATGGTCCGGCGGACGGTGGTCGAGTACGCGCGCGCGGGCGCTGCGGGGCTGCACCTGGAGGATCAGGTCTTTCCGAAGCGCTGCGGCCACCTGGACGGAAAGAAACTCATCCCGCTCGACCACGCGGCGGAAAAGGTGGCCGCGGCGGCCAAGGCCGCAACGGAACTCGGCAGCGGATTCATCGTCTGTGCCCGCACCGATGCGCGCGGTGTGGAGGGGTTCGATGCGGCGGTGGAGCGGGCCAGGACGTACGTGGAGGCCGGGGCGGAGATGATCTTCCCCGAGGGGCTCACCAGCGAAGACGAGTTCGCCAAGTTCGCGGAGGCCGTTCGCGCTGCGGTGCCCGCGTCCCAGCGCGCTGTGTTTCTGCTGGCGAACATGACCGAGTTCGGCAAGACGCCGATCATCCCAGCGCAGCGGTTCGGCGAGATGGGGTACCAGTGCGTGATCTACCCCGTGAGCCTGCTGCGCATCGCGATGGGGTCGGTGACCAGGGCGCTCGAGACGCTCAGGGCCGAGGGAGACGTGTCGGGATTGCTCGATCGGATGCAGACCCGGCAGGAGTTGTACGACCTGATCGGGTACACACCGGGCAAGGAGTGGGCCTGCCCCGCGCGGTGAGGGCCGGTCGGGGAGCCGGTGGCTGCTGGGGAAGCGCGGGGGGCGGTCGAAGGGGTGGGTGGCTCGGTCCGGTGAGGACGGGGACGCGCTGCGCGGTTGGGCGCTGGGCGCACGTCCGCGTCCGCGCTGGAGTGGCCCGATCGGGGGTGTGTGCGGGTCGATCGGGGCGTGGTGAGGTGGGGCGTGGTCGTGGTGAGGCCCGTGAAAGGAATCGTAAGGGCCGGTTTCGCAGCGCTGAGGGGCGTGAAAGGCGTTGCAACGTCCGGAATCGCCGTTGTGAGGGCCGTGAATGGAACTGTGACCTGCCACAATACCATTTTTCGGGGTGTGAATGGAATTGTGTGTCACCCCAAAGGCGTGTTTCGGTCGCTCACAACGACAATGTTCCACGTGAACAGGATTTTTCTCAGGCTTACAGGAGCGATTCGGGTCCTCACAGCGGCTGTTCGGTGCCTCACAACTCTATTCACGTGGCACACAATTCCATTCACAGGCCGAAAAACTGTAGTGAGCGTCGGTTTCCTCCCCGAGTCGGGTGTTGCGGTTCTGTGCTGTGTGCCTTCTGCGCCCGTTCGTGCGATCTATAAGGCCCGCACGGGCCGCACAACCGTCACAACCCGGAAGCGGACGTTGGTCCCGAGCACACCCGAACAGACGGGCGTGTAACCCGCCGGATAACCGGTTGTGTAACTTGTCCGTCTTCCCTCCCCGCGGGGTTGACAGTCTTGACCGAGCCGATCATCGGGGCGGATGATCCGTACGAGCTCAACGATCACCCATGACCCTGGTGCTGGCCATCCTGCCGATCGCGCTGCTGCTGGCGTCGATGACCTTCCCCCGGACGGGGCGGTGGCTTCCGCTTCCCGCGCACGTGGCGCTGCCGGCGGCTGCGGCGCTGGCGTACGGCCTGCGGTTGGTGCGACCGGACGCGGCGTCTCACGCGCGGGTCCACGCCGCCGTTGTAGAAGGGGCGCTCTCGTCGCTCACTCCCCTGGCGATCGTGTTCGGTGCGGTTCTGCTGTTCAAGACGATGGAGAAGTCGGGGGCGATGGTCGTGCTCTCCGCGTGGCTGCGTCGGCTGAGCCCCGATCCGGTTGCGCAGATGATGCTGGTGGGGTGGGCCCTGTCGTTCCTGGTGGAGGGGCTCAGCGGCTTCGGGACCCCGGCGGCGCTGGCCGCGCCGATCCTCGTCGGGCTCGGCTTTCCGCCGCTGCGCATCGCGGCGATGTGCCTCATCATGAACAGCGTCCCCGTCTCGTTCGGGGCGGTCGGGATGCCGACGTGGTTGGGGCTCGGCGGCGTGGAGCTCTCGGCGGGGGAGTTGGGTGAGATCGGGTGGCGGACCGCGCTGGTGCACGCCGCGGCGGCCCCCCTCATCGCCGTGCTGGCGCTGCGGGTGGTAGCGCCGTGGGCGCAGATCCGCCGTCGGCTGCTGTTCGTGCTGGCGGTGGTGGCGTCGAGCGTGGGTCCGTACGTGCTGGCCGCGCGGTTCGGCGTCGAGTTCCCGTCGATCGTGGGCGGGCTCACCGGCCTGATCGGTGCTTCGGTGCTGGCGCATCGGCGCATCGGGCTTCCGGCGGCGGCGGGGCCGTCCGCCGAGTCGTGGGCGCCCTCGGGGTCGTCGATCGGTGAGGGCGTCCCGGCGTCCTCACCCGCAGCGCTGTCGGGCACGGCGTCGATCTCCATCGCGCGGGCCGTGATGCCGCCGGTGGCGACGGTGCTCCTCCTGGCCGTGACGCGGATCGACGCCCTGGGCCTCAGGGGCCTGCTGACGTCCGAGTCCGGCGCGGTGAGCGCGGAACTGCCGGGCCTGGGTGAGGCCTGGGCCAGCCCCGCCATGGTCGTCGGTCTGCGCGCGATCCTCGGCACGGACGCCGACTGGCGGATGCCGCTGCTCTACGTCCCTTTCATCATTCCCTTCGTGGCGGTCTGCCTTGCCGCCGTTCCCGTGCTGAGGATGTCCCGCGCGGCCGTCGGTTCGGTGTGGACGGGGACGGTCCAGCGCGTGGCGCGTCCGGCGGTGGCCCTGGCCGGGGCGCTGGTGCTGGCCAGGGTGATGACGACCGGGGGAGACGCCTCCCCGGTGACGCTGATCGGCCTGGCGATGGCCGACGCCGTCGGCGGGGCGTGGCCGTTCTTCGCGCCGCTGCTGGGCGCGATGGGCTCGTTCTTCTCGGGCTCGAACACGGTCTCGAACCTGACCTTCGCGCCGATCCAGGCCGCGATCGCCGGGACGCTCGGCCTGGACCGCGCCACGATCCTGGCGCTGCAGTCGGCCGGAGGCGCGATGGGCAACATGGTGTGCATCCACAACATCGTGGCCGTTGGGGCGGTGCTGGGGCTCTCGGAGCATCGGGACCACGAAAGGGGCCCCGGCGAAGTCGCGGCGGTCCTTCGGCTGACGATCGGCCCGCTCGCGGCCTACGCGCTCATCGCCGCGGCGATGGCGTGGGTCTTCGCGGTGGTGTGGTCGTGAGCCGCGGGAGCGACCCGGGCCGGCCGGCCGGGGGGGGGGAGGGGGGAGGGGGGAGGGGGGAATCACGGCTCGGACGGCCGTGCAGGGTCGGGCCGATCACGCTCGGTGGATGAGTCGGTGGATGAGTCGGTGGATGAGTCGGTGGATGGGCCGGTGGAGTGGGGGGGAGGGGGGGGAGGGGGGGATTGGGAGGCGATCGGTGGGGGGCGGACGCGGAAGCGGGCGACGGCGGTGACGGGCGCAGCGTGGACGCCCAGTTCGCGGAGCCACCCGACCGTCGCGTGGTTGCAGTGGTTGGCCAGTGAATAGCGATCGTCGTCCTGGATCAGGTCGAGCCCGACCGTGGGATTGAAGGTCATCGTGTCCAGCCTCGACTCGAAGCGGCGGTCCAGCCGTTCCAGCAGCGATCGCACGAGCGTGCCCTCGACGCGCAGCTCGTGCACCGCCTCGAACCCGTGGAGTTGCCGGAGTTCCTCCGCGTCCGCGGGCATCGGATGGTCTGCGCGTCCGAGCGCCCCCCGGCTGGGCACCAGCAGCGCGCCCGCCGCGCGCGCTCCGCCCGTGCGGTTCTCGGCGAACCATCCCCACTCCCCGTAGGCGTACTCGCGCAGGACGGTCTCCGCCGACCCGGTCGTTGGGAGCATCAACGACGAGTGCCGGTGGTAATCGACGAGGTAGATCGAGACGGGCTCGCGGAGCGACGCCGGGTCCGGGGGCGTGACGAAGGTGGTGCAGGCGGTCTGGAAGAGCACGAACGCCGAGATCAGACCGATCGGTGCGCCGGTGAGGATCGCGCGTCGGCGGCAGCGCCGTCGTGTCGTGGTGGTGGTCTCGCGCGGCGGATCGGACATGGCGGCCCCCGTGGGTGGCGTGGCGGTGAACGTAGGCGAACGACGCCGTCGCGGAGACGGTCAGGACCGGGCGCGGGCGGCCAGCGTCCGCGCCACACCGGGCAACGCGTCGGGGTTGAGCGAGATCGAGTCGATGCCCAGATCCGCCAGCCAGGCCGCGAAGTCGGGGTCGTTGCTCGGCGCTTCGCCGCAGATGCCCACCCTGCGTTGTTTCGCGTGCGCCCGCCGAACGACCAGTTCGATCATGGCCCGCACGCCCGGGTCGCGTTCGTCGAAGAGGTGGAGCAGGAGATCCGAGTCGCGGTCGACTCCCAGCGTGAGCTGGGTGAGGTCGTTGGAACCGATCGAGAAACCGTCGAAGAGCTCGCCGAACCGCTCGGCGAGGATCACGTTGTTGGGGAGCTCGCACATGACGTAGACCTGCATCCCGTCCTTGCCGCGTTCCAGTCCGTGGCGCGCCATCTCGGCCAGGACCGCACGCCCCTCGGTGAGCGTCCTGCAGAACGGGATCATGACGATCACGTTGGTCAGGCCCATGCCCTCGCGCACGCGCCGCACCGCCGCGCACTCCAGGGCGAAGCCCTCGCGGTAGCGTTCGTCGTAGTAGCGTGAGGCGCCGCGCCAGCCGATCATCGGGTTCTCCTCCCGCGGCTCGAACGGCTCCCCGCCCAGAAGGCGGGCGTACTCGTTGGTCTTGAAGTCGCTGAAGCGGACGATCACCGGCCGGGGGTGGAAGGCCGCGCCGATCTGCGCGATCCCCTCGGCCAGGCGCGAGACGAAGAAGTCTGTGAGCGACGGGTACGCCGCCGCGCGTCGGCGGATCTCGGCCATCGTCTCCGGGCTCTCGACGCGCTCGGGGTGCACCAGCGCCATCGGATGAACGCCGATCCGGTTCGACACCAGGAACTCGATGCGCATCAGCCCGACCCCGCTCACCAGCCGCTCGGGCAGTCGTGCCAGGCGGAAGGCGTTGCCGGGGTCGGCGAGGTTGAGCATGAGCGGCACGCGCGGCGCGGGGAGCGCTGACTCGTCGTCCGGGTCGACCGCTTCTCGCTCGAATGGCAGCGCCCCGTCGTGGACGCTGCCCACGTCGCCCTGCGCGCACGAGACGGTCACGGTCTGCCCGTCACGCAACGCCCCGGTGGCGATGCCCGTGCCGACGACGCACGGCAACCCGATCTCGCGCGAGACGATCGCCGCGTGGCACGTGCGCCCGCCGCGGTCGGTCACGACGGCCGCGGCCTTGCGGAGCACCGGCTCCCAGTCGGGGTCGGTCATGCCGGCCACGAGCACCTCGCCGTCCCTGAAGCGGTGCAGGTCGTCGAGCGAGCGGACGACGCGGACCTGGCCGGAGCCGATGCGGGCGCCTACGGCCTTGCCGGTGACGATGGCCGCGGGCGGCCTGCCCTTGAGGCGGAACGTCTCGATCCTCGCCCCGCCCGCGCTCGAGCGACCGCGCGAGTGCACCGTCTCGGGCCGTGCCTGCACGATGAACAGAGCGCCCGTGCCCTCCGAGGTGCCGGACGGGCCGTCCTTGGCCCACTCCAGGTCCATCGGCACGTCCGTGCCCGCCTTCTTCGAGTAGTGCTCTTCGACGATCATCGCCCATCGTGCCAGCGTCAGAGCCTCGTCATCGGTCAGGACAAAGCGCTGCCGATCGCCCTGGTCTACGGGCACTTCCCTGACGCTCCGCGCGTCGACGCTCCCGCCTCCCGAGTAGACGAGCTTCACCGCCTTGTCGCCCAGGTCCCGACGGATCACGGCCCGCTTGCCGGCCTTGGCCCCGGTCTTGTGCACCCAGAACTCATCGGGATTGACCCGGCCTTGGACGACCGTCTCGCCCAGCCCCCAGGCGCCGTCGATCACGACCACGCCGCGGTGCCCGCTCTCGGTGTCGAGCGTGAACATGGTCCCGGCGCACGCCAAGTCGCTCCGCACCATGCGCTGCACACCGACCGAGAGCGCCACCGCGCGGTGCGCGAACCCGTTGTGCACCCGGTAGACGATCGCCCGATCGGTGAAGAGCGACGCCATGCACGCCCGCACCGCCGCTTCCAGCGCCGCTTCGCCCCGGATGTTGAGGTACGTCTCGTGCTGGCCCGCGAACGACGCCGTCGGCAGGTCCTCCGCCGTGGCCGACGAGCGGCAGGCCACGTCCAGGCACGGCACGCCCCCCTCCCCCCCCTCCCCCCCCTTCCCACGCATGCACGCCCGGGCATCGCGCGACAGCGCGCGGTACGCCCCGACAATCGCGTTGCGCACCGGCGTCGGCAGCGGTGCGCCGGCGATGCGTTCTCGCACCCGCCGGGCCGTCTCCGCCAAGAGCCGCGTGTCGGCGACGTTGAGCCCGTCAACCTGTTGGTACACCCACTGCTCGATCCCCGCCTGACGCAGGTGCAGTCTGAAGGCCTCCGCCGTCACGGCGAACCCGTCGGGCACGCGCACGCCCAGGGCGGCGAGTTGCCCGATCATCTCACCGAGCGAGGCGTTCTTGCCGCCCACCGTGCCCACGTCGGAGATGGTGATCTCACGGAACGGGATCACGTACGCCGCCTTCGCATCGCGCATGTCGGATCTCCTGTGCTGACCTGTGATCATGGCGATCGCTCGGTCGGAATCGGATCGGGCTGGTGCCGATGGAACCTGCCTGAACATGACCGGCGGCTCCTTCGTTCCGACCCGGATGGCCGGCAGGGTCGGAGCCCTGGATCAGCCGCATCGACGCGGTCACCTGCCGATCCTGCGGAACACGATCGGATCCCCGAACGCCGCCGGGTCGTTCGCGTGCTCGGCGAGCAGATCTCTGAGCCTCCGGGTGGAAGCGGTGATCATCGCGATCTCGCCCCCGCCGACCACGATGCGCTCCCGCGAGACCGGCGCACCGTCGGCTCGGCCCTCCGGCCGGTCGGCACGGAAGGGACGCACCGTCATGGTGTCGCCATCGCGATCGATCCTCATGACCTGGTGCACAGGCACGGCCAGAAAGCCGTACATGCCCACGAGTCTGTCGCGGTCGGGTCGGGCCGGGAACAGGTCGATAAAGCGAACGGTCTCGATCTCGGTCAGCGTCAACTCCAGGCCGAGCGCGGTCTTGAACTCCCCCTTGTCGTGAACGGTGAGGGAGGCCGTGTACGCGGCGCTCTCCCCATCGCTCATCGCCGGGCGGATCATCGCGCGCAGTTGGAGCGGCTCATCGGCGGCCCACTCGCCCGGCAGGCCGGGATCGGCCACAACCGTTCCCGGTGCGGCCGAGGGATGCACCGTCGGCGTTCCGCACCCGCCCGCCAGGGCGCACGCGATCGATCCGAGAGCGGCGATCGTTCGTTGAATCACCGAGCACCTCCATTGTTCGACGCCCCGCCGCCGCCCGCGTTCCGCGCGGAGACCGGTCACGAACTCCACCGGGTCGTTCCCGTCGATTCGCGGCCGAGAGACCGCAGGATCGACCGGCGGTTCACTTCCATCCACCACCAGAGTTTCACCGTGACGATCACCGCCATCGACCAGACGGCGCCGAGCGACCACAGGACAACCGACCGGACATCGGTCGCGAGGATCGCCTGCGCTGCGCAGTACACACCGAACGCGAAGAAGAGCCCGCCCTTGATCAGGGCGGCCTTCACAAGCCAGCCGCGGGGACCTCTCAGCGAGTCCGCGAACATCTCCAGGAGACCCCGGTCATCTTCGGTCAGCCCGGCGGGTGGGGGTGGGTTGACGCCCTCTCGATCCGGGGCGGTCGACGACTGCGGTGAAGAACGGTCCATGTGTGCGGTTCCTTAACAAGGATTCGACGCTCATCCGAACGTGATCAGCGGCTTGATCATCCCGTCCTCCTTGGTCTGCATCATGCCGAACGCCCGCTGGATGTCCTTGAAGGCGAAGCGGTGCGTGGTCATGGGAAGCGGGTCGACGCGGGCGGTTCTGATGAGACGCATGAGGCGGGCCATGCGTTCGCCGCCGCCCGGGCACAGCGCCGTGCGGATGGTCTTGTCGCTCATCCCCACGCCCCAGTCGAGCCGAGGGATCGGCACGCTGTCGCCGTCTCCGTGATAGCCGACGTTCGAGATCGTCCCGCCGGGGCGGGTGGCGCTGACGCACGCCGCGAAGGTTCCCGGCGAGCCGAGCGCCTCGATGGCGCAGTCCACGCCGTGGCCGCCGGTGATACGCCTGATCGCCTCGACCGCGTCCTCCTTCGTGTGGTCGATCACCTCATCGCAGCCGTACCTCTTCGCCAGGGCGATGCGTTGCGGCATCGACTCGACGCCGATCACCAGCCCCGCGCCGCAGAGCCGCGCACCGACCGTCGCCATCAGGCCCACCGGCCCCTGCGCGAAGACCGCGACGCTCCCGCCGATGGGGATGTTCCCCTGCTCGGCCGCGATGAAGCCGGTCGAGAGCATGTCGCAGCAGTACGCGGCCTGTTCGTCGGTGAGATCGTCGGGGATGGGCGCGAGGTTCGCCAGGGCGTTGTTCACGTGGAAGTACTCGGCCATGTTGCCGTCCTTCACGTTGGCGAACTTCCACCCGCCCAGCATCCCGCCGCACTGGCTGGAGAACCCGCGCTGGCAGTCGTCGCAGGCGTAGCACGGTGTGATGGCGTTGACGGCGACGCGCTGGCCGATCTTGAAGCGGCCCGACTCGACCACCGCTGCGCCGAGTTCGTGGATCACGCCGACCGCCTCGTGCCCGAGCGTGAGGTCGTGTCGATCGCCGATGGCCCCGGCGACGGTGTGGGTGTCGCTGGTGCAGATGAGCGCGGCGGTGGTGCGGACGATCGCGTCGAAAGGGCCGGGGCGCGGGACGGGCTTCTCCATCACGCCGACGCGGCCGATGCCTCGCATCACGAAGCACTTCATGGACTCGGGCATGGGATTCTCCGTTGAAACAGATCGGCGCGGACGCCGGTCAGGCGGGAGGTCCCAGCGAGCCCCACGGGGCGTGCCCGCCCGCGTGAGGAGACTCGCATCGCCGACCGGGCCAGCCCCGCGTAGTCGCGTACGGATCCGCCGTGCGAGCAGGTCGGCGGCATCGACAGCGCCCTCCCCAAGGGAGTGTAGATCTCGCCGTTCGGCGTCGGGCGCTTCTTCGGTCGACCGTCGGCGCTGCGGCAGTCAGCGCCGGGCGCTCGGCCCAAAGACGACGTTGAGATCGATTGCGCGGCGAGCGACCTTTCAGCGCTCCGACCGCCGCCGCCGCCAGGCGAGCGCCGCCTTGGAGAGGGAGGTCGGAGCGGATGTTCACCGTGCGGTCGATGGGCGGAGGGGGGGAGGAGCGAGAAGGGATGCCCGCCGATCCTCCGACCGGCTCCATCGCGTACCATCGTCCATGCAGCAGCGTCGACCGACCCGGCAGATCGTTCTCGGAGATGAGCGTGTGGGGTTTGTCCGGATCGGTGGGGGGCTCCCCAACCGCGATGGAACCCCGACCGTGCCCGCCCCGGTCTCGGTGCAGACCATGACCGCCGGGTACACGCACGACGCCGAGAAGTGCGTGGCGGAGATCAACAAACTCGCCGCGGCGGGGGCCGACGTGGTGCGGGTGGCCGTGCCGGAGAAGAAGGACACCGATGCGCTGCGGGAGATCCTCCCCCGCGTGCGGGTGCCGATCGTGGCGGACGTGCATTTCCACTTTCAGCGTGCGCTGGAGGCCGTGGAGGCGGGCGTCCACAAGATCCGCCTGAACCCCGGCAACATCAACGACCGGGCGCAGGTGATCGACGTGATCCAGGCGTGCAAGGCCAAAGGGCTGCCGATCCGCGTGGGTGTGAACGAAGGCTCGATCATCGAGCGGCGCGACAAGCAGAAGCGGATGAAGGAACTCGGCGCCGTGTTCGGCGAGCACAAGCACGGGTATCTGCTCGCGATCATGATCACCAAACTCGAGGAATACCTCGACATCTTCTACGAGCAGGACTTCCACGACATCTCGATCAGCGCCAAGTCCATGGACGCAACGATCGTGATCGACGCGTACACCGAGATCAGCAAGCGGTTCGATCATCCCCTGCACCTGGGCGTGACGCACGCCGGGCCGAAGGAGACCGGTTGCATCCGCTCGATCGCAGCGCTGAGCGCCCTGCTCTGCAACGGCGTCGGTGACACGGTGCGGATCTCGTACGCCAACGACCCGATCTACGAGGTGCAGGACGGTCTGGAGTTGCTGTACAGCCTGGGGCTCCGCACGCGCAGGGGCGTCGACCTGATCGCCTGCCCGACGTGCGGTCGGATCCAGGTGGACCTGTTCACGCTCGTGCAGGACGTGCGCAAGAGCCTCGAAAGAATCGAACTGCCGCTGAAGGTGGCGGTGATGGGGTGCGTGGTGAACGGGCCGGGCGAGGCCGAGGGGGCCGACGTCGCGGTCTTCGCCGGTGATCGACGGGGCATCATCTACGTGCAGGGCGAGCGCGTGGCCAACGTTCCCGAGGAGCAGATCCTCGAGCGGCTGATGCAGGAATGCGTCGCGTTCGAGGAGAAGGTGAAGCGCGGCGAGGCGAAACTGGGGGAGAAGAAGGTGGACATCCTGCCGCCGGACCCGATCGGCGAACTCGGCAGCGGGTTCGACAAGATCGCGGCGGGGAAGGTGGAGCACGTGCCGGTCGGAGTGAGCGTCGGTCGGTCGTGACCGCCGCAGTACGCCGGAGCGAATCGAACCGTTCGGCCGAGCCGAATCGACGCACGATGATCACCACCGTCTTCCGACGCACCCGACGGCCGATCTTGATGCTGGGCGTGGCGATTGCGCTGGTCGCGTGCGTGCCCGCGATCTCGGGTTGCGGTGTCACCGGCCGCGCTGAGAATCCCGCCTTCCCGATCACCGCCGACGAGGCGAAGGATGAACTCAGGACCATGCGTGCCAACCCGGTTCGGCCCGCTCGACCCGTGGTCGTCATCGGCGGGCTGTTCGACGTTGGGATCGTCGCCGACGATCTGGCCGACCGCATCCGACGGCACACCAGCCCCAGCGCTGACGTGATCGTGGTCTCGCCATTCGGCACCTCCACCGTTGAGGAGTCCCGCCGCAAGGTCGTGGCCAGGCTCGAAGAGCGCTTCCCGAGCGACCACGCCGATACGACCGTCGAAGTGGACGTGGTGGGCTTCTCGCTCGGTGGGGTGATCGCCTCGTACGCAGCGCTCGAGCCGGAGGAGCGCGCTGCGGCGGTGGATCCTTCAGAGGCCGAAGGGGCGAGGAGCATGAAGCGGCTGAACGTCGTCCGGCTCTTCGCCATCTCCGTGCCGTACTCGGGGAGCGACGCCGCATCGCCACCGACGCTTGACTCGCGCGTGGCGGCGATCCGACGCGGGTCGCCCGTGCTCAAGGCGATCAGCGACGAGCGCGCTGCGAGCCGAGGACTCACGCTGCTGAGCGCGAACAACCCGCACACCGGCGCCCCGGCGGACGCAAGCGGGACGGGCGGTCACTCGATGGCGGGTTCGCAGCGCGGGTACGTCCTGATCCCCTACGCGCGACTTCAGGACAACATCGTCGGCCCGGAGTCGGCCGCCCCGCCGGGTGAGCATCCGTTCTGGGTCTCGAACCTGCCCCTCGAGCTCGCCCACGCCCACGCGTACAAGGACCCGCGCATCCTCGCCGACATCTGCAGGCGTCTCCGCAACGAACCCGCCTACACGCGATTCCCGGCCGGGCCGGTGCCGGGTTCCGATGGTGCGCAGCCATCGGCCGAGCCCGCACAGACCCCGTCGGCGCCCGCTCGCGATCGTGCGCAACCGGGCCGGTCCACCGGCACCTGGGGGAACTGACGATGTTCATGCCGTTGTGGCTGGAGCGGGCGTGGGTCGGCCGGTGGCTGCGCGGAGTTGGATCGCGCAGCGCAGACCCCAACGACTTCACCACCGAATCCGCCGAGCGGCTGCTCGCCGAGTTCCGAGCCTCGCCCAGGCCATTGGAGCGCCCGGTTGTCGTCGTGTCCGGTTGGCACGCGCTCAACGTCCTCCCGGCGAACATCATCGCCAACCTCTCACCGCTCTTCCGTGCGGAACCGGCACGCAGCGGCTTTCTCCCGCACGCCTTCCCCACGCAGACCGACTTCGACGCCATCGCCCGAAGGATGGTCGAGCGTGTGCGAGGACGCTGGCCGAACGAACAGCCCGACCGGACCGTGGAAGTCGACGCGATCGCCGTCTCGATGGGCGGGCTGGTCTGCCGCTACGCGGCCTCGCCGCGCCTGATGCGCAGCCATCCCCGGCTGAATCTGCGCCGGCTCTTCACCATCGGCACGCCCCATCGGGGCGCTTGGCTCGCCGATCGCATCGCCGTCGATCGCGCTGCTCGCGACATGAAGCCCGGCAGTCGATTCCTGTCGGCGCTCGACGACGAACTGCCCCGTGCGGAGTACGAACTGGTCTGCTACGCGCGGCTGTACGACGAGTTCGTCGGGGCCACACGGTCGGCGCCGGCGGGGCGAGAGCCCATCTGGCTCAGCGGCCCGCGCGTGCTCAGCCACCTGACGATCGCGCAGGACCGTCGGATCCTCGCCGACATCGCCGCGAGACTGCGCGGTGAGCCCGAACCTCCGCTTGCGAGGTTCATCGATCGCGGACCGCCGCCGCGCGACTGATCGCTCATCGATCCGCCGAAGTTCGCGCCTCGACCGCCGCACGCAACAGAGACCGCAGCCGCTCTGCGCGGTACGGCTCGGTGCCGAAGACCGTCCGTGGTTGAACGGGGTACTGGGCGAGTTCCGGTTGCGCGGGCCGCTCGGAAAGCGTCACACGATCGGTCCGGCTCAGGCCGTCGAGGCGGAGCGTCGGCGTGGGCTCGCTCCGGCGGAAGGTCGTCGCGTCGATCAGGTTCGTGTCAAACTCAACGGCATCGGCGGAGTGCGGCTGGGTGATGTCCGCCAAGCGCTGCTCCGCGGGAACGCCACCGATGTAGAAGACCGTCCCGGCGGGCACGTCGATCCGCACACCTGATTTCGTGGTGCTGTACTGCGAGCGGGGAAAGACCGCGGCGAGCGCGCCGGAGATTCTGGCGAACTTCTGGTCGTCACCGCCCGCGGCGCCCGCCACGCGATACACCCGATCGAAGTCCTGCGGCTCGCGAAGGTCGGGCCGAAGCCGGAGCAGGCTCACACCCAGCGGCCCGACGTCCTCGTACCTGGGGTCAACGGGCTTGAGGTGCACCCGTCGGTCGACGGGCGACAGCCCCTTGTCCTGGGCGTGCAGGTCCGAGGCGATCGCCGCGACCAGCGCGGCCGACGTCCCGGCGGCAAGGACTCCGGCAAAGACCGAGCGTGCTCTGGGGGTTCGATGTCGCACTCGGACAAGGGTATCGACGCTTCCCACGCTCAAGCCCCAACCGGCGCGGGCCGATTCTGCGCGTCGTCCCCTGATCCGGGCATCGTTCGGACCTCGGTGTCGGACTTTGTCGGTATCGCCCGCGATTCGGTGGAGCGTCCGACGGCGACGCCCGATATCACCCCCACCGCGCTGGCGCTGAGCCGCGCGAGCGAGCCCTCTTGGGAGGTGATCATGAGCACCCGGATGATCGATCGTCGGCGTTTCCCGCGGTTCGTGCTCGAACCGATGTACACGCCGATCTCGGCTCGGACGATGGACTCCGAGTCCTTCGACCTCGAGGGGCACGCCTACGACATCTCCGAGGGCGGACTGCGATTCGAACTCGACAAGCCGGTGGCGCCCGGCACCAGGATCGCCCTGCAGATCACGCTCCCCACCGCCGACGCCGAGGACCTCGGGCCCGGCCGGAGCGTCTTCGTCTTCGCGACGGTGGTGTGGATCGAGGACGAGGAAGAGCCCGCGCCGTACAAGATGGCCGCGGTCTTCTCCCACTTCGCCCGGGCGGGCGACCGAGACCGTTTGCTCCGGCACTTCGCCACGGGCCGGTACCGCGCAGCGGCCTGAAAGGGCCCGCTCACCGGCCGTCGCTCCGCCATCTCGATCACCGGTGCAACAATGTCACAACGGATCCCGCCGATGGGGCAACGCGCCCCAGCGGTCATTTCCGCGTTTTATGAAGCACACAGCCCACCACGAGCACGAAGACCACTCGCCCGGCGGCATGCTCCGGCGCGCTGGGCTGCGCGCGACCGAGCCGAGGCTTCGCGTGATCAGGGAGCTTGTCGAGTCGGACTCGGCGCTCACCGCGGGCGAACTGATCGACCGGTTGAACCGGAGCGCTGCCGCGAACCCGTCCGGTGCCGGGTCCGTCCGTCGAGCCCGAGCGGAAGCGGGGGGGGGAAAGACGGATCGCGTGACGGTCTACCGCACGCTCAACGCGCTGGTCGAGGCCAACCTGGCCCACCGCGTCGACACCGGCGACCGCGTCTTTCGTTACTCACTCACCGACCACTCGCACTGCCGGGGCGAGGATCACGACCACGACCACCCGCACGTGGTGTGCGATGCCTGCGGGCGTGTCGAGTGCATCGAGGGCGCGGAGGTGTCGGTCGTGACCAAGTCGGGCCGTGCTGCGGATCGCGACAGCGCGCTCACCCGGTTCCGCGTGACGCGGCAGGACGTCACGCTCCACGGCGTCTGCGACGATTGCCAGCGCTGAGCCACGCCCCACCGATGACCGCGAACATCGCCGCGCCGGGCGCCGGGATGGCCCGGATGTTGTCGTAGCCCGCCGTCGTGGCGATCGAGCTCCCGCCCGAGGAGGGCGTCGACGCGTCGTGCCGGAACATCAGGCGGTCGACGTTCGTGATCACGCTCGCGTAACTGGCCGACTGCAGGACACGCGTCAGGTCCGACTCGGCGAGACTGAAGGTGTAGGTTCGCCACACACCGTCGGCGGGAACGTCCTGGCCGATGGTGGATGTGAACCGCGTGCCGTCGCTCCCGTGCAGAACCGCCCGCATGAACATCGCGGCGTTACCGAAGTTGGCGATATCGACCTGCACGGAGGTGACGCCGCCGGCCTGGTAGTTGCCGCGCCAGGTCGAGAAGTTGTGGACGGCCATGTGAGAGCCGGGTCCGCTGCCACCGAAGGAAGTTGCGCGAAGGAACGTCCGTCCGCCTTCCGACATCACGCTGGGCATGCCCGAACCGAGCCACCCGGCGGTCAGACCGTCCTCGAAATCCGTCAGCATGCCGACGCTGACGGCCGAGGCCGGCGCGGTGAGCGGCAGCGACGCCATCGCGGCGAGCAGGCATGCGCGGACGGCGCTGGGCCTGGTGATCCGAGACAGGGTGAACCGATGCGGCATGGGAGACCTCCGGTCTCCCTCTCGCGTTCGGATAAGCGGTGCGCAGTCTTACCGGCCGGCAATCGCCAGCCGCGGAAGCAACGCATGCACGTGGACAGACCGGATGAACGCGAGAGAGAGCCTTCAAGATACCCCGGTTTCAGGGTCCGGCAACCGGCAAAAACCCTCAACCCTCAAAGAAACCCAGGTGCAGGTTGGCGTGCCCAACGTTCATCGCGATCCACTCTTCGTGCGCCATGGGTCCGAAAATGGGGTTCGGCACGCTCGGCGGGGTGGAAGCCATGCGTTCGGCAGCGCTTCGCAGGCGCTCCAGACCGGCCTGGGTGGACATGGGATCGGTGCCGTACGTGCCCTGCGGCGCACCGGGCAGGCGGTAGCCGGGCTTCATGGGCTTGCCGAGAAACTGGCGCTTGAACAGTCGGCAGATGGTCCTGATGAGCCAGGGCGGATCGACGCCGTCTGGGTAGCCGTCGTACGGGTACTCCATCCACGCGGCGAGGTGGCCGAGGGTCTGGCCGAGCGTCCAGTTGCCGTGGGCCTTGAGCGTGCCCGCCGCATCGGCGCGGGCGAGCCGCTCGGCCTCGGCGACGACGCCGTCGAGGGTGCGAAGAGCGAGGAGGCGGTGGTTGGCTGTCGGCATGGTGGAGTGGACTACCGCTGAACTCTCAGCCCGGATGCTGGAAACTCTGGTGCAGCTCGGCGTGCCGGAGGTTGATGGCGATCCACTGTTCGTGCGAGAGCGGACCGAAGTAGGGATCGGCCAGCGGCGGGCGTGTTGATAAGAGCCGCTTCCACGCCCGCCGGAGGCGATCGAGCGCTTCGTCGGTGGGGACATCGTCCGCACCGAATGCGCCGCCCAAGTGTTCGGCACCCGGAGTCGTGATGCCGGGCTCCATCGCGTCGGCGAGGATGCGTGGCAGGAGGGTGCGGGCCTCGACGGCGGACGCCTCGGGCACCCGCAGGTCCGGAGGAAAGCCGTCGAACGGGTAATCGATCCAGGCCGCGACGTGGCTGAGACACTGGCCCGCGGTCCAGTTGCCCGCTCGGCGGAGCCTGCCCGCGCGATCCGCCGCGGCGATGGATTCGGCGTCGGCGAGTGCCCCGGCGGGAGTGTCGAACCGAAGGCGTCGGCGGTCGGCGACCTTGGTGGTGTCGATGGGCATCGGGGCAAGCGTATCGAGCGCGATCGGCGAACCGCCCAATGAAAGAGCCCCGGACGAACGCCCGGGGCTCCGCAGGTACACGGATTGGATCTGTCTCCGGCCGGATCAGGCCTGCTTCATCTTCTCGGCCTTCTTGCGTGCGTCGTCCAGCGTGCCGACGTACATGAAGGCGCCCTCGGGGATGTCGTCGCCCTCACCGTTGCACAGCCGCTCGAACGAGTCGATCGTGCTCTCGAGGTTGCTCGTGACGCCCGGCAGGCCCGTGAAGACCTCGGCGACGTAGAAGGGCTGGGACAAGAAGCGCTCGATCTTGCGGGCGCGGGAGACGGTCCGTTTGTCCTCTTCGCTCAATTCGTCGACGCCCAGAATCGCGATGATGTCCTGGAGTTCCTTGTACCGCTGCAAGATCGACTGCACCCGGCGCGACACGGCGTAGTGACGCTCACCGAGGATGTCCGCCGACAGGATTCGGGAGGTGGAGGCGAGCGGATCGACGGCGGGGTAGATGCCCTTCTCGGCGATGCCGCGGCTGAGCACGACGAACGCGTCGAGGTGGCTGAAGGCCGTGGCGGGGGCGGGGTCGGTCAGGTCGTCGGCGGGGACGTAGATGGCCTGCACCGACGTGATGGCGCCCTTGGCGGTGGAGGTGATGCGCTCCTGCAGTTCGCCCATTTCGGTGGAGAGCGTGGGCTGATAGCCGACGGCGCTGGGCATGCGGCCCAGCAGCGCGGACACCTCGGACCCGGCCTGCGTGAAGCGGAAGATGTTGTCGACGAAGATCAGCGTCTCTTTGCCCGACTCGTCGCGGAACTCCTCGGCCATGGTGAGCGCGGACAGCGCCACGCGGAGACGCGACCCGGGCGGCTCGTTCATCTGGCCGAAGACCATGGCGACCTTGTCGAGCACGTGCGCCTTGTTGCCCTGGGCGTCGATGTACTCGGCCTCGGCCATCTCGCGCCAGAGGTCGTTGCCCTCGCGGGTGCGCTCGCCGACGCCCGCGAACACCGAGTAGCCGCCGAAGTTGCGGGCCACGCGGGCGATCATCTCCTGGATGATGACGGTCTTGCCGACGCCTGCGCCACCGAACAGACCGATCTTTCCGCCGCGGACAAAGGGGCAGAGCAGGTCGATGACCTTGATGCCGGTCTCGAGGATCTCGGTGTTCGGGTTGAGCTGGCTGAACTCGGGCGGGGTCCTGTGGATCGGGCGGGTCTGCGCTCCGCTGGGCGCGGGCTTCTTGTCGATCGGCCGGCCGAGCAGGTTGAACACGCGGCCGAGCACCGGTTCGCCCACCGGCACACGCACAGGCGACCCGGTGTCGCTGCACGACATGCCCCGGGCAAGACCGTCGGTCGAGCCCAAAGCGACGGCACGAACCCGGCCCCCGCCGAGGTGCTGCTGCACCTCACCGACAAGGTCCAGGTCGCCGAACGGCGTCTTGGCCTTGATCTCCAGGGCGTTGTAGATGGCGGGCAGACGCTCCTCGGAGAACTGGGCGTCGAAGGTGGAGCCGATGACCTGCGTGATCGTGCCTGCGGTGGACATGCTCGTTGGGTCTCTCGAATACAGGTGGTTGGTGTCTTGTTCGGTCTCGATCGGGAGGCCAAGGTTAGCCGTCGGTTGTCCGGCGGACCAACTTCGACCGGAATGTGGGAGCCGTCAACTCGGCTGTCGGCAGCCGACTCGAACCCACGCCCCGTTGCCGTGTCGTGCGACGATGGCGAGCGGCGGGCGGGTCCGAGGCTGGTTCGGCGATCGGATCACGGGAAGATGCCGCGCACGGCGTAGACCTTGCCGATGTTCTCGAGCGCTGCGATGTACGCGGCCGTCCGCATGTCGCAGTTGAAGCGTTGGCGCATCAACTTGGTGCGACGCGCGGCCATCACCATGTGGCGGTTGAGGGCCTGATCGACCTCCTCGGCGTCCCAGGTCACGCAACTCTTGTTCTGCACCCACTCGAAGTACGACACGGTCACGCCGCCGGCGTTGGCCAGGATCGCGGGGATGATCTCGATGCCGCGCTCGTTGAAGACGCGGTCGCCCGCGGGGGTCGTCGGGGCGTTGGCGCCCTCGGCGATCACCTTCGCGTCGATCCAACCGGCCTCTTGCTCTTTGATCATCTGCTCGAGGGCGGCGGGAACGAGCACGTCGACCTTGGTCCTGTAGAACTCCTCGGTCGAGACCTTCGTCGCCGAGCCGAATCCGCCCACGCCGCCGTGCTTGGCGACGTGGCCGGCCAGTTCCTCGGTGTCGATGCCCTTGTCCTCGCGGATCGCGCCGGTGTGGTCCAGCACCGCAACGAGTTTGGCGCCCATGCGGCCGAGGATGCGGGCCGTCCACGAACCCACGTTGCCGTAGCCGATCACGCTGAACCGCATCCCCTCAACTTTGATGCCCAGTTCGGGGGCGATCTCGACCAGCGTGTCGACGACACCCTGCCCGGTGGCCTTTTCGCGGCCGAGCGAGCCACCGATCTCCACCGGCTTGCCGGTGACGACACGCATCGCGTCCCACGAGTTGCGGTTCGAGTCCGTCAGGCTCTCGTAGGTGTCGGCGAACCACGCCATCACCTGAGCGTTGGTGCCCACGTCCGGCGCGGGGATGTCGTAGTCCGGCCCGATGGCGTGGCTGATCGCCGCGATGAAGCGGCGGCTGACGCGCATCAGTTCGTTGCGGGAGAGCGCGTGCGGGTCGCACTTCACGCCGCCCTTGCCGCCGCCGAAGGGGATGCGCACCAGCGACGTCTTCATGGTCATCAGGAGCGCGAGGCTCTTGACGTCGTCCAGGTGCACGTCCGGGTGGAACCGGATGCCGCCCTTGTACGGCCCGAGCGAGTTGTTGTGTTGAACGCGATAGCCCTTGAACAACTTGAAGGTCCCGTCGTCCATGCGGACGGGGAAGTGGACCATGATCTCGTTCTTGGGCTGGGCGAGGATGATCTGGACCTCGTGAGGCAGTTCCAGCATCTCCGCCGCCGTCAGCATCGTGTCGACGGTCTGCAGGTACAGATTGTCCGAGTCGCGCGGGAGTCCGACCTCGTCGAACACCGGGCTCTTGAACAGTTCCCTGCGTACGCCGTTTTTGGTTGCGGATCCGACCGATGCCGTCGCCGTCGCCATGTGATGATCCTGTCTGAACGTCTGTGTTGGGGACTTGGTGTGTGGTGAGTTGAGCGAGGGAAAGCCGATTCCGCGAGGTCTCGACCTGTGCCCCGCAGATCGGACTGTACGTCGACCATCGTCGGTCACAGCGCGTACGCTGGCCGCTCCGGAGGGACCGGAGTTGGGAACCTCCATGATACTCTTCCACGCCGCCGATCTCATCTGGGCATCCAAAATCAAGGGTGCCGCGGAGGCCCTGGGCATCCCCGCCCGGCCGGTCCGCAACGAGGAGATGCTCCGGGCCAGGTTGGCCGATTCGGACGTTCGGGCTCTGATGGTCGATCTCGACCAGCCGGAAGTCGCCCTCGCCCTCATCCGCCTGGCTCGACAGCCCTTTGCCGGATCCGACGACACTGTGGACAGCACCTCCCCCGCATCCGTGAATCGCCAGACCGGTGAGGCATGCGGGGCCAGGATACGTGTTTTGGCGTACGGTCCGCACGTCAACGTTGCGGCGTTTGAAGCCGCCCGCGCGGCCGGGGCCGACACGGCCATGGCTCGGGGTGGCCTCGACGCCCGCCTTTCGCAGGTGCTGAGGTCGTTGGCCGAGCCTCCCCCGCCAGCGCAAGTCGCCCCCTAAGCGTCTGCCCACGCATCCCCCGCCCCCCGCCACCTGCCTAACCTTGCGTGCGGCCGACCGGCCGTGCCGAGGTACTGTCGCGTGTTGCGGCAGCGGCTCCGTGTAGCCCCTCAACCGCTCGTGTTCTGATCCGCTCGAAGCGTTCGCGTCAGAATTCAAACGCACGCCTTGCGCTCGGCCGGGTGCCGTTCTTCCCGACCGTCGATCGAGCGATCCGCAACCATCCAATCGGAACGAGCGCCCACCGAACGCCCGATTCGGTGGTCGAGGGCTGATTCCGCCCGTCGGGTGAACGCAACAACATGATCGACGAAAACCTGATCGCAAACCTGGACCTCAAGGACGACGAGGTCTCCGCACTCCTCACGCAGGCGCTGAGCAAGCAGCCCGGCGCGCCAACCGGCATGGAAGCGCTCCTCGGCAAGCAGATCGGCACATTCAAGCCCAACTCGATCCTCGAGGGCCGTGTGATCGGTTTCACCGACAACGAGGTCGTGGTCGACGTGGGCATCAAGTCCGAGGGCCTCATTCCGCGCGAGGAGTTCGACAACGCGGACGATCTTCGCGTCAACGACAAGGTTCAGGTGCTCTACGAGGGCATCGACGACGACACCGGCATGGTCATGCTCTCGAAGCGCAAGGCCGACCGCATGCTCAACTGGCAGCGGCTGATCGACACCACGCGCGAGGGCGACGTGGTCGCCGGCAAGGTCCTCAAGAAGATCAAGGGCGGCCTGCTCGTCGACATCGGTGTGCCCGTGTTCCTGCCCGCCTCGCAGGTCGACGTGCGTCGACCGGGCGAGATCGGCGACTTCATCGGCCGCGAGATCCGCGCGGCGGTGCTCAAGATCGACACCGAACGCCGCAACATCGTCATCTCCCGCCGCAAACTGATCGAGGAGGAGCGTGAGAGCGCCAAGAAGCGCCTCATGGAGAACCTCAAGGAAGGCCAGTTGGTCACCGGCGAGGTCAAGAACATCGCCGAGTTCGGCGCCTTCGTCGATCTGGGCGGCATCGACGGCCTGCTCCACATCACCGACATGTCCTGGGGTCGCATCAACCACCCCAGCGAGATGCTCAAGATGGGACAGCGGATCGAAGTCAAGATCCTCAACATCGACCGCGAGAAGGAGAAGATCGCGCTCGGCCTCAAGCAGAAGGAGGTTTCTCCCTGGGAGGAGATCGAGAAGAAGTACCCCGTCGGCTCACGAATCCACGGCGAGGTCGTCAACATCATGTCCTACGGCGCCTTCGTCCGGCTCGAGCCGGGCATCGAGGGCCTCGTCCACATCTCCGAGATGTCGTGGACGCGTCGCGTCAACCACCCGTCCGAGATCGTGCAGCCGGGCAACCCCGTTGACGTCGTTGTGCTCGACATCAACAAGGACAAGCAGGAGATCTCGCTCGGCATGAAGCAGACCGAGATCAATCCGTGGGAACTGGTCAGCGAGAAGTACCCCAAGGGCACCGTCATCACCGGCACGGTCCGCAACCTCGCCAACTACGGCGCTTTCGTGGAGATCGAGCCGGGGATCGACGGTCTGCTTCACGTCTCGGACATCTCCTGGACCAAGAAGGTCACGCACCCCAACGAGGTCTTCAAGAAAGGCGATCAGGTTCAGTGCGTCGTGCTCGACGTCGATCAGGAGAAGCAGCGCGTGGCGCTGGGCCTCAAGCAACTGACCGAGGATCCGTGGCTGCACGCCATCCCCGACGCCTACAAGCCGGGCATGGTCGTTCGCGGCAAGGTCACCAAGATCACCAACTTCGGTGTCTTCGTGGAACTCGAGGCCGATCTCGAGGGCCTGCTCCACATCTCCGAACTGGCGGATCACAAGGTCGAGAACCCCATGGACGTCGTCAAGCCCGGCGACGAGGTCGACGTCAAGATCCTGCGCGTCGACATCGACGACCGCAAGATCGGCCTCTCGCTCAAGCGCGCCCAGTGGGGCGACACCGAGGGCGCTCCGGCCGATTCCGACGCTTCCAAGAAGACCAAGTCGCCCAAGCGCGGCGGCATGGACGACCACGGCGCGATGGGCACCGACAAGATCTCGCTCTGACGTATAGGTGAGATTCAACAGAGATTTGCATATCCGGGCCGGCGCTCTTCACGGAGCGCCGGCCCTTTGCATTCTCGGACGCGCTACCGAAGCCTGATCCGTCACTCGCGAAGTTCGCGGACCTTCGTCACGCGCAAACGCGACTGTTTCAGTGGTTTATGACGCCAAGCCTCTTGATCCAAGCACGCGGTTCTGGTGGAATGGTGTGCGAAGGGGAGGCTCTTGGGCCGGTCGATTGCGGATGAGTCCATCCGGGTCGACCGGCCGTTACGTGCCTCCGGCGATCTGTTCTGGAGGCTCGAATGGCATTGCACAATCCGATTCGTTGGTTCGCGTGCTGTCTCGTCGCAGGGGTGGTGCTGGTCGCGCACTCGCACGGGCAGACCACGTACTCAAGCACCGACGTGCCCGTCACGATCCCCGCGACGGGAACGTCGGGCATCGCGAGCCCCTTCCCATCCGAAGTCAAGGTGCACGGCGAGACGCGGCCCATCGGCCACGTGGTCGTCCGGCTGCTCGGGCTGACGCACACGTTCCCAGACGATCTCGACATCGTGCTCGAAAGCCCGACCGGACGCAAAGTGATCATCATGTCGGATTGCGGCGGATCAGTCGGCATCAGCGGCGTCAATCTGACAATCGATGACTCAGCCGCTTCGGCACTGCCGAACTCGTCGTTGATCTCCTCCGGCACCTACCAGCCGACCAACATCGGTGCCGGCGACACGTTCGGCGGCATCTCCGGGCCGTTCTTCAGCGAACTCGCTGCTTTCCGCGGCACCGAGCCCAACGGCGTCTGGAAACTCTACATTAACGATGACAAGACCAACGACGTGGGCTCGCTCACCGGGTGGGAGATCGAGATCACGCCCGCCGAGTGCGTCACCAACACGAACAATTCAGGGCCGGGCTCGTTACGTCAGGCGATCATCAACGCCAATGCGCAGCCGATCGTTGCGAGCACCCCGGCCGTCATTTGCTTTGACATTCCCGGCGCCGGACCCCACGTGATCCAGCCGCTGACCGAGCTCCCGGAGATCACTCGCCCTCGCGTCATCATCGACGGACTGACCCAACCGGGCGCGGCCTGCGACTCTTGGCCGCCCGCGCTCAAGATTGTCTTGGACGGTTCGTTGGCCACCATGGGCACGGTTGACGGGCTGATGTTCTCGGCCGATGCCGACTTCTTCACCGTCCGCGGCCTGGTGGTCGGCAACTTCAGCGGCCGGGGGCTGCGCTTTGAAAGCGCCGACGACGGCATCGTGCAGTGCAATTTCATCGGGACCAACACGTCGGGCACCGCCGCTGCGCCGAACACGCTCGGCGGCATCCGGCTCAGTTCCACCAGCAGCCGAAACCTCATCGGGGGAGTGGACCAACTCGTCTCCGCCGAGGGATCGGACGAGCCCGACGGCGACGGTCGAACCGAAGATGGGTACGACATCCCCGTCGCCGCTCCCTCAGGAAGAAACCTGATCTCCGGCAACACCGGACCGGGCATCCTCCTCCGGGGAGCCACGTTCAACGCCATCGTGAACAACTACATCGGTGTCGCCGTCGATGGGACCACACTGCTTCCCAACGGGGGCGACGGCGTGCTCCTCGATACCGATGCACGGGACAACACCATCGGATCCGACTTCAACGGTGTCGATGATGAACTCGAAGGCAACGTCATCGCTGGCAACGGCCGCGACGGCGTCCGACTCGCTTCCAGCGCAGGGGTCAGAAACACCATCGTGCGCAACTCCATCTTCGCGAACACCGCGCTGGGCATCGATCTCGGAGGCGATGGGGTCACGGCCAACGACAACTGCGACCCCGACGGCGGTCCGAACCGCTTGAAGAACTGGCCGGTTCTCACCTCAGCCGACGCGATGGGCAACGTCGTCGGCACACTCAACAGCGAGGCGGTGCCCGGCAGAACCTACCGAATCGACTTCTACCAGAGCGACACCGCCGATCCCTCCGGCCATGGCGAAGGACGCGTGTGGGTCGGTTCGATCGAGGTGATGCCGATGGTCGGTACCTGCTTGGCGCCCTTCAATGTAGCGCTGAGCTTCATCCCGGGACTTCCCTACGTCTCGGCCGTAACCACCGATCCGCTCTACGGTTCGAGCGAGTTCTCGAACGTCGTGCAGATCCAGGGCGGCAGCGCCGATCCCATCGAAGCCGTTGACGATGAGGTCGCGGTGTGCGAGGACGGCGTCCTGATGGGCAACGTGCTCGACAACGACGAAGGACCGATCACCGGCATCAGTTCGTTCACGAATCCGAGCAACGGCCAGTTGATGCTCGACACGAGCACGGGCCAATTCACCTACACACCCGATCCGGATTACTGCGGCGCCGATTCGTTCCAGTACACGGCCACCGACGGTGTTGGCGGCAGCAGCACCGCCACGGTCGACATCACGGTTACCTGCGTCAACGACCGGCCGAACTTCGGCATCATGTCGAACCCGCAACTCGGTGTCGAGGACGGTGGCGAGCAGTGCAAGATCGGCTTTGTCATCAACTTCTTCGGCAAGGGCGGCGACGACGAAGCGAGCCAGCAGCCCGCCGAGTACATCATCACCGAACTCGTGAACGGTGCGTTGCTCTCAAGCGGTCCCACCGTGTCGCTCGACGGCACGCTGTGTTTCACCCCCGCGCCCGATGCGTGCGGCACCGTCACGTTCCGTTTGGCCGTACGCGATGATGGCGGCACCGCGACGTGCACCGACTCGGCGCCCAATCAGACCGGGATCGACACATCGTTCTCCATCCCGGTCGTGATCGAGATCAAGTGCATCAACGATCCACCCGTTGCGCGATGCAGGAACGTCGTGATCGATACTCGCAGCGAGTGCGTCAGCACGGTCGTCACGGCCGAGGATGTCAACGACGGTTCGAGCGACCCCGAGGACGGCACGGACCTCACATTCGAATTGTGCTTCGATGACGGCTCACCCGTGCCACCCGGATACTCGTTCCCGCTCGGCACCACGGACGTCTTGCTCAAGGTCACCGATCACGGCCTCGACTGCGAGGGCGACGGTTGTGAGCGTTTGACCAGTTCCTGCCGGGCAACCGTCACAGTCCTCGGCGAGGATTGCAACGGGAACGGTCAACCAGACTCGTGCGACATCGCGAACGGCTTCAGCCAGGATTGCAACGGTGACGGGATTCCCGACGAATGCGAGTGCCTCTGGGACAACTGCGTCGTCGATGAGTTTAACGGCCCCTTCGACATCGCCGGCGCTGTATCGCTGACCAACAACGGGCAGGTCTCTCACATGGGCGGCGGCGTGCCGCTGGGGGCCCGAGTCGCAGACGACTTTGTCCTCTGCGAGGGCTATGCCCACAAGATCACGCTTTTCCGCGGCGACATGATCACCAACACGATCTCCTACCTTCGCAAGGCCAAACTCGAGTTCTTCGAGGACTGCGACGGCGTCCCGGCGGCGGAGCCGTTCGCCTCGTTCGTGACCGATCGTGTGATCCGCACCGTTCCCAACATCGCGCCCGGCGGCTACGACCTAGTTACGTACGAGTTCAGGCTCTGCGATGCCTGCCTGTGGCTCGAAGGCGGCAAGACCTACTGGGTCAGTCTCACCGGCAAGACCGACAACGTCAATCCCGACAAGTCCTACTGGGTGGGACTGCCGGGACCGCGAGGCCCTGGCGACATCCTCGGCCTGCCCCCGAAGAAGGCCGACGGCGTCCCGACCGGCACCAACACGTGGGGCGTCTTCGCGTTCGGCCCGTGGGTCGGACTCGAGGCCTGCTGCATCGGTTGCGTCAACATGTGCTTCTCGATCTCGGGCGAGAGTTGCAAGGTCATCTGGGACAACGGGGAGCCGGATCTGCACCCCGGTCCTGTCGTGGGCGGACCCTCCGGCTCGCTCGGAGGCAGTCACCTCGTCCGATCCGCCGACAACTTCGTCACCGGCACCTGCAAGGAGCAGGAAGTCTGCTTGATCGAAGGGTGGATCTGGACCAACTGCAACCCGCCGCACATCTTCCTTGAACTCTACGAGGACGATCCCTGTGTGATGGACGACACGTTCAATCCGCCCATTCATCGCCAGATGCCCGGGCCGAAAAGACTGCCGATCCCGCAGTTCACCGCAACGCCTACCTGCGTCTTCCCGCTCCCCGAAACGGTGCTGGTCGATGGCTACACGCTCCGGGGCTATCGCGTCATCTTTGCCGACCTCGGTTGGCAGCTGTTGCCGGGGCAGAACTACTGGGTCAGTATCGGCGCAACGGGCAACGGGTCCTTCAGTGGCAGGACGTACTTTACCGCCAAGAAGGTCTGCGACCCGTGCGAGCACATTAAGATCAAACCGAGTGTCACACGCCGGCTCTCCCCGCCCGAAACCGGCTGGGTATCCGGCGAGTTCGATCTCGCCTTCCGGGTTGCTGTTCGCGAGAGATCCATTCCCATTAAGACGCCGTTGGCACGAGATGGAAGTGGTCCTGCCGCTCCGACCTGCGCGGGCGACTACAACCGCGACGGCGTGCTCGACCTGAACGACCTGCTCGATTTCCTCAACGACTGGCTGCCCGGCTGCCCGTGACGATGATTCTTCGGCCCTCGGACGCGAAGTTTTGCACCAATGGACTCGCCCGGCGGGCAATTCATCGGGCTTCACTTGTTCGCATCCCCGGCGTGTGTTAGGCTCTTTCGGTGCAGGCGGACAAGAGTCTCATGGTCACGGCAAGCGGCTCTCGAAAGGTCCGGCCGGCGAACCGCGGTCGTTCGCTCGGCTTTACGCTGATCGAGCTGCTCGTGGTCATCGCCATCATCGCCGTGCTCGTCAGCCTGCTGCTGCCGGCCATCCGCCGCGCGCGAGAGACGGGCTACACCGTCAAGTGCTTGAGCAACCAGCGGCAGATCGGCGCGATCGGGTTGATCATGTATGCCGATTCCTACCGCGAGTTCACGCCCAGGGAGAGCGGCTTCAGCCAGCCGCCCGGCGTGACCGACCAGCGTCTCTACGACCCGCCCTGGCCATTCGTTCTCAGGCCATTCCTCGATAGCCGGGCTCCGAGCAAATCGCAGTGGGAGGACCTGAACGGCGGCGTGGGTGATCTGTTCAGCCGGAGCGAGTACTACCGCGATCCTGCCCGTCGCCCCGATCGCCACAACATCCACTACGTCAACAACGGAATCTCCTTCAGGGGACCAAATCTGGTCAACCAATACGCCAAGCGTCCAACCAAAATGAGCAAGTACGCGCGCCCGTACGAAACGCTGTATCTGTCGTGTTTCACCGACGATCCGGGGCAGGTTCACGCCAACGGCTGGTACACCGCGAGTGCGACGGACTGGTCCATCGCGAGAGTCTACGACATGCACCACGCCAGCAACGTGGTTGGAGGTGTCAGCACCGCGCAGAACTCCCAGCGAATCGCCGCGAAGCGTCACGGCCGGGGCGCGAACGCCGTGTTCCTGGATGGTCACGCCAAACTCGTCGACTTCAAGGAAATCACGACCCTCAGCCGCTGGGACGACGGGGATTACATCCCGGACGGACCGCCGCGCATCTATCCCTGACCCCCTTGCGCAGGGACGATTGGATCGTGTACGCTCTGGTCAATGTTCTGGACGATCGATCCGACGTGCGAGAGCCTTGTGCATGCTCCGATTCTCGGAGTGGTACGTTCGTTGCCGTTGCTCACTGCACTCGGCATGCAGAGTCCAATCGGGCTGATCGCTCTGGCAGGCCTTGCCGTGGCCATCGTTGCGCTCGTCCTCGGCCATCGGCGATACTCCCGCCAGAAGCAACGAATCAAAGCCGCCGAGCAGAGAGCGGTAGAAGCCGAGGCGATCGCCGACCGCGCTGTTCGCTCCGCCTCCGTTGCCGCCGCGATGACCATGCTCATTGCCGCGGGGCGCTCCCCGCGGCTTCCGATCGAGGCCGTTTCACAGTTCGGTGAGGACGCGTTCGTCTGGGAGTTGCTCGGCCGTCCGCTCGACGGGTACTTCATCGAGGTTGGGGCGTACGACGGGTACTGGCTCAGCGCCACGTACTTCCTCGAGTCGCTCGGCTGGCGCGGCCTGCTCGTGGAACCAATCCCCGAGCGCTACGAGCAGTGCAAGCGTCTCCGTGCCGGGTCACGAGTCGAGGCTTGTGCGGTCAGTCGTCGCGGTTCGTCCGGCACCACCACCTTCCAAGTGCCGATCGCGCAGAACGCCGATCCAAGCGATCGCGCTGCCGCCGTCGTCGACATGGGCTCCTCCATCCGCATGCCCGACGCCTCGCGTGCCTTCGCCGAACGGAAGGGCGCAGGTCAGGCTTCCGTGCGAGAGATCACCGTCCCGCTCACGTCTTTGCGTGCCCTACTCGAGTCCGATCCCACTTGGCCCAGCGCGGTCAACGTTGATCTCGCCGTGATCGACGTCGAGGGCCTTGAGGCCGAGGTGCTCGACGGGCTCGAACTCGGACGCACCCGCCCTCGCGTCCTGCTGGTCGAAGAACTCGACGAACACATCGGACGTGACGCGGCAATGCTGACAAACGCGAACTACACGCGCGTGTGCAAACTCGGTCACAACGTGCTCTGGATCCGCTCCGATGAGCAAGCCCTCATCGATCGGGCACGCGTCATGGCTCGCGGCCCGTCGTTTCGAGGGGAACTTGCCATCGCGCCGCCGGTACAACCGCTCTGAGTCGCCGCCGCTTGTCGTTCGCGGCCACCAGGGCCAAGCAAAGCGCTACCATCCCGCCCTGAGACGGCCGCTTCTGACATGGCGTTCGAGCGAGCACATCACACGTTCAGTTTCGGAGATCGATCATGATGACGCGCACGCTTCTTGCAATGGTCCTTTCCGCTTTGCTCTGCTTCTGCCTGAGCGCCCCGAGCGCCTACGCCGACGATCCCAAGACGCCGGCTCCGGCCAAGGATGCGGCACCCGCCAAGGACGACCAGAAGAAAGACGACGCATCGGGCAAGAAGGAGGGGGATAACACCAAGCCGGAGGAGAAGTCCGTGAACCAGGAGCCCAAGAAGTTCTACGTGAAGATGGTGACGACCATGGGCGACCTGGTCATCGAACTCGACAACGAGAACGCGCCGATCTCGACCAAGAACTTCTTGGCCTACGTCGACAAGGGGTTCTACGACGGCACCATCTTTCACCGCGTCATCCCCGGCTTCATGATCCAAGGTGGTGGTTTCACGTCCGACATGACCCAGAAACCCACCGACAAGCCGATCAAGAACGAGTGGAAGAACGGCCTGAAGAACCTGCGCGGCACGCTCTCGATGGCCCGCACCAGCAACCCCGACTCGGCCACCACCCAGTTCTTCCTCAACGTGGTCGACAACGCATTCCTCGATCAGCCTCGCGACGGCGCTGCCTACGCGGTCTTCGGCCGTGTTCTTTCGGGCATGGAGGTCGCCGACAAGATCGTTGCCGTTCCCACGGTTCGCAAGGGCGGCCACGAGAACGTTCCGAAGGATCCGATCGAGATCAAGTCCGTCACGCGGATGAGCGAAGAGGCGGCGAAGGCCGCTTCAAAGCCCGTTGAAGCGCCGGCGAAGAAGTAACCCGTTGTCGTTCACTTCGCGAGCGGCGTCACGAACGGCAGCACGATCGAGACGGCGATCAGCACGATGATGATCCACTCCAGGATCTCCATTCGCTGGTTCGCCGCTTCGTCCGACAGTTTCCCGTAGATTCCGTTCAGCGTGTCGAGTTTGCGCTCGATCGCGCTGTCGCGTTCGGGCAAGTGAAACCGTTTGGCCGTCAGCCGATACACCCGCGCGAGGTACTGATCGCCGACGAGTTTAATGGCGTTGTTCACGCCCTCAAACAGCAGGGCCGCATCCACCTGTAGCCGGGCGATCTGCCGGACCGCCCGCAGGCGGTTTCCCGCCGCCTTCCCCGTGATCCGCCACCCCGCCAGTTGCCGATCCTCGTGCCGCACGGCCAGCGAATACGCCTCGTCCAGCGCGCGGTCCAGCCGGTCGTCGAGCGCCCGCATCTCAAGCAACTCCATGTTGGCATACTCAAGCACCGATACGACGTCCCCGCCGTCCGGATCGACGACCAGCGAGGCGTTCCAGTCGATCACCGCGGCGTCTTCGAGTGTGTACGTCGCCACGCCCGAAAGCGCCTCATCGATCTCCTGCTCCGACAGCGGGGCATTCTCGGAGCGCAGCAGCCGCGCAACCGACGCCCGGTGTCGCCGCAGCACGTTCGCCACCGATTCCGCCCCGCCCGCGCTGTGCGACGACGCGTGATACACCACATAGTCCTCAACCGGCGCATCAAACCCCGCCCGATTCATGGCCCCCGCCATCAGCCTGCACACACGCTCCACGGCCTCTCGCGCTGCGGTCTGAAAGTCCGCGTTGTCGTACAGTCTCTGGCCGAGCGGGATCAGACTGTCAATGGTGCCGCTGAACGGGATCTCGAATGCGACGCTCACCCCTCCGAAGTCGAAGGCAAGCGCCTCGCACGTCGGCTGGTTCCGCCACCCGCCAAGGTCGATCTGGGGTGCGGGCAGGGTCATTCGCAGCGGCATCGGTTGATACCCCAGCGAAGCGGGCGCCCGCTTGGTCACCCGGATGTTCGCGCGTCCAGCCCCCGCCTCCGCTCCGATCAATCTCTCGGCCGCGTTCAGGTCGATGCTCATCGCTACGTCGAAGGCGAACATCACCCGGCACGCACCCGAGAGCACTGGCGGCACGCCCGCCTTCTCCGCGCTCTCGGACTGGGCAACCGGGCCATTGCCCGCACCCGGCGATGAAGGGGCCGATTCGATGTCGGGCATCGCCGCGCGGGCAACAGGGGGGGGGATGGACATGGCCGATGCTACCCGCCCCCCGGAGGGGCGTATTCCCCGACCGTCCCGTCCGAGGTACGCTTGCATGTCCGGATGCACGGCCCAAACCCGATCAGCGAGATCGGTGCTGTGCGGATTCACCGGGCACGAGGTCGGTGGATGGTGTCGTCGCCGTCGGGCGTATGAAACACAAACTCGAACTCGCCATCCTTCCTCAGCCCGATTTCACGACGTGCGGACCGACGTGCCTGCACGCGATCTATCGATACTTCGGAGACGACATCTCGCTCGAACAGGTCGTCAGCGAAACCCACAGCCTCGATGCGGGTGGTACCTATTCCGTTTTTCTCGCCTGCCACGCGCTCAAGCGCGGCTACCGCGCCAAGATCTTCACCTATAACTTGCGGGTCTTCGATCCCACATGGTTCGCGCTCTCGCCGAGCGCCATGCAGGATCGACTCCGCCGCCGGCTTGAGGCGATCGAGAAGCCCCGCCTCGAACTGGTCATCCGTGGATTCATGGAGTTCCTCACGCTCGGTGGCGAGATCGACTTCGAGGATCTGACGACCGCTCTTGTCCGCAAGTACCTCAAACGCAAGGTGCCGATCCTGACAGGACTCTCCAGCACCTATCTCTACCGAACCATGCGTGAGCGTGGCACGGAGATGGTCGACGACGATGTCCGCGGCGATCCGCAAGGCCACTTTGTGGTCCTATGCGGATACGACAAGGAGGACCGTTCCGTTCTCGTTGCCGATCCGCTCTCACCCAACCCGGCGTTCCAAGGCCTGCAATACGTTGTCAACATCGACCGCGTCATCTGTTCGATCCTGCTCGGTGCCCTCACCAACGACGCCGACCTCCTCATCATCGAGCCCCCCGAGCGAGAACAGGACGATGGGAGCGACCACGCTCAATCGTCCGACACGCACACGCACGCCGACAACCGATACGCCAAGCACCGACCGACCGAAGGTGAGGGGAACTTGCTGTGGCCATCCTGATCGTCGTTAACAACCCGGCCAACTGGCCCCTAAAGTCACCAGGCGTCGACATTGTTTCCGCCAAGTCCTATCTCTCCGACCAGCGAATGAGCGAACTCCGCGGCGCCAAGGTCTTCAACCTCTGCCGGTCATACCGCTACCAGTCGATGGGCTATTACGTTTCACTCCTCGCCGAGGCTCGCGGCCACAAGCCCCTCCCTTCCATCACCACCATCCAAGACCTCAAGAGCCTGTCGATGATGCGTCTGGCATCCGAGGACCTTGACGACACCATTCAGGAAACGCTGAGCCGGCTCAACACCGACACCTTCGTCCTCTCGATCTATTTCGGCCGCAACGTCGCGAAACGCTACGACCGTCTGGCGCTCCGCCTGTTCAACATGTTCCCCGCGCCGCTGCTCCGAGCACAGTTCGCCCGCACCGCCGACCGCTGGCAACTGCAGAGCCTTGCGCCCATCAGTTCCTCCGACATTCCCCCCGAGCACCTGGAGTTCGTCATCCAGGGCGCTGAGGAGTACTTCGCGGGCAAGCGCCGCCTGTCCGGCCGGCGCGCGGTGGCACGCTATGACCTGGCCATCCTCTACAACCCCGAAGCCGCCAGCCAGCCTTCCACGCGGCCGACCATCGACCGGTTCATTGCCGCGGCCAGACGTTGCGGCCTCAACGCCGAGATCATCGGCCGCGACGACTACGGCCGCCTCGCCGAGTTCGACGCGTTGTTCATCCGCGAGACCACCGCCGTCAATCACCACACCTACCGCTTCGCGCGCCGTGCCGCCGCCGAAGGATTGGTCGTCATCGACGATCCAGAGTCCATCGTCCGCTGTTCCAACAAGGTTTTCCTCGCCGAGATGCTCGAGCGTCACGACATCCCCCATCCGCGCACCTTCATCGCCCACAAGGACAACATCGAGGACATCCCGCTCTACGTCGGATTCCCCTGCGTGCTCAAGCAGCCCGATTCGGCCTTCAGCCAGGGCGTCTTCAAGTGCGACGACCCCGCTGCGCTCGAGAAGGACGTGACGGCGATGCTCGCCAAGAGCGACCTCGCCATCGCCCAGGAGTACCTCCCCTCCAGTTTCGATTGGCGCGTCGGTGTGCTCGACCGCAAGCCGCTCTTCGTCGCCAGATACCACATGGTCAAGGGCCACTGGCAGATCGTTGGAACCGATCGCGAGGGCCGCCGTCGATACGGGCGCGTCGAGGCCGTGCCCGTAGAGGCTGCGCCGCGCAGGGTCGTCCTCGCCGCGGTGCGCGCCGCCAACGCCATCGGCGACGGCCTGTACGGTGTCGACGTCAAGCAGATCGGCGCTCGCCCGTACGTCATCGAGGTCAACGACAACCCCAACATCGACTGGGGATACGAGGACAAGATCCTCGGTTCAGCCCTGTACGACCAACTCATGAACGTCTTTCTCCAGCGCATCCGTCTGTTGCGAGAGCCGGCCACGAGGCCTCTCCGCCGCGTTGCTCCCTCAGCCCAGCCGCTCGCAGGCGGAAGCGGTGGGGGAGTTCGCAGCGCCGTAACCGTCAGGGAGGGTCCGGCCCATGACCGCGCGTGAGCCGCTCCAACTCTTCCAGGCCTTCGGCATCGAACTCGAGTACATGATCGTCGATGAGCACACGCTCGACGTGCGTCCGATCGCCGACAAACTGCTGGCAGAGGCCGAGCACGACGCAGATCTTGGATCGTCCGAGGTCGAACGGCCCGAAGGATCCGCCGTCCCCAGCGAGATCGCCTTCGAGTCCGTCGACGGCGTCCGAACGACCCACCCGATCTCATGGTCCAACGAACTCACCGCGCACGTCATCGAACTCAAGACGTCGTCCCCGGTCAGTGGCATCACGCCCGCGCTCGCGGCCGACTTTCTCGCGCACGTCCAGGCCATCGACCGTCGCCTCGCTCGCCACGGCGCCCGTTTGCTCGGCGGCGGAATGCACCCATGGATGGACCCGTTCACCGAGAAGGTCCTCTGGCCCCACGGCTTCAGCCACTTCTACAACGCCTTCGACCGCGTGTTCGATTGTCGAGGTCACGGCTGGGCCAACCTGCAGTCCATGCACATCAATCTCCCGTTCGCCGACGATGAGCAGTTCGGCAGACTGCACGCGGCGATCCGCCTCCTCCTGCCGATCCTCCCCGCGCTCGCGGCGAGTTCGCCGATCATGGACGGCCGCTGGACCGGTCTCAGCGACAACCGCCTCGAGGTCTACAAATCCAACGCACACCGCGTCCCGAGCGTCTCCGGTCGGGTCATCCCCGAACCGGTCTTCGCACGCGCCGAATACGACCAGGTCATCCTGCAGCGCATCTACAACGACATCGCACCACACGATCCCGACGCCATCCTCCGGTTCGAGTGGCTCAACGCCCGTGGCGCCATCGCCCGATTCGACCGCAACGCCATCGAGATCCGAGTGCTCGACGTGCAGGAGTGTCCTATCGCCGACCTGGCCATCGCCGCCCTTGTGGTCGGCGTGCTCAAGCGGCTCTGCGCACAGCCCGACTTCCTCGCCCAAAGCACGTGGGAGGTTGAGCCTCTGCTGGCGATCCTGAACCGCTGCATACACGACGCCGATCGCGCGGCCATCGACAATCCCGCCTATGCAGACGCACTCTGTGCAAGACCAACACGAGGGCCGGTTGTGGGGGGGCAGTTTGCCGACTCGGGCTCTGTCTCACCTGATCCCATCCAAACCGCGGGCCAACTCTGGGTTTCGCTCTTCGATTCCGCACGCCCTGACATCGATCCCGATCTCCGTGCTCCTCTCGACCGCATCCTCCGGTCCGGTCCGCTCGCGGCGCGAATCGCCCGCCAACTCGGAGTGCATGCACCCAACTCGCCCTCGACTCTCTCCCACGACGCCCTGCGAGCGCTCTACACAAGGATGGCGGACTGCCTCCGAACCGGATCACAACTTGAGTAGTCGCTCTATCCGTCACCGCCCGCTCGCCCTTGTCGTCACCTGCGAGCACGCCGGCCGCGAGGTTCCGCGGGCCTTTAAAGGCTCGATCCCCGCCGGTCTGCTCAACACCCACCGCGCCTGGGACCCCGGCGCTCTCGACCTGGCCGTTCACCTCGCCGCGGCCTTTTCCGCTCCCCTATTCGTATGCACCGTCACTCGCCTGCTGATCGACTTGAATCGTTCGGAGTCCAACACCGACCTCTGGTCACCGCATTCCCGACGACTATCCGAAGCCGATCGTCGCAGGCTCCTGACCGACATCTATCGCCCCTTTCGATCGGCCGTCGCCGACCGTGTAACCCGCCTGCTCAAACGCGGCCCAGTCCTGCACCTGTCGGTTCATTCGTTCACGCCGGTTCTACGAGGCGAGCGACGAAACACCGATGTCGGCCTGCTATTCGACCCGGCCCGCCAGCCCGAAGCGGTCCTGTGCCGATCGTGGCGGTCGAGCATTCAGAGCGATCAGCCCCGCCGTACGGTCCACCTCAATCGCCCCTATCTGGGCACAGCCGACGGCCACACCACCGCCCTTCGCAAGCGGTTTCCTGCCGGATACGCCGGCGTGGAACTCGAGATCAACCAGCGTCTCCTCCGCGTGACACCCCGATCTCGCCGACTCCTCCACGCGTCGCTCGCACAGACTCTGGCCGAGACGATCGACCGGATCGGCAGCGGCCGCCCGTCCGTTCCCAAGCCGTAGATTTGCGTAGATTTTCTGCCGACCGCGGCCGCCGGCGTCCGCGACTTATCCACAAACGCCGGTTTTTCCGGTCCTTTTCCGCGCCCCCATCTTGAAATGCCGAGAAACTTCGGGTAAAACTCGCCCCACAGGCGCGGGATGGAACCCGCGTCGAACTCAACACCACACGGAGTAGCGTGACCATGGCCAAGAAGACAGCAAGCAAGCCCGCCCCCAAGAAAATCAGCCCCGCCGCCAAAACCCGCACCAAGAGCGAGATCTTCGCGACGATCGCCGACAGCACCATGCTGACCAAGAAGCAGGTCGGTTCGGTGTTCGAGACCCTCAACGCGATGCTCTCGGCCGATCTCAAGAAGGGCACCGTCTTCACCCTGCCCGGCATGGCGAAGTTCACGGTCCGCAGCAAGCCCGCAACCAAGGCACGTCAGGGGATCAATCCCTTCACCAAGGAACCGATCACCATCAAGGCCAAGCCGGCCTCGAAGGTCGTCCGCATCCGTCCGCTCAAGGCCCTCAAGAGCGCCCTCTGATCCAAACGGCTTTCGCCCGTTCTAGTTGTGCAAACGGCTCAGGCCCGTCGCCCAGCGGCGGGCCTGTTGCTTTTTCCCGTTCCCTTTGCCTATCGGCGCTTCCCCTCCCCTCCATTCGCAAGGCTCCGAACCGAAGGTCAGCCCGAAGCCACAACCGGCTCGAGCGCTCTCGACGCGATGTCCGTTCGCATCTGCTTCCCCTCGAACCGGATCAGCGCTGCGGCCTGGTACGCCCGCTCCCGGGCCTCCTTGATGCTGCTTCCCGAAGCGCACACGTTCAGCACCCGCCCGCCGTTCGTCACCAGCCGCGACGGCGCATCCGCGGGCAGGCTCGTGTCGACCCGCGTCCCGGCGTGGAACACCTGCACGCCCGGCACGGCTGAGGCTTCCTCGACTCCGAAGATCGGCACACCCTTCTTCGGCTTCTCGGGGTACCCCGGCGCGGCGAGGACCACGCAGCACGACGCCGCAGGCGACCAGCGCAGGTCCATGTCCGCCAATCCGTGCGACCCGCACGCCATCAGCACGTCGATCAGGTCCGCGTCCAGCCGCATCATCAGCGCCTGGCACTCCGGATCACCGAACCGGCAGTTGTACTCGAGCAACTTCGGTCCCGCGGGCGTCAGCATGATCCCCGCGTACAAGACCCCCCGATACTCGATCCCCTCGCGCCGCAGCGCATCGAGCGTCGGCACCAGAATCTCAGACTGGATCTGGTCCAGCAGCGCCTCATCGCGCCCCCACACCAGCCCCCCCGGGCAATAGACCCCCATGCCCCCCGTGTTCGGCCCGGCGTCGTCGTCCATCAGCCGCTTGTGGTCCTGACAAGGCTCCAGCACGTAGATGTTCCGCCCGTCCACCAGCGCCAGCACCGAGACCTCCGGCCCCTCCAGCCGCTCTTCCACCACCACCGTCCGCCCCGCCTCCCCAAACTCACGCTTCACCATCAGGCGGTCCAGCGCCTTCAACGCCTCATCGATCGACCCGGGCACGATCACGCCCTTCCCCTTGCACAGCCCGCTGGCCTTGATCACCGGCGGATCCTCGCGCGTCTGCACGTACGCCCGCGCGGCCGAGATCTCACTGAACCAGCGACCCTCGGCCATCGGCACCGACGCCGCCCGCAGCAACTGCTTCGCCCACGCCTTGTCCGATTCAATCCGCGCGGCCGCCGCGATCGGCCCGAAGACCACGCGCCCCTGCGCGATCAACGCATCGGCCATCCCCTCGGCCAGCGGGTCCTCCGGCCCGATCACCACCAGCCCCACCGCGTTCTTGTCGCAGAAACTCTTGAGCCGGTAAATCTCCCGTATGTTCACCGGCACGTCCACCGCCCGCCCCAGCGAGGCGAGGCCGGGGTTCTCCGGCGCGGTGATGAACAGTTCGCCCAGCCTCGGCGATTGCCGGAGCTTCCACGCCAGCGCATGCTCCCGACCCCCGGAACCGACCAGGAGCACGTTGACAGATGCGCGAGAATGTGTTGAACTGGGCTCGGTCGCTTGCATGCGCGATCGTAGCGACCCGACTCCAGTAGACCCGCTTCACCGTTTGTTTCTTTCAGGATTGCTCGAATGGGCGCGGCCAAACCACGCGAAGGCGACCTCCCCGCGGTGACCATCACAGGGCTGATCGGACCACTCGGAATCGCGTGGGCCAGAGATGGTCGAGAACCCTGGTGCAAGATCTGGGAGTTCGAGGCTTGGCGGATCGGTGACGGTCAGATCATCCGGAAGCCGATGCGCGTGCATTTGGCGAACAACCTCCCTCCACGCGATCGACCGTTGGGGCCCATTTCGGCCTATGCGATCGTTCGAGTCGAGGGACGACTGAACGCCCGAAGCCGATGGGGAGAGATCTTCACCCAGGCGCTGGCCGATGCCTCACCGGCACACGACGCCGAGCTTGACGCGATCGGACGCGAACTCCAAACGCCGGTCGTGCACACTGACGAGGTACTCGGTGATCTCACGCTCAACCGTGCGCACGGCTCATTTGAGGGCGCCATCACTTGGATGAAGGTGCCGATCGAGCTCAGTCTTGACGTTCGAGACCAGGAGGAACTCCCTTCGGCAATCACCCACGCGAAGCGACTGCTCGCTTCCGACGCCGAGTGGGACGCCCGCTTGCGCCAGCACGCAGTGGATGATCTGCTCGAGGTCAAGAACGAGGCGTGGCTCGAAGGCGAGCCCCCATGGAGCGAAGAGCAACTCCGTCGAGCACTGATCCCAAACGACCTGACCGTTCGTCCGGACGGCTCATTCGTACTCGATTTCGACGACGGCGATGCGTTCGGGGGCCATGCGGTTTCGGTGAGTGTTTCGGCCGACGGCGTGCCCGGCGATGTCGACCTGATCGGATAACGACGCTTCCTATGCGCGAGACAGGTGATCGTGTCAGAATGGCAGCCGTAACAACGACGGCACGACAGATAGCATGTACCTGAGCCAGTTCTGATCTCTCCCAACCGCTCTCATCCGCGAATCTGCACCTTGCTCCCGTCCACTCGCCCTCCTATAGTCTGTTCTGACTGCGGGGTAGAGCAGCTTGGTAGCTCGTCGGGCTCATAACCCGGAGGTCGCAGGTTCAAATCCTGCCCCCGCTATTGCCGGGCCGGTTGCGAAAGCAGCCGGCCCCTTGGTTTTCAGGGAACGCCCCCGAGAGACCTCGGCGGCGTTTTCGCGTTTTGGCCCACGTTCCGCGAGGATTGGCGACTGGGCCCGCCGTGGGCGACGTCTCTGGCCTTCCGCACGCCATAACCAGCTTCAGTCCACCCGGCGGCCCGTGGGGGCGATTTCGGGCCAAAGTCTCTCCAGGTCTCTCTTCCGGACGGGCGGGGGTTAAGAGGCGAAGGCGACGGAAACGCGGCCGCAAACCCCACTGTCACGATTGCGATGTTCGCACCACGGTGTTCCGATCGCCATCCGGCTGTTCACCGCTGCGCGCGACCGCCTCGGCGTTTGCATAAAGGCTCCGGAGACGATTCCGCGATGGGCGCGGCGATCGAACCCGGAGCCGCGGCGTGACATCATCGAAGAACCCGGACAGCATGACTCCCGCAGAGCGCGAAGCAGAGATCGCGAGCATCCTGGCGCGTGGCGTGGTGCGTGCCGTTCGTGCCGAACGGGCGCGGACATGCGGGACCACGCGGGCGATTGACGAGCATGCCAGATCTCTCGGCGATGGACTTGAACTCTCGCCGGAAGCCGCCCTCAGTGTCGCAACGCGGCCCGCGGGTTAACGCTCTCGGCCCATGCGATAGGAGATTCAATGTCCGACCTGATGCGCCGACAACTCGACGACCTTGGCAAGATGACCACAAGCGACCTCGTGCAGCGGTACGAAGATCTGCACGGCCACAAGTGCCGCACGCGCCACCGCGCATACCTGATTCGCAAGATCGCCTGGCGGATCCAGGCCAACGCGGAGGGCGGCCTGAGCGAGCGGGCGCGGAAGCGGGCAGCAGAGCTGGCCGACCTCGCGGAGGTCCGCGTGATGGCCCCGAAAGCCACGATCTGCCCGCCACAGCCGGGGCCGGGTTGCACAACGACCCGGTCCGTGAAGGGAATGGTGACCGGGGATGCCCGGATCCCACCCGCTGGCTTCGCTGTGGTGAAGGAGTACAAGGGCCGGGCCATTCGGGTCGTCGTCCTACCCGACGGCCAGGGCTTTGACTTCGACGGCGAGCGCTACCGCTCGTTGTCGGCCATCGCCAAGAAGGTGACGGGGACCCACGTCAACGGGTTCAGGTTCTTCGGCTTGCAGGGGAAATCATGAAACAACGAGCCCCAACCAACCCAACCGGTAGCACGAACGGGTCAGTGACCGGCGAGAAGCGCCGCATCAGGTGCGCGATCTACACCAGAAAGAGCAGCGAGGAGGGCCTCGACCAGGAGTTCAACTCCCTTGATGCCCAACGAGACGCGGGCGAGGCGTTCGTCGCCAGCCAGAAGAACGAGGGCTGGGTTTGCCTCCCCGATCGTTACGACGACGGCGGTTTCTCCGGCGGCAGCATGGAACGGCCGTCCCTCGAGCAACTCCTCCGGGACATTGAGGCCGGGAAGATCGACTGCGTGGTCGTCTACAAGGTGGACCGCCTGAGCCGGTCGCTCCTCGATTTTGCCCGCATCATGGAGGCGTTCGACCGCAAGGGCGTGTCCTTCGTCTCAGTCACCCAGCAGTTCAACACCACGAGCTCGATGGGCAGGCTGACGCTCAACATCCTTCTCTCGTTCGCCCAGTTCGAACGAGAGATCATCGGCGAGCGCATCCGCGACAAGGTCGCCGCCCAGAAGCGTCGCGGCAAGTGGGCTGGCGGCGTGCCAGTCCTGGGCTACGACGTCGACCGGTCCGGCGGGAGTCCGCGACTGGTGATCAACCCCAAGGAGGCCGCCCGCGTCCGCGAGATCTTCCAGATGTATCTGGACAAGGGATCGTTGCAGCCGGTGGTGACAGAACTCACCCGGCGGGGATGGCCAAACAAGCGACGCATCACGAGAAAAGGCGCGGCAAAAGGCGGACGCCCGTTTGACCGTGCGACGCTCTACGCCTTTCTCACTAATCCGATCCTCATCGGGAAAATCGTTCACAAGGACCAGGTCTTCGACGGTGAGCACGAGGCGATCGTGGAGCCGGCCGTCTTCGAACGGGTGCAGAGCCAGATGCGAGAGAACGGCCGCACCGGTGGCAAGGAGGTGCGGAACAAGTATGGCGCGCTCCTTCGGGGCCTGCTGCGCTGCAAGGTGTGCGACTCCGCGATGACCCACTCCTTCTATGGCAAGGACGGGCGGTTCTACAGGTACTACCGCTGCGTGAAAGCCATCAAGAGCGGCAGCGACACGTGCCCCGCCAGAACCCTTCCGGGAGCCGAGATCGAGCGAGTCGTTGTGAACGAGATCCGTTCCCTTGGCGAGGACCGCGATCTACTCGATCGTGTCTTGGCTGAGACAAGGACCAGCCTCAACGAAGAGTCTGCGTCGCTTCAGCGCGAACGTGATGACCTCAAGGCGTCGCTGAAGCGGCTGGAAAGAGATCTCCAATCGCTTGTCGCGGACGCCAGCCAGACGACCGACGTGACCGGGAAACTGGCGCACGCACATGGCCGGATCACGAACTCCCGCCAGCGACTCGGGGAAGTCGAAGCCCGGCTTGCCGAGATGGACGCCACCTCGATCTCGAAGGATGAGGCTCGGAAGGCCCTCAAAGAGTTTGATGGCGTCTGGGCGAATCTCTCGCCACGCGAACAAGCCCGCGTATTGAAGTTGATCTTCACCAGCGTCGAATACGACGCCGACGCCGCCACGGTGGCGGTGACGTTCCGCCCCACGGGCATCGCGGCGCTTTGCCGCGGCAAGCTGCAGGAGGTTGCATGACGACCGTCGTACGCCCCATTCACTTTGTTCGACGCGGTCGGCGCACCAAGGCCGTTTCTGCGCCGGACGTCGCCCCGAAGGCCCTGCCCAATCGAGTGCCACGCGTGGCCCGTCTAATGGCGCTTGCGATTCACTTCGACGGAATGCTCCGCAAGGGCGTCGTGGCCGACCAGTCTGAACTCGCCCACATATGCGAAGTCACGCAGCCGCGGATAACTCAGATCATGAACCTGCTGCACCTCGCGCCGGATATTCAGGAGGAGCTTCTTTTCATGCCCGCCACGGTGGACGGGCGCGACTTGATCCACGAACACATGCTACGAAGTATTACTCGCGTGTCAGGCTGGAATACTCAGCGGCACCAGTGGCGCAAGATGCAGACGGTGATCACACGCCAAAGAGAGAGCCTTGCGTCGTCTTCTCCACGCGACGAATCTCTATGCGCATGTCGGGGTAGTCTCCAAACGAGCCCTGCCGCCGATTCTGTGGCGGGTTGATTGGCCGCACGCTCCCTTCTCGCTCCATGCGCCCAAGTGCATCAAGATAGTTGCAAGCGGGCGTATACGCCAAAGCGAACTCTCCGATTGCTTGAACCGTGAGGACCTGACCGGCCAACTCAGCAACAAGGTCGCGAGCCAGCTCCGCGTCGCCATACGCGAACAACGAGCTTCGCTCCGACACAAACTTATCAGAGAATTCAAATCCGCCGGAACGGTCCACGGACCACATAGCCCGCTTCATCTGCTCAAGCCCCTCGAACTTGTTCGTGCAGAAGAAGAGCCAATAAATCACTCGGTGATTGACGTCCCGCATCGCAAACGGGTATGCGTACTTTGCGCCACCACGCTTGCGCAGGGCATCCAAATACACCCGTCTGAAGAGATTCTCCCTTTCCTGGCCCGTGCGGTCGATCACGTCTCGCCACTCGTCTCCACCAAAGGCTTTCGTAATCCCGGGATGCTTCGTCGGATCGGCCATGAACGGATGGAGCATGTTCCAGTTCAGATACGAGAATGTCTCGCACATGCTGTGGCCAAGGATGGAACGAATCAGATCCATTGAAAACGATGAGTAGCCAAACTGATCGAGGAAGAAGAACGCTGGGCCGAGGGAGTGCCCGCTGCTGTTGCAGTGCGAGATCAACTTTCGCACCTCTTCCTCGCAGTCTCCCTCGATTGGATCTGGGATGATCAGGTTTGTCGGAGCGAGGAGCTTTGCCTTCTTCTCTCTGATCAGCTGACGCAAGTGCTGGGCACGGTCGGCTCGCTTCTCGATGAGACGGATCTCGATTGGGCACTTGAACTGGTGGCTATGACCGAGGGCGGTCTCAATGGGAATTAAGGGACTCCCAGGAATACCCTGCTCGTACTCGCCAGCGCCTGCGAACCCATCCACGTACAGCAGACGATGTCCCCTGCGATTAACGCGCTGCGCCTGTTTATCCAAAATTGGGAACCACCGCTCCAGGTAAGCTCTAAGGATCCGGTGCTTGGCCTGCGTATGCGGATCTGCTTCGTAGATGGTTGGCTTCGGGTCGCTCATGTATCACCGATTCACAAGAGCAAAGCAGCGGTCTCGGGCATCTGGTCCCACGTGCGGCCGTCCAACTCACGCCCAGTGGCGCTCTTGTCCACGCCACCCCATTGCTTGAAGAAGAATGGCACACCGCGTGCCACGCAGCGATCACGGATCTGCCGAACCCACGCAGGGTCCATGGGTCGCGCCCCAGGCCCGGATTCTCCGCCGACGATAACCCAATGCATGCCAGTAAGCGGCAGTCTGGGCAGCGGTCCCAGGAGCGGCTCGACGGACAGGAACTTGATCTTCGCATGAGTCTGTCGAAGTTCATGAACCCGATCGACCACCGCGCGATTTTCAACGCTTGTGCCCATCCAGATGTTCGGCGTCCAGGTCACCTTGGCCGAGATCTCGCGGGTTCGCTCCGGACGCTTTGTCAAGACCTGGAAAGTGTGTTGAGGGCAAGCGTTCATGACGCGGAACACGGACTGGATGAACTGCAAGGGCACATCCTCATGGAACAGATCACTCATCGAGTTCACGAAGATGACCTTTGGCGCTCTCCAAGAAAGCGGAGCCTCGACCGCCGAATCATCGAGGAAGACGTCGCCGTTCCATCGTCCGCGGCCATTGATGACGTGCAGATACGCCGCTTTCTTTCCCGGGTTTCGTCCGGCACTCACGTCAGCCTTGGCCATCGCCGCGAGGCGTTTGGCCATGCGTTCGGCATAGCAGTTGGCGCAGCCGGAACTGACCTTGCGGCACCCGACCACGGGGTTCCAGGTCGCTTGAGTCCACTCGATTGTCGATGCCTGCGCCATTCAGCACTCCATGCCGGTGGACTCCGTCCGTGCACACGAACCCGACGTTACTCCCAATCCTTGGCATTGAAGCCGAGGTTGTTGGCATTCTCGCTCACGCCCCTGCGAATCGAGTCGCTGGCCCCGTCCGGGAAGCTCGCGTCGATCTCCAGCGTGATGCGGACCGCCGCGTTCGGGTCGGACGCCAAGAGAGCGATGACCTCCTCAGCGATCGTGTTCAACCGAGACTTGGCGAGGGTCGCGGGTATCTCGGCGGCTCCGCGGAAGTTCTTTGGGCGAGCGGGCTGTTTGGAGTCGCCCGCGGGGGTCATGGGGCTGGCCTTTCCGCTGCCGAAGGTCGCGGAGCCAGTTGCTGCGCCCGAAGCCGGAGCCGCACCAGATGAGGTCGCTGTTGCGGGTGGCGGCAGCGTGCTCTCGTATTGCGCCGCAGCCTCGGGGGCGATCAGGAGCACGGAGTCGCTGAGCGAGGCCCCACCCTTCCCAAACTGGAAGCCCTCATACTTCCCGTCGGCGTGGCCGTAGGCGGTTGCAAAGAAATCCCGGCTGCCCGCGCCCGCACGGATCGCCGATGCCAGCACTTCGTGCGAGCGAAGGCGCGGCAGGTAGAGGTACTTCAACGAGTCCTCCCAGAACACCTTCGCATCAACGTGTGCCCGGTCGGGTTTCCAGTAGAACTCCTTCAGCTTGGCGCGCAAGTGGATCGGTGACCACGCATCGATCACCAGCTCGTTCTCCTTACACACGCGCTCCAGTTCCCCGCCGGCGGTTCCACTGCTGGTGTTGAAAGGGAAGGCTTCCACGGCGGCCTTGGTCGCAGTGGGGTCATCCTGTGCAGGGCACAACAGCCACTTGAAGCACTCGCGGGCCGCGCGGGGCACGACCTCGGCGGCGGCAGCGGCCTCCTTCTTGGCCTGGGTGTGCTGTGCCTTGTCGATGTTGAGCCGGTTGGATTCGACATCGTCCACAATGCTCGCCCACGCCAGCGCTGTCCTCGTGACATCCCGCAAGCGGCCAAGCACGGCCTGGTCCGCGGCGACGAAGACGAGGCGGTTGGCGCGGTGGCGCGGTTGTCCGCCGTGCGAGCGCAGGAAGGTTTGCACCAGCTCCTCTGCGAGGCGGGTGTTGTCCTTTGCGTAGCTCGCCTCCAATGGCAGGACGACCAGCCGCAGCGCGCTGTCGTCAGGCACATCGGCGTGCGCCGTGAAGACATGCACGCCCTCGAACATGGACACGTTCGAGAACAGCTTCTTGGCGACTTCCTCGATCCGTTTGCGCACGTCGGTGTTGTCGTCGAAGCGTCGCTTTCGATCCTCCATTTCGCGGCGGAGATTCGCACGCGTATCGAACCAGAACCTGGTGCTGTCGGCGGCCTTGTCGCCAGAACTGTTCAAATAGTGGAGTCGGTCCGCCAGGCGGCTGAGGGCGTCAAGATAGACAGCAGAGGTCTGCCCAGGCTGCAAGCAGCCGAGAAGAACACGGCCGCGATCGAGCCCGCGAATGCCGGGCTTCGTCGCCGCGCTCGACGGAGCAGTGCCGAGGAAGAGCGTCCGCCCCACGCGCCGTGCCGCGTTCACCTGTCCAAGGCGAGGCTCCCGCCCCTCGAGTTCGGTGGTCTCAGCACGGTCACCATCGATGTCGCGCTCGATGACCGGGTCCCAGCCTGGCGGCAGCAGATACGTCAGCTCGTTGCGGACATCGCCGTCGGCCAGCGGGAGGCTGCCCGGCATGATCATCAGATCCTGGTTGTTGTCCTTCCAGAGTCGGCTGATCACCTTCGCCATCAGTTTGAGCACGCCGCGGGTGCGCTGGAACCCGTCGATGGTGGTCCAGTCCTCATACAACCGGTCGAAGACCTCGGGATGGATGGGATAGGCCTTGCACATCCGCTCGAAGTATCGCGCTTCGTGCGTCTCGCTGGGAAGCTTGGCCCCTTCGGCTTCGTAGCCATCCACGAACGCACGGCAGATCGCATCGCGGGCCTTCTCGTCCTTCAGCGGCTCGAACAGACGGCGGCGGACGATCTCGAACGCTTCTTCAGTCGCGACCGGCTTCCACAGGGCCTGCACGCGGCCAAAGACGCTCTCCAACGCCATCAGCGCCGCGAGCCCGCGAGCGCCGCCAACCTGAACGTTCGTGTTGGATTGCTGGGACACGCTCTCGGGCAACGACGCGAGAATGACCGCCGTCGGCACGAGCTTGGCCGCCTCGGTGAGCGCCTGGACGAACGAGATGTTGCTCTCGAACGTGCCGCCGCTGAGGGCGGTGCCATCGGGGAACTGACGGATGTACGCCACGAGCTCGTCCATCAACACGATGCACGGAGCGCACCGCTCCAGGAGCTGGCGCAGCACTTCCTTGCCAGGTGATGTGCCGCTGGCGTCGGCGTCGGCCACTAGCGCGTAGCCGTCGGCCTTGCCGAGTTGCCACGCGAGTTCGCCCCACAGCGTGCGGATCGTGGTCTTTCCTTGCTTCCACGGCTGGCCGGGAGCGTGAGCGGTGCCGTCGAGCACGGCAACATTCGCCTTCGGCACATCCATCAAGCCCGCCCGTTCGATCAGCGAGGGGATGCCGGGGAGCTCAGACAGCGAGCAGTTGCGCGTCGCCAGGTGAAGGACGGCCAGCATGGTGTGCGTCTTGCCGCCGCCGAATGCCGTCTGAAGCTGGATGACGGGCTCGCCGCCCTTGCCTGC
>JAHBXK010000026.1 GCA_019636535.1 Phycisphaeraceae bacterium | reverse complement strand
TCGCCGTTGTTGCGGCGCGCGCCCCGGTGGCATCGGCATCCTGCCGATGCCGTGCCGCGCTCGCACTCTCGTGCGCTCTGATCTCCACGGCGACTTCCCTCGCCAATCCCATCCCCCCCTCCGGCATCCCGCTCACCCCCACGGCCATCGCCTCCGGCGGGCAGATCACCACCTCCCACGGCATCGAATTCGTGACGATCGGCTCGCCCGGCAATGCGCCGTGGATGGGCGACGGCACGCTGAACGATCGGGCGATCGGCCGGGGGAGCGTGGGGTACGAGTACAAGATCGGCCGCTTTGAAGTGACCACAGCGCAATGGGCCGAGTTCATGAACGCGGCGTTTGACCGGCCGATGGACGACCGGATTCCCTTCGTGCAGACCCCAAGCACCTGGGGCGGGGCGCAGACCACACCGAGCGTGCCGGGCGGACGCAGGTGGAACGTCCCGGCGGGGAACGAACTGATCCCGGCGGGGGGGATCAGTTGGCGGACCGCGGCGATCTACTGCAACTGGCTGCACAACGACAAGTCAACCGACCGGGAAGCGTTCCTGAGCGGGGCGTACGACGTGAGCACCTTCGGCACAACGGGGCAGACGTTCAGCGATCAGGCGACCCGCTCAATCGGCGCGAAGTTCTTCATCCCGACCTGGGATGAGTGGCTCAAGGCCGCGCACTACGACCCGAACAGGAACGGGCAGGATCAGGGCGGGTGGTGGAAGTACTCAACGACCGCTGACGTGATCCCGTTGGTCGGCCCGCCGCCGAGTTGGCTGCCGGGCGCGGGGATCGGGGACGATCGGACTGGCGACGCCGAAACGAACACGGGCGGCTGGTGGCAGATCTACCCGCAGTTCAACGTCTTCAGCGTCCCCCTCGGCTCGTACCCGACGGTGCAGAGCCCGTGGGGTCTGATCGACATCGCAGGGGCCACCACCGAGTGGACGGAGGAGATTTTCTTGCCAGGTGGAGTCCCCCCCACCCGCTTGTATGACGGCAGTTGGTGGTTCGATGGTCCCGTCGGAACTGATGTGATCGGCTTTCCTGCCGGCGCAGACTTTCCGGCTGTGTCGATCTTTCAGCATGGCTTTCGCATTGCATCCGTCATTCCCGCGCCACCATCCGCCGCCTTGTTGGCGCTCGGTCTCGGTGTCGCTTGTTCGCGTCGAAGATCGGAGAACGCAAGATGCACCGAAGGTGGAACCTCGGGGCGCTTCTTGCCGCGCTTGTGTTGTCGGCCGGCGGAGTTGCCAAGTCAGATGTTGTCGTAAGGGTGAACGGCGGTACGCCGCAATCAGCGTCCAGCGTAATCGACGTTGGCACGGTGACGAGTACGGTGCTCATCCACATCTACGACGACGATGTTGGAGTCCCTGACGAGAGTCTGGACAACATCGTCATTCGTGGAACGGCAGGATCAGGCGGCAAGATTCATCTGCTTATCGCCGATCAAGCCCTGACGGGCTACCCGGATGCAGATGCCCCTCTGGTCCCGATATCGGAGGGAATTCTCAACTTCGGCACCGCCCAGGACCGCGGCTCGATCACATTCCTTACGTCAACAGATGATCCCAACGATGACCTCCGCGACATCACCGAGGTCGCCATCGCCGTGCTCGGCGAGATCCACGCAGACATCTCCGTCGGCCGCGTCTACCGCATCCAGGCCTCCACCACCTCCGGCGGCGTCGGCGGCTTCATCAGCGGCGAGATCACCGCCCACGCGCTAAGCGGCCCGCAGAAACTCGCCTCTCTCCCCGCCCGATCGCGGCTCAACAACCACCCAAAATCACCTACCCACATCAGGTACATAAGGTAAAGTATCTAAGATAATTAGTCCTATAATGTCATTGTTCCCAATCCAAAAACCCATGCGCACAATTTGAAGAGGGGGTGTTCCACGTGGAACACCCCCCTGAATCGGACACCAGAATGTGAACGGAACACCGGCCAAAAAGCCGGTCAGTTCAGACCGAGCATCGAGCCGATCACCGGGCCGAATTTCACCGTAAACCCGGCGAAAACCACCGACACGATCGAGATCAACTTGATCAGAATGTTCAGCGACGGGCCGGAAGTGTCCTTGAAAGGATCGCCGATCGTGTCGCCGACGACCGTCGCCTTGTGATCGTCCGAGCCCTTTCCGTAAACGTACTTCGAGCCCTGGCCGCTCGCGCGCATTTCCTGGGCCTTGGCGCGGATCGCGTCGCGGATCGGCGCGGGCACCTTCTCGGCCGTCGCCGAGTCGTCCAGGAACTGGTCGGCCGTGATGCGGCCGAACTTCTCGATGTACTTCTTGGCGTTGTCCCACGCGCCGCCGGCGTTGGCCATGTAGATCGCGACGGCGAAGCCCGAGGCCAGGCCGCCGGCGAGCATGCCCATCACGCCCGGCACGTTCAGGATCAGGCCGACGGCGAGCGGCACGGTGATCGCCAGCACCGACGGAACGACCATCTCCTTCTGCGCGCCCGCGGTCGAGATCGACACGCAGTTGGCGTAGTCGGGATATTCCTTGCCGTCGACGGTCACGCGCTTGGGCCACTTCTCCGGGTCGGCGATGTCGGCGTCGGACATGCCCTGCGAGCGGAAGGCGTTGCGCATGATCGCGAACTGCCTGCGGCATTCGCCCATCATCGCGTACGCCGCGCGGCCGACCGCGCTCATCGTCATCGCGCAGAAGAGGAACGTGAGCAGCACGCCGATGAACAGGCCGCCGAGCACCTTGGGGTTGGTCAGCGTGACGTCGTAGAAGTGCAGCGTGTCCTTGATGCTCGCGGGGCGCGCGGCGACGATCTCGAAGTCGTAGGCGTGCGCGTGGTCGCCGTGCATGGTCTGGCCCTGCAGGCGCAGGCGGCGCGACTCCTTGAGGTTCTTGCCGACGTAGCCCGACGTGGGCAGCGCCACAGGGAAGACCGTGTTGGGCTCGAGGTGCGAGTAGTCGTCCGGGTTCGGGAACTGCGACTTGTCGAGCAGCATCGCGCCGTCGACGTACGACGACTTGTCCGCGCCGGAAGACCCTTCGCCCGGCAGCACGAGCACGAACTGGCCGAAGCCCTCGTAGATCGCGTGCGGGCGGTCCTTGCCCGCGCCGCCGACGAACGAGGCCTTGGAGTAGTCGAAGGAGCGGGCGAAGTTCTCGCCCTGCGTGGTCTGCTGCACCTGCACGACCTGCACGTACCCGGCGAAGAGCGCGAGCGCCGTGAGCGCCGCCGAACCGATCGCGAAGCCCTTGCCGATCGCGGCGGTGGTGTTGCCGAGCGAGTCGAGCATGTCGGTCCGCTGCCGCACGTGCGGGGGGAGGCCGGCCATCTCGGCGTTGCCGCCGGCGTTGTCGGCGATGGGGCCGTAGGCGTCGGTGGCGAGGGTGATGCCGAGCGTCGCGAGCATGCCGACCGCGGCGATCGCGACGCCGTAGAGACCCAGCAGGAAGTTCTCGCTGCCGTTGTTGAGCACGAAGGCGCCGATGATCGCGACGACGACGGTGAGCAGCGAGGCCCAGGTTGACCTCATGCCCGCGGCGATGCCGGAGATGACGACCGTCGCGGGGCCGGTGAGCGCCTGGTGGGCGATCTCCTGCGTCGGCTTGTACTCGTACGAGGTGTAGTACTCGGTCGCCTTGGCGATCACGAGGCCGGCGATGAGGCCGCAGACGATCGCGCCGCCGATCCCCCAGAAGGTGATCCCCGCGGACTTGGCGAGGGCGTTGTCGCCGAGGATGAGGTACGGCACCGCGAAGGCCGCGATGACGATCAGGCCCGAGGCGAAGCGGACGCCGAACTCGAGCGCGTGGAGGAGGCCCGCGAAGTTCGCGTTCTCCTTCGTTCGGACGGTGAAGATGCCCGCGATGGAGCAGAGGATGCCGATGCCCGCGAGGGCGAGCGGGATGACGGCGAGCAGCAGGGCGAGTTGGGTCGATTCGGCGAAGGTGGCGTTGGCGAGGGTGAACGCCGCGGCCGCGCCGAGGAAGGCCGAAGCGAGGATCGAGCCGTAGTACGACTCGTAGAGGTCGGCGCCCATGCCCGCGACGTCGCCGACGTTGTCGCCGACGTTGTCGGCGATGGTCGCCGGGTTGCGGGCATCGTCTTCGGGGATGCCCGCCTCGACCTTGCCGACGAGGTCGGCGCCGACGTCGGCCGCCTTGGTGTAGATGCCGCCGCCGACGCGGGCGAAGAGCGCCTGCGTCGAAGCGCCCATGGCGAACGAGAGCATGATCGTGGTGATCACGCGGATGTCGCTCTGCGCGCCGAGGATCTGCTCCCCGAACGCGTTGAGGACGAAGAACCAGAACGAGACGTCGAGGATGGCGAAGCCGACGACGTTGAGGCCCATCACCGCGCCGGCGCGGAAGGCGACGGTCAGGCCGTCGTTGAGCGACTGCTGCGCCGCGGCGGCGGTGCGTGCCGATGCCTGCGTGGCCATCCGCATGCCGAACCAGCCGCAGAGGCCGCTGAGCAGCCCGGCCAGCGGCACGCCGACCATCGACAGCACCGGCTGCACGCCCAGACCGAGCGAGAGAATCGCCAGCACGATCACGAGCGCCACGAACACGACGCCGACGACCTTGTACTGCCGGAAGAGGTACGCCATCGCGCCGTCTCGCACGGCCTGGGCGATGCGCTTCTGCTCATCGTTGCCCTCCGTTCGGGACATGACGCTGGCCTTGAAGGCCCGCGCCATGACCAGCGCCGCGACGCCGCCGACCGGCGCTGCGTAGAAGAGGGGGTGGATGTCCTTCATCGAGGCGAGCGTCAGCATCTCGGTCATGCCGCGTGTCTCCGTTGGGGTGTGGGGGGTGTTGGTGGAAACGTTGGGCCGAACAGGCCGGGATGAACGGATTGTTCTGGAGGGCCGGAATCGAAGGGCCTTCCAGAGGGTCCGATGTTAGGTCGTGCAAACGAGAAAGTGGGCGAACGGGGCGGTTCCTGGTGCCGAATGCAAAGGACGGCCCCTTCGAGCCGTCCTTGGAAGCCATCGCCGGGTTGAATCACGAATTGCTTAGCGGTCGCCGCCGCGGTCCCCGCCGCGATCACCGCCTGGACCACCGGGACCACCGGGACCGCCCGGGCCGCGTCGGGCCTTGAGGGGCGGGCCGAGCAAGCCCTGCTCGCGCAGCCGGCGCGCAACCGACTTGCGGGCGTTGCGGCGGTTACGCTCGGAGGGCTTCTCGTAGAATTCCTTGCGCTTGATGTCCTTGGTGAGGCCCTCTTTCTCGCACAGTTTCTTGAATCGGCGGAGCAACTGCTCGGTGCCTTCACCGCCGCGGGCCTTGATTCGGATCGCCATGGACATCAACCTCTTGGGCCGCTGGGGGCCGATTCTGGGGAAAAACACCCCTACCCGACGGGTGAGGGGAAGTGGGCGGGAAGTAAAGGCGGGCGTGGGGAGGGATTCAAGGCCCGCGCGGCGTGGGTCGGGGCTGCGTTTGGGGAGCGATTGAGTGGGCTGAGTGGGGGGCTGACGGGGAGATTCGCGGACGAATGCTCATTGTTGACGCCTTCAACGTCATCCACGCCGCGGCGGATCTGAAGGGGGCTCCCCCGGCCTTCAAGCGTCTGTCGGTGCTCGGGTTGGCGAGTTTGATCTCGGCTTGTCCCTCGCCGGGGGGCAAGGGGCGGGCGGGGGGAGCGGTTCTGGTGGTGGATGGGACAGGTGGTGGGTTGCAGAGCCGCCTGGCCCGCGAATCGGCGGAGAGCCTTGCGCCGGGGGTGCGCGTGGCGTTCGCCGGCCCCGGGCGAGAAGCGGATGCACTGATCGAAGAGATGCTCGAAGCCCGGATCAGGGGGGCGGGAGGCGGGGTGCTGGTGGTCAGTTCGGACAAGCGCGTCCGTGCTGCCGCGAAGGGCGCGCGGGCTCAGCACCTGCCGAGCGACGTGTTTCTGGCGCTCTTGGCGCGTTCGGTTGGTCCGAACAACCGAGCCCGGCGGGGCGGCTCTGCCGAACAGACGATCCGCGACCGCGACCTTCCGCTCGATCCCGAGTCGGCCCGCTGGTGGATGCGCTTCCTGGAGGTCGATGAAGACCTGCCCGGCGTGCTCGACGCCGGGGCGCAGTCACCGGGCGCATGGGAGGCACGCAGCGCCCCGGCACAACCAACCGCGAGCGAGCGGCCGAAGACCCCGCCGAGTGCGCCTGCCGCTCCCGACGGGCGCGCCGCGGCGGACGATGACGAACAGGAGTCGCGATGGACCGATCCCCTGCTTCTCGAAGCGCTGCGTGTCTGGGGAGACCGGATTCGGCCCGGCGATCTGGAGATGAGCAGGTGGCTGACAGACGACACCGCCGACACGGGGAGGCCGCTGGAATGACCGTCCGCGCGATTCAGACTTCGTTCGCACATCTGATCCGCGCGTTCGCGGAAGCGGCGGGGTTTGTGGTGATGGCGGGTGTGGTGTGGGGAGTGGGGGGAATGGGGGGGTGCCAGAGCACCGGGGGTCATCAGGGCACCTCGCGGGACATCCACGCTTCGTACTCGTTTGGGACGCTCACGTGCGATCTGGGGGCCGACGTGCGCGTGGAGGAGGTCGCGTCGGCAGGGGAAGAGGCTCTGCGGTTGCGCGGCTACTCGGTCTCGTCGCGCACCGTGACGAGCGACAAGGCCCGGCTTGAAGGGCGGAGCGCCGGCGACGGCTGGCTTGAGAAGGCGGTGGTCGAGTCGTGGCCGACGGCTCGGGGCGTGCGCATCCGCATCAAGATCGAGCCGTGGGGCGACGACACCGCCTCGCGGTTGATTCTGGACGACATGCTGGTGATGCTCGGGCGCTGACGGTCGTGCGGGCTCAGCGTTCGGCGATGGGCACGTACTTCTCGTTGTGCGGACCGACGTACTCGGCCTTTGGGCGGAAGAGGCGGTTGCCGTCCAACTGCTCGATGATGTGGCCCGCCCACCCCGCGATGCGGCTCATCGCGAACATGGGCGTGAACAGGTCGAGTTTGAGACCGATCGAGTGGTAGGTGGTCGCGGAGTAGAAGTCGACGTTGGGGTAGATGCCCTTGGCCGCGACTTCGCGGGCCATGATCTCCTCGATCTTGGTGCTTTTCTCGTACAGGTCCTGGTTCCCCGTGTCGGCGGCGAGTTGCTTGGCGAGCGTCTTGAGGAACGTTGCGCGAGGATCGATTGCCTTGTAGACGCGGTGGCCGAAGCCCATGATCCGCTCCTTCTTGGCGAGTTTGCCCATGACGTAGGGCTCGACGGCGTCCAGCGAGGGGATCTCGCCGAGCATCTCCATGACTTCCTCGTTGGCGCCGCCGTGGAGGGGGCCGCGGAGCGAGCCGACGGCCGCGGTGAGCGCGGAGTAGACGTCGCTGAGCGTCGAGATCACGACGCGCGCGGTGAACGTTGAGTTGTTCAGGCCGTGGTCGGCGTGGAGGATCATGCAGACGTCGAAGGCGCGCTCCATGGTCGGGGTCGGGACCTCGCCGTTGAGCATGTACAGGAAGTTGGCCGAGAACGACAGGTCTTTGCGAGGCGGGACGATGTTCAGCCCCCGCCTGATCCTGTCGAAGGCTGCGATGATGGTGGGCGTTCGTGCCAGAATCGTGAGCGACTTGTCGCGTGCGGAGGGCAGGTCGTTGGCGTTGGGGTGGGCGTCGAGGAACGCCAGGGAACTGACCATGGTCCGCAGCACGTGCATGGGCTGGGCGGACTTGGGGATGTGCCGCAGGGCGTCGATCGCCGACGGGGGCAGGTCGTAGCGCGAGCGGAGATCGCCGCGGAAGGCCTCGAGTTCGCTCTTCTTGGGCAGGCGGGTGTTCCAGAGCAGGAAGACCGTCTCCTCGAAGTTCGAGTTGCGTGCGAGGTCGTCGATCGCGATGCCGACGTACTCGAGAACGCCCTTCTCGCCGTCGATGAAGGACATGCGAGTTTCGGCGGCGACAACGCCCTCAAGACCCTTCGAGTACGTGCTCATGCTCTGCCCAATTTGTTGTGTTCGGTCGCGCCGGCGAACCTTGTCGCCGCACGCCGGGCCACTATAGGAGAGGCCGCGCGAAGGCTCCACCCCTGGGCCCTCGAACGCGTGCGCCGCGGCGTTACCATGCCGCCACGCCATGCTGTTTCCCCTCGGCACAGACCGGCCCCTCCGCCGACCGACCCTTGCCACCCCCGCGCTCGTGGCGGTCAACGTGGCCGTCTTCATGACGCAGATGGTTTTGCGTGCGCGCGATCAGGACGCGTATTGGTCTTTGCTCCGGCCGTGGATGCTCCACCCGTTCGGTCGGGGCTTTGAGTGGTACCAGCCGATCACGTCGGCGTTCATGCACGCGGGCTGGTGGCACATCGCGGGCAACATGCTGTTCCTGTGGGTCTTCGGGCAGAACATCGAGGACCGCCTGGGCCGGTTCTGGTTTCTGCTGTTCTATCTCGGCGCGGCCTTTGGGGCTGCGGCCGCGCACGCGGGCTTTGAGCAGAACGCGGCCCTGGGCGCCAGCGGCGCGGTGGCGGGGCTGACGGGTGCCTATCTGGTCATGTTCCCCAACACGCGTGTACGGGTCTTCTTCCTCTTCTTCCTGTCCTTCTTCTGGGTCTCGGCGTGGTGGGTGATTGGATTGGCGGTGGTGTGGGACCTGATGATGGCCGGGTCAGCGCGGGGCACGGGCGTTGCGCACCTTGCGCACCTCGGGGGCGTCGCGTTCGGCGCGATCGTCGCTTTCATCCTGCTCGGGTTGCGGGTGCTGCCGCGCGAGCCGTACGACCTGTTCTCGCTGGGCAAGCAGGCGTATCGCCGCCGGCAGTTCAAGGAGGCCGGGTTGGCGCAGCAGGCCCGCGTCCGCAAGCACTGGGAGCGGTCGAAGCGTGGGTCGGAGACTGCGAGTGCGCCGGGCTCCGCGGGCACCGCGGGCACCGTGGCCAACGCGAGCAAGGATGCGCGGCCGGGTGATCGTGATGCGAACGACGAGGCGTCCGACGAGGTCGCGCAGTTGCGTCAGGAAGTGCTCAGGCTGCTCGACCGGGATGAGCCCGCGCGGCTGGTTGAGGCGTACCGCCGGCTGATCTCGCGGCACGCCGACAACGCGTCGTCGGTCACGTTCGGCTTTCGCCAGCACGAGCAACTGGCGATCGCGCTGTACCCATCGGTCGACAAACAGACCGCCGCGTTCGCCATCGAACGGCTGATCGACGCCTACCCGCGCGAGCAGGCCGCACCGAGGTTCAAACTGCTGCTCGGTTTGCTGTGCGCCCGGCACCTGAACGACCCGATCCGCGCCAAGTCGCTGCTGACCGAGGCGATGCCCGATCTGACGGACGAGGCTGAACGAGAACTCGCGCAGCGCGAACTGGCCGACCTGGGATAGGCTTTGGGCCGACGGGAACATCGCTTGCCACGAACACGAATCAAGATCTGCGGCATCACCGACCGCGACGGCCTGCTCGCCGCGGCCGACGCGGGCGCGGACGCGGTGGGCTTTGTGTTTCATCGCGGTTCGAGGCGGTTTATCGAGCCGGAGAGCGCCTTCACGCTCGGCGGGCTGCTTCCGCCGTTTGTCTCTTCCGTCGGGCTGTTCATCGACGCGACGCTGGAAGAGTTCTCCGACATCGAGGAGCGCTGCCCGACCACGCTCTCGCAACTGCACGGGCGCGAGTCGGTCGAGATCGCCCGGCAGTGCGGCCCGGGCGTGATCAAGGCCGTGCGCTTCGACGAGCGGACGATCGCCGAAGAGTTGCTGCTGTGGCAGGGTGTGGACGAGGTGGACGCGATTCTGGTTGATGGCTCGTCGGGCGGCGAGGGCGTGGCGTTTGATTGGTCCGCGCTGGTCGAGCCCGCGCTTTCAATCGACAAGCCGCTGATCATCGCCGGGGGATTGACCCCCGGCAACGTGGGGCAGGCGATCGGGCTGTTGCGGCCGTTCGGGGTGGATGTGTCGTCGGGGGTGGAATCGTCGCCGGGCGAGAAGGACGCCGGATTGATGGAGGCGTTCTGCCGGGCGGTTCGAGAGGCCGATGCGCGGAACGCGGGTTGAGTTGGAACTCGGCGATCGACAAGTTCGAAGTGGGCTTGGGCGGAGCGCAGCGCGGTGGGCCGATTGTGAGCGCTGTCCCGGGCGAGCTTCGGCGGCTTAGGCGAGGAGTTCGAGCACGCGAGCCACGACCGACTCGACGGGCTCGGTCGCGGTGATCTCGATGGTGTGATCGGCCATGCGCTGGTACACGGGTTCGCGCGCGGCGAGAATTGAGCCGATTTCATCCTCGATCGGTCGGCCGGTGAGCGACGGTCGGTGTGCGGATGGTTCCTGCGAGATGCGGTGCCGAAGCGTGGCCACGTCGGCCCGGAGGTACACAACCCGGGCAGACCCGGCGGCTCGGGCTTGCTGGATGAGATCTTCAGCGCCCGGTGCGATCGGTGTGCCGCCGCCGAGGGCGATGATCGCGGGGTGTTGCGTGGGTGGTGAAGTTGGCGCGGACCCGAGCTGTGCGGCGAGGGCGCGGGTCTCAGCGAGCCGGAACGCGGGTTCGCCGAGGGTGCTGAAGATGGTTTGGATGTCGGCTCGCGATGCCGCCGGATTGGTGAGCGCTTCGCGGGCAGAACAGTCATCGAGATCGATGAAGGGTCGACCAAGCCTTTGAGCGAGGGCGAGGCCGATGGAGGACTTGCCGCTGCCGCGCATACCCATAAGGAGGAGCTTTGGGGCGGTGGTGGGCATAGCGGCTTTGGCGCCGAGGCCGGGTATCGAGTGGGGGTGGGGAGGCCATGAATTTGGAGCGACGGTTCACCTCCGTGGCGCAGCGAAGTAGAACACTCGAAGCACCGAAAGATCGTACGGGGAGCGCGCGAGTTTGGGCGCGGTGCTAATCTCGTGATTGCGACTGCGATACCGCTGATTGTCAGCACTTGCGGATCACGGCTGGGACCGTACTTGGACTTGTCTCGAAGGCGCTTTCGCCGGAACACGACGAGCACCGAATCGATCGGAGGAAAGGACGCGGATGGTGCCGCTGACGACAGGGCGGGGGGCGCTGGAGGGGATTTATCCGTTCGGGTCAATCCGATCGCCCGGTCAAGAAGTTGCTCAGGTCTATCTTTTCTCGCCGGAGGTTCATCACTCCCCCCTTGTGGGAGTAGCGTAGATGGTGTACGTTAGGTTGCATAGGCGGGTGCGATGCCCCATAGTGGGGCGGTCCGCTCGGCAGGCAAACCACATGGTCGACACCCCCCCCCAGAGAATGCGAAATGGACCCATGCAGACATTGATGATCGTGGCTGCACGCTCGGCTACAGGGCGTTGCGCAGCGGGTGTGGCGGCGCTAATCGCCTGGCTGGGCTCGGGCGCTGAAGCGCGCGCGTCGTGGACCGTGACGAATCTGCACCCAGCGGGGGCAACGTACTCGGAAATCCGCGGAACCACAGGCACGCAGCAGGCCGGTCGGGTCACCGTCGGCAATGTGATCCGCGCCAGCCTTTGGGGCGGGAGCGCGGACTCGTGGGTGGATTTGAGTCCTGCAGGGTCAGACTCGTCGCAGGTCTGGCGCACTTTCGGCACGCAGCAGGTCGGGCGGGCCTTCGTCGGCGGCGTGCAACGTGCAAGCCTTTGGAGCGGCAGCGCGGCCTCATGGGTGGACCTCAACCCGGCAGGGTCAACGAACTCTGAGGCCTGGGGCACCTCCGGCACACAGCAGGTCGGGTGGGCCGTCTTCGGCACCGTCAGGCGTGCCAGCCTTTGGAGCGGGAGCGCGGCGTCGTGGGTGGACCTGAGTCCCCCGGGTTCGCCGTTCTCGGAGGCCTTCGGCATCTCCGGCACGCAGCAGGTCGGACTGGCCAACGCCGGCGGCGTGCAACGTGCAAGCCTTTGGAGCGGGAGCGCGGCCTCGTGGGTGGACCTGCACCCCGCAGGGGTATCGGCCTCACTGGCCTGGGCCACGTCGGGCACGGAGCAGGTCGGACGGACCATCGTTGGCGGCGTGATGCGCGCCGCTTTGTGGAGTGGGACCGCAGCGTCGTGGGTTGACCTTCACCCGGCGGGGGCAACGTTCTCACAGGCACTCAGTACTTCCGGCACGGAGCAGGTCGGGCAGGCCATCGTCGGTGGCGCAACGCGTGCCAGCCTGTGGAGCGGAAGCGCGGCGTCGTGGGTCGATCTCTCGGCCTTTCTCAGCGGCTCGTGGGCGGTTACGTACGCCGGGGGCATCTGGACCGATGGTACCACCACTCACATCGCCGGGTACGGTTACAACAACGACACGGAGCGCTTCGAAGCGCTCCTCTGGACGCGGGTGATTCCCGCGCCGGGCGCTGCGGTGCTGCTCGGCCTGGGCGGGTTGCTTGCGCCAGATGGGCGGCGACGGCGCTGACAATTGGATGGTTCGACGCGTTGTGCTCAGGAACGGCGTCCTTGAGCGGTTTGCTTTGCGCTGCCGCTTGTTCCCTTTACCGCGGAGCGATCATCCCCCGCTCCCGCACGAGCCGCACACTAATTCGCCCCCAGCCCGCCCCGAAGTCTTCAACTCGGGCTAGCAAGCAATACGAATCGACTGAGTTTACTCGCCCTTGGCGCGGCTGGCGTACGAGCCGTCCGTGGTGTTGATGCGGATGGTCTCACCGGTCTCGATGAAGGGAGGGACCTTCGTCTTCAAGCCCGTCTCGAGCGTGGCTTCCTTCATCTGGTTGGTCGCGGTGGCGCCCTTGATGCCGGGGGGCGTGTCGGTGATCTTGAGTTCGACGACCAACGGCAACTCAACGGTCAGCGGGTTGCCGTTGTGGCAGAGCACGACCGTTTTCGCGTTCGGGCGGAGGTAGAGCAGCGCATCTCCGAGCACGTCGGCCGGGATGGTGAGTTGGTCGTAGTTCTCGGTGTCCATGAACGTGGCGCCGGTGTTGTCGCTGAAGAGGTACTCCATCTCCCGACGATCAAGGTCAACGATCTCGAGGTCTTCGGAAGGCTGGCATCTCTTCTCGACCTGACCGCCGCTCTGGACGTTCTTGAACTTGATGTTCACGAAGGAGCGGAGGTTGCCGGGGTTGCGGAACTCATAGCCGACGATGACCCAGAGTTTGCCGTCCATCTTCACGCCGTAGCCAGGTCGAACGTCGATTGCCTTCATGGTCGGGTATCCTGCTCAATGGTGGGTTCGGTGGTACGCCGCTGCCGATCATCTATCCGGCGGGTCGTGCCAGAGTCTTGCCGAGGTCGGGCCGATGCCCGGTCCTCGGGGTCACAAGGGAAAGCAAGTGTCGATATTAGGCGGGTCCTTTCGATCCGTGAACCGCTCGGAGTTGACCGGATGGGGCATCGACGAAGACCACGACCCGCACCCGCGAGCATGATCGGACGTGCCGTTGTCGGGGTCTCGGCCGTCTTTCTCTCGCTCGCTGCCCTGTCGGGGTGCGGCGGGCCGGGCAGCGTCGCGGCGGTCGTGTCCGTGCGTGATGTCGAGTCGGCGGAGCCCGTGGTTGGGGCCACGCTGGTCGTTCAATCGAAGTCGCGCGACCACCCGCTCTCGGTCGACACGATCTTCGGTCGCTCCGGCCCGTCCGAGCATCGCCGAACCACCGACGAACTCGGCATGGCACGCATCACGCTGATCGAAGGCCGCCTCACGCGAATCTCCGTGCTCCCGTCCGACCGCGGTTCACGCGAGACCGACTCCGCACGCGAGTTGGCGTTCGTCAACATCGAGCCCGAAGCGCCCGGCATCGAAGCGTGGGATCGCTGGCTGCCGCTCGTGTCGCTCCGAGGCCGACCGCTCGAACTGAAACTCGAAAGGACGGGCGCCCGCTAGCCTCAGGTCGCGCTCGCCACGGCCTTGGCGCTGACACTGGCTTGCACGGCCTTCGGCGCCTGCTGGTGCATCTTGCGTGCCCGATGCCGCGACCAGTCGGTCACGCGTCGATCGGGCGCTACCGGCGTGTCGGTGTGCACCGTTACCACGTCGTAGGTGTTGTTCCGCTGCGCGGGCGTGAACCCCGCGTCGCGGATCAACCGGCAGAGCACCGCCTCGTCGAGGCAGTACGTCGTGCCGGCGGAGGAGACCACGTTCTCCTCCATCATCACGCTGCCCATGTCGCTTGCGCCGAACGCCAGCGCCACCTGCCCGACGTGGGGGCCCATCGTGACCCAACTCGCGCCGATCGAGTAGATGTTGTCCAGATACAGACGGCTCAGCGCCTGCGTCCGCAGATAGTCGGTGGCGCTGGACATGCGCACGCGCTTCCCGAACGCCGGCGCTTGCGCGAGCACTTCCTCGTTGCTCAGCGACTCGTCGAGCCGTGCCACCAAGTCGCCGGGGAACTCCGCGGCGGAAGCCAGATCCTCCGGGCGCGTTCCCCAGTCGGGCACGCGTCCGAGCGGCGTGTTCTCACGCTGGAAGGGCCACGAGATGAAGGCTTTGTAGTGGCCCATCGGGCCTCTGTCCCCTTCGGCGGGGCCGAGCGCCCGATCCTGCCATCGGCGCACGAGGTCCATGTGCTGAACGCGATCGGCGTACCCCTCGATGTGCCCGAACATCATGGTGGCGCTCGTGAACATGCCCAGCGTGTGCGCCACGTACATGCACGTCAGCCAACTCGTCGCGTCGCACTTGCCCAGCCCGATCCGCCGACGCACATGGTGCGCGAAAATCTCACCGCCGCCGCCGGGCAGCGAGTCCAGCCCCGCCTCCTTCAGCCGCACCATCACCCAGCGGATCTTGGCTTCAAGGCTCTCACCCGGCGGGTCAAAGAAGTGCACGAACTCGATAAACTCCGGCGGGCTGAACGCGTGGACGTGGATGTGCGGGAACCGGCTCTTGATCCCCGAGAGCAGGTCGAGATACCACTGCAGCGGGAGGGCCGGGTTCATCCCTCCCTGCATGAGGATCTGCGTCCCGCCGATGGCCGAGAGTTCCGCGATCTTCTCGTGAATCGCCGACGGCTCGAGCGTGTACGCGTCGTGGTCGTCCGCGTCGCGTCTGAAAGCGCAGAACGTGCACCGAGCGTTGCAGACGTTGGTGTAGTTGATGTTGCGATCGATGACGTACGTCCGGATCCGATCGCCGTGGATCGTTCTGCACCGCGCATCCGCGAACCGCCCCAGGTCGTGCAGCGAGAGCTCGTGGAAGATCGTCAGCCCCTGCTCGGGCGTCAGGCGCGCTGCGCCCGCGGCCACCGCCTCCAGCAAACCCCGGTCGGTGCCGGCGAGGTGCGGGTGCGTCTGCGGTGGTGTGAAGCAGCGTGTCATGTCGTTCATGGGTTCGAGGGCGATCGGTCCTGCGGACGCGAACTTTCAGAGTTTATTGAAACCATAGCCCATCTCGCCGCCGCGCGGCGTGGCTCGGCCGTGGGCCGCGTTGCTCGCCCGATCAACGCCCGAGAATCACGCCGGCGGTCGATCAAGAACAGCAACGCGGGCGGGTACCATCCCGCATGACCACCCCCACAAGCACCGTCCGTCTCTACGACGATGACGCCGACGCCCTGATGCACGGCGAGCAGTTCCCCGACCGCGTCACACTTCTTCCCGCCGGGCCGATCGGCGCGGGCGTCGGTCCCGGAGCCTTCGAACGAATCCGCATCCTCTGGGGGCAGGACATGCTCCGCGACATGCTCGACGGCCGCTACCGCGCCGTCATCTGCGGCGTCAACGACGAGGACAACAGCCACGGCATCATCGCCCAACTGGTCGACCTCATCCAGACGTCGCAGTGGACCGCCCGCGGGGTCAGCAGTTTTGCCAAGATGTTCCAGGAGTCCGTCTCGATCCACGCCGCCCGCGACCGCGAGCCGTACGTCCTCAAGTACGACCTCGACTCGCTCCTGATCCTCGCCTTGCTCCGCCCGAAGGGACGCGACCACTTCAGCCTCGAGGATCTTTCCCGCGGTTTCTCCACCGTCGTCAAGATGCTCCGCGGCCGGCGTGAGCGCACGCCCGTCGCCAGCGTCTCGTTCCTGAACGCCCGCGCCAACCGCCTTCTCGGCCCGGACGGCAAGGAGCCCAGTTTCGAGACCGTCCTCCGCACGATGTACCAGTCCGGTTTCCGCGGCGACGTCTACCCCGCGCCCGCCGCGTGGCGATCGGGCAAGATCGGCGTCTTCCCGTACTACCCCTTCCCGGAAGGCCTCGAGCAGATGCGCAAGGGGAGCAGTTGATCCGTCGAGTCTCGCACGGGCGGTTGTCATGAGCAGGTTCGACCCGAAGCCGATCATCGATCGCCTCGAACGCTTCGCCGAGGTGCTGCCCGCGCTCGCCCGCGTGGCCGATCCGCGCGACGCAACGTGGAAGCCGCCGCACGGCGCGTGGTCGGTTCTCGAAATCTGCTGCCACATGCTCGACGAGGAGGTCGACGACTTCCGCACGCGACTGCGCCTCACGCAGGAAGACCCCGCCTCGCCCTGGCCCGGCCTCGATCCCGAGAGTCGCGCCACGCGCGACCGCTACAACGAGAAGAACCTCGTTGTCGTGCTCGACGCATTCGTCCGAGAGCGGCGTGCGAGCGTTGCCTGGCTCCGCGATCTCGCCGATCGGCGTCCGGACTGGGCCGTCGCGCACAACCACCCGCGCATCGGTCCGATCACCGCGGGCGATCTGCTTGTCGCATGGTCCGCCCACGATGCGCTGCACGCCCGACAGATCGCCAAGCGGCTCTTCGAGATCGCCGCACGCGACGGCCAACCGCACGGCTTCCGCACGCTCTACGCGGGAGAGTGGGGAGCCTGATCGCTGTTCAGGGCCGGCTATTCGGCGCACCAGCGCCGGGCGATGCCTGCTCGGTCGGTGCGGGCGACACCGGGGCAGCCTGCTGACCGCCGCGTGCCGCGGCCTGACGTGCCCGAGCGCTCCAGATCATCCCGAGCATCACGCAGCCGATCGCCACCCCCATCAGGTAGTACCCCAACCGACGGAGAAACTCCGTTCGCGATCGACCCGACCTGGGCGCTGAGGAGTTCATCGCTCAGTTCGACTTCTTCGCCGGTCGGGTCAGGGGGACGATTCGGCTGCGGAAATCGTCGGCCGCCGAGGGCTTGGAGTCGTTGGTGCTGCCGCCGGGCGTCGCCACGGGCCGGAAGACCTGGACCGCCATGTCCTCCACGCGCTCGCTGTCCTCGGGGCGCTCGCTCATGATGCGGTTGTCCGCCGCGGCGAAGATCTGCGCCCGCAGGCGGTCTTCCTCCGTCGCGAACGCCGCCGCCACCGCCTCGCGCCTGCTCAACTCGAAAAGCACGCCGACCACGTCGGAGTAACTCAGGTTCAGCCCGGGCCGCGGATCCTCCGGTGTCGGCTTGTGCGCAAGGAACTGCACGAACTCCGGCAGCGTCTCCGGCACAACCGTCTCCATCGTCTGCCCGGTCCGATCGTCCTTGAACCGCAGCCGGATGTCGCCCGACGAACCCGCGTCCATGAGCAGACGGTCGTTCCACATCGCCACCAGCAGCGGACGCTCGAGCTTCAGCGGCTCGATCCGCATCCGACCGTCGGCGTCCGTCGATCGCCCGCCGAACAGCGCGATCCGAGGTTCGCCCTGCTGCGTCACGTAGATCATCGGCGTCGTCGAGGGGACCTGCTCGATCACGAACTTGGGTTGCCGCGGCTCCGTCCCGGCCATCACCGTCCGCGTCAGCGCCCGGTCGCGCAGTTTGCTCAGCGCCTCGTACGCCGCCACGCGGATCTCCAGTTCCCGCGCGTCCACCAGTTCGCGCAGTTCCGCGTTCACGTTCGGGTTGTAGTTCATGCGCCCCAGCAGGTCGATCGCCGCCAGCCGCATTCCCGTGACCGGCGCCGACCGCGCGATCTCGATGAGCGGCCGAACGGTCCTCGGGTCGCCCAGCCGCGCGCCCGCCTCGAGCGCCGCCATCCTCGGCGCCAGTTCCGGATAGTCGTACAACTCCGCGATGTGCTTCCGCGCACTCTCGCCGATCGCCACGAGGCACCACATCAGTTCGCGCGAGAAACCCGGCTGCTCCTTCAGCGCACGCACATACTGCAGCGCCGCCGCGTCCGCGAACGTCTGGTCGGCACGCAGGAACCGCACCGTCTCGATGAAGTCGCCCGGGTTCTGCCTGTACGACGACGGAATGCGCAGCGCGATGCTGTCGCCCGCGCGCCCGCGCGCCGTCGGCCCGTCGTCGCCGGGGCCTTCCGGGAACCGCGTGTTGATCGCGCTCACCATCGACCTCGCGCGCGAGTGAGACGGATTGTCCAGCACGATCTCGAGCATCAGGGGTTCCGTCACCACGCCGCCGTCCAGCACGCGCCCCACCGTCCGCGTCATCGCCACGCGGCTCCCTTCGACGGTTGAGAGCGAGGCGCCGCCGCCCGTGTCGGAAAAGGGGTTGATGAACACCGCCCCGCCCGCCTCGGCCAGTTTCCGCGTCTTTTGCGCCGAGAACACCGCCGCGGGGCCGATCCGCAGGTCGGTCGTCCACAACTTCCCGCCCTCCAGGCTCGTCACGCTCGAACCCGGCAGCGTCCGCACGAACACGTCGAACGTCGATCGCTTGGGCGCGCCGGGCGCCAGCCGCGCCTCGACGATCACCACCGCCACGTTCCGAGACCTCAGCAACTGCTCCGGCGTCACCCCCGCCAGTGCGCCCTCCGAGGCCTTCCCGATCCCCTTCAACGCCATCTCTCGCTCGAGCGTTCGTGCGATCGCCGGTGAGATCTCTCCCCCGCCCGTCCCGTTCAGCCCGACCACCACCCCGAGCCCCGAGACCAGGATCGGTTCCGTCCCGCGGAGCGCCGTCTCGGCTCCGATCGTGCCGCGCAGGAAGCCCGGCACGTCGCGCGGGGGCGCCACATAGTCCGACTGTCGCACGGTCCGCTGCTGCGAGCACCCGCCGACGGGCCACACCCCCGCAACCGCCATCACCGCCGCGAGCACCAATCCCAGCGCGGGCGTGCGCGAACTGAGCCAACGGGCGCAGCCCTCCCGGCACGGCCGTCCGGCATCGGTTCGATCGGCGATCAACGAAGTTGTGTGGCGGCGTGACATGTGCGGCATTCTTGCAGGTTCGGCGTGTGCGAGCGCGCTGATCCACATTCCGTCTGAACCAACTTCTTGCTCGCTTCTCGGGCGCGGCCTCGGTCGCCGGCCGTGCCCACATAGAGCCAACCCGGCTGCGCGTCGTTGCCGCTTACTCCAAAGCGGGTCCGCTGTCCAATGCCTTCGACCCGTGGGCATCGTCGGTCACTATCGCCACCCATCCCCACCCGGCGTGCGCTGCCGACACCCCGCGTCGCAACTCCATGCCAGCCGATCCGGGTGTCGCTTTGTGTCGCTTGCAAGAGCAACCACCAACCCGGCGGAGAACATGTGCAGCGGGTTGTCGGCTTCGCTCAACCCCCCAGCCGTGGGGGTTTGGTTCACCATCCAAGCGCTTTTCCACAATCTCTGGCATCGCTCAGCGGACGCCCTTCAAGAAAAATTCATCTCCACAACCCCTTGCTCGTGAAGCGCTTGCGATCAGGTGACAGGTTGTGCGCAACTTCTACACCATATTTCGGGCCAAAGTTCGGTTGAACGTACGATGGGTAGTGGTATGCTCTGCGTTCGCTCGGATTTGTCGCTCGCGACGGCTGGGGGGAATTCAGGTCTATTTGTCGAGATTCAGCGGGGATAGGTGGTCATTGCGGGCCGATCGCACGCGATTCAGGCCCGAACGCGGAACTCCGGGCACGCAACATTCGCCGCGGCAAGCCACGCCCGGCGGCACGACGGCCGGTGGGCAGCAGGCAGGCAGGAAGGAACGGATCGGGTATGGCGGTGCTGTGCGACACGCAGATTCGGGAACTCGTCCCCATCGAGCCCTTCGCCAACGCGGAGAAGCGGCCGGGGCGGATCAGTTACGGCGTCTCGAGTTACGGCTACGACATCCGCGTCGGCAGCAAGTTCAAGATCTTCACGCCGACGCCGCGGACCGGCCAGATCACCGTGGTCGACCCCAAGGCGTTCAGCCCCGACCTGTTCGTCGAGGTCGATTGCGCTGGCAGAGGGGGCGAGGGCGGCGACCACGTCATCATCCCGCCCAACTCGTTTGCGCTCTGCGAGACGGTTGAGACGCTCACCATCCCGCGCGACGTGCTGGTCATCTGCGTCGGCAAAAGCACCTACGCACGCTGCGGCCTCATCGTGAACGTCACGCCGCTCGAGCCGGAATGGCGCGGCAAGATCACGCTGGAGATCAGCAACACGACGCCGCTGCCGGCAAAGGTGTACGCGAACGAGGGGATCGCGCAGTTGATTTTCCTGAAGGCGGACAGAGTCTGTGCGGTGTCGTATGCGGATAAAGGTGGAAAGTACCAAGATCAAGTTGGGTTAACACTGCCAAAAGTAGACTAGTACAAACAGGATCGGGGGGTTAAATGGGGATTCGTGCTTGGCTGATCTGTGCAGGTTTTTTGCTCACGCTGTCAAATCTCGGTGGATGCGTGAGTGTTCATGCAAATCGTTGCTTCGAGCATGTATCGGTTCGAGGCGTAAATCGATCGGGTCTGACGTTTGAAGAAGGGTTCATCCTTGGAGTCATTCAGAAGTGTCTTCAGGTGTTTCTGGAGCATCCTGAACGAGTGATTATAGTTTTGATTGTGAGTTGTGATCGTTGTCGCCCCAGGCGCGTCAAGCCTGCTGCGATTCGAATTGCTCGGGCGTATGCAATTGAGAGGCGATGTCGCGTTTCGCCGGGAGTTCTTGGGAATGAAGATCGCTCGCAAGTTCACGTCCGCTGGTTCCGACCCCTTCGCCTCCGTCAAGTGGGTGAAGCGGTCTTCCAAGATCACCAATCCCGACGGCTCGGTCGTCTTCCAGATGGACGACGCCGAGGTGCCGGAGACGTGGTCGCAACTGGCGACCGACATCATGGTGAGCAAGTACTTCCGGAAGGCTGGGGTGCCGCTGACCGATCAGCAGGGCCGGCCGCTGCGCGATGAGCACGGCAAGGCGGTGCTGGGTCCGGAGAAGTCCGCCCGGCAGGTGATCCACCGCCTCGCCGGGTGCTGGCGGCACTGGGGCGAGAAGCACGGGTACTTCGACACGCCCAACGATGCGCAGGCGTTCTATGACGAACTGGCGTTCATGATGACGCACCAGATGTCGGCGCCGAACTCGCCGCAGTGGTTCAACACGGGGTTGAACTGGGCGTACGGGATCAGCGGGCCGGCGCAGGGGCACTGGGTGCCGGACCCCAAGACGGGGAAGGTGAGCCTGGCGGGGGATGCGTACACGCACCCGCAGCCGCACGCGTGCTTCATTCAGAGCGTGACGGACGACCTGGTGAACGATGGCGGCATCATGGACCTCTGGGTCCGCGAAGCGCGCCTGTTCAAGTACGGCAGCGGCACCGGCACCAACTTCAGCCACCTGCGCGCTGAGAACGAGCGGCTCAGCGGCGGCGGCAAGTCCTCGGGCCTGATGAGTTGGCTCAAGATCGGCGACCGCGCTGCGGGCGCGATCAAGAGCGGCGGGACCACGCGTCGCGCTGCCAAGATGGTCTGCCTCGACATGGACCACCCCGACATCGAGTCGTTCATCAACTGGAAGGTGCGCGAGGAGATCAAGGTCCAGGCCATGGTCGAGGGGCTCAAGTCCATCGCCTCCAAGCGCGGCGGGCCGGCCGATCCGTACACGATCGGCGAGACCGCCCAGCGCCTCGGCCTGAAACTCGACTACGACTTCAACGGTGAGGCGTACGCCACCGTCTCGGGCCAGAACAGCAACAACAGCGTCCGCATCCCCGACGAGTTCTTCGATGCGCTCGACACCGACGCTGACTGGCAGACCTTCCGCCGCACCGACGGAGACGTGGCCAAAACGTACAAGGCCCGCGGTCTGTGGGATCAGATCGGCTACGCCGCGTGGCGATGCGCCGATCCCGGCGTGCAGTTCGATTCGACGATCAACGCCTGGCACACCTGCCCCTCGGCGGGCCGGATCAACGCGAGCAACCCCTGCAGCGAGTACATGTTCCTCGACAACACCGCCTGCAACCTCGCCTCGCTCAACATCCTCAAGTTCTACGACTCCAGGACGCGCGAGTTTGACGTCGACGCCTACGAGCACGCCATCGATCTCTGGACCATCGTTCTTGAGATCAGCGTTCTCATGGCCTCGTACCCCAGCCGCGAGGTCGCCGAACTCAGTTGGAAGTACCGAACCCTGGGCCTCGGCTACGCCAACCTCGGCGCCATGCTCATGCAGGCCGGCATCTCGTACGACAGCGAAGAGGCACGCGCGGTCTGCGGCTGCCTCACCAGCATCCTCACGGGCCGCTCGTACCGGATGAGCGCGCTCATGGCCGCGCAACTCGGCCCCTTCCCCGGCTTCGAGCCCGAGCGCGACAACATGCTCCGCGTCATCCGCAACCACCGCCTCGCCGCGCACGGCGTCTCGCGCGACGAGACGGGCGACGGCGGGTACGAGAACCTCCGCATCCCGCCGGTCCCCATCGACCACGCCGTCATCAACGCCGGCCGCGTGAATCTCGCCAACGCCGAGGACCTGCTCGATCACTCCACCCGCGCCTGGGACGAGGCGCTCTCGCTCGGCGATCGCTTCGGATATCGAAACGCGCAGGTCACCGTCATCGCGCCGACCGGCACCATCGGTCTGCTCATGGACTGCGACACCACCGGCATCGAGCCCGACTTCGCCCTGGTCAAGTTCAAGAAACTCGCCGGCGGCGGCTACTTCAAGATCGCCAACGCCAGCGTCGCGCCCGCGCTCGAAGCGCTCGGATACTCCGACGAGCAGACCAAGGCCATCCTCACCCACCTGCTCGGCACGCTCAACGTCGACGTGCTCATGCCCGGCGAGCACACCACCTTCCGCCACTGGCTGCTCGAGCGCGGCTTCACCGACGACGACATCGAGCGCGTGAACAAGGCGCTCCCAGGGGTCTTCGAGATCACCTTCGCCTTCAACCCCTGGACACTCGGCGACGACTGCCTCAAGCGCTGCGGCATCGATCCCGACCGCGCCCGCGCCGACATGTCCTTCAACATGCTCCGCGAACTCGGGCTGACCAAGGACCGGATCGCGGCGATCAACGACGTCATCTGCGGCACGCAGACCATCGAGGGCGCCCCGCACCTCAAGGACGAAGACCTCCCCGTCTTCGACTGCGCCAACAAGTGCGGTAAGTACGGCGTCCGCTTCATCGCCCCCACGGGCCACATCCGCATGATGGCCGCCGCGCAGCCCTTCATCTCCGGCGCCATCAGCAAGACCATCAACCTCCCCAACGAGGCCTCCGTCGAGGACATCAAGGCCTGCTACCGCCTCAGTTGGGAACTCGGCCTCAAGGCCAACGCCCTCTACCGCGACGGCTGCAAACTCAGCCAGCCGCTCAGCGCCAAGGTCGACGAAGAAGCGCAGGACGACCGCAAGGAATCCTCCTCCCCTTTCGTCGAGGCCAAGCCGGCTTCTTCGGGAACGAGTGCGCCGGCTGCGGCGGCGATGCTTGCGACGTCTACCTCGGCGGCAACGGTGGAACCGACGACCGCGGCGATGGCCCGCGAGGTGGTTGAACGCGTCAACGAGGCCATCTCCGAGCGAGAGATCCCCGAGCGCGTCGTCGAGCGTGTCGTCGAGCGCCCCATGCGCCGGCGACTCCGAGACACGCGCGCCAGTATCACCCACAAGTTCAACATCGGCGGCCACGAGGGCTACCTCACCGTCGGGCTCTACGACGACGGCATGCCCGGCGAACTCTTCATCACCATGGCCAAAGAGGGCTCCACCATCGGCGGCCTCATGGACTCGCTCGGCACCGCCGTCTCCGTGGCGCTCCAGTACGGCGTCCCGGTTGAGAGCCTGGTCAACAAGTTCACCCACCAGCGCTTCGAGCCGGCGGGCATGACCACCAACCGCGACATCCCCTTCGCCAAGAGCCTCGTCGACTACATCTTCCGTTGGATGGGCATGGAGTTCATCCCCGGCTATCGCGAAGCCAACATCCCCCACCGCAGCGAGAGCGCAACAGAGAGTGGGGGGGGTGGGGGTGGTGGGGGGGGTGTCAGAGGCGGCGCAGCGGTTCGCGCCGCGATCGAAACCGTCAACAACGTTCCCGGCCGCACGGCCGCGGCGGGAGCGTTCGACGACGACGACAACCTCGTCGGCGCCGTCGATCTCGATGGGGCGGGGGATTCGCGAGGGGCGGAGGGAAACGTCACGGAGGACGATGACTCATGGGACATGCAGGAGAGTCGCGCGGAGCGCGCTGTGCTGAACCCCGGCGAGCAGCCGGGCGCCAAGCGGTTGGTCGTCGAGGTCGGCAGCGAACGGGCAACGACCACCGTTCACGTCCGGTCGGCATCGCCGGCAGGTGGGCGCTCGACGAGCGTCGCGGCGGTCGCCGAGCGAACAAGGACCGTCACGACCGTCTCGGCACTCTCCCAGGCCGCTTCGCACGCCCAGGCCGATGCACCCGCGTGCGACAGTTGCGGGTCGATCACCGTCCGCAGCGGCACTTGCTACAAGTGCCTCAACTGCGGCCAGTCGATGGGTTGTTCGTGAACTGATGCTCGAACGGTTCGGCGGCCCTGCGCGACGCCCGGTGCGAGAGCCGGGCGTCCGCGGGCCTCGCCGACTTCCCTTCTCCGATCAACGGAGGAGTGAGAGATGGATACGGGGGAAGAGGGGCGCTCACGGGCTGTGTGGCTGAGCGGGGTCGGAGAAGAGGGCGCGCGGAAGGATCGCCGCCCCGGACGCGGATGATGGAGCATCCGCCGCCGGACAAGGGACCGAGACCGGAGAAGGGCCGCTCAGAAGGGCCACGGAGGCATCTGGTTTCGCGTCCGCTTCCCGACCCCGCCGCAGCCCGACCAACCCGGCGGTTTGACTCACCCCCCTCGCTCTCTACCATTGCCCCGTCGAAGCCGACCGTGACGATCCGTTCCCCTTCAAAGGGACGGAAAGGCGCGGTCAGGGGCATCCCGAGCGGTGTGGCGACGGTCCTCCAAGAACCATCGCCCCGGCGGCATCAGGGATGTCCGAGTTTCAGTCCGCGTGACCCCGCTTTCGGGTGTCAGGGCGGGCTCGTGCCGCGGCTGCCGAACGTGTGCCCCCACACGCCTCGGACCGCGTTGGGTCGGTCCGAAGGGTTCGTCCGTCGCTCGCGACGGGCCGTGTTCAGGAGGCAAGCGTTCGACGCGAACAGGGCCGCGGCAGCACGCAGCGGCCGATCGCTCCGGCGACTCGGGAATCGCACCAACTCTTGGGCGATAGTGTAACGGTAGCACGACAGATTTTGGTTCTGTTTGTCCAGGTTCGAATCCTGGTCGCCCAGTTTGTTGTTCCCGCGCTGCGATGCTCGATCCGACACCGATCGAGCAGGCCTTGCCCGCCCTCGGGGCCAGTCTCACCGGACAACACTGTTCCGCGCCGCCGCGAGCGGTCGCGATGATGACCACCAACCCACAACACGCGCAGTCCCTCAACGGCGACGGTCGTCACGCGCCTTCGATCAGCGCCGTCATCCTCGCCGCGGGAATGGGCAAGCGCATGAACAGCGACCTGCCCAAGGTCCTTCACCCCGTCGGCGATCCGCCCCGCCCGATGGTCCAGGCCGTGATCGACGCCTGCCGCGACGCCGGGTGCAAGCGCATCGTGCTGGTCGTCGGCCATCGGCAGGAACTCGTCCGCCAGGCCGTTGTGGGCCAGCGCGACGTCGAATTCGCAGAGCAGCCCGAGCAGCACGGCACCGGCCACGCCGTCCGCTGCGCTGAGCACCTCTTCACGCGTCAGATCGGCATGGGCCGCGCCAAGGGCGGCGACGTCTTCGTCCTCGCCGGCGACGGCCCGCTCATCCGCGCTGAGACCCTCCGCACGCTCCTCCAGACCCACCGCCGGTCCGCCGCGGCGGCCACGCTCGCCACGAGCGTGATCGACGACCCCGCCGGCTACGGCCGCATCGTCCGCGACGACGCGGGCAGGTTCACCGCCATCGTCGAGCACAAGGACTGCACCCCCGACCAGCGCGCCATCCGCGAAGTCAACCCCAGTTACTACTGCTTCGACGTTGCCGCGCTCTTCACGACCCTCGCCCGCGTCCCGCGCAACCCGCAGAGCGGCGAGTACTACATCACCGACGTTCCTGGCATGCTCCTGGCCGAGGGCGACCGCGTCGAGGTCATCCCCTCCGTCCCGCCCGAAGACGTCCTGAGCGTCAACACCCCCGAGCAACTCGCAGAGGTCGATCGCATCTACCGCGCCCGCCGCGCGGGAAAGGTGGGCGCATGAGCCGGGACGACGTCAACTCGCTCAAGATCTTCGCCGGTCGAAACTGCGTCGAACTCGCCCGCCGCGTCGCCAACCACATCGATCTACCCCTCGGCGCTGCACGCAGCGAGGTCTTCCCCGACGGCGAGATCATCGTCAAACTCGACGAGGACGTCCGCGGGCGCGATTGCTACGTCATCGTCAGCACCTCCACCCCGGTCAACGACAACCTCATGGAGTTGCTGGTCTACATCGACTGCCTCAAGCGCGCAAGCGCCAGCCGCGTCACCGTCGTCACGCCCTACTTCGGCTACGCCCGACAGGACCGCAAGGACGAGGGCCGCGTTCCCATCACCGCCAAACTCGTCGCCAACCTGCTCACCACCGCCGGCGCTGAGCGTGTCCTCGCCCTCGACCTCCACGCCGCGCAGATCCAGGGCTTCTTCGACATCCCCGTCGATCACCTCTCCGCCACCCCGGTTTTCTACGACTACTTCATGGCCATGCGCGAGGAACTCGGCGACCTCTGCCTGGTCTCGCCCGACGTCGGCAACGTCAAGGTCGCCGAGACCTTCGCCAACCTGCTCCACGGCGATCTGGCCATCATCCACAAGCGCCGCATCTCGGGCAGCCAGGTCAAGACCGGCTCGCTCATCGGCTCGGTCAAGGGCAAGAACGTCCTGATGTACGACGACATGATCACCACCGCGGGCACCGTCTGCGAGGCCGCTCGCGTCGTCGTCGACGCGGGCGCCGCCAAGGTCATCGTCGCCGCGACCCACCCCGTCCTGGTCGGCATGGCCATGGAGCGTCTCCGCGACAGCCCCATCAGCCTCGTCGTCGGAACCAACACCATCCCCGACACCGCCGCCCGCGTCGGCCCCATCCGCGAGCGCTACACCGAACTCTGCGTCGCCCGCCTCCTCGGCGAGGCCATCCACCGAATCCACCACAACATGTCCGTCAGTGCACTCTTCAACAAGACCGCCGGCACCAAGCGTTAGCCGCGCTCATCCGGGCCGCGCGGCCCGGGCGCAACCCCCATCCACAGACCCACACGCACAACACACCGAGGGACGGCAAACCAACCAACCCGCCGCCCGACACGAGGAACCCAGACCATGCACGAGAAATCACCGCTGTTGACCGCCGAGAAACGCGACCGCATCGGTTCGCGCTACGCCGCACGCGACCGCGCCAAGGGCCGCCTCCCCGCCATCGTCTACGGACACGGCCGCGAGCCGCTCCCCATCACCCTCGACACCAAGCAGGCCCTCACCCTCATCACCAAGGGCGAGAAGGTCTTCCGTCTCGACTTCCCGGGCCACAAGGAGGCCGACGAGATGCAGATGGTCCTCCTCAAGGACCTCCAGTTCGACTACCTCGGCACCAACATCGTCCACGCCGACTTCGCCCGCGTCGATCTCAACGAGCGCGTCCGAACCCGCGTCCACATCAACCTCATCGGCGACGCCAAGGGCCTCAAGCAGGCCGGCGCCATCCTCGTCCACCCCAACCTCGAGATCGAGATCGAGTGCCGAGTCGTCGATCTTCCCGACGGCATCGAACTCAACGTCGCCGAACTCGACCTCGGCCAGATGATCACCGCCGGCCAGGTCAAACTCCCGCGCGACGATATGAAACTCGTCACCGACTCGCACGCCGTCGTCGCGCAGGTCGTGCTCGGCGGCGTCACCAAGACCGCCGAGGAAGAGACCGCCGCGGCCGGCACCGCCGCCGAGCCCGAGGTCATCACCGCCAAGAAGCCCGAGGAGGGCGCGGCCAAGACCGCGGGCAAGGCCGACGCCAAGCCCGACGCCAAGGCCGCCGGTGGCGACGCCAAGAAGAAGTAATCCGCAACCGTCCCTCGACCATGAAACTCATCGTCGGCCTCGGCAACCCCGGTCCCCAGTACGAGAAGACGCGCCACAACGCGGGCTTCATGGCTGTGGACCGGGTCCGCGCCAAGTGGGCCGACCCTTCCTCCACGCCGCGCAGCCGCTTCCAGGGCGTCGCCTCCGAAGTCTCCATCTCGGGCGAGCGCTGCCTCCTCCTCAAGCCCACCACCTACATGAACCTCTCGGGCCGCAGCGTCGGCGAGGCCGTCGGCTTCTACAAGGTCAATCCCGAGCAGGACCTGCTCGTCATCATCGACGATGTCTCTCTTCCCGCCGGCACGATCCGCGTCCGCGCCACGGGCGGCGCGGGCGGCCACAACGGCCTCCGCGACGTCGAGCGTGCGCTCTCTACACAGAACTACCCGCGCCTCCGCATCGGCATCGACCCCTGCCCGCCCATGATGAAACTCGAGGACTACGTCCTCGGCCGTTTCTCACCCGAGCAGGCCACCGCCGTCGAGCCCGCGCTCGACCGCGCGGCAGACGCCGTTGAGACCTTCGTCCGCGCGGGCGTCAACGAAGCCATGAACCGCTTCAACGCGCCCGACCCCGCTCCGGCGATCGCGCGTCCAACACCCTCCCCCGGCACGGCCAAGGCCGCGCCGTCGTCCACCCCCGCTCCATCGACCATCCATCCGGGCTGGCTCGGCCGGCCGGACAACCAACGCTGAACCAGCACCAGAAAGGCAGATCACCAATGTCCATCACCCGAACGTTCACGTACGAAGGCATGTTCCTCCTCAGCCAGGCCGTCGCCGCCAACCTCGGCGACGCCGTCGCCCACATCCGCCAGATCATCGAGAAGGCCGGCGGGTCCATCATCGCCATGCGCAAGTGGGACGAGCGCCGACTCGCCTTCGAGATCGACAAGCAGAAGCGCGCTGTCTACATCCTCGTCTACTTCAACGCGCCCGCGCCCCGCCTTCAGGAGATCGAGCGCTCCTGCAACCTGAGCGAGCAGGTCCTCCGCAACCTCGTCATCCGCGCTGACCACCTCACCGAGGACGAGATGAAGGCCGCCGACGGACAGAAGGAACTCGAGATCGAGGCCAAACTCCGCGCCAGCGGCGCTGCCCCCGCCCCTGTTGCGGCAGCAGCCGTGGCCGCCCCCAGCGCTGAGGCCGAGGACTTCGACGAAGCCAAGTGAAGCCTGAATCGGACTTGCTTGTAAGTCCATTCGAAATAGGTACTTGCGCGATCCGCAAGCCGCCTCGACTGCCCATCAAGCGACAGCATTTCCCGGGCGGGTTGGCACACGCCACCCCGCCCGGTTATTCTTACAGAGTCCGAACTTGGCCGGGCGATCTCGTTCGCCCCAAACCGAGCCTCAGCCTCAATTCCCGGAGTCCAGCCATGGCCAGTTACAACAAAGTCCTCCTCATGGGCAACCTCACGCGCGACATCGAGGTCCGACACCTCCCCAGCGGGCAGGCCGTCGCCAACATCGGCCTCGCCGTCAACCGCCGCTACAAGACCAACGAGGGCGAGCAGCGCGAAGAGGTCACCTACATCGACTGCGAGGCGTGGGGCAAGACCGCCGAGATCATGGCCAAGTACCTCAGCAAGGGCCGCCCCGTCTTCATCGAGGGCCGCCTCAAACTCGACACCTGGCAGGACAAGTCCGACGGCTCAAACCGTTCCAAGATGAAGGTCGTCGTCGAGAGTTTCAACTTCATCGACTCCAAGGGCGGTGGTGGCGGCGGCGGCGAGGGCGGCGGCGGTGGTTACGCACGCTCCGGCGCTCGCGCTGGTGCGCCGGTCGCCGCGGCCAACGGCGGCGGCGGCGGTCCGGACTCCGGCGAAAACTTCGACCAGCCTTTCAACGAAGACGACATCCCCTTCTGACCCGCAGCGATCTTCGCGCGGAACGCACAGACAGGCTCGGCACCACACGATCACACGATGCAAGCGCACGTGCGCGTGCCGCATGACGGTGCGCTCTACGCTCACCCGCGCTGATGTGCCTCGCGGAGCGCGCCCCCGCCCGCGCTTTGCGGTACAGTGTCAGGCATCATGAAGGGCGTCTGGCGCATCGTCATCGGCCTCATCGCCGGCATCCTCGTCGGTGCGCTCATCAACGCGCTCTGGACCGATCAGACCTGGCTCCGCCTCGGCGTCACCGACGCCGCGGCCTTCAAGGCCGGCAAGCCCGTCCCCGCCGTCATCGGCCCGGACGGCGCCCCCGTCGAGCCCATCGAACCAACCACCCTCGCCCACGCCCTCCGCTTCGCCATCGACGCCAACTGGCTGATGGGCCAAGGCTTCATCCGCGCGCTCCGATTCCTCGCCGTACCCATCGTCTTCTTCTCGATCGTCGCCGGCGTCGCCAGCCTCGGCGACCCGCGCAAACTTGGCAGGCTCGGCGGCCGGGCCGTCGCCATCTACATCTGCACTTCGTTGTGCGCGGTCACGATCGGTCTGATCATCTCCCGCCTCGTCCGCCCCGGCAAAATCATCCCCGAACACGTCCGCGCCAACCTCATGGCCGAGGGCGGAGACCAGGTCCAACTCCTCGGTGGTCGAACCGATCAGGTCAAGGGTCTCGGCAGGCAGATCCTCGACATGATCCCCGTCAACCCGTTCGATGCGCTCGCCCGCGCCGACATGCTCCAGGTCATCGTCTTCGGCCTCGCCCTCGGCCTTGGCCTTACGCTCCTGCCCAAGGACCGCCAGTCCGCGGGCCAGAGCATCGCCCGCGGGTTCGACACCCTCGCCGAGGTCATGGGCATCCTCGTCCGCGCGGTCATGTTCGTGGCGCCCCTCGCCGTCTTCTGCCTCCTCACCCCCATCGTCGCCGAGATGGGCTTGGGCACGCTCCGCGCGCTCGGCGCCTATTGCCTCTGCGTCATCGCCGGCCTCATCACCGTCATCGGCGCGGTCTACTTCCCTCTCGTCTTCACCCTCGGCCGCACAAACCCCTGGCGCTTCGTGAAGGAGATGATGCCCGCCAACCTCGTCGCCTTCTCCAGCTCAAGCTCCAACGCCACCCTCGCCGTCACCATGCGCTGCCTCATCGATCGCCTCGGCGTCAGCAAGCGTGTCGCCGGCTTCGTCTGCCCACTCGGCGCAACCATCAACATGGACGGCACCGCCGTCTATCTCGGCATCGCCGTCGCCTTCATCGCCCAGGCCCTCGGCGTCGATCTCACCATCGGCCAGCAGCTCACCCTCGTCGTCACCGTCGTCCTCGCCTCCATCGGCTCGCCCGGCATCCCGGGCGGAAGCCTCGTCATCCTCATCGTCCTTCTGCAGGGCGTCGGCGTCCCCGCCGAGGGCATCGCGCTCATCCTCGGCGTCGACCGAATCCTCGACATGGCCCGAACCGTGGTCAACGTCCTCGGCGACGGCGTCACCACCGTCATCGTCAACCGCCTCGAACCCCCGGATTCCGCGGATCCCGCCGATTCAGCACCGCCCGCCGCTTCTACCGAAGCCCGTACTCCTTGAGTTTCCGGTACAGCGTCCGCTCGCCGATCCCCAGCATCTGCGCAGCCTTCTCTCTGTTCCCGCCCGTCAGCCGCAGCGTCTCGCGGATCGCCCGCTTCTCGATCTGCTCCAGACTCGTCCCCGCCAGCGACCCCGTCCCCGCGCCCGCCCCTCCCGGCGTGTCGGCCGCTTCGCCCGTCTCTCCCGGCCCGTCCGCAGAGCGGATCTCCTCCGGAATGTGCCGAACGTCCAGCGCGATCACCGCGCTCCCGGCCTCCGCCGCGCTCCCCGCCGCCATCACCACCATGTTTTGCACCACGTTCAGCAACTGGCGCACGTTCCCCGGCCACGAGTACGCCGTCAGCCGCATCATCGCCGCATCAGAAATGTCCGGCACGCTCCCCAGGTTCAGTTCCTTCGCAAACCGCGCCACCGCGTGCCGGGTGATCCGCGGAATGTCCTCCCGCCGATCTCGCAGCGCCGGCAGATGCACGTGCGCAGCGTTGATCCGGAAAAACAAGTCCTCCCGAAACGTCCCCTCCGCCACCGCCGCGCGCAGGTCCTTGTTCGTGGCGCTCACGAACCGCACGTCCACCCTCCGTGCTTCGTTCGAGCCCAGCCGAACGATCTCCCCGCTCTCCAGCACACGCAGCAGTTTCGCCTGCATCGTCATCGGCATGTCGCCGATCTCGTCCAGGAACAGCGTCCCGCCGACTCCCCCCGCCGTGTTCCCGGCGTACTCGAACACGCCCTCCCGGTCCTTCTCCGCCCCCGTGAAGGCCCCCTTCACGTGCCCGAACAGCGCATCCTCCAGCAGACTCTCGCTCTGCCCTGCGCAGTTGAAAGCGACAAACCGCCCGCCGCCCTTCACCTTCCCTCGCGGCGACAGCCGGTGCACCGCCCGCGCGATCAGTTCCTTCCCCGTCCCCGATTCGCCCGTGATCAACACCGGGATGTTGCTGTTCGCCACCGCCCGCACCGTCCCCAGTATCCGGCGCATCGGCTCCGAGCCCGCGATGATCCCCTCGAACCCGTCGTGCTGCACCAGTTCCGCCGCACCCGCGTCCGCCGCCTCGTGGCGCAGCAGCACCGTCTCCGCTGCTCGGTTCACCAGTTCCCGAAACACCGGCAGGTCCAGCGGCTTCTCGATGAAGTCGAACACCCCGAACTTGAAGGCCGCCCGCGCCGTCGACACGTCCCCGTGCGCCGTCACCATGATGCACTCCGCGTCCGGCTGAAGTTCCTTCGCCGCGCGAAGCACCACCATCCCCGCGTCCGCACCGTCCGCCGCCACCCCGTGCGTCCCTCCCGAGCCCGGCATCCGCAGGTCCGTGATCACCAGGTCGAATGACCCGTGCTTCAACTCGTCCATCGCCCGATCCACGCTGTGCGCGATCGTGCAGATGTGCCCCGGCTTCTTCAGCGCTTCGGCCATCACCTCCGCGTGGTCCGGCTCGTCCTCCACCAGCAGCACCTGCGCCGCGATCCGACCGGGGCCGAAGCCGCCGCCGGACGCATCAGGACTCAACCGCATCGCTCCTGCCGTCATAGTCCCAACCTTATGCGAACCGCGACCGCCTGCGCAGCGCACACAGCGCGATCGCCAGCGCGTCCGCAACGTCCGCAGGCTCCGGCCGCGACGCCAGACCCATCTGCACCCGGATCCCCTCCTGCATCTGCCCCTTGCTCGCGTGCCCGTTCCCCGTCAGCGACTTCTTCACCTCCGTTGCGCCCAGTTCCGCCACCTCCAGCCCCGCGCGCCGGGCCGCCAGCAGCACCACCCCACGCGCGTGCCCCATCACGATCGCCGTCGTCGGGTGCTTGTAGTGCGCGTACACCTTCTCCACCGCCACCAGCCCCGGCCCTACGCGCCCGATCAACTCGGCCAAGTCCCTGTCCAGCTCCACCAGCCGGTCCGCCACGCTCTTCCCGGCCTTCAGCCTGATCACCCCCGCCTCAACGATCCGCGCAGTCGGCTTCAGCACGTTCGCCACGCGCGAGCCCGACGTCCGTTTCGAGTCCGCCTCCGGATACTCCACGCACCCGTACCCGGTGATCCTCAGACCGGGGTCGATGCCCAGAATCCTCACGACCGATCACCCCGTCTCGGGCCGCCCCTCGGCGGACGCGGAGGCCCCGGCGGTCTCGGTGACCTCGGCCCGCGCGGCCCGCTCGGTCCCGGCCTCCTCGGTCCAAATCCCGTCCCCCCGCCGCCCCCCCCCCCCCCCCCCCGGCCCCCGGCAACCCGGGCCGGCCCCACGGCCCCGGACCTCGACCAGGTCCCGCCCCGGACCTCGACCCATCATCGGCCTCATCCCGCTCGGTCCCATCCCACGCGGCCCCGCGCTGCGCCCACCCGTCCCCGTCCCCCCCGGCCCACGACTCGGTCCCGCCCCCGGCCCCGCCCGTCTGCCCATCCGCGATTCCCCTCCCCCGCGATCCTCCTCCGCCGCTATGCGCTTCGGCGCCAGCACCCGCGGCATCCCGTAATTCTCGATGTAGTGCACGATCGTCTTCGCCGTGATGTCCGCCTCGATGTTCACCATCGCGCCGGGCATCAGCTCCCCCAGCGTCGTCTTCGCCAGCGTCGTCGGGATCAGGACGATCTCGAACCCCGGGTCATTCGCCGCCTTCGCCGCGCGCTCCGTCGTCCGCGCTGCACGGGCGATCGCCCCAACCGACGCGATCGTCAGCGAAACCCCGTCGATCGCCACGCCCCCCTTCGGCGCCATGTACCGCAGCAGTTCCCGATCCGCGGGCCTGATCCGTATCCGCCAGTCATCCCCGCGCTGAACCTTCACCACCTCCCCAACCCCGTCGACGTGCCCCTGCACCAGGTGCCCGCCCATCAGCGTCGTCGGCAGCAGCGAGTGCTCCAGATTGACCCGATCACCCGGCTTCAGCCCCCCCAACTTCGTTCGCGCCAGCGTCTCGGGCACCGCGTCAAATAGCCACGCCCCGCGATCGTCATCCAGGCCCGCCACCGTCAAACAGCACCCCGACACGCAGATCGAGTCCCCAACCCCGGGCCGGTGCGACCAACCACCCGGCGAGATCACCAGCCGGGCCACGCCCCCGGGTGTCTCCGAACCCATCGACACTACTTCGCCCACGGCTTGTACCAGTCCTGTAAACATCGGGCCAACCGTAGCCGGTCATCTGGCGCTTCGAGCCTCCCGCACTCCTTTCGCGCAACAATGTCCCATCGTCCCGCCCCACGAGGGGCCGATCCACGCCCGGCACGCCCCGCCCGGCTTGACCATCCGCCCGCGCCCTTCCATACTGCCCCGCCACGCATGCCCCGCCCCGTTGTCGCCGGCACGCACCCGAGTTGGCAATGTGAGGGGTGGGGGGCCGAAGCAGATTGGGGCCGACATGCCCCTGGTCCCCGATGTCTGGTCCTTACTGAAAGGTGATCGGCCGATGCCCATGCACGCCACGCGTCCCACCCTCTTCCGCACCATCCGCCGCGCGGCCGCACTGTCCCTCGCCGCGCTCGGCTTGGCTTTCGCCCCGGCCTGCTCCGATTCTTCATCGGCCAAGCCCGCATTCACCACCGCCCAGCGAGCGGCCGAGGTGCCCCCGCAGGTGGAGGAGTTCGAGCGCCTCGGCTATCGCCTCCAGCAGCGAGCCTTCGCCACCGTCCTCCCCGGCGCATCCGTCAAGTACTTCCACCCCCTCGGCGACGTCCTCGCCGTGCAGGACACCGCCAGCGTCGTCACCGTCCTCGACACGCGCACCGGCGAGCGCAAGTGGGTCGATCAGGTCGGCTCACCGCTCATCACCTTCTTCGGCGCCATCCGCGACGGAAAGCGCCTCATCGTCTCCAGCGAGTCCGAGGCCTTCTTCTTCGAGATCGACACCGGCGCCGTCATCGACAAGCAGAAGATGTCCGACGTTGTCACAACGCCCCCGGTTCAGATCGGCGACATCCTCGTCTACGGAACCGCCACCAAGGTCGTCAACGGCCACAGCATCCTCGCACGCTTCCGCCTCTGGGGCGCGCTCATGGACGCCCCCACCGAGACGCCGCCCGTCCTCCTCGGCAACAGCACCACCGTCGGTCTCGTCTCGCGCGCGGGCGACCTTGCCTTCGTCGACGGCGTCTCGGGCCTGGCCATCGGCCGAAACAACATGTTCGGCCCCGCCGTCGGCACGCCCGCCACCTCCGACGGAGCCATGTTCATCGCCTCGCGCGACCACTCCCTCTGGGCCTTCGCCGCCGAGGGCGGCTCCCAACTCTGGCGCTACCGCACCGACGCACCGCTCCGATTCGCCCCAACCTATTCCGACGGCCGCGTCTACTGCGATCTCGGACGCGAGGGCATGAGCGCCTTCGACTCCAACACGGGCCGCAAACTCTGGAGCGCACCGGACGTCCACGGCCGCGTCGTCGCTCTCCGCGGCGATCGCGCCCTCGTCTTCGACAACGCCACCAACGCCGTTCTCCTTGATACGACCGACGGCTCCGTCCTCGATCGCGTCAAACTCAACAACATCAGCATGCTCGTCCCCGACAAGATCCGCGACGGAACCCTCTTCGCCGTCTCCCCCAACGGGGTCATCGCCCGCCTCGTTCCGCTCCCCTGATCTCCGCCATCCCGCCCATCCGTTCCGTCCCCTTCTTGTTCATCTCCAACACCAGCGCGGCCCCGGCGTCTTTTCTCTCCGTCTCAGCACACCCGCGCCGGCCGCACGAGTGCCAGTGAGGCCCGCATGTCCGATTGGGTTCCGATCCGTCGTGCCTTGATCAGCGTGTCGGACAAGACCGACCTGCTCCCCTTCGCCCGCTCCCTCGCTTCCCGCGGAGTCGAACTCCTCTCCACCGGCGGCACCGCCGCCGCCCTCAAGGCCGCCGGCCTTCCCGTCACCCCCGTCGAAGAAGTCACCAACTTCCCCGAGGGGCTCGACGGCCGAGTCAAGACACTCCACCCCGCCATCCACGCCGGCCTCCTCGCCGTGCGCGACGACGCCACTCACCAGGCCTTCCTCGCCGCCCACCAATTCCGCCCGATCGATCTGGTCTGCATCAACCTCTACCCCTTCCAGCGCGCGGTCGCCGATCCCAACGTCTCCCTCGCAGACGCCATCGAGAACATCGACGTCGGCGGCCCCGCCATGCTCCGCGCAGCGGCCAAGAACCACCGCTTCGTCACCGTCGTCACCTCCCCCTCCGATTACGACCGCGTCATCGCCGAACTCGACGCCAACGACGCACGCACCTCCTTCGGCCTCCGCGCCGAACTCGCCGCCGCCGCCTTCGCACGCACCGCCGAGTACGACGCCGCCATCGCCACCTTCCTCTCGCGCCGATCACCAAGCCCCTTCCCCGACGTCCTCCGCCTCCGACACACGCTCGTCGATCGTCTCCGCTACGGCGAGAATCCGCACCAGGAAGCCGCCCTCTACCGCGACCCCGCCAGCACGGGCCAGAGCATCGTCAACGCCCTCCAACTCCACGGCAAGCAACTCAGTTACAACAACATCCTCGACGCCTCGTGGGCGCTCGAATCGGTCAAGTCCCTCGAGCGTCTCCGCCAGCCGATCCCCGCGCGCTCGCTCCCCTACGTGCAGGCTTCCACAGCCTCAACGCCATTCGATCTTCCCTCACTCCTCCCGCCCGCCGTCGCCGTCGTCGTCAAGCACACCAATCCCTGCGGCGGCGCCGTCGCTTCAACACTCCCCGCCGCCGTCCGCGCGGCCGTCGCGGGCGATCCCACCGCCGCCTACGGCGGAATCCTCGCCCTCAACCGCACCGTCGATTCCGACACCGCCGCCGTCATCGCCAACGCTTCGCACTTCTTCGAGGTCGTCATCGCCCCCGAGTTCGATCAGCCCGCCCTCGAGACGCTCCGCGCCCGCTGGTCCGCCGTTCGACTCCTCGCCGTGGGCGACCGCGCTCCCTCCGCCGCCCGCAAGATCGAATACCGCTCCGTCCCCGGCGGAATGCTCGTGCAGGACCGCGACGTCGTCCGCACCGATCCCTCCCAGTGGACGCACGCCGCCGGGCCGAAGCCCACGCCCGATCACGTCCTCGCCGCGTGCGTCATCGCCGAACTCGCCCGCTCGGTCACTTCCAACGCCGTCGTCATCGGCGGCTTCCACGCCAACGCCATCCGCCTCTTCGGTGTCGGCTCGGGCCAGGTCGATCGCGTCTCGGCCTGCCGCCTCGCCGTCGCCAAGGCCGCCGACGCCATCAAGTCCTCCGCCGCAGCCGCGTCCGGCCCAATCGCCGTCGGCGACGCCTTCTTCCCATTCCCCGACGGCCCCAAGATCCTCATCGACGCCGGCGTCAAACTCATCGTCCACCCCGGCGGCTCCAAACGCGATCAGGAAACGCTCGACCTCTGCAACACGCACAACGTCACCTGCCTCCTCACAGGTGTCCGCCACTTCCGCCACTGAGAACGTTCGGCCGATCCGCGCGCGCTGCCGCCGGTGCTTCCGCACCAACTCGGCGGCTCACTCCCCGGCTCCGAGAATTCGTGCCACGCCGACCGCCCGCAACCGCTTGCGCGACCGGCGCAGCCTCCCCGCTGGCAAAGTCCGTTTCATCTGGTAGCCTATTGTTCGCTGTTAAATTGCCGATCCATGTGCCCGAAAGGGTCCACGGATCCGTCGTATGAGTGCTCCACGCGCCCGAAAGTCCGCGAATCACCTTCGCGCGGCGGTCGACGACGACGCCGCTTCGGTCTCCGATCCGACACACCACGCCCTCCTGGCCCACCTCGGGCCGGGCGCCATCGCCTCCGCCCTCGACGCCAAGGTCCTCGTCCTCAACCGCATGTACGTCGCCGTCCGCGTCATCTCCGCGCGACGCGCGTTCTCCATGCTCTGCCGCGACGTCGCCGAGGTCATCGACGTCAACGACGGCCAGTACCTCTCCTACCCCTTCCACACCTGGGCCGAACTCAGCGATTTCCAGCGCGAGTTCGAGCCCCACCGCTACGACTGGGTGCAGACCGTCCGCTTCCAGATCGCCGTGCCGCGCATCATCCGCCTCCTCGGCTACGACCGCCTCCCAGCGCAGATCGTCAAACTCAACCGCCGAAACCTCTTCGCGCGCGACCGAAACCAGTGCCAGTACTGCGGCCGGGTCTTCGTCACCAGCGAACTCTCGATCGACCACGTTCTCCCGCGCGCGCAGGGCGGCGGCGATTCGTGGGAGAACCTCGTCTGCGCCTGCGTCCGCTGCAACGCGCGCAAGGGCGGCCGAACGCCCGAACAGGCCGGCATGAGCCTCGTCCGCAAGCCCGTCCGGCCCAAGCGAAACCCGATGATCTCCATCCGCCTCGGCCAGGAACGCTACCACTCGTGGAAGGCCTTCCTCGACGACGCGTACTGGAACGTCGAACTTAAGTGACGCATCTCGCGCCGCGTTGCGCGATCACGGCCCCTTCGCCAGCGCATCCGCCTGCGCGGCCAGCGAAAAATCCTTCTCCGTGATCCCCCCCGCATCGTGGGTGCTCAGCGTGAGCGTCACCTTGTTCCACCGGACCAGAATGTCCGGATGATGCTGAACTCGCTCCGCTTCGTCCGCAATCCGGTTCACAAAACGCATCGATTCCAAAAAATCCTTGAACTGGAACGTCCTCTGAATCTCGCCGCCGTTCAAGTTCCATTCCTGCAAGGACTTGAGTCGCTTGGCGATCTGGTCTTCGGTCAGTCGTTCCATCTCATTCTCCGGCGGGGAAAGGACTTGCGCGTTTTCAGGCCGTCCGGCCAGTCTAGGTGGCAAATTTGGTCGGGGGGGGGAGGGGGGTGTTCCACGTGGAACACCCCCTCTGCGAAGCGCCCGAAAAATGGTGGGGAGTTGTGGAGCGGGTGTGGATTGGTGGGTTGGTTAGGATCGTTGCGTGGCGCGAGATACTGGACTTAAGCGCGTGACGCGGCTGGCGCCGTCGCCGACCGGGGCTTTGCATCTGGGGAATGCGCGCACGTTTTTGATCAACTGGGCGCTTGCACGGCGGGAGGGGTGGAAGGTTGTTCTGAGGATCGAGGACTTCGACACCCCGCGGGTGAAGGCGGAGACGGTTCGCGGCGTGCCGGAGACGCTGTCGTGGCTGGGGATGGATTGGGACGAGGGGCCGGTGATTCAGTCGGCGGAGATCGGGGCGCACGAGGGGGCGATGGAGCGGCTGCGCGCGGCGGGGGTGGTGTATCCGTGCGAATTGTCGCGGACGCAGATCGAGGCGGCTGCGTCGGCGAGCGCGCCGCAGGAGGGGGATCACGAGACGCGGTTCGGGCCGGAGTTGCGACCTGCGGGGTTTGAGGTGGGGCGTGCGTGGGCGGGGTGGTCGCGAGAGCGGAACTGGCGGTTCGCGACTGAGCCGGGGCGCGTGGAGTTTGTGGACGCGTTCGCGGGTGCGCGCGCGCCGGAGCCCGCGCGGACGATCGGCGATTTTCTGGTGTGGACGAAGCGCGGGGTGCCTGCGTATCAACTGGCGGTGGTGGTGGACGATCACCGGCAGGGGGTGACGGACGTGGTGCGCGGGGACGACCTTGTAGACTCGGCGGCCCGGCAATTGCTGCTGTATCGCGCGCTCGGGTGGGAGGACGAGCCGCGGTACTGGCATCTGCCGCTGGTGGTGGGGGAGGACGGTCGTCGGCTGGCGAAGCGGCACGGGGACACGCGGCTGGACGCGTATCGAGCGCGGGGCGTGCCGGCGGAGGCGGTGATCGGGTTGTGCGCGCACTGGTGCGGCGTGATTCCGCAGCGCGGGGTGTTGAGCGCGCGGGAGTTCTTGGATGGGCTGCGGGTCGATAGGATTGCGAAGGAGCCGATCACTTTCACGGCGGAGGATGACGCATGGCTGATGAGTGCTGCGCGATGAGGGGCGGGAGAGTGCGGACGTGTGCGCACCGGCCGGGCGCTTGCGCGGTGGTGCTGGCCGCTTGCGCGGCGGTGTTCGTGGGCGGGTGCGGTGACGGCGGCTCATCGGGCGGGGGTCGCGAGCCGGGGAAGTCGGCGGAGAAGGAGCAGAAGCCGGCGGGAGGGAGCAGCGCCACCGGCGGCAGCGCGGGCGAAGCGGAGAAGAAGAAGGAAGAGCCGAGGTACGCCGAGGTGACGGTGAAGCCGAACACGGGGCTGCCGACGACGGAGGCGACGATCGGAGGGAAGAAGTTCAAGTTGGAGGTGGCGGCGACGCCGGAGAGCCGGCGGATCGGGATGATGGCGCGCGAGTCGATCGACGAATCGGGTGGGATGGTGTTCGTGTTCCCGCCGAGCCTGTTCATGGTTCAGAACTTCTGGATGGGGGACTGCCTGACGGACATGGACATTCTGTATCTGGACGAGGGCGGGCGGATCCTGACGATGCACGAGATGAAGGTGGAACGTCGGCTGGAGGGGGAGTCTGACCGGGATTACGACGCGCGGGCGAAGAAGTACTCGTCGCGGTATCGGTGCGGGCTGGCGGTGGAACTGGCCCCCGGGTCGATCCGGCGGTTGAAACTGAAGGAGGGGGATCTGGTTCGGATGGACATCGCGGGGCTCAAGAAGCAGGCGAAGTAGGCCGATTGCTGTTCGGTTCGGACCGTTTGGGCGGCGTGTCGGGGCACGGAAGCCCCCGGCGTTTGGACGCCGCTTTGGAGACGTTCGGGCGGGCTGATCCGCTCGGGCGGCGGGCCGGGCGAGCATGGACGGCCGACGCATGGTGCCCAACACGATCGCGCTCATCGCGGCCGACGACTCCGAGGCGACCAGGCCGGGGTGGTGGGATCGGCTGTTTCGGCATTGGCCGTCGTACGCGGGTCCGCCGCGGCTGGACCTGGTGACGGCGGATGAATTGCTGACGGATCCGAAGGCGTTGTCTTCGCTGAAGCGGTGGGACGCGGCGGTGCTTGCGCCGGCGAAGGACCCGGCGGACACGTCGTTGTATCGCGCGCTGGACCTGTTGCAGCAGCACAACGTGCCTGCGCTGATGCTGGTGCGCGGCGAGGTTTCGCGGCTGAGCGGGTTTCATCCCGGGCACGTGATTGTGCAGCCGGTGGAGACGGCGGCGGAGGCGGTCGCGTCGGCGGTGTTTGCGCTTGCGCAGCGTCAGACGATGGTGAAGGGGCTGGAGCAGAACCTGCGGATGGCGCACTCGTTTCAGGGTGAGACGGCGGCGGAGATCGACCGGCTGCACCAGGAGTTGCTGCTGGCGGCGCGGGTGCAGCGGGATTTTTTGCCGAAGCACATGCCGGTGGTGGACGGGCTGGAGTCGGCGGTGCTGTTCCGGCCGGCGGGGTTTGTGTCGGGGGACACGTACGACGTCTGCCGGCTGGACGAGTATCACGTCGGGTTCTTTCTGGCGGACGCGATGGGGCACGGCGTGCCGGCCGCGCTGATGACGCTGTACATCAGCGGGTCGCTTCCTCGGAAGGAGATCGACGCGGGCGGGTATCGGCTGGTTCCGCCGGCGGAGTCGCTGAAGCGGCTGAACGCGGAACTGCACGCCTCGGTCGCGGGGCCGGCGCGGTTCGCGACGGCGGTGTGCGGGCTGATCGACACACGGACGGGGCTGATCACGCTGGCGTGCGCGGGGCACCCGCCGCCACTGCGTGTGTCGCGTCACGGCGTGCGGCCCGTGGAAGTCTCGGGGATGCTGCTGGGCGTGGTGGAGGACTTCGACTATCAGCAGGTGACGATCAGGCTGGAAGAGGACGAGTTGCTGATGGTTCACTCGGACGGGATCGAGACGGCGTTCTCGTCGCGTCGGCTGGGCGACGGCGTGGGCGGGAGCGTTTCGTCGGCGACGAGGATGAACGCGCAGTCGTACATGGCGCCCCTGGCGGCGATGCGGCGCGGGGCGAGCCTCGAGAGTCTGCACACGGCGATGGAGCGGTTTGCCTCGACGCTGGACGCGCAGGCGGGGAGTTTTCATCAGGACGACGACCTGACGGTGCTCGGGTTCCAGACGACGAGTCGGCGGGAGCCGCTGCGCGGGGTGAGCGGGGGTGCGTCGGCGGCGGGTGCGCAGGGCGCAAGCGGGCAGGGCACCGCCGGGCTTTATGCCGGTTGATCGGCGGTGAGGATGCCGCGTCTGGCGCTTCCGCGTGCGGTGAGCGCATCGCTCTCGATGAGTCCGTCCTTGAGGCGGACGATTCGTTCGCAGCGGTTGGAGATGCGGTCGTCGTGGGTGACCATGACGATGGTCATGCCGGCGTCGTGGAGTTGCTCGATGGTCTGGAGGATCTGGGCGCCGGTCTGGGAGTCGAGGTTGCCGGTGGGCTCATCGGCCATGAGGATGACGGGGTTGGTGACCAGCGCGCGGGCGATGGCGGTGCGCTGCTGCTGCCCGCCGCTGAGTTCGCGCGGGCGGTGGGAGAGGCGGTCGCCGAGGCCGACGAGTTCGAGCGACTTGACCGCGCGGTCGCGTCGCTCGCGGCGCGTGACGTGCTGGTAGAAGAGGGGGACCTCGACGTTCTCGACGATGGTGAGTTCGGGGATGAGGTTGAAGGCCTGGAAGACGAAGCCGATCTTGCGGCCGCGGAGTTGGGAGAGTTCTTCGTCGGGGAGGGTGGCGCAGTCTCTGCCGTCGAGGAGGTAGGTTCCGGCGGTGGGGCGGTCGAGGCAGCCGAGGATGTTCATGAGCGTGCTCTTGCCGGAGCCGCTGTAGCCCATGATGGCGATGTACTCGCCCTGGCGGATGACCAGATCGATGCCGACGCCGTTCTGGCCGACGGCGTCGACGAGGACGGAGCCGTCGGGCTTGTAGTAGGTCTTGCGGATGCCGCGGAGATCGGCGATGGGTTTGGCTGGGGCGCGTGTTTGCGCATCGGCCGTGGGGTGTGGCTCGGTCGAGGTGGTCATTCGGGAGTGTTGTACCGGCGAGTGGGCCGTGGGCCGCGGGGGGGATCAGTTGTCGATCTGGACCGAGGCGAGGGCGGTCATGGTGTCGGGCGCGAAGGCGAAGACCTTGTCGAGGCCGGTGAGGAGCATCATGGACCAGACCTCGTCGTTGGTGGCGCAGATGACGAGTTTGCGGTTGTGCTCGTGGAGGAGTTTCCGCATGCGGAGGAGTTGGGCGATGTGGGAGGAGTTGAGGTAGGTGACGCCCTGGAAGTTGAGGACGACGTGGGGGGGGACGTGGCCGGGCGGGGGGACGGGGCGTTGGGGGGAGGAGGAGGGATCGGCGTCGAGGGAATCGGCGTGTGTGGAGCCGGGCTCGTGAGGGAGGCCCTTGATGCGCGAGAAGATGGCGGCGAACTCTTCGGAGAGTTCGGGCTCGTCGGCGAGGTCGCTGAGGAGGATGCCTTCGGCCCACTCGGTCGGCATGGTGTTGAGTCTACCAGAAGTCGGGCGGAAGGTGGGGAGGGCCGGCGTTACTGATCGGCATCGACCCTTGCCACGGCGACGACCTGGTCGCCGTCGTCGAGGCGGGTGATCCGGACGCCCTGGGCGCCGCGGCCGGTTTCGCGGATCTCGTCGACGGGCATTCGGACGGTCATGCCGGCGCGGGTGGTGACGACGACGTCGTCACCGGACTTGACGCCGAGGGCGGCGACGGCCTTGCCGTTGCGTTCGGAGGTGTCGATGTCGACGCGGCCCTTTCCGCCGCGGGACTGGCTGTAGGGCTTTTTGCCGTCGATGGGCCGGACGCGGTAGTCGTCGACGGAGGTTCGCTTGCCGAAGCCGTTGGCGCAGATGGTGAGGAGTGAGAGGCCGGCGTCGCGTGTGGGCCAGGACTTGCGGTCGTCGTCTTCGCCGCGGACGAGGGGGATGTTGATGGCGCCGACGACCTGATCGTCGTCGGCGAGTTCGATTCCCTTCACGCCCGCCGCTGCGCGGCCCATCTCGCGTGCATCGTCCTCGTTGAAGCGGATGGACATGCCGTTGGCGGTGGCGAGGAGGATGTCGTCGCTGCCGCTGGTGAGGATGACGTCGAGGATGGAGTCGTCGTCTTTGAGTCCGACGGCGATCAGCCCGCCCTTGTTGATGTTCTGGTAGGCCTTGAGGGGCGTTCGCTTGACGATGCCCTGGGTGGAGATGAAGGTGAGGACCTGGCTGGTTGCCTCGAAGTTCTTGACGGGGAGGAAGGCGCGGACGGTCTCGCCGGGCTTGAGTTCGATGAAGTTGACGAGGGGCCGGCCCTTGCTGGTGCGGGGGAGTTCGGGGAGTTCGAAGACCTTGATCTTGAAGACTCGGCCTGTGTTGGTGAAGCAGAGCAGGTCGTCGTGGGTTGAGGCGACGAGCATGTGCTCGATGAAGTCTTCGTCCTTGGTGGTTCCGCCGATGATGCCCTTGCCGCCGCGGCCCTGTTGGCGGTAGGTGGAGAGGGGGACGCGCTTGGCGTAGCCCTGGTTGGAGATGGTGACGGCCATGTCCTCGATCTGGATGAGGGCGGCGATGTTGATGTCGGCGCCGTCTCCGCCTTCCTGGAGTTCGGTGAGTCGAGCGCCGGCGGTCTGGCGGTGACCCGGCCCGAAGCCCTTGAGGGAGATGAGTCGGGCGCGCATCTCGGCGCAGTCGGCGGTGATCATGGCGTCGATGCGGTGGCGCTTGGCGAGGATGTCTTCGTAGTCCTCGATCTCGGCGGCGACCTTGGCGTAGTCGTCGACGAGGCGCTGGATCTCGAGGCCGACGAGTTGGGCGAGTCGCATGTTGCAGATGGACTCGGCCTGGACGCGGGTGAGGAAGACGCCGGAGTCGCCCGCGCGATCGACGATGCCGCGGATTCGGGCGGGGAGCTTGCTGAAGAAGGCGTGGGTTGGGGCGATTCGGAAGCCGCGCTCCATGAGGCGGTCGATGGCTTCCTGGCGCGTGCGGCAGGAGCGGATGAGTTTGATGACCTCGTCGATGTCGCAGACGGCGTAGATCATGCCCTCGAGGAGGTGGGCGCGTTTTTTGGCTTCGGCGAGGAGGAAGGCGGTTCGTCGGCGGATGACGTCGGCGCGGTGCTCGATGTAGTGCTTGATCAGTTCGATCAGCGTGAGCGTTCGCGGCTGGCGGTTGACCAGGGCGATGTTGTGGATGCTGAAGGTCTGCTGGAGCGGGGTGAACTGGTAGAGTTGGTTCTCGACGACGGCGGCGTCGGCGCCGCGCTTGAGATCGATGACGACGCGGCTCTGGGCTTCGCGGCCGGATTCGTTGCGGACGTCGGCGACGTCCTTGATGCGTTCTTCCTTGACGGACTCGATGATCTTCTCGACGAGGGAGGTCTGGTTGAGGCCGTAGGGGATCTCGTCGATGACGATGCTGACGCGGTCCTTGCCGAGGCTTTCGGTGTGGACCTTGCCGCGGACGGTGACCTTGCCGCGGCCTGTGGCGTAGGCCTCAACGATGCCGCGCTTGCCGAGGATGAGGCCGCCCGTGGGGAAGTCGGGGCCCTTGACGCCGCGGCGGGTGATCTGGCCGTCGGGGGAACTTTCGTCCTCCATGAGTTCGCCGAGGGAGATGTCGGGCTTCTCGATGGTTCGGACGATGGCGTCGAGGATCTCGATGGGGTTGTGCGGGGCGAGGCTGGTGGCCATGCCGACGGCGATGCCGACGCCGCCGTTGATGAGGAGGTTGGGGAACTTGCCTGGGAGGACGGTGGGCTCTTCGAGGCGGTCGTCGTAGTTTGGCTGGAAGGTGACGGTGCGGTACTTGAGGTCGTCGAGCATGTCGACGGCGGCCTGCATCATGCGGGCCTCGGTGTAACGCATGGCGGCTGGCGGGTCGCCGTCGATGGAGCCGAAGTTGCCCTGCGGATCGATGAGCGGGACGCGCATGCGCCAGCGCTGGGCCATGCCGACGAGGGTTGGGTAGATGACGCTCTCGCCGTGGGGGTGGTAGTTGCCGCTGGTGTCGCCGGCGATCTTGGCGCACTTGAGGTGCTTTCGGCCGGGGCGGAGGTTGAGATCGTTCATGGCGACGAGGATGCGTCGCTGAGAGGGCTTGAGACCGTCGCGGACGTCGGGCAGTGCCCGGTCCATGATGGTGCTCATGGCGTAAGTGAGGTAGCTGTCCTGGAGTTCGCGCTCGAGTTGGAGCGGCTGGATGTTGCCGCCGCCGTCGTCGGAGCCGCCACCGGCGCCATCGGGGGGCGTGTCGGCGGGAGGGACGGGGGGCGAGCCAGCGCTTGAGGCGAGCGCGGGGTCGTTGGAGTTGTTGTTGCCGTTGTTGGTGGCGGCGTCGGGGGTGCCGTTGGAGGGGCGGGGCGATCGCTTGCGGCCCTCGGAGGCCTTGGGGTCCGCGGCGGTGGGGGAAGGGTCTGGAGATGCGGGGGGAGGGGGGGGAGGCGTCATGTCGATGCGGAGTGGTTGAGACGAGGCGGAGGTGTGCATCCGTGCCGCTCCTGGCCAGCGCTTGGGAGTGTGAAAGTCGAGTGAACCCCCTGACAACGACGATCGGTCGTCAGGGGTGATTTGCTATCTATATTAGGCAAGTGAAGAAGTTGGCGGCGGGAGGGGGGCGTATGGTTGGGTTTTGATTGGAATCTGATCGGTGGTGGGGGGATGGGGTTGGTGGGGCGGGAACGGGGCAGGGGACGAGCGCATCATTTGTCGTCGTTCGGGGCATCTGAGAGGGCGCTGAGCGAGCGGATGGACTCGCTGAGACAGAGCAGGCCGAAGGACGAGGCGTCGATGGGCATGGCGTGATCCCAGGGCGCTGCGCGGAAGCCGCCGAGGACGAGGCGCGGGGAAGTTGCGGACCACGCGGCGTGCTCATCGGTCTGGAGTTGGCGGACAAAGCGGAGGGCGTTGCCGAGGCGGGCGAGTTCGCGGGCGCGCTCGGGCTCATCGGTGAGTCGGTCGTCGGCGAGCGCGCGGGCGAGCGAGACGATGGGGCGGAAGCACTGCCACGTGGGGAGGGGCGAGGCTCCCGGCGCGGTGAAGACGATTCCGCCCACGAAGTCGGGTGCGTCGGCGCCGGCGTCGGCGAGTTGGAGTTGGTGGTTCCAGATGCGCTCGCGCATGTCGCGGAGCGCCACCGCGCTGGGGAGCGCGGAGCGGAGCGGGGTGTCGTCGCGCGCGTGATCGGCGAGGATGGCGGCGGCGCGGGAGAGCCAGGGCATGAGCGACACGAGTTGATCGGCGGTGACGGAGGCGAAGGCGGCGGAGACTGCGGCGTCGGCTTGCGCGAGGCGGTCGGGAGAACCGACAGCGACGGCGCGGCGGGCGATGGCCTCGCTGAGCAGGCCGCGGACAGGCGGGGGGAGCGCGGGATCGAAGGAAGAGGCGGCGGCGGCGGCGGGACGGTGGGTGAAGAGGGTAGTGACGGCGGTGTCCCACGTGCGCCAGAAGTCGGTGGTCTGCGAGTCGGCGTCGGGTGACGTGGGGGTGGGGTCGAGTTCGGAAGTGGCGACGACGACGAGGGCGAGGGCGATGGGGTCGGGTTCTTGCTGCGCGGTGAGGGCTGCGCGGCAGTGGTGGAGGACCGCGCGGGCGGTCTGGCGGGCGGAATCGGCGAGGGATGCGTTGACGGTTGGGGCGGAGGCGTGGTTGGCGAGGGCGAGGGCGGCGAGGGCGAGTTCGTGGGTCTCGGCGGGCTCGGAGGGGGATGAGGGGTTGAGCCAGGGGCGGAGGTCGGCGGTGACGGGGCGGGCGCGGGTGGCGGGTTCGAGGCGCGCGATGAGGTGCTCGGCCGCGCGGTCGGCGGCGGTGCGGAGCGAGTCGAGGCGGATCTCGGCGAGTGGGACGGTTCGCGCGCCGCGGAAGAGGAAGGAGGGGGTCGCATCCTCCACGCCGGAGGGGTCGTAGCCCTGGGCGAGGTGGGTGGTGCGGAAGCGGAGGAGGGTGAGTTGGTGTTCGGCGGCGACCTTGGCCGGCTGGTCGAGCGCGGCCGCAGCGCCGCCCTCACCGATGGTGGCGGCGATGAGGGCGCTGAGGGAACGCGCGGGGAGTTGGCCGCTGGAGAGCATGGCGCTTGGGAAGACGGGGCGGAGTTCGCGGTCGGCGTTGCGGAGGACGGCGATGCCGTGGAGCCCGGGATCGAGTTCGACGACGGCGTCGGCCCAGGTGCGCGCGTGCATGGGGACGGGGGGCGCAGCGAGTTCGATGGAGATGCGGACCGCGCGGGCGCGCTCGCGGAGGTTCTGATCGCGGAGCGCATCGTTTGGGACTTCCATGCGGCTCTCGGCCTGCGCGAGTGCCGCGTTGACGCAGTCGCGGAGGAGTGCGTAGGCGACGGCGCGGCGGTCGTCGATCGAGGGCGGGAGGGAGGCGCGCAGGAGCGCGGGGCGGGCGATGGTTCGTCCGTCGAGGCGCAACTGGAGGTGGACGCCGGCGATGGGGGCGGGCGCAGCGCCGAGCGCCTCGGCCTGGCCCGCGAGCCGGCGGACGAGGGGGAGCGAATCGGCATCGGGGTTCTCGGGGAGGGGGGTCCAGGAACGGACCGCGCGCTCGGCGAGTTGGTAGGCGGCCATGGCCGCATCGGGGGCGGGGGGCTCGAAGGCGCGGGCCGCGTGGAGGTGAGCGTCCGAAAAGACCGCGGCGAAGAGGGCCAAGAGGAGGGTGAGCGGGCGGAGGGGTGTTGATCGGGGACGACGGGGCGCGTGGTGTGTGTGCAACGTGGCGTGCATGGGGTATTCTGTACACGGTCGGGGGCCGGGAAAACCGGGGCGTGGGGCGGGCCTCGCGGGTTTTCGGGGGCGGTCAGTCGGGCAAGGCGGCCTGGCATGGGACTTGAACGGAGTCTTGGCAGACATCCGGAGATCAGCCCATGGTCGCAGCCCTTACCAAACTGACGGACAACCGGAAGAAACTGGTGATCCTTGCGGTGCTGAGTTTCATCGCGTTGTGCTGAGCGAGGATCGCGGTTCGGCGGTTGTGGATGCTCGGGTGAGCGGAAGAAGGAGCGTTGAGGCGTGATGCCGAGCGCATCGCCTGAGAAGGCGGGTGCGCGGTTGTTGTTTTTGGAGCGAGCGGGGGTG
>JAHBXK010000025.1 GCA_019636535.1 Phycisphaeraceae bacterium | reverse complement strand
GGGTGGGCGGGCGCCCAGGGGGGGGCGCGAAAGGGGGGGTGGGGGGGGGGGGGGGGGGGGGGAGTGGTGCGGTCGCAACAATCGGGCATGAGCAGTGCAGTGACGACGATGGAATTGCGGACCAAGCGGGTCGTGGTGACTGGGGGCGGCGGGTTTCTGGGGCGGGCGGTGGTTCGGGCGCTGGGGGCGCGGGGTGTGGGTGAGGGCGGCGTGTTCGTGGCGCGGAGCGCGGAGTTTGATCTGACGACGGCGGAGGGTGCGCGGCGGATGTACGCGCGGGCGTTCGACGGCGCGGGTGTGGACGTGGTGATTCACGCCGCGGGGCGCGTGGGCGGGCTGGGCGCGAACGTGGCGCAGCCCGGGGCGTTCTTTCACGACAACCTGGCGATGGCGATGCACGTGGTGGAGGAGGGTCGGCGCGCGGGGCTTGTGGAGCGCAGCGGGAAGATCGTGTTCGTGGGTTCGGCGTGCTCGTATCCGGGTGAGGCGGAGGTGCCGACGCGCGAGGAAGCGCTGTGGGAGGGGTATCCGGAGGCGAGCAACGGGCCCTACGGGGTGGCGAAGCGCGCGGCGGGGGAGATGCTGCACGCGTACGCGAGGCAGTATGGGATGAAGAGTGCGTGGCTGATTCCGACGAACATCTACGGGCCGGGTGAGACGGACGACCCGGCGCGGAGCCACGTGATCGGGGCGCTGGGGCGGAAGTTCAAGGAGGCGGTGGCGAGGGGGGAGGGCGTGGTGACGTGCTGGGGGACTGGGCGGCCGACGCGGGACTTATTGTATGTGGATGATGCGGCGGAGGGAGTGGTGCGCGCGGCGGAGTGTGTGGAGGAGCCGGGGCCGATGAATTTGGGGTCGGGGCGCGAGACGAGCGTGCGTGAGTTGGCGGAGACGATTGCACGGCTGGTGGGGTTTGCGGGTCGGATCGAGTGGGACGTGCGCAAGCCGGAGGGGCAGATGCGGCGGGTGTTGGATCCGAGCCGAGCGGAGCGGGTGATGGGGTGGCGAGCGCGGGTGGGGTTGGAGGAGGGGTTGAGGCGGGCGCTGGGGGTGTGATGGGTGGTGGGGCGTGGTGGGGGGTTGGGAGTGCGCCGAAGGATCGTCGTTTCGGGGTGTGAAACTCGTGTGATGGTCTTGCGTGGTGGTGGGGATTCTGTACGATTTGGGTGCGTGCGCGCCGTTCGACGGCCGATCTCGGATTGGGGGAAGTCGTCGGCGTGGCGGGACGATGAGGCGGCCCGGCCGGTTGGTTCAAAGTAATGGGAGCATGAACATGCGATCGAAGGGAGCGTTGCGTGGTGTGGCGGCGTTGGTGGTGTGCGTGGCCGGTTTGGCGGCGGGCGCATCGGCGAGCGGCGTGAAGGTGCTGTACGTGAACTCGAACGTGCAGCCGGGGGACCCGAGGGGGAGTTTCAACACGCCATGGGGGACGGTGAACTTCCTGGACTTTGAGCGGCCGTTCGCTTCGCCGAGCGGCCGGTTCTGGGCGATCCGCGGCCGGACGGTGGGGACGAGTTCGCCGGACTTCATCCTTGTACACGACATGCAGACGGGGACAGCGCGGGTGGTGGCGCTGGAGGCGGCGTCGGGGTTTGTGAACGGGTTGGCGGGTGAGGTGATCGAGAGCATCTCGATCCGGCTGGCGATCAACGACTCGGGGAACGTGCTGTACTCGACGAACACGACGGCGGCGACGACGGTGGACCAGGTGGTGGCGCTGTACCGGTGGGCGACGGACGATTCGGTGGTGCTGGTGCGCGAGGGGGAGTTCATTCCGGGTTCGTCGCTGGTGGCGTCGGGGCTGGCGGCGGACATCGTGGGGCTCGGGAACGACGACACGGCGTACTTCATCATCGACACGGGGACGACGACGAACGCGCTGGACGACGAGTTTTTCCTTGCGCTCTCGGCGGACCTGATGACGCTGACGGTGCTGGCGGAGGAACTGGTGACGATTCCGACGGGTCAGGAGTCGCAAGCGCAGTCGGGGGGCGGCGACAGCGACCAGATCCCGCTGAGCGAGTTCGACGCGACGAACACGGTGGGTGCGGCGGGGGTGAGCGCGGACGGGAGCACGTTCTATTACCACGGGGACCTGCAGTTGGCGGCGACGGGGTATGTCGGGCCGGTGTCGACGACGGCGCGGGACAAGATCCTGTGCCGGGACAACGCGGTGCTGATCCAGGAGGGGGTGGTGTTCGATGCCATGACGGGGACGGGCGGGTCGAGCAGCTTTCAGTACACGCACATGACGCACGACGGGCGGATTCTGGCGCGGTCGATCGGTCCGAACCTCGCGTCGCCGGACTGGGTTGTGCGGCAGACGGCGGGGATGGGCTTTGATCTGCTCGTGAGGACCGGGGACGAGATCTTCCCTGGCGCGAACGAGTTTCACAGCGACGTGGAGTTCAGCGCCACGTTCTTCCTGTTCCAGGGGGACGGGCAGGGGAACTTTGTGATCGGGAGCGTGACGGACGGGCCAACGGAATCGAACGGCGTGCTGATCTACAACAACGAGTGCGTGCTGGCGCGCGAGAACGACCCGATCGACTTTGACGACAACGGGATGTTCGATGACGACCGGCGGTTCAACACGTTCGGCAACGACGACCTTGCGTTTGTTCAGGGGAACAAGGTGATCATCACGTTCACGATGCGGACGGACGCCGGGGCGGTGATCGGCGCGGCGGGGAGTTTCGTGGGGGTGATGGACCTGCCGGCGTGCGGGGCATCGTGCCCGGGCGACTACAACGGTGACAACGTGGTGGATCTTGCGGATCTGCTGGACTTTCTTGGCGCGTGGAACCCGAACCTGGGTCAGAGCGTGACGCCTGGGACGAACGGGGACATCAACGGGGACGGGGTGGTGGACTTGGCGGATCTGTTGGACTTCCTGGGTGAGTGGAACCCGAATCTCGGTCAGTCGTGTGTGTGAGTGGGTAGGTGGTCGCGAGTGTGAGCGTTTGAGTTTTGGTCGGAATTCGCGATGGATCGTCGTCGGTGCTTTGGTGATGTTCGCGGCGGGCCGCGTGTGCGGGGCGTGCTGAACCGATGGAACGACGCGTGCGTACCGATTTGAGCGTCGCGTTTGCGAGGCGGGCGGTGAGCACCGGGTGCGTGCGGCCGCGTGTGAATCGAGTGTGGGCGGTGCGGGCCTTGCCGCGCGGGATGCGCGGCGGGGCGAGGTGCCCTGCTGGGCGTGCGTGTGAAGATCAACAGGGAGTGACACGAGATGATGAAGAACGTGCTATCGCGAGTGACGGGCGTGGTTGCGGCGTGCGGGCTGGCCGTGGGGGTTGCGCAGGCCGGTCCGGACCTGGCCATCACGAAACTGCTGGAGGGCAATCAGTCGTTCACGTTCACCGACCCGGACACGATGGGCGAGGTGACGGTGATGCTGACGAACTTCACGACGTCGACGTTCAGCAATCCGAGCGTGAGCGACAACGGGGATTGGGCGGTGAACCTTCGTTGGAGTTCGGCGACGGCGGATCGCGCGATGGTGGTGAACGGGCAGGTTGTGGCGCGAGGCGGCGGGCAGTTGCCGCAGGTGCCGGTGGACTCGTTCACGTACACGCACACGTTCTCGAGCGAGCCGGTGCCGCAGCTGAACGCGGCGGGAGATCTGCTGGTTCGGTACGGGGCGGTGCAGCAGCCGGGCGGATCGGCGACGAAGGGCGGGCTGTACGTGAACCAGAACCTGCTTGAGCAGACGGCGCCGGACGGGTTTCCGGAGTCGTACGTGTTTTCGGATCAGGTGATCTACGAGCCGACGGTGCCCGCGTTCTCGACGTACTTCACGGCGTCGGGGCTGTTCCGGATCAACGACTCGAATCAGGCGCTGTTCCGGACGTCGATCGGGCCGTCGCCGTCGCGCGTGACGCTGCACCGGTACACGTACGACAGCAACTATGTGATCACGAACTTCGAGCAGTTGATGCTTCAGAACGAGGAGGTGCCGGGCGTGCCGGGACGGAACCTCGCGGCGATCTTCGTGACCGAGAACAAGATGGGTTTCAACGATGACGGGGACTGGGCGGTGCTGGCGTCGTTCGACGGTGACGCGAACACGGATCGGGCGTTCATCCGGAACGGGACGGTGCTGGCGCAGGCGGGGACGCCGTCGATCGTGCCCGGTCGGAACTGGGCCACGGGCACCACGTTCAGCGGGAACGTCGGGGCGGTGACGCTCGGACAGGGATCGGATTATGCGTTCCGGCAGCAGATTGACGGGGACACGGCGACGAACCAGGTGATCGTGAAGAACGGGGCGGTGCTGGTGCAGAAGGGGGACTCGCTGCCGCAGTTGGGCGCGGGGGCCACGATCTCGTCGTTCGACACGGATGCCTCGCCGCTGTTCATGGACTCGCAGGGGCGCGTGTATTACAAGGTGGTCGGCACAGGAACCACACCCACGAACGCGACGGTGGCGATCATGCGTGACGATGAGGTCTTGATCCGGCCGCGGGTGACGGAGTTTGCGCCTGGGATGTTCATCCGGTCGCTGCGTGCGGCGAACGGCTTTGCGGTCTCGCCGAACGGGCGGTACATCCTGCTCTTGGCTGGGTTCACGGACGATCCGAACTCGACGAGTTTGGGGACGGCGGGCGTGTTCCTGATCGACACTGAGCCGCCGCAGGCGTGTCCGGGCGACTTCAACGGTGACAACGTGGTGGACCTCGCGGATCTGCTGGACTTTCTGGGTGAGTGGAACCCGAACCTGGGTCAGAGCGTGATGCCCGGCACAAACGGCGACGTGAACGGGGATGGGGTGGTGGACTTGGCGGACCTGTTGGACTTCCTGGGTGAGTGGAACCCGAACCTCGGGCAGATGTGTCCGTGAGTGGCGGTTCGAAACGCGTGTTGTGTGAACAAGAACCCCCGCTCTTCGAGCGGGGGTTCTTGCAATCCGTGTCAGCGCGTGGTGGGGGCCGTGGTTGATCGGCGTCAGGGGCGATCGGGGAGGCGCCAGCGCATGACAACGGAGGAGGGCATGGGGGGGAGGGGCATCTCGAGACGCAGGCAGCGCATGTGCATCGGCTCGACGCCGAGATGGGCGTACATGGAGCGGGCGAGGTCGGGGTAGTTCGGGACGTGGGGGGTGGCGACGACGGGTGGCTGACCGGCGACCTCGATGACGGAGGCCTTGATGGGGAGCAACTGGTCATCGCGGCACTGGGCTGGATCTTCGGTGAGTCCGCCGGCGCGGTTGTAGACGAAGGCGCGGGGACGCTCGATCATGGGCACGTCCTTGTGGATGTGCACATCGAAGATGAGGCGCTCGACGGGGAGAGAGATGTTGACGACGAACTCGCCGGTGGGGTCTTCGGGCGTGCGGTAGGCGCTGGCGCCGCGTGTGACGTAGCCGTAGTAGCAGTCGAAGGCGCCGAGGTTGCCGACCTCGCCGCCGGTGAGCGTGAGTTCGGTGCAGACGGGGGTCTGGACCGCCTCGAGGGGCGGGAGGTTGGCTGAGCAGAACTCGCGCAGGAGTCGCGGGATCTGGTCGTCGCCGAGTTCGGGTCGGGTGACATCGGAAGGGTGGACCCAGTCGCCGCGGTAGGAGGCGAAGCGGAAGAGGGGCCAGGAGACGTCGGCGCGGAGGCGGCAGAAGCCGGCGAACCCGGCGACGGAGGCGGTGTCGAGGGTGTCGGGCCCGTTGATGCCGGGGACGATGAAACTCGCGCCGAGGCGGGTGCGGGCCTGGACACCGCAGACGCCGCTGTTGCCTCGGAAGGCGAGTTGGCGGCTGGCGAGGAGGTGCTCGTCGCCAGTGGAGTAGCCCATGCTGTCGACGATGAGTTCGAGGCGGTCGCGTGTGCCGGCGTGCCGGGCGACCATCTGGTCGAAGCGGTCGAGGGCGACTCGGACGTGAGCGAGGGCGTCGTCTGGGGCGCCGCGAGTGGAGCAGCGATTGAGGAGGATGTCCATTCCGCCGCGGCCCGGGAGGTGGCCGATGGCGGACATGGGACACTCGCAGGCGATGAGTTTGGAGAGGCGGTAGGAGAGGCTCTTGTCGATGCCGAGGGTCTTGGTGACGGTCTGGGGGCGTGTTGGGTCAACGCCCAACTGGTAGTAGAGTTCGGTGAGGACGGCGCGGATCTGCTGGACAGCCTCGGAGCACTCCTGTTCGAAGCGTGTTTTGACAGGTGTTTGATAGGTAGTCTGGGTCATTCCCCGCTCTCTCCGGAAGATTCTTCGTGAGTTTACTCTGCCGAAGGAACCGTTGCCAGTGCTCTGTCGAATTATCAGAAAATTTCTCCGGAGAATTCTTGAACACCATGAGAATGTGGGTTAGTGTAGAAGAAGTCGGCAACGGACGGGCTGGACAAGCGTGTGCTTTCCGGCGTTCGGCCGCATCCCTTCCTGACGAGATAGGAGCGAGAGATGAGAGGTTCATTGGCAGTCGGGCTTCTGGCGGTCGCGGCGATTGCGGGCAGCGCGCAGTCGGCGATCACGATCACGTACAGCAACAGCGCACCGACATACGAGAACACGCTGAACTTTGACGAGATGGGCGGACCGACGGGACCGTTGGGGACGGACGCGTTCGCGTCGTACGGGGTGACGCTGATGACGGGCGGGCTGTCGGGTCCGTTCGTTGCGCCGGGCGCGGTGGTGGAGCCGTTCCTGGGCGTGGACAACATGTGGATCGGCGCCGACTTCGGCGCGTTCCTCACCTTTGACCAGCCGCTGACGCACTTCTCGTGTCAGTACTGGGACACGGCGGGTCCGGCGTCGTTCTTCGCGGGCGGCGCGATCGTCGGCGCCTTGCTGAATGGTGATGAGGTCAACATGACGACCTTCTTCATCAACAACCCGACGTTCAGCGAGAACGGCCCGACGTGGATCAACATCGTGGCGACGGACGGGATGACGTTCAACGAGGTTCGGCTGGTGGGCAACGGCTTCCCGGTGGCGTTCGCGTACGTGGACGACATCTCGTGGACGGCTGTGCCGGCGCCCTCGGCGGCGGCCTTGTTGGGTCTTGGCGGCCTGGTGAGCCTGCGTCGTCGGCGGACGCGCTGAACAGTCAACGGACTCGGTCGGTAGACCGAGCATCATGACACCCAGCCGGGCGTGCGGAGACGCGCGTCCGGCGATTCACAGCCGCGGGTTCCTCCGGTGTGAACATCGGCGGGGCGGCACGCACGCAACGCGGCGCGAACCCAAACAGGTTCACGCACACAGGAGCACGTTCATGTTCGATTCGCGCATCGCGCGTCTTCTGGCTTCGGCAGGGCTGGTCACATTGCTGGCGGGAGCGCCGGCGGCGCTTGGACAGCCGAAGTTCATCGTGACGGGGATCTCGAGCGATCTGGCCGCGACGGGGGACGGCGTGTCTGGGCTGGTGAGCATCGATCTGACGGGGCCGTACAGCGACTTCTCGACGGTGCCGATCGTGTGGCGTCGGGGCGTGGGGTACAGCATCGTTCCGGGCGCGGTGTTCAAGGGGGGCGTGCCGGGGGTGTTCTGTTCGTCGGACCTGAGCGTGCTGGCGATGACCGCGGAGAACACGTCGAACTGGGGCGATCTGAATTGCTTCAACGGGTACGACACGATGACGGGCGACGAGCTTCCGCAGGACACGCCGCCTTGCGATCCGTTCGGGATTGCGCATCGCTGGACGGCGGGGACGGGTTGGGTGAATACGGGGTCGTTTCCGCGATTCCCGGATCCGATGACGGGGCGGATGATCGGCGGGACGAGTTGCGATCTGGACATCAACTCGGCGAGGGACATCTCGGCGGACGGTCGGTATGTGCTGGGGAACGGGTGGTCAGCGCGCGCGACGAACCTGAGCGGGACGGGGATCTCGACGGGTCGATGCGGGGACTTTTATCCGTTCGTGTACGACGGCCTGACGCAGACGCTGACACAGTTAGCGGTTCAGCCGGGGACGACGACGAGCCGGGCGGACTACATCAACGCGGACGGCACGGTGGTGACGGGGTATGACTTGGGCGTGTCGGAAGCGGATGCGCCGGCGGCACTTGCGAGCGGGGATTTCAACGGGGACGGGGTGCTCGACTTGGCGGTGGCGAACCGCGACACGTTCCGCGTGGCCGTTCTGCTGGGGAACGCGGACGGGACGTTCCAGGCGGCGTTGAACTTCGAGCCGGAGATCGGTGAGTTGCGCGGGATCGCGGCGGCGGACGTGAACGGCGACATGATCACGGACTTGGTGGTGACGGGCGGGACGTTCCAGGCGAAGGTGCTGCTCGGGCAGGGCGACGGGACGTTTGCGGTGCACGGCGGCTTCATCTTTCCCGGCTCGCAGCCCGGGGCGATCGCGATCGGCGACATGAACGGGGACGCGATCCCGGACCTGGTGATCGCGAACCGAACGGCGAACACGGTGGCGGTGCTGCTGGGGACGGGGACGGGCGCTTTCGGCGCGGCGACGGCGTACGCGGTGGGCACGACACCGTCGGGGGTGGCGCTCGGTCACTTCAACGGCGGGACGGCGCTGGACGTGGTGGTTGCCAACCAGTGCGGCAACACGATCTCGGTGCTGCTTGGGAACGGCAACGGGACGCTGCAGGCCGCGCAGACGTACGCGGTCGGTGTGAACCCGACGGGCGTGGCGGTGGGGGATGTGAACGGCGACGGTTCGGCGGACCTGGTCGTGGCGAATCGCGGCGGGAACACGGTGTCGGTGCTGCTGGGGACGGGGACCGGCACGTTCGGCGCAGCGGCCGGCACGGTGGTGGGCGAGGGGCCGAGCGCGGTGGCGATCGGGCTGATGGACGCGGGCAGCGTACCGGATCTGGTGGTGACGAACTCGCGCGACAACACGGTGTCGGTCCTGAGAGGGAACGGGAACGGCACGTTCCAGGCGCCGCAGAGCCAGTCGACCGGGCAGAACCCGATCGGCGTGGTGATCGGCGCGTTCGGGACCGGGTCGACGAACGACGTGGCGGTCGCGAACTTCAGGGGCGGCGGGGTGTCGGTGCTGGTGGGGAACGGCGACGGGACGCTGCAAGCGCGAGCGGACTACTCGACGGCGTCGTTCTTCTTCAACTCGAATCGGCGCACGGTGGTGTGGCGGAACGGCGTGCAGACGATCCTTGATCCGTATCTGGGCGCCAAGGACAACGCGGCGATCAGCGGCCCCGGGCACGTCGTGGCGCAGGGCGCTTCGACGGAGTTTGTGGCGAGTACATTCCCGTGTGCGATCGGCGTGCGGCTGGTGCGGTGGACGTACGACTCGGGGAACTGGGTGCCCGAGAACCTGGGCCGGCCGGTTGACCTGGCGGTCGACGGGGGCGGCACGGTGGCCTTCTCGGATCTGTGGGCGACGGGGGTGAGCGCGGACGGGAACACGATCGTGGGCACCGCGCTGTACGGTCCTCCTCCGCCGTTCCTGGGCGGGATTCGGCGGCCGTTCATCTGGCGGCCGTCGATCAACGGCGGTGTGCCGATGGACTTGCAGGCGTACTTGAACTCGGTGACGCCTGGCGGCGAGTTCCTGCCGGCGGGGATGGACTTCAATTGGGTTGAGGGCGTGAGCGCCGACGGGAACGCGGTGCTGGTGACGATCCTGAACAGGCGGAACACGTGCACGCTGCCGAGCGAGAGTCTGGTGACGTTCGCCGCGGGCGTGATCTATCTTGACGGATCGTCGATCGCGTGCGATCCGCCTCGGATCGGTGTGGGGCCCGAGGATTGGACCGCGGACTCGGACGGGCCGTTCGGCGTGGCGTTGAACGTGCTGGCGTCGGGCTCGTGGCCGCTGACGTATCAGTGGCAACGAGAGGACCCGAACGCGCCGGGCGTGTGGGTGGATCTGTCAGATTCGTGCTCGAACTTCGACGACAGCAACTGGGACTTCGAAGGGACGCAGACGGTGCAGTTGCGGATCGGGCAGCACTTCGGCGGCGGCGGGCGCGGCGGACGGTACCGCGTGGTGATCTCGAACTCGTGCGGATCGGTGGCGAGCGAGCCGGCGACGGTGTCGTTCGTGACCGGCGCCTGCTGCTTCTTCGGGTTCTGCGTGCCGATGAACTACGAGTCGGAGTGCCTCGCGATCGCCGGGGAGTGGGGCGGCGCGGGATCCGTCTGCGGGCCGAACGACGAGTGTCCGTCGGCGGTCTGCCCCGGCGACTACAACGGCGACGGGGTGGTTGATTTGGCGGACCTGCTGGACTTCCTGGGCGCGTGGAACCCGAACCTGGGTCAGAATGTGACGCCCGGGACGAATGGGGACGTGAACGAGGATGGTGTGGTGGACTTGGCGGACCTCTTGTCGTTCCTGGGCGACTGGAACCCCAATCTGGGTCAGACCTGTCCGTGATGAGATGACCCGGCGTGATGAGCCGGTGTGGGAATCGCTTGTACTCCCTTCCTTTTGAGCGCCCGTCGCGTGACCCGCGGCGGGCGTTTCGTTTGGGGCGGGGAGGGGGTCAACACGGGCGCCGGTCGGGCCGATAGAACTCGGCAGGACGGCGGTTCGTAGGGGCATGGTCCGCGCGGAGGTCGGCGCGGCCTGCGCGGAATCTCTACGATCGCGCCGGACTGCCGTGTTGACTGATTCGGTTCGCACACGCCGCGGACAGAGCGGCCAGACAGAGAAGAAGCCCATGCCCACGCTGCTCGAGAGGATCAACAACCGCACGTGCGTCGTCGGGGTCATCGGGCTGGGGTATGTCGGCCTGCCGCTGGCCAAGGCGTTTCACGACGTGGGGATGCCGGTGATCGGGTTCGACGTGGACCCGGCGAAGATCCGCGACCTGAAGGAGGGGGTGAACTACCTGCTGCACTTCGGGCCGGACTATTGCAAGGGGATGGCCAAGAGCGGGAAGTTCACGCCGACGGCCGACTTCAAGAAACTCGGGGAGTGCGACGCGATCATCGTGTGTGTGCCGACGCCGCTGGGCAAGCACATGGATCCGGACCTGAGTTACGTGGTGAAGACGACGGAGTTGATCGCCGCGACGCTTCGGCCTGGGCAGTTGGTGGTGCTGGAGAGCACGAGTTATCCGCGGACGACGCGGGACGACATGCTGCCGGTGCTGGAGAGGACGGGGCTGAAGTGCGGGAGCGACGAGGGCTTCTATCTGGCGTTCAGCCCGGAGCGCGAGGACCCGGGTCGGAAGGACCACAACACGACGACGATCCCGAAGTTGGTGGGTGGGATCGAGCGGGCGAGCGGGGAGGTGGCGGCCGCGCTGTACCGGCACGCGATCAAGACGGTGGTGCCGGTGTCGAGCGCGGAGGTTGCGGAGGCGGCGAAGATCCTGGAGAACACGTTCCGCGCGGTGAACATCGCGATGGTGAACGAGTTGAAGATGCTGTTCACGGCGATGGGGATCGACGTGTGGGAGGTGATCCAGGCGGCGAGCACCAAGCCGTTCGGGTTCATGCCGTTCTATCCCGGCCCCGGTCTGGGCGGGCACTGCATCCCGATCGATCCGTTCTACCTGACGTGGAAGGCGCGCGAGTACAACATGCCGACGCGGTTCATCGAACTGGCGGGGCAGATCAACCACATGATGCCGGACTACGTCGTGGGCCGGGTGGGTCATGCGCTGAACGAGCGGGGCAAGAGCGTCCGCGGCTCGCGCGTGCTGATCCTCGGGCTCGCGTACAAGGCGGACATCGACGACGTTCGCGAGAGCCCGAGTTTCGAACTCATCGAGAAACTGGACGAACTGGGCGCGCACGTGGACTACAACGACCCTCACGTGGCGAAGACCAAGCGGATGAGGCGGTACGACCTGCACATGGAGTCGGTGGCGCTGACGCCGGAGAACCTCGGCTCGTACGACTGCGTGCTGGTTTCGACGAACCACTCGGCGTACGACTGGGCGTTCATCGCGAAGCACTCGAAGATGGTGGTGGACACGCGGAACGCGATGCGCGGCGTGCCGGACCGATCGAACGTTGTGATGGCGTGAGGCTTGGTTGAAGGCGTTTCCGGCCCGCTTGACGGCGGGCGTGGCCCGGCTAACCTCCCCCCGTTAGGCATCAAGAGTCCCGGGACGCCTTCATTGATCCCGGGCGGCAACCGAGCCGGAACAGCCCGATGGGCGAGTTTCGACCGCGGTGCCGAGGCAGCCGGAGGCCGGGCGCAGAAGCCCGGACCGAAGGACGATGCGGCCGAACCGGGCCTTCCCGGGGCAGGCAAATCCGCGAGCGGCGCGTGTCCGCTCCCATCGAAAGCCGATCTGCTTGATGTCGCGACCAACTCCCGATAAAGGAGCACGCGACATGTCCAATCTCCAGAACCGTTTTGATCCGCACGCACCCGACCCCCGGACCGTGGCCTTGCACGGGCGGGAGTCCCCTCAACGCCGGCCGGCGGGGCAGCCGCTGGTGACGCCGATCGTGCAATCGACGACGTACGCACAGGGCGAGGTGGGGGGGGAGTGCGCGCACGCGTACTCGCGCGTCTCGAACCCGACGATCGACGAGTTGGAATCGACGCTGGGGGCGCTGGAATCGGCGCCGCCGGCGGTGGCGTTCAGTTCTGGGCTGGCGGCGGAGTTTGCGCTGATGTTGGCGCTGGTGAAGGCGGGGGACCACATCGTGTTCGGCGGGTCGCTGTACGGCGGGACGGTTCGGCTGGCGCAGCAGATTCTGGCGCCGCTCGGTGTGGAGAGCACGTTCGTCGATGCGACGCGGCCGGAGCGTGTGGCGGAGGCGATCACGGCGGGCACGCGGCTGATCTTCGTTGAGTCGCCGGCGAACCCGACGCTGGAACTGACGGACATCGCGGCGGTGTCGGCGGTGGCCAGGCGTGCGGGAGGCTTGCTGGGGCGCGAGATTCCGCTGGCGGTGGACAACACGTTCCACACGGCGGTGATCCAGCGTCCCTTGGATCTTGGCGCGGACGTGAGCGTGTACGCGACGACCAAGCACATCGATGGCCACTCGTCGGCGCTCGGCGGGGCGGTGGTGACGCGGAACGAGGCGCTGCTGACGCGGCTGCGGTTTGTGCGCAAGGCGACGGGCGGGATTCAGACCCCGTTCAACGGCTGGCTGACGCTGCAGGGGATCAGGACGCTGCCGCTGCGGATCCGCGAGCACTCGCGGAACGCGCTGGAGGCTGCGCGGTGGCTGAGCGGCAGGCCCGAGGTCTCGCGGGTGATCTATCCCGGGCTGGAGATGTTCGGGCAGCGCGAACTCGCCGAGCGCCAGCACCTGTGTTCGTCGGGGGGCGAGCGGCTGCACGGCGGGGTGATCGCGTTCGACCTGAAGGGTGGCGTTCCCGCGGCGAAGCGGCTGCTGGCGTCGGTGCGGTTGTGCGTGCTGGTCGAGCACGTGGGCGCTGCGCACACGCTGCTGACGCACCCGGCGACGATGACGCACGCGGACGTGCCGCGCGAACAGCGCGAGCGTGTGGGCGTGACGGACGGGCTGATCCGGTTGTCGGTGGGGCTGGAGGATCCGCGGGACGTGATCGCGGACCTGGGGCGTGCGATCGAGGCGTCGTCGGCGATCGAGGTGACGACTGAGGGCTCACCGGCGGGTTTGCAGACCAAGCAGGTGATTGGCACGCGGGAGGTGCGCCCGTGCGCTGTCACACGATGATCGTGCTGAAGTTCGGGTCGTCGGTGCTGTGCAACGAGGGTGATCTGGGCCGGGCGATCGGGGAGATCGATCGCTGGGTTCGGCGCGGAGCGCGCGTGGTCGCCGTGGTTTCGGCCTTCAAGGGGCGGACGGATCGTCTGCTCGAAGCGGCCACATCACTCGACCGCGACGACGGAGTTGTGCACGAGCACGCGGTGGCGATGCTCGTGGGGATCGGTGAGATGGAGTCGGCGTCGATGCTGACGCTGGCGCTGCATCGCGCGGGGCATCGCGTGTCGCTGCAGGATGCCGCCGCGCTCGGGCTTTGCACACAAGGACCAGCGCTGGAGGCGATGCCCGAAGCGATGAGATCAGAACGGCTGATGGATGCGTTCGAGCACGCTGAGGTGGTGGTGGTGCCGGGGTTCGTCGGGCGAGATGAGCACGGGCGGCCGACGCTGCTTGGGCGAGGCGGGTCGGACCTGACCGCGCTGTTTGTGGCGGAGCAGACCGGCGCGAGGTGCAGGTTGGTGAAGGACGTTGCGGGCGTGTTCGAGGGCGATCCGGCTTGTGCGTCGGCGGATGCGGAGGCTCCGCGCGTGTATTCGACGCTTGCCTGGCGCGACGCGTGCGAACTGGGCGGCCGCGTGATTCAGGGCCGTGCCGCGTCGTTCGCGATGGATCGCGGCGTGGAGTACGAGGTCGGTTGCGTTGGGCGTGATGAGGCAACGCGGATCGGTCGGCTTGCGACGCGAACTCGGCGGCTGTGCGACACAAGCCCGCCCGAGCGGGAATGTGTTACTGCAACCTGATGCGGTAGAGCGCGTAGCCCATCGACCCGTCAACGCCCGAGCCCGCGGGGGTTGCTCCAGCGCCGCCGATGAAGGCGGGCAGACGGTGGATCTGGCTGGTGGTGACGTAGAGCCAGCGCCCGCCGGGGCGGAACTCGCCCGTGGGGCCGGTCGGTCCGACTGGACCGATGGCGAGCGAGTCGGGCCAGCCGAGGCGGTGGTCGGTGGCGATGGTGCGCAGGCGGTTGCGCCAGTCGTTGGTCACGCCCTGGCGGAATGCGCGTCGCAGGTCAGCGCCGTTGATCCGCGTGACCGAATCGACTTCGAGCGAGGTGAAGAAGAGGTCGCCGCCGGATTCGGACCACATGCCGTCGGTGACGGTGGTGGGGCCGAGGTCGCGGACGGAGTTGGCGATCTGCCAGGCGGGGACGGTGCGGCTTGTGAGCAGGCGCGAGTCGATGGCGTAGAGGCGCTCGCCGGTGAGGGCCTGCCAGTAGAGGATCTTGTTGCGTTCGTCGAGCGCGAGGCCGTCGGAGTGGACCTGGGGCGTGCTTCCGCCCGGGCCGGCGAGAACCCACGGCAGGCCGCCGACGTTGGGGACGACTTTCGGATCGGCCTTGGTCGACGGGTGATCGTCGAGCAGGCGGCGGGCGCGGTGCGAGACGAGATCGACGACGATGATCGCGCCGAGGCCCGAGTCGGTGATGAAGGCGACCTGATCGGCGACGTCGATGCGAACGTCGTTGAGGTAGGCGTCGAAGGGGACGGTGTCGGGGTCGAAGCGGATGACCCGCGCGATGGCGTTGGTGCGCAGGTCGACCTCGATGAGTTTGGGCCCGCCGCCGGCGTACTGCACACCGGCGAAACTGGGGTTCGCGGAGTCGAGGATCCAGAGGCGGTCGCGCGCATCGATGTGGACCGACTGCACGCTGACGAATCGGTCGCCGGGCAGGATGCCGGGGTCGGGTCGGTCGTCTTCATCGTCGAAGAGCGAGTCGGAGCGGGCGTGGCCGGCGGAAGTGGCGGCGATGTGCGTGCCGTCGGCGTCGGTCCAGCCAGCGCCGAGGGCGCTGGAGACCAGGGCCGTGGACTCGGCGATGCCGTTCCATTCGAGGTTCGGGTAAGGGCTGATCGAGCCGTCGGGCAGGACTTCGGCGACGGCCATGGCGGCCTGCGGGCTGCCCATGCCCCGCCAATCGGGGAAGTTGACGAAGATGCGGCCGCGCGACGAGACGGCGACGCCCGTGACCTGGTTGGGGCCGAAGTCGGTGACGAGTTCGACGCGGTCGGCGGGACGAGCCGGGGCGTCGAAGCCCGTGCAGGTCTTGTTGGAGCAAGCGGCGGAGAGGGAGGAGATGCAGGCCAGGGCGACAGCGCCCAGCGCGATCCGACGGGATGAACGCGGGCGGTTGGGGCTTGCAGGGGGCATGTGGTGGGTCATGCGGGGATGGTACCAGCGGGAGTGCTGCGCTGGGGCGGAGTGCCGCGTCGGAAGCGGGTCGGTGCGAGGCGAAAGCGACAGGCCCTCCCTTCTTCGGGAGAAGGAGAAAGACAGAAGGGAGGGCCATCGCGGTCGTTGAGGATCGTCTCGCACGATCCCTCTCGCAGCCGCGGGCCGTGTGGGCCTGGCGGCCCGGTGCAAGGGCCGACCATCGCGGTGGTACTCCTCCATACGCCGGGTGGGGGGCGATCTTGCGCGCGGGGTGCCGAAAGAGTGTGGACCGGGCGGACACGACGGGCGGGCGGCGGGGTGGGGTTGGAGGGGGTGGGGGGGTGGAGGGGGGGGGAGTCACTATGCTTGGCCGATGGCCGGTCGACCCCCAACATTCCACACGCCCTCGGGCCGCGGCGGCGGCGGGGGGGGTGGCGAATTGCGCGGCCCGGGGAGGGGTGGGGAGGTGGTGGACGGTCGGGGCCGGGGTGGTGATCCCGACGAGTTCGACGACCTGCCGAGCGAGGAGGACATCGCCCGCTTCGGCGACGTGACGCAGACGTGCCCCGAGTGCGGCAAGGAGGTCTTCGACGACACCGAGATCTGCTACCACTGCGGGCACGCGCTCTCGACCGCGGCCGGGTCGGCCAAGTCGGGCAAGTGGGTGGTGGCCACGGTGGTGGTGATCGTTGCGGCGTTTGTGCTGGTGGCGGTGCTGCGCGTGTTCTGAGGGGGTGGCGGTGCGCGGTCCGATAGCGGTGCGCAGCGTGCGGTGATCGGACGCGCGGGCGGTTTATAAGACGCTCAATCGCAAAGAACGAATCAACTCAAGTTGAGTTTGATGTTCGTGCGCTGGACTCGGCTGATTGGTGTGCAAGACTGATCGGCTCAGCGCGGCCGGCGTGCATCGTCGGCGTGCTGGCGCGTTCGATTTTCCTTCAACCCGTTCTGTTACTGGAGAGAGAGCATGCGTTCATCTGCTATCGCTTGGTCGGTCTGCGCGCTCGGCGCGGGCCTGGTGCTTGGGGTCGGGTCGCCGGTCTCGGCGGCGACGATCGTCCCCGGCATCTACCAACTGCGCAACCACCCGGACGGCAACCAGCGTCCGCCGCTGTACGGCGCGCGGTTCGACGAGTTGTACAACGCGACGAGCGGGCACGACGTGTTCACGCTCGACTTCGATCATCCTCAATCGAACGTGCAACTGACCTACACGGGCACGACGATCGTGATCGCGGGTCAGGCGTGGGGCGGCCGCGACGTCGGCACGTCGTACGCCGTGGACCAGTACCTGGGCGTGTACACCGTGTCGTTCACGTACTCGATGGGCGTGATGGCGGCCGGCGCTGACGATGACCTCTGGGTCAACGCCGCGAACCGGAGCAACTCGGGCTCGATCCTGACTCCGCTGGGCGACACGATCAGCCTGGTGGACGAGCGGATGGGCGGCTACTCGTTCCGCTTCGGCGACGAGGACAACGACCTGGGCCACCGCGGGCATAACGGCATCTCGGGCTGGGGCTGGATGAGTTACGTCCGCGAGAGCGGCATCGTGCACCACGCCAGCACGGACTGGCTGTTCACGGCCGAGTACATCATCCCCTCACCCGGGAGCGCTGTGCTGGCGCTGGCGGGCTTGGGTCTGCTCGCGCGTCGTCGGCGCGGGGCGTGAGGCATCGCGGAAGTTTCTCGGTCGATGTGAAGAGACCAATCAGACCGCGTGCGGGCCGGGCTCTTTCGAACGGGAGCCCGGCCCACTTTTGCTTCATGGCGCGATCGCGTGCTGCGCGGTAGAGGCGGCGCCGGTGCGTGCCTCGCGCCCGTGAACACGCCCCATACCATCGCCGCGATGATCCTGCTGATCGACAACTACGACTCGTTCACGTACAACCTCGTGCAGCGCCTGGGCGAGTTGGACGCGTCGCTGGACATTCGGGTGGTGCGGAACGACCAGATCACGCCGGATGAGGCCGGGGCGCTGCCGCGCCGAGACGGGGGCAAGGGGCCGGAGCGGATCATCATCTCCCCCGGCCCATGCACGCCGAAGGAAGCGGGCGTGTCGTCGGCGATCATCGAGCGGTTCGCGGGGCGCGTGCCGATCCTGGGCGTCTGCCTGGGGCACCAGTGCATGGCCGACCTGCACGGCATGACCGTCACGCGGCACGCGGTGCCGATGCACGGCAAGACCAGCCCGGTTCGGCACGACGGGCGGGGCGTGTTCGCCGGGCTGAGCGATCCGTTTGTTGCGACGCGGTACCACTCGCTGGTGGTGCTGGAGGAGACGGTTCCGCCGCTTGGAACGGATGGTGGGGGGTGGCAGGTCTCGGCGTGGTCGGACGAGCCGAAGGACTCCAAGCGACCCGACGGCCCGACGCGGCGGGTGGTCATGGGGCTTCGGCGCGTGTGGAGCCCGGCGGAACGCGCAGCGGGGAAGACCGCGCCGGTCGAGGGCGTGCAGTTTCACCCGGAGAGTTTCCTGACCGAGGAGGGGCCGAGGTTGTTGGCGAACTTTCTGGCGATGCGATGAATCGATTGGTCGATGCTACCGCGCGATGCCGCATGGCGCGCCTGCTCCTACCCTTTCCCCCGCCATGATCCACCCCGCCCCAACTTCCAAGATCGATCCCACGCTCGCACGCGGCACGCTCGAAGAGGTCGTTCCCGCGACCGCCACGCGTCCGGCCCACGTCGTGCTCTCGTTCCCGAACACGTCGTATCAGACGCACCTGATTCCGACAGTCGAAGCGGGGTCGCTTGTGGATCGGGTCGGCAAGCGCGCGATCGGGATCATCGCCCTCAAGGCCCGGCGCGTGGACGTCGTGGAGAGCGGCGGCAAGTACCTCGAACCCGTGTACGGCCGGCCGCGACGCATGCAGGGGTCGGTCGTCTCGATCGACCGCGCTGCGAACTCGATCGTGGTCGATGCGGCGGTGCCCGTGCACTGCGCGTTGACGGATTCGCGGCAGAACGCCACCGACTTCGCCGTCGGCGACTTCGTGAGTTTCGATGCGATGAACGGGGCCACTTTCACGCCGGTCACGGTCTGAGGGATCGGGCCAGCGCTCGAGGGTCTGCCGGCTTTGATGCACGGTGCGCAGAGCGTCGATGTGCAGGGATCCGGCGGGGATTATCAGACGTTTGTCTTGGGACCCGGATGATCCCCGCGGGTTGCGGGCCTGCGGCTTCGCGCGCTGGGCCGATCGGCCGATGTAGCCGTGGGTGCGCGAAGGTTGCGCACCCGGACACGCCGAGGACGCCATGGCTGAAGATCGAACGGGTCGTGATGGACAGCGCGCGCGCGAGCGAGGCGGAGTGCGGTTGAGTGCGCACCGGCCCGGCACCGTGCTCGTGGCGCTGGTGATCGTGCTCGTGGTGATGTCGATCGCGGTGGCCGCGATCGTGACGACCGGCGCGCGGGATCAGGAACTGGGCGCGGTGCGGGCGCAGGGGGCGTGGGCCCAGTTCGCCGCCGAGTCGGCCGCGGCGATGGCCGCGAAGGAGTTGATCGACGACACCGACCACGATGGGGACGGGGGGATCGGCACGATCTCGAACGACGGCAACCCCGCGAACGACCCGACGATCAACGGCGGGACGCGGGTCTGGGCGACACGCACCGACGACGGCAGCGCGACGGTCATCACCGCGATCGCGCAGAATGGTGGGGCGCGCCGCGAGGTCCGCGTGACGGCGGCGCTGGGCTCGGCCGAGGGCGGCGGATCGGGTGGTTCGGCACTCGTGTTCACGCGCAACTCGCCGCGCGTCGTGCAGCGATCGGACTTCACCGGCGACTCGGGCACCTGGTCAACGCCGACCACGATCGGCACAACGAGCAACGAGCCGATGTGGGTCTCGGTTGCCGATCTTCCGCACGGCCGGCTGGTGCTCGCCTCCGACAGCGGCAACCGCCTGCTCTTCGGCGTGACCGACGGCGCAACCGGCTCGACAACGTTCTCGACGATCTGCAACGACACGGGCCGGAGCACGAGCCGGCCGTTCCACGGCGCAGCGCTGCCGGTCTCGGGCAACGGGCTGATCATCTACTTCGACAAGCCCTCAACGCAGATGCGCTACCGCACGGTGTCGGGCTCAACCGTTTCGGGCGCATCGAGCATGGGCATGTCGACGGGTGACGTGACGTGGGCGAGGCTCGTCAGCCTCGGCAGTGCGACCGACCAGATGATGGCCATCATCGTCGACTCGAACAAGCGTGCGTACGCCGCGAGGTGGACCGGCTCAGACTGGGCTGACCGCATGACGCTGACGACGTCGCTCTACAACGGTGACAACGAGGAGGCGTTCGCAGCACTCGAGCGCGTGTCGGGGCGGCTGGTCGCCGCGTTCTCGCACGGCAGCCAGAGCCGCTTCGGCTACCGCGTCTACACGCCGGGGTCCGGGTGGTCGAGCACGTCATACGTGACGGGGCTCGGAGCACGAAGCAGTTGGATCCGCATGGCCTCGCGACCGGGCACGAACGAGATCTACCTCGCGTGCGTGACGAGCAACGGCATCCTTCGCACGACGCGGTGGAACGGCTCATCGTGGTCGAACACGCAGAACCTCACCTCCTCGACGGGCAGTGAGTCGGTCCGCGGGTTCGACATTGTGTGCTCGCCCGACGGCAGCGTTACGCGCGTGGTCTACGGCAAGGGAGGATCAACGATCTTCGGCCGCGTCTGGGGCGGTTCATCGTTCGGCGGCGAATCGACCGCCTTCACGCTCGCGTCGGGCTCAGCGCGGACGGTTCTGGCTGCGCCCGGGCCGTCCGGGGCGTCGATCCTCGTTGCGGCGGGCGACTCGAACGGCGGTGTGAACGCCTGGTCGCACAACGGCACAACCTCGGGCACCACCAGCCGGTTGAGCACGACCACGTCGTCGTACGCGAACCATCACTGGTTCGACCTTGTGTCATCGCCGGGCGATGGGGGCACGGGGGGTGCGCAGATCACGGGATGGTCGCAGCGCGAGCCGGGATGAGCGGCTGGACCAGATGAAGCCTGAATGAGAACACCCCCGCGCGGAGAACGCACGCGCGAGGGTGTCCAATCGTGGGTCGGATTCGGATCGAAGATAACGCCGCGAGCGCGGTTCCAGACAACGATCCGGCTCGTTGCGAGTCAGGCCCGCCGCCGTCGGCGCAGGGATGCCAGGCCGCCCATCGCGAGCAGCGCCACAGCGCCCGGCGCGGGCACGAGGTTGTCGGCGACCCAGTCGATCGCCAGGTCGTGCTCGTCTTCGTCGAGGCCGTAGTTGAAGACGAACCAGACGGGGAGCGAGTCGAGCAGTTGCCCGCCGGGGTTGGTGAAGTAGCCCTCGACGAGGTAGATGCCCTCGCCCGTCGTGTCGGTGGCGCCGTCGAGCGACCAGAAGTAGTGGATGTCGTCGGGGAAGACGGGGATCGTCGACAACGGCGTGGGCACGTCGGTGGTCGGCGTGGTCACGTTGGCCAGGCCCAAGTCGACTCGGCCTGCGGTCATCGTGAAGGTCGTCGGCTCGAACAGACCGAGCCCGACGTTCCACTGGCGGAGCGCGCGCGTGAACGTGAAGCCGATGCTCTGGCCGAGCACCGCGGCGTCCTGCGTGGCAAAGCCCGGCTCGTCGACGCCGACGAGCATCTCGATCGCGTCGAACTCCAGTTCAACGCCGAAGACCCGCAGCGGGCCGCCGAAGGTCTGCATCGGTGGCTCGCCGATCGCTTCGACCGTGACCAGCCTTCCGCCCTGCGCGATCAGCCCAACGTCGGAGCCGTCGGCGAGCGCTGACGAGCCGACGAGCCCGACGGTTGCGCCGGCGAGGGCAAGCGGGACAAACCGGAACTGACTGAGAGAACGCTTCATCATCTACCTCCAAACAGAAAGGGGCGAACGAACGGAACATGAAACAAACGCATCAGATCAAGACAGGGTCCGGTGGCGGCGCGCGTCAGCAGCCGACGAGCCATCGCTCGAGAAACTCGAGCAGGTCAACCAGATCGACCACGCCGTCGCCGTTGCGGTCGCCCGGAAGGCCCGTGCCCGTCCCGCCCAGGTTGGGCAGCCAACCGGCGAGAAAGTCGAGAAGGTCCGCCAGATCGACGATCGCATCGTCGTTGAAGTCGGCGGGGCAGCGGCAGAGATTGCCCGAAGCGTCGGGCGCGGCGAGGGTGGCCTCGGCGAAGGCGACGGCGTTGCCGACCGTCTGCGCGTCGGCGTTCTGCGAGAACAGCAGCCACAGCGGGGCCGAGGGCGCAAGCGGCTCGGCTTCGACCTGCACCTCGATCAGGTACACACCATCGGTGTGCGGCTCGGTAAGCCAGTACGCCGGGTGCTGGTGGATCAGCCCATCGAGCGGGTCGGTCACGCCCATGGTGATTGCCGGTCCGTCGGCTGGGTCGGTCGGATCGGTCGTGGGAGAGACGATGATCCGCGTCCCCTTGCGGATCTCGACCGACTCATCGGGAATCGGGCAGAAGTTGCCGTCGGCGGCGTTCCACTTGCGAGCTGCCCGGCGGATGCGCACATCGACGAGCGCGTTGGTGACGAACTGTCCGGGCACGCTGTTGAAGCCGGGGTCGGGCGTGCGGTTGGGCAGGCCGATGCTGCCGAAGGCACCGGCGAACACGCGCTGAGGGAACGAGAGCGCCTGCCCGGCGGATGAGCCGGTCACGACGTGGTTGTTCTGCGCGATCAGGATGATGTCGCCCTCGTGCAGCTGCGCAGCGGCGGGGCAGGCGGCCAAGAGCATGCCGCCGAGCGCGCACGCGATGGAGCGAGACTTCAGAGATCGGCGCGTGCTGGGATTTGCATGGTGTGTGTTCATGGCGTTGGTCCGTGGTGTGCGGGTGTGGATCGATCGATGCGTCAATTGGCGAAGTCGGGAAAGAAGCGGTTGTCGAAGCCGTAGCGATAGACGGCGCGGAAACGCAGCGACTCGGCGTGGCCGTCGAGAAAGCCGTAGTTGGCGATGGACTCGGTTGAGGGCTTGGCCGCGTTGCCGCGCTGAGCGCCGTGGGCGTTGATCTCCATCTGCGTGTTGGCGACCGTCGGCGCATCCTCAGCGCCGAACTGGTCCCACTCCTCAGCGTGGACATGATCGGATGTGGCGAACGGTGCGGAGCCCGGCGCTCTGCCGCGCGTCATCATCAGGAAGTGCACGGTCGCGTGCGGACGCGGGATCTTGCTCAGTCGTTCCCACGGCCCATAGCGCCTGTTGGTCACGGGGTCGAGCACGAACGGTGTGGCGAAGCGCGTGGTGAAGTTGTTGAGGCCGTAACTGGTCCATCGCGCCAGCGCTGGGGTCGTGCCGAGCGATGGACTGTTCTGTGCAAGGTCCAGGTACTCGCGCAGCGTTACACCCGTCGTGTTCCCGCCCGGGCCGGTCGGCTCGCGCACCGACCAGTGCGGGCTGTCGTCGCCGGGCGAGCGCAGCGCCACCGGCCCCGAGGCGTACTCGGCCAGCACCACCGGCCACGACCGTTGCGCGAGCGTCAGCCCGCCGTGGCCGAGTCCGGCGTCGATGAGGATCTCTCGATGGTCGTTCGTGTAGAGAGTGTGGGCGACTTCGAGTTGACGAACGTTCGAGAGGCAGACCGTCGTGCGTGCAGCGCGTCGGACGCTCGCCAGCGATGGGAGCAGAATCGAGACCAGCACCGCGATGATGGCGATGACGACGAGCAACTCGACGAGCGTGAAGGCGCGATGAGCATGCAAGCGCATCGAGCGCCCACGGGGCGGTCCGAGAAAGAGTCGGGCGGTCACGTCCGGTACTCCGGGTCGATCAACGCGCGCCACCGTCGATGAGTGACGAGGCCAGCGCGCGAGCCGACGGTGCGAATCGCACGGAACGGATGGCGTCAAAGCCAAATGAATCGAGTGGGGGTGGAGGCGGCCGAGGCATCGCGCATCGCGAGTGGCGCTGCGTGCTTCAGGCCGCCGGCGGGCCGCGAGCACGTATCGCTGCGTGTGCTCGTGCAACGGGCGTTTGTGCGGCCCATCGCTCAGCGCTGCCGCACAGGCGCAGCGGTTCAACCGCGTCGACCGCCGCAACGGTCGGCGTCGGGCGGTGCAGGCCGAGTGCGATCAGTTGGCAGAGTTCGCAGTCGCGATGGTCATGCCTTGGCGCGGGGGTCTGCTCCGCGGGTTCGGGGGCATGCCTCGCCAGTGTGCTTGGGCACGCGGCCTCGGCGTGCGGATGGGCCGTCTCGCCGCCGGCGTGGTGTCGACCGCCGCAGCACCCGGCGTGGTGGGCGGCTCCGGCGCTCAGCGACTGGTCGTTCGAGTCCGCGTGCGGCACGATCGCGTGCAACGCCGGCAGCAGCCACGCCGCCACGAGCGCCAAGACCGCGAGCGCACACGTCCGCGGCCGGTGTCGGCGCGAAGGCGCGGGCTCGGATGCTCGGCGGGGCAGGATCATGGTGGGGGCCGGCGGGGTGCGTGCAGTGGAGTCCGAGAAAGATTGGCACCGGACTCCGACTGGGTCAAGGGCCTGATGCAACTTTGTTGCAATATTTCGCACTCCGGTTGCAACCGGTTCGCGAAGCCACGGCCGTGATCGTGTTACCATCCTGCTTACGGCCTATGACGGCGAGGCAGTTTCACGACGATGTGCGGCGCGATCTCACACAAGCAACAAATCTAAAGCAAGATATGACAATGGGTTACCAACCGTTGGCCGATTCCGATCCGCCGTATGCCCAGACCCTGATGGGCAGCCCGGGGGCTTCTCACGGTTTCGGAGGCCACGCCGCCGGCCAAGGTCAGGCCCGGCCGGGCGACGGCCCGATCACGCTCGATCCGCTTGTCGGGCCCGTGCTGGCACCGATCGAGATCGACCCTCGAAAGCCCACAACGCTGGGTCGCAGTTCCACGTGCGAGGCGAAACTCGCCGACGAGGCGGTCTCACGCCGGCACGCGAGCATCGCCTTCCGCGACGGCGTCTGGTTCATCACCGATCTGGGCAGCACGCACGGCACCTACGTCAACAACTCGCGCCTCGAGGCCGAGGGCATGTCGCCGCTGCGTGCGGGCGACATGGTGCGCGTCGGGCCTTGGACCTTTCGCGTGCGGATGGGCCCCGCGAGCCACGCGTCGAGTTCGCTGGTCGACGAGATCAGCCCCGCGAGCCGGCAGCGCGTCGAGCGCGTCGAGGAGCGCGAACTCGCGGCGATCTCGCAGACGCGCCTGAACCTGCTCATGGAGTGCGCGGCGGCGGTCGTGGGCGTCGAGGACGAGCGGGCGCTGGCCCAGGTGGTCCTTCGCGCGGCGATCGAGGGCTCGGGCTTTGCGCGCGCAGCGCTGCTGCGCGACGCCCCGGCGATGGGCGACGTCGAGGTCGTGATGGACATCGACGCCTTCGCGAAACCGGGCCAGTCGGGCACGTTCAGCAAGTCGCTCATCAGCGAGGCCCGCAAGGGCGAGATGGTGAAATTGGTGGTGGAGGAAGGGGGCGGCGCCTCGGCCAGCATCATGATGCTGCGCATCCAGACGGCGCTGTGCGCGCCGATCAAGGTCGGCGACGACGTCACGGGCTTCCTCTACCTCGATGCGCGCCAGGGCGAGCAGAAGTCCAAGCCGGGCAGCGGCATCCATCTGCGCGCCTCGGGCGGCGTGCCCCAGGACGCCGCGACGTTCGTGCAGGCCGTCGCCCGGATGTGCGCGCTGGCGATGGGCAACCTCAGCCGCGTGCAACTCGAGCGACGTCAGGTCGAACTGCTGCGTGATCTCTCGGCCGCGCGCGAGGCGCAGGTGATGATCATGCCGCCCGAGACCGCCGAGGTCGGCGGCGTGCGCTACGCCATGCGGATGAAGAGCGGCCGCTACGTCGCCGGCGACCTCTTCGACGTCGTGATCCTCGACGCGCACCGCACGGCAATCTTCCTCGGCGACGTCGCGGGCAAGGGCATCAGCGCGGCGATCCTGATGGCCACCGCCCAGACCTATCTCAACGCGGCGCTGAAGCACAGCGGCGACCCGGCGCTCGCCGTGCGACTCGCCAACGAGCACATCTGCGCCCACGCCGCGAGCAACAAGTTCATCTCGCTCTGGCTCGGGGTGTTCGATTCGCGCTCCCGCACGGTCACGCACGTCGACGCTGGCCACGGCCACTGGCTGGTCGCCCGCTCGGGCGGCCGGGCCGAGCGCAACTCGACCTCCGGCGGCATCCCGCTGGGTATCGACGCCGATTTCGAGTACGCCTCCGAGACGCTCGAACTCGCGACGGGCGATCGCCTCGTTGTTTTCTCCGACGGCGTGGTCGAGCAGCCCGGACCGGAGGGCGACATGTTCCAGATCGATCGCGCCATCGCCGCGCTCGAACCGTCTCGGACCGTCGATACCGACGCGGCCTTCCTCTTCGACTCCGTACTGGCGTTCGCCAAGACCGACTCGCTCGCCGACGACACCACCGTCGCGAGCGTCGCGTTCATGTAGACCGTCCGCTCGTTTCGCTCACTTCTTCGGGCTCAGCCGGCCGACGAGGTTCGGCTGCCGACGCCCGAACTTGTTCTCGACGTACTGCGGCGCGTGCTGATTCCGCACGGCGTCGTATCGATCGAAAGGCGATCGCTCATCGCGTGCGGCAAGCAGCGGCTCGCTGCAGCCCGAGGCCGTCCCGATCCACACCGCGCCCGTCAAGGCCAGAACCGTCGCGAGGAACGCGGCACGCGCAAACCGCGCACCGCGCGAGGCGCTCGCGATCAACGAAGCACCCTCGGGCGGTCTGTGCGAAACGAGTTGGTCCGGGCGGCTGCTCATGCGCTCGCAGAGTGTACCGTCGTTGTGGCCGGAGAGTTCGCTCCCGCGCTGGCCCCACCCACGATCAACCGCGCATCGGCCGAAACACCGACCCGCCCGTTCGCGGCGAACTGCCTCAGCGCCTCGTACACCGCCGCGCACACCGCCGTGGCGAGGTTCAACGATCGCTCCCCCTCCGCCATCGGGAACCGCAGGCATCGATCCGGAAACCGATCGAGCACATCCGTCGGCAGACCGCCGGCCTCCTTTCCGAAAATCAGGTGATCGCCGGGCTCGAAGCGTGCATCGAAGACCGGCGCACCCCGCCGCGTGGTGAACAGCCACACGCGCTGCCGCGCATCACACCCGTCACCACCAAAGCAGCCCCGCAGATACGCCTCGAACGAGTCGTGCTCCGTCGGCCGCAGCCTCGGCCAATAGTCCAGCCCGGCACGACGGCAGGCCTTCTCCGAGGTGTCGAACCCCAGCGGCCGGATCAGGTGCAGCGCACAGTGCGTCGCCACGCACGTGCGCCCGATGTTGCCCGTGTTGTTGGGGATCTCCGGCTCGTGCAGCACAACGTGCAGCAGCGGCGGTGCAGCGTGCTCCACTCCGCTCGATCGCTCGGCCTCGCTGCTCACTTGCGGAGCGCCTCGGCCTCGGCGGTTCGCCGTGCCTGCACGCCCGGATCGACGCGAGCCAATTGCTGCACAGCGCGGAAGAGCGCCGCCGATTCGCCCAGCGGGTTGCCTTGCCAGCGGATGTGCCCGTCCGTCGAGATCACGATCGCGTGCGGGATCGCCCGGATGCCCATCGCGCTGTAGAGCGTCATCTTGGTGTCGATCGCTTGTGGATACTCGTGCTTGTGCTTGGCGAGGAACGGCTTCACCGTGCCCTCGGGCTCATCGCTCAGGCCGATCACCACCACGTCAGCCTTGTTCTGCTGATACAGGCGCTCGAGCCCCGGCATCGCGCGCACGCACGGCCCGCACCACGTCGCCCAGAAGTCGATCACGATGATCTTGCCCGCCGTGTCGGGCGCATCGCCCAGAAACTTCTCGTTGCCGAGCGCCACCGGCAGTGGCTTGCCCTGCAGGTCGCGAGCATGCTGCACGCGCTTCGAAGGCTCCGGCCACTTCACCGCCGCGTACGCCGCCGCGTCGGGCAGTTGGAACGTCACCCCCGAGGCCGTCGTCCGATCGCGCGTCGGCTGGCCGCTCTGGGCAGGTGCCTGTGCGGGGCCGGCGGGCGCCTTGGCCGCCTGCTCCTCCGTCTCGGCGAGGAGCATCGCGGCGGCGGGGGCAACGCTCGACGTCACCACGTCGGCGAACCGCATCCGCCCGGCGCGGTCGATCAAGTAGAAGTCCGGATGCACGTCCACCATCAGCGCTGCCTTCACGCGTCCGCCCGCGTCGTGCGCGTTCGCAAACTTCGCGCCGTGCTCGCTCAGCACGTCCGCCGCACGGTCGAACCCGACCTGGTCGTGCACGCCGATCACGATCAACCCGTCCTTGGCGTGCGCGGCGTGCAGTTCCTGCGCCACGCGCACGCCCTCGTGCGACGTTCGGTACGAGGCGGCCCACGTCAGGATCACCACCACCTTGCCCTTGATGCTCTCGGCGGTCACGGGCGAGCCCGACCAACCCGTCAACTCGCCGAGCAGCGCTGTGTCGAACGGCTTGCCCTGCATCGCGTCGAGCGCGGTTCGCCGCTCGCCCCGCCCTTCGAGCCGAATCTCGGTCGGGCCCGCATCGGGCTGCCCGTTCGTCGCCAGAGCCGCCGACGAGCCCGGGCACACCATGTGCAGCGACCAGAGCGCTGCGGCAACGAGCGAACCGGTACCACGTCGGTGCTTCATCTCAGCCTTTCTGTCCTGCCCGCTCGTTCGTCGCGTGGCCTGGTCATCGCTGCCGCAGTTTGAGCGCGGCGTCCTCCGCAGCGCGTCGAGACTTGACGCCCGGATCGGCCGCGATCAGGCGGTTCATCATCACGCGGAACCCTTCCTCGCCCGGGTGGCCGATCCAGCGGATCGTGCCGTCGGTCGACATGATCAGGCACGTCGCGGCGTCCTCCATCGAGCGCCCGAACAACTGGATGTTGTTCATCCGCTCCAGCGTCAGCCCGTGCACGTTGACGATCGTCGAGTGATTCATCGGCCGCGTGCGGTAGATCTCGCGCACCAGCGGCTCGTTGCGCTGCGCGAGTTTGCCCGCGTCCTCCGACGAGAGCCCGAACGACTCGACGCCGAACTTTGCCGCCACACCGATCACCGTCGCGTCACGAGCAAAGACGTCCTGCACGTTGTTCATCGTCGGCAGGATGTTCAGCAGCCCGCGGATCTTCGGGTCGATGAAGTACATCACCACCAGTTTCCCGTGCGCGTTCGGCAACGTCGGGAAGTACCCCTCCTCCTCCGGTCGCTTCAGCCGCGGCGGCTCGTGGATCAACTGGTCGCTCAACTTGTCAAACTCCAGCCGGCCCTCGCCCTTCACGCGGTGCGGCCAGTTCACCCGGTCGTACACCTCCTGCTCGGGCAGTTCGAACTGCACGCTGATCGTCTGGCCCGGCGCGAGCGTTGCGCCGATGTCGCGCGTCCGCAGCGCATCCCGCCGTGCCTGCTCGCTGGCCGCGGCCACCGCTCCGGGCTTGCCCTGCGCTTGCTCCAGCGTCTCGCCCACCACGATCGACACCGCCGCCGCGACCGACGACGTCTCGATGTCGAGGAACCGCACGTTCCCCGCCCGGTCGATCACGGCGAAGTCCGGATCCTGATCAAGCAGCAGTGCGCCCTTGAACTTCCCGTCGATGTCGCGCGCATACGGGAACTTCACGCCCAGCCGCTGCGCCGCCTCCGCCGCCTTGTCGAACCCACGCTCGTTGTGAACGCCGAGCACGACCAGCCCCTTCTCGTGGTTCTGCTCGTGCATGCTCTGCGCCAGGCGCACCGCCGTGTCGCCCGCGCGGTGCCAGCCCGCCCACGTCACGATCAGCACCGCCTTGCCAGCCAACTGCTCGGGCGTCGGTGCTGAGCCGTTCGTCCATTGCTCAACGTGCGACCACGCCTCAGCCGGGAACGGCTTGAGCACCATCGCGTCCTGCTGCGCGCGTCGCGGCGTGCCCATCCCCTCGTTGCGAACCTCGGGCTGAGCCATCGCTGCGGGTGATGCAAACACCAGCCCTCCCCCGACGATCGCGGCCAGCGCTGCGGCAAACAGGACATTCCCCCGGCCGGTGCTTCGACGCGTCATGCCATGCACTCCTGCTTGAGTTCGAGCATCCAAGTCGTCCGAATCGGCGCGCGCCCGACGATCAATCCACCGGGCCGCAAACACATTGTAAACACAAGCTCAGACGGTGCTTGCACCCATCGCGCCAAAATCGCGAGTTCACCTTCCCTTGTACAGACGGCTCAGCGCCCGGTTGTGTTCCCGATTCCGGGGAACTTCAGGCCGCCAAACCGGATCCGCTCACCGGCTCTTCCCGCCGTCCAGATCGATCAGGAACGGCAGATGGTCGGCGTCGCGCAGGGCCTCCAACACCGTCGGTGCCTGTTCCAGCCGGCACTTGCTCCCCGCCAGCGACAGCACGTCCACGCCGCTTTCCGCGAGCAACCCCAACGCCTCGGGGAGGGGGCCTTCACGACACCCCAATATCTGGATCTCGTTCGCGATTGCCATCGTCCAATCCACCGGCTGCAAGTAGTGGGGGGGCGGCTGGTCGGCCATCGGCTTCCCCGCCGGGAACGGCAGCAGACTCAGCGGCGAGTGAACCAGCACGGTCCCCCGCGGCCGGACAAATTGCAGTGCCAGCCGTAGCCCCAGCGTCGTCCCCGTGCAGTCGATCACCGCGTCCTGGTCCTGCCGGCGACCCGCCTCGTCCACCGGGCGGTGCCGAATGCCCCACCGCTCACACAGCCGAGACCGATCCGGCCGCGTCGAGAGCAACCGCACCGATTTGTTCACGCGCGCCAGCGTCTGCGCTGTCAGCAACGCCACCAGCGAATCGCCGAGCACCGTGATGTACGTCTTCCCATCGGCACGCAGCATGTGCCCGAAGTGGAGCGCTGTGGCGAGCGGGTGCGCGAACACCGCCTTGTCGTCGCTCACGTTGTCGGGCACGGGCGAGAGCGCCGCGATCGGCACCACCGCCCACTGCGCACAGCACCCCTCGCGCCCCAGCGTCCCGATCACCGATCGCGTCCTGCAGTGCGTCGAAAGCCCAGCCCGGCACAGATCGCAGTGCGCGCACGCGATCGACGGGCTCGCCACCACCCGCTTGCCCACCAGCGACCGCCGCGCCGACACCGCCGCGGTCGCATCCGCCGGAATCTCCATCGACTTGACCGTGCCGCACAGCAGGTGCCCCAGCGTCCCCGCGTGCGCGGGCAGGCCCGAGACGGGGATCAACCCCGCCGTCACCGCGTCAAGGTGCGTCAACAGCACCCGCGACACGCGGACCATCGCTTCGCCCGGCCCCGCCGTCGGTTCGGGGGCAGAGTCCGTCAGAATGACTCGCCGGTCGGCATCAACTCGAAGGGCGCGCACGCTGATCCTCCATCCATCCGGTTCACGGCTTCCGAACCCTGATTTCGGCTTGTTCCCCGCCGCCCACCAGCCGTTGCAAAGCACAACGACCAGACGTCACGTTACACGGACGCACCATCCGCGCGATCCGGCCACCCGGACGACCGGGCACAACCACCGCGAGTTATCGGGTGTTCACACCCGCCCCTGCGCTGAGGCGATCTCGGGCATCCCCGTCGGCCTTCCCGCCGGCTCGTTCGGCACCGGCGGCATGAAAGGCACCCAGTCGATCCATCGCCGCTCGCGATGGAACACGGGATACGCAAAGTCGCGCTGGTTCGCGAACGGCGCATCCGACTCCTTTGCCCACAGCGCCCATTCGCGCTGCTCGTCCGGCAGGTCGTCGTTGCCCGTCAGCGTCCGCAGCGACTCGAAAGCACTCTGCGTCACCACCAACTGATCGTCCGCGAGCGCCTGAATCAGCCCCTGCAGAGATCGATTCGTGGCGTACTGCCCGAGCGCTGTCGCCGCCGCGGCCCGCACCGCCGGCTCAAACTCGTTCGCGGCGTCCAGGCGATTGACCAGCGGCTCAACCGCGATCGGGTTGTGCAGCCGCTGCAGCGCCCACGCCGTCTCGAGCCGCACCGACGGCTCCTTGTCGGCGAGCAGCGGGATCAGCAGTTTCACGTCCTCGGGCACGCCGTGCCGACCCAGCCCCCGCGCTGCCACCGCCCGAACGTTCACGAACGGGTCGTTCACATACTCGCGGTACAACGCCAGGTACGGCTCCTCACCCCCGAACGGCGCGTTGGCCAGGAGCGCTGTCCCCCGCGCACGCTTGTCCGCGTCGAACGGATCGCTCGCCCATTGCGCAGCATCCATCGGCGAGGGCTGCTTGAACAGCGGCGCCAGCACCGACTCGCTCTCGGCGATCGCCGCCCGATGCTCGGGGTCGATGCACCCGCCCGCGATCGCCCCAGCCACGATGCCGCACGCCATGCCGATCGGGCGCTTGGCCGAGACCAAGACCGACAGCCCGCCGCGACGACGCTTCGGGCGAGCAACGATCATCGGCAGGCCGTGCGAACGGCGATCGGTCGGTCGAGAGGTCATCAGCGGCGAGTATATCGAAGCGTTGGTCAAGTCGGCGCCCCCCGGCACGGAAGGGCCCAAAGGAGCATGTAGATAATGGATAGGCCCACGGGATTAGCGGCACGCACCTCCCTCTTGCTCGGCGTGCTGGGCGCGTCACTCGCCCTCACCGCATGCTCGTCAGGCCCGAGCGCTGTCGCGCCCGCCCCCGACCAGGGCGGCATCGTCGCCGAATCCGCTCCACCCACGTCGAGCGTCCTCGCCGAGAAGATCAGCATCGACGTGGCCTCCCGCCTCGAGTTCGTGCGTTGGAGCGAAGTCGACGACCCATCGCAATCCGTGTCAGACAGCACCCCCTCACGCCGCGTCATGGTCGTCACGCGCGAGGCCGAGACGCCCCACGCGGACCACGACGGCCAATACGCACCCGGCATGCCCGCCCGCGCGTGGAAGGTCCGCCGGTTCCTGCTCCGGCCGGGCGATCCCGCCGGCGAGGGCAGCGCCGGCAGGCTCATCCGCGAAATGCGCGTCGTCAGCACCGAGGGCGGCGGGCTCGCCATCTCCGAGGAGATCAACCACGTTGAGGGCGTCCGCGTCGAATTCACGCCCCCGATGTACATCCTGCCGGGCGAACTCCCCCTCGACGGCGAGCAGTGCGTCTACGAGAACATCAAGATGGTGGTCCGCCCCATCGACCGCCCCGACCGCATCCGTGCCCAGGGCATCGTCCGACACGTCGTCTGCTACGAGGCCGACGAAGTCGTCCGCACCCCGGCGGGCCTCTTCCGCGCCCACCGAATCATGAGCCGCTTCGAGGCCGACTTGGGCGGCAGCAAGATCGAGAACGTCACCCACCAGTGGTTTGTGCCGGGCATCGGCCTCATCGCCGAGCGCCGGCACGAGACCACCAAGGCGGTCGGGCTCACCATCCGCAACAACCGCGAGGACTGGATCGTCCGCGGCACCAGCCGAAGCGGCATCGAGTGATTCCCGATCAAGCGATCCGCCTTAGGCTCCATACACGAGCATGGCCCACCACCCGAATCGGTCGGTCTCCATTGCGTGCTGGACTGCCCCCGTCACCGCGTCGGATGCCGACGAAGAATCATCGGCATTGGATCCGCATGATCGATATCTCAACCTTTGGATCTCTGCTGTGCTTACGTTCGCAGGAGATTCTTCGTATATTCGCCGACATTTCGTGACGAAGTCCTTGCGGTCGCCCAATCGACAGGGTATGGTGTGTGTGTCCTCGAACGCAGTGTTCGCACCCCTTGATCAGGGGATTGTTGTAATTTGCACGAACAGGGAGAACGGAAATGTTGAAGCGCTTGCTTGCGGGGGTGTTGGGTGCGGTGGGTCTGTGCTCGGTCGCTTCGGCCGGCACGGACTACCTCATGGTGATCGATTCCACGCAGAACCGCATCATGCTGATGGATGCGTTCGACGGCAGCCTGATCAACAACGATTTCATCGTGGCTCCCGCCGGCGGCTTCCCATACTCGTTCGGCACGCCCAAGCACGCCATCCAGGTCGGCAACGAGATCTGGGTCGCTGACCAGATCAACGACGCCATCTACCGCTTCGGCGCCACGCTCTCGCCCGCGTTTGTCGGTGTGATCTCCGGTCAACTCGACAACATCCGCGGCATCGGCGTCGTTGGTGATCGTGTCTATGTCAGCAACGCCGGCTCCGCCAACGGCGCAACGGCAAACTCCATCGCGGTCTACGACTTCGCGGGCAACCGCGTCGACACCTTCTCCGCCTCCCCCAATGCCAGCCCGTTCTCGGCCGAGCCGTTCATGGGCGACATCCTCGTCTCGGACTTTACGAGTGGCACCGGCGGCGGCATCGACCGCTTCACCACGACCGGCACCTACGTCGGTCGCTGGCAGATGGGCACGCTCAGCACGCCCCAGCAGGTTCACGTCGCCAACACCGGTCCGATGGGCGAGACCGAAGTCTGGGCCGCGGCGTTCCCGAGCACCGAGCCGACGGGCGGCCTCTTCCGGTACGACGTCAACGGCAACCAGATCGGGTACTTCTCCGCCGTGCGCAGCCTTCGCGGCTGCTTCGCGCTCGGCGATGGTCAGATCATGGTGACCAACGGAAGCACCGTGCAGAAGGTCGACCCCGCCACGGGCGTCGCAACGCTGCTCCTCTCCACTTCCAGTTCGCAGTACGTCGGCAAACTGACGCCGACCGCGACGCCCCCCACCACCAACCCCTTCGTGACGGGCGTCTCGGACCCCGCCTTCGCTGACGGGGGCGACATGGTGACCCTCACCGCGACCGTCATCCCCGGCACCGCGCCCGCCAGCACGGGCGTCGTGGTCACCGCCGACCTGACCGCCTTCGGTGGTTCGGCGTCGCAGGCGTTCGTCGATCAGGGCGGCAACATCCACACCTTCAACCTCTCCATCCCCATGGCTCAGGCGAGCGGCGCATACCAGATTCCGATCGCCGTCAACGACGCAGAGATGCGCTCCGGCGCGCAGTCGATCGCCGTGATCGTCGGCTTCGTCGGAGAGACCGAGTCGAACAGTTTCAAGTTCGATGCCAACGAGGCCTCGATCATGCCGGGCGGCGGCGTTGCCGGTGTGAGCACCGGAACCGCCACCACTCACGGCGACCTCAACTCGGCCGACTACTTCCTGCTCACCACGCCCCCGGTCGCCCCCGGCATCTACCGCCACCGCATGGTCATCGAGACCACCGGCACCGCCGGACACGTCGGCACCATCCGCGGCCTTACCCAGTCCGCTGGTGTGGTCAACGGCTTCACCGACGCCGCCCTCCAGACTTCCACGACCACGACTTCCCCGCCGCGCATGAACCAGTGGTACGGATTCACAGGCGGTACGCAGCTCTACTACCGCGTCACCGGCACGACCAGCACCACCAGCCCCTACTTCTCCTCGCTCGAAACCACGCCGGTCACTCCTCTGGAACTCGATGAGCCGCTCGCCCCGGGCCTGCTCGTCATCTCGCGCGGCACCGGCAACACCACCACCCTTGACATGCTCGTCTACGACTCGAACTTCATGGCGATCCCCGACTTCAATGTCGACAGCGCTACCACGATGGTCCGCACGTTCCCCGCTGGTACCTACTACCTCGCCGTCTCGAACGTCAACGTCGCCGACGATCGCGCCGCCGGCTCAGGGTCGGGCTCACTGACGCAGTCCGTCACCGACTTCCCGGGTGTGGTCCTGAACACCAGCACCGCAGCGGTCGCCAATCTGAACATGCGTTTCCAGGACAGCATGGGCGCGGACGTCGAACTCCCCGCAAGCAAGAGCGCCGCCTTCGACGTTGTCTGGATCAAGTTGCAGATCGGCGCTCCTTCGATCCCCTGCCCGGGCGACTACAACGACGACGGCGTCGTGGACCTGGGCGACCTCCTCGACTTCCTCGGCGACTGGAACCCGAACCTGGGTCAGTCCGTCACGCCCGGCACCAATGGCGACGTGAACAGCGACGGCGTGGTTGACCTCGCCGACCTGCTCGACTTCCTCGCAGACTGGAACCCGAACCTCGGCTCCACCTGCCCGTAATCGAGCCGGGCTTCCGCCCGTGACCAGCCCCGCACGCGGGGCAACACAACACGTTGAGTTTCAACCGCGGCCCGCACCCTTCACCGGTGCGGGCCGCTTTCGTTCGCCAACGCCGCATCACGCGTCCGCGAGCCACCACATCGCACCATTCGCGCGCTGCATCGCGACAGCGGCGCACGTGCCGCCTGCGTGTCTCGCACTTTCACCAGGGGTTTATGCCAGGCTTCGACCTGAACGGCGAGCACCGGCACGAGACCACCAATGCAGTCGAGATAACCATCCGCAATCAACCGGGAAGGATCGCCCGTTATGGACATCGGTCGGAACTGGGATTGATCTCAGATCAAATCCAAGACGTTGAATCGTCGCGTGAACGCGAGCCGCATTGACGAATCCAAGATTTTGTTCGCACTTTGAACGCGCTGTGTTACGCTCAGTCGGCTATTCGCCGACAGCAAGGGGTATCCGGCTGTCGGGGAGTCACAGGGGAGGGTGCATCTTTACGGAGAAACCGATGTCTCGATGGATTCGTTCGCTCTTCACGCTTGCAGGGTGCGCGGTGGTCGCCCCCTCCGCACTCGCCGGAACCGAGTACCTCATGATTCCGGATTCCGGTACCAGTCCGAACCGAATCCGCCTCTTCAGCGCTTTCGATGGAAGTCTGATCAACGACAACTTCATCGTGGCGCCCGTCGGTGGCTACCCCTACTCGTTCGGCACACCCTCCGAACCCATTCAGGTCGGCAACGAAATCTGGATCACGAATCAAGTCGGCGATTCGATCCAGCGGTTCACCGCCACACTGAACCCGCAGTTCATCGGCACCATCTCGGGCCAGTTGGACAACATCCGAGGCCACGGGAAGATCGGCAACTTCGTGTACGTCAGCAACGACGGCGGAGCAAACGGCGCCACGCAAGATTCCATCGCCGTGTACGACCTCAACGGCAATCGAGTCGACACGTTCGTGGTGAATCCGCCGGTGACAAGTCCGTTCGATGTCGAAGAGTTCAACGGTGACATGCTGGTTCCCTGCAGCGGCACCAACGCAATCCACCGCTTCACCACGTCGGGCGCCTTTGTCAGCACGTTCAACGCGGGCGACATCAACTTCCCACAACAGGTCCATGTCGCCAACACGGGACCGATGGGCGAACAAGAAGTCTGGGCCGCCGGCTTCTCTTCCCCGTCCGGCCTCTATCGCTACGACGCGAGCGGAACCCAGATCGGATACTGGGGCACCCCCACGTCAAACCTCGGCAACTTGCGCGGATGCCACGCCCTCGGCGACGGCCAGATCTTGGTCTGTCGCGACAGTCGAGTCAGCAAGGTCAACCCCGTGACCGGCGTGGTGACGGAGATCCTCGTCACGAGCAGTTCGAGACTGATCGGCAAGTTCACCCCCACCGACACGCCCCCCACCACCAACATCTTCATCCTCTCGGGCACTTCCACCCCCGCCTTCGCGCTGCCGGAGGAGATGGTCACGCTGACCGCCACCGTCATCCCCGGCACCTCGCCCGACAGCACCGGCGTCGTCGTGACCGCCGATCTGTCCGCCTTCGGCGGTTCGTCCTCGCAGGCCTTCGTCGATCAGGGCGGCAACGTGCACACCTTTAACCTGACCATCCCCATGGGTCAGACGGGCGGCCAATACACGATCCCGCTCGAGATCGTCGACGCGCAGATGCGAACCAACACGCGGTCGATCTCGCTCGTCGTGATCAACGGATTCTGCGAAGAGGAAGAGCCGAACAGCGCGAAGTTCGACGCCAACGACTGCGGAACGATCGTGTCCGGCGGTGGAGTCACGGGCACCAGCACCGGCTCAAGCACGACAGTTGCCACGGTCGCCTCCGCAGACAACTTCTTGATCACCACCCCCCCTCTCGCCCCCGGCATCTACCGCCACCGCATGACCATCCTGACCGCCGGCACGGCCGGCCACTCCGGTTCACTGCGTGGCCTGACCCAGACCGGCGGCATCATCAACGGTTTCACCGATTCCACCCTGCAGTCTTCCGCGACGACCACCACGCCGCCGCGCATGAACCAGTGGTACGGCTTCACCCAGGGCACGCAGGTCTACTACCGCGTCACAGGCACGACCAACACGACCGCACCCTACTTCTCCGTGCTCGACACCACGCCCGTCACCCCCCTCGAACTCGATGAGCCGCTCGCCCCCGGCGACATCACGATCTCGCGCGGCACGGGCAACACGGCGACCATCGAGATGCTCGTCTACGACTCGAACTTCGAGGCGATCCCCGATTTCAACGTCGACAGCGCCACGACCATGACCCGCACCTTCGCCGTGGGCACCTACTACGTCGCCGTCTCGAACGTGAACACGGCCGACCACCGTCCCGCCGGCACGGGTTCGGGCGTCGTGAATCAAGGCGTCACCGACTTCCCGGGCGTGGTGATGAATTCCTCCACCGCCGCAGTGGCGAACTTGGCCATGCGCTTCCAGGACAGCGAGGGCGCCGACATCGAAGTCGAGGCTTCCAAGAGCGCTGCGTACGAAGTTGTCTGGATCAAGATGCAGGTTGGTACCCCGTCGGTCCCCTGCCCCGGCGACTACAACGACGACGGCGTCGTGGACTTGGGCGACCTTCTCGACTTCCTCGGCGACTGGAACCCGAACCTGGGTCAGTCGGTCACGCCCGGCACCAACGGCGACGTGAACAGCGACGGCGTGGTTGACCTCGCCGACCTGCTCGACTTCCTCGCAGAATGGAACCCGAACCTCGGCTCCACCTGCCCATGATTCGATGCGTTTGAACGTTTCTTCAGCGGCCCGGGATTGCTGTCCCGGGCCGCTTTCGCGTTCTTTGAGCCCCGTGGTATCCCGGTCCCACGTCTCCGCGTTTTTACTTGCCCCATCGTCCTGTCTGCGGTACGTTCTGTGTAAGGGAGATGCCCACGAACACGACTTGAAGTGATCCCCCAACAGATCGACCGCCGACATCCATCGCCCGCCGATGGTCAGTCTCGGGCATCGGCGAACATGGCATACAAGGAGCACACTCGATGAACCTGATCAAACGACTCACGGGCTTGGCCGTGGCCGCGTCTTTGGCGCTGCCCGCGGCCGTGCATGCCCAGTACCTGATGGTGGTCGACTCGGGCCGTGGCAAAGTCTTCCTTTGCGACCCGCAGGACGGCTCGGTCATCAACGACGACTTCATCGTCCAGATCCCCAACGGCCCCTACGACTTCGGCACCATCAAGGAGGCCATCCAGGTCGGCGACGAGATCTGGCTCTCCGACCAGACCCGGAACGTCGTCTGGCGATTCACCGCCACCCTCACCCCGAACTACATCGGGCAGATCTCCGGCAACATGAGCAACATCCGCGGCCTCGGCCGCATCGGCTCGAAGGTGTTCGTTTCCAACGCGAACGCCAGCGGCGCCAGCCCCGCCAACTCCATCCCCGAGTTCGATCTCGCCGGCAATTTCCAAGGTGCGATCGCCACCGGTGGCACAAGCCCCTTCGACGTTGAGCCCTTCCAGGGCGGCTTTCTCGTTTCGCATTCGTCCGGCACCAACGACATCACTCGCCACGACGCCGACGGCCTCTTCCTCAATGTCTTCCACGCCGGTTCCATCGCCTTCGCGCAGCAACTCCACGTGGCCAACACCGGACCGATGGGCGAGCCCGAAGTCTGGGCCGCCGGTTTCTCGTCCCCCTCAGGCCTCTATCGGTACGACGCCTCCGGCACGCAGGTCGGGTTCTACAGCGTCGTCGCGGGTCTCCGCGGCTGCTGGGTCTTGGGCGACGGCACCGTCCTCGTCACCTCGAGCGGCACGCTCAACAAGGTCGATCCGGCCACCAACACCTCCACCATCGTGCCCGTTCCGACCGGAGCCTCGCTGCATTACATCAACTTCCTCACGCCGACCGCCACGCCCCCGCCCACGCCGCTCTTCGTGGCGCCCTCGGCTTCGAGCGACGTGGTGATCGCCGGTCAGAACGTCACGTTCCAGGCGCTCGCCGTCCCCGCCACAGGTCCCGCAAGCACGGGTATCGCCGTCACCGCCGACCTCTCGGCCTTCGGCGGCTCATTCAACCAACCCCTCAACGACGACGGGAACAACCAGTTCTCGTTCCAGTTCGCCATGCCCGCCTCGCAGTTCCCAAGCAGTTACATCGTGACATTCACGGTCACTGATGCCGAGATGCGGAGCGCCTCCGCCGACGTCACCATCATCGTCATCGAGCCCCCGCCCATGGGCTTCGTCGTCGAGTCGGAGAACAACAGCACCAAGGACCTCGCCAACGACGTTAACGTCGCCCCAGGCGGCGGCATCTACGGCTATTCCTCGGGCACCTTGACGACCACGGGCGCTGCGGGAAGCGCCGACTACTTCATCGTCAACACGCCCCCAGCGGCTCCCGGCATCTACCGCCACCGCCTCATCATCGACACCGACACGCCGGGCCACACCGGCACCATCCGCGGGCTCTCGCAGTCCGCGGGCATCATCAACACCAGTTCCGATGCCATCGTGCAGACTTCTTCCGCCACCTCCTCCCCGCCCCGCTTCAATCAGTGGTACGGATTCACCGACGGCTCCCGCATTTACTACCGCATCTCCGGCTCTGCCTCCACCACCGCCCCCTACCGCGTCACGCTCGAAACCGATCCCGTGACGCCCATCGACGCGGGCACCGTGCTCGAGCCCGGCAGCATCACCATCTCTCGTTCCGGCGTGACCACGGCCGTCGACATCCTCGTCTACGACGCCGACTTCGAGGCCGTCGCCGATTTCCTCAACGATGGCACTGCCGCCGGCTTCACACGAACCTACACCCCAGGCACCTACTACGTCGCCATCTCCAACGCCAACACCGCCGACGACCGACCGGCGCCGGCCGACTCGGCGACTCGAAGCAACCCCGTCATGGACTTCCCGGGCGCTGTGGCCAACAGCATGACCGCGCTGATGACCACCCTCGCGGTCCGATTCATCGACTCCGCCAGCAACGACGTCGTGGTGCCCGCGCCCAAGACCGGGCCATTTGATGTCTCGTGGGTGAAGTTCGTGGTGGGCGGCGCACCGATCCCCTGCCCCGGCGACTACAACGACGACGGCGTCGTCGATCTCGCCGACCTGCTCGACTTCCTCGGCGACTGGAATCCGAGTCTGGGACAGTCGGTCACGCCCGGCACCAACGGCGACATCAACGGCGACGGCGTCGTCGACCTCGCCGACCTGCTCGACTTCCTGGGCGACTGGAACCCCAACCTCGGCTCCGCCTGCCCGTGATCCCGCGGGGCGATCGACTCTCTTGAGCCGGCACCGCACGCACGGCACCAGCACACCTTGAACTCCACGCGGCCCGCACCCATCACCGGAGCGGGCCGCTTTCTTGCGCGATCACCGCGTTTCTCGCGGCGTCGGCCGCCAGACCCCGCCGCGCGCAAGCACGCGATCGACCCGCCCAAGCGGCGTCGCAGAAACGCCCGCCTTCACGAGGACTTGACGATCCCGGCGATGCTCAGCCCGCGCGGGACGGGCACCGCCGTGATCCAAGCCGTCCCCGCTCGCGTCATCATGCAACATCTCACCACTTCGGGGCGGTGCTTCGCTGAATCTAAACAAGTATGCGAGTAGTGTGAAGAACATAAAGACTGTGAAGGTCGTGCAGTTGTGCAGCACGCTTCACCACAACTTCATTGTTGCAGCCGTTGCATGCCGCGCACTCGCGAGTATCCTCTGCCGGCATTCACGCTACGTCGGTGTCGCCGTCGCGTCCGAGTGCCGCACGCTGTCCCGGAGCAACTCATGCCTCGAACCGGTCTCGGGCGCCTCCCGCTCTCGCCATCCGTCCGCGCAACCAGCGCTTTCACGCTCATCGAACTCCTCGTCGTCATCGCCATCATCGCGGTGCTCGTCGGCATCCTGCTCCCATCTCTGGCCAACGCACGCAAGGAGGCCCAGGCACTCAAGTGCGCAGCGCAGGTCCGCGCCATCGCACAGGCCTTCACCGCCTACGAAGCGCAGAACCGCTTCGGCCCCCTCGCCTACTCCTACTCGGCCGATCCCAACCAGCCCGTCTGGGGCGACGAAGACCAGACCTTCACCAACACCAACCAGCCCTACATCCATTGGTCATACATGCTCATGGCCGACAACGACCGAATCCAGGAAGACGCCTGGAAGTGCCCACAGATGCACAACGGCGGCGCGCCCGCCACCAACCCAGGCCCGGACCCAAAGAACTACGAGTCCTGGCAGGGCTCGCCCCGCTCCACGCCCGTCGATTGGCAGGCCAAGCGCATGGCCTACACCGGAAACGCCGCCATCTTCCCGCGTAACAAGTTCAAAGTCCCCGGCAAGCCGCGACGAAACGTCCGCTTCGATCCCGCCAGCGTCACCTTCCCCGCCAACACCATCCTCGCCACCGAGTTCAACGACAAACTCAACTACCAGACCCTCGCCGATTCGTCCGGCTCCATCTCCAAGAGCCACCGCTCCCTCACCCCGTTCGTTCAGAACGCCGCAACACCCTACGACGAGCCCAATCTCGGCTCCGTCTCTCGCTTCTTCTACCCCGAGCCAACCTCCATCAGGCCCCAGCGTCTCGTCGCCCGCGGCGAGATCGACAGCGACACACCCATCAACGCCGTCGGCCGGCACCACCCCGGCAACAAGGACAAGCAGTTCGGCGGCAGCACCAACTTCGTCTTCCTCGACGGCCACGTCGAACGCACGAGCCTCGTCGACACCATCCGCAACCGCCGCTGGGGCGATCGCTTCTACACGCTCTCCGGGAACAACAAGGTCGATCTCGAAGCAAACCCCTGGCCCAACTGAACCGTCTCCCGCGCCGGCGTACGGGTTACCGCCCGATCGTCGGATTCACATCTCCGCCATCTCAACGGTTCGTCCCCCCATCCACCACACACCCAAAGAGGTGGGGAACCCATCGAGTGATGGAGCGCTGTGGGTCCGCGCACGCCGCGTTCGCGGCTCGCTCGGACGGCGTCGTCCCGGTCATGCCTCGCCGGTCCGCCGCCGCGTCCTCCGTGTCGTTGTCGCATCGAACTGATTCGAACGGACTGAACGGACTCTGCAAGCCCGGTTCCCCTCACCCCCGAAGGAGCACTCGACCATGGCATCCCGAAACCGCATCCGCACGCTGACGGTCGCCGCAGGCGCCGTCACAGGCCTGACCGCCATCGCCGCGGCACAGCCCACCGTCATCCACATGTCCGGCGCAACCCTGCTCGAGAACTACGTCAAGGCCCGCGCCGCAACCGTCGACTACATCGACGTCGACGGCGACAAGTTCGCCCGCGGCATCCCCAACTCCGCCGGCGCCGATCAGTTGGCCCCCTTCTTCATCCCCGCCGATTGCGGCGACGCCGCGGAAGCAACCTACCCCGCGAGCATGCACTGGGCCTTCTTCTACTCCTCCGTCGGCTCCACGCGCGGCCTGCAGGAACTCATCGACAACGGCAAGGGCTGGAACACCGGCAACGCCACCAGCAGCGTCATGGGCCTCACCCGCCGCTCCAAGGGCTTCTTCAACCGCTACCAGTACATCAACGGCGGCGTCGGCTTCGACGACTTCACCAACCCCGACGATCCGGACGGGCTGCCCAACACCCAGAACTTCGTCAACGAAGGCAACGCAGGCGGATTCATCTACCGCTCCCAGCGCGACGACATCATGACCAACCCGTCCCCCTTCAAGGCCATCTACACCGACCCCAACATCCCCGGCACTTCGCCCGGCGTGGGCGGCTGCACCGTCACGCGCTCCGGCGGCGTCGGCGTCGACATCGCCATCCTCGACGTGCCCGTCTTCTACGCCGTGCGCCAGGTGAGCGCCGTCAACGGCACCGCCTTCTTCCGTCTCCCCGGCCAGCCCGGCTACGGCGACAACCCGATCCAACCGCGAAACCCAGACGGCACGCCCGCCACCGGTGCCGCAGACACGCTCAGCGCCAAACTCGCCAGCCTCACCCCCTCCTCGGGCGCGCCCAACACCCAGACCGCCAACCTCAACTTCATGTCCCCCGATGCCAACACCATCTTCGACACGCCCCTCTTCTTCGCCCCCATCGCCCCGATCACCAACTTCGGCGTCGGCATGGAGGGCATCGGCGGCAAGTCCGGCATCCTCATGACCGACCTGCGGGCACTGTTTGTCACCGGCCGTCTGACCACCGGCGAGAACCTCGTCGCCGTCACGCGCGACTCCGGTTCGGGCACCCGCAATGGCTTCAACAACTCCACAGGCACCGACCCCTCCTGGGGCGTCGGCGAGAACGTTGGGGCTCGCAACAACGCCGTCGGCAACGCCGGCCGCGACCGCCTCGGCCCCAACTACGTCCCCAGCAACAAGGGCGGCAACCCTCGCGTCGAGGCCAACGTCTTCAACCACCGCCTCGCCATCGGCTACGTTGGGCCCGAGCGCGGCCTGGTCAACTCCGGCTCGAGCCAGGATGTCGACATTCCTTGGATCCCCACCGGCTGGAGCGACATCCTCTCCGTCGCCAACAACCTCCCCAACTACGGCAACAGCCTGACCCCTTCGCGCCCCACCATCGACGCCATCCTCGACAACGACCAGGTCGCCACGCGCTGGGTCATCGGCGGGCCCGCCGCCCTCGGCACCTTCGGCAACCCCCTCGCCGCGCCACCCGAGAAGGGCGGCCTCGGCTGGATGGAGCCGTTCCAGGACACCAACGCCAACAACATGTACGACCTCGGTGAGCCGTTCAACGACCTGAACAACAACGGCATCCGCGACGCCGTCGAGGCCCGCCCCGCGATCTTCGACTCCCCCACCTACCCCAAGATGCGCAACGCCGAGGCCGCAGCGCTCATCAACAACATCACCCGCTCCATCGTCGCCTTCGTCGATCTCCCCGGCTCCGATCAGACCGTCTTCACCCCCGGCGAACTGGCCGCCACGCAGTACATCCTCAACGGCGCGCTCCCGCGCGTCCAGACCCTCACCGACCCGACGCTGCTCGCCGTCAACCCCGACTTCAACACCTCCCTCCAGTCCTTCATCCGCACCCAGGCCGGCAACATCCAGGCCGATCCCGCCTACGCCGCCTTCGGCACCGGCGTCGCCCCGGCCACCCCGGCCAACAGCCCCGCCGGCAAGGTCCCCTCGCGCTTCATCCCCGCCGTCGGCATGAGCACCTACTCCGACGCCTCTTTCAATCCCAATGCCGACAAGTACGTCGGCTTCGGCACCAACGGCACCAACGGCCCGACCCTCACCTACGCCACCAACCTCCCCATCGCCAACTTCGTCTCCGGCGACTTCAACGCCGACGGCCTGCGCAACTGGAACGATGCCGCGGGCATCGTCGGCGCTTGGCGCCGCCGTCAGGGCCTCGGCACGTGGACGCCCCCCGCCGCCGCCACCGGCGCGCTCGCCACCGCCGCCGCCACCTCCGGCTGGGCCTACAACGCCGCCGACTTCTGCATCGAGATCGTCGGCGACTTCAACGGCGATGGCTCCTACACCCTCGCCGACGTCCGCTACTGGGCCGACGGCTTGGCCATCAACCCGGACACCGGCCGCCTCAACCGCTCCGAGGGCTTCAAGCGCGTCGATCAGGCCTCGCAGTCCCAGGGCGGCAACCTCAACTTCTTCGGCACCATCCTCGGCAACGGCGCATCCGTCGCCAACAACATCAACACCTACAAGGCCGGCTATTCCTCCGCCGACATCGCCGGCACGGGCCGCGTCGCCCGCGGCTGGGCGCCCGTCGGCGCTGACGGTCGCGTCAACGGCGCAGACATCGACTACGTCTGGGCCCAACTCCGCGCCACCGACAACCTCGGAAACCCCGTCGTCACCGGCGGTGAAGTCGACTGGCAGAACGACCTCGCCGCCGCGGCCTACACCGATCTCTCCGCCGACGTCAACGGCGACCTCAAGATCAACGCCGCCGACGTGCAGTTCATCGTCGAGACCGTCCTCTGCACCAAGCTCGGCGACGTCAACCTCGACGGCTTCGTCAACGCCACCGACCTCGTCGGCCTCCCCGCCTTCGGCTCCCCCGCGGGCTGGGCGCAGGGCGACATGAACGGCGACGGCATCTACGACGCCGACGACCTCGCCATCATCATGGCCAACGCCGGCGGCTTCCGTCCGTGCTGTGTCGGTGACATCAACGGCGACGGCGTCGTCGATCTCGCCGACCTGCTCGACTTCCTGAGCGGCTGGAACCCCAACCTCGGATCTTCCGTCGCGGTCGGTCTCAGCGGCGACTTCAACGGCGACGGCGTCGTCGATCTGGCCGACCTCCTCGACTTCCTCGGCGGCTGGAACCCCAACCTCGGTTCGTCCTGCAACTGATCCCGGTCGGGTGACCGACCGTTCTTCGACTCTCCATCCCACGCGCGGCCCGCACTCTTCACCGGTGCGGGCCGCTTTCGTTCCCGCGCTGCCGACTCACACCCGCTTCCGCCCCCGCCCGCGCACCCGCCACAAGTCGCGCACCGCGATCGAACCCCACACGATCTGCAACGCAAACACCGGCCACGCCTCCGACGCATAGCACGTCACCGCCAGCGCACACGCCGCCACCAGGTTCAGTATCGAATATCGCGTCGGGCTCAGCCTGTCGCGCAGCGCGTACGCCGACACCAGCAGCACCATGCCCGCCCACCCCACGATCGTCGGCGCATCAAAGGTCATGTCGGCGTCACTCCACACGCAAGCGCCGCCCGGCGATCGCGTACGGAGCGTACCCGAACCACTCGCTCACCACCAGCCCAACCGACCAGCCCCAACCCGCCTCACCGCCGCGCGCGGGCCGGCTTGCGGCCCTTGCCCGCACCCGCCTTGGCCTTCACCTTCTTCTTCCCCGGCGTCTTGCGGCCGCCCGCCGACGTCTCGGCCTTCGATCGGCGCGCACCGCCCGATCCGCCCGCCTTCTTCCCCTTGCCGCCACCCGCCGAGGAGCCGGTCTTCGCGCCCTTGCCATACCCCGCCGGAATCCCCTGCGTCCACGTGTCCATGAACCGGCTCTCAGGGTTGAACCCGTCGCCGGGGATCGGCCGTGCACCGTGCGTAAACGTGCTGATCGAACTCAGGTGCGCCGTCTCAGCGTCGTACTTCGCCGTGAACTCCTCCTCGATCCAGCGGTACGTCTTCTCCATCCCGTCGCGCAGCCGCGTGCTCGGTTCCCAGTTCAGGTACGCCTCGATCTTTGTGTTGTCGCTGTTCCGCCCGGCCACCCCGCGCGGCGCATCCAACTTGTACTTCCGGTGCAACTTCACCCCCGCGATCTCCTCGGCGATGTCCACCAGCCTGTTGATGCTCACCAGTTCGCTCGAGCCCAGGTTGATCGGCTCCAGGATGTCCGAGTGCGTGATCAGGTTGATCCCCTTCACGCAGTCATCGATGTACATGAAACTCCGCGTCTGCGTCCCGTCTCCCCAGATCTCGATCTCGTGCTTCCCGCTCACCACCGCCGCGATCACCTTCCGGCAGATCGCCGCCGGAGCCTTCTCGCGCCCGCCCTCCCACGTCCCGTTCGGGCCGTACACGTTGTGAAACCGCGCCACCCGGCACTTCATCCCGAAGTCCTCGCGGAAGTGCCGGCACATCCGCTCGCTGAACAACTTCTCCCAGCCGTACCCGTCCTCGGGCAGCGCCGGATACGCGTCCGCCTCCTTCAGCGCCGTGATGTTCGGGTCCTTCTGCTTCTCCGCGTTATAGACGCACGCCGAACTCGCGTAGAAGAACCGCGCAACCCCCGCCTCCTGCGCAGCCAGAAGCATGTGCGTGTTCGTCAGCACGCTCAGCATGCACAGCGCCTTGTTGTTCTCGATGAACCCCATCCCCCCCATGTCCGCCGCCAGTTGATACACCTCCGCAGCGCCCTTGCAGATCGTCCGGCAGACCTTGAAGTCCCGGCAGTCGCCCTTCAGCGGCCCCGCATAGTTCTTCACGTCCTTGTGTACCTGGTACCACTCGTCCAGCGGCTTGATGTCCGCCGCGCGAATGTCGCGATACCCCATCCGCCGGAAGTGCTCCACCAGGTGCCCGCCGATGAAGCCGCCGGCGCCGGTGATGACGATGGGTCGATCGTTGACTGTGGCCATGGTTCTCTCGCTCAGGGCTGATAGGTCGTTGTTCAACAGGTCGATCAGACGGTCCCCGCCGATCACGCACGGCTCGAACGGTGTTCGCGGCCAATACCCGCTCATGATCGTTGGCTCGCCGCACGCGATGGGACGGATCGCCCCACCGGGCCTACGGGCGTTCCCTGCTCAGGGTTCGCGAGCGCTCCGTCAAGCGCTGTCGCCGCCGGCAACGCGGACAACCCCGCCCCGCCCATCAACCCCGCAGCGCTCCCCGCCGCGGCCTGAACGCCCGACGGCTTCGTCGGCAACGGGTTCGAAGGGGGCAACGGACGCGGCGGCGCAAAGGGCGGCAAGGCCATCGACGGACACTCCAGACTCTCCCGCCCACCCCGCTCGCACAACGTCCGCCCGCCGTCCGCACGGGCCGGGGCGATCACGAACGCCCCGCACGCGGCCAACAAACAGCCAAAAACCGGCCGACGGAGCGTGGCAGTCAGCCCCGTCCGGCCATGCCGAAACCGACCCGGCGAACACTCCCAGATCGACCCTTTTCCCGCGCACCTTCACCCCCACTCCACTCCCGCCCGGACCTTCCGACACCAACCGCCCGCCCCATATCCCTCACGCACCCCGCGCCCGCCGTCTCTATCCTCTTCCTCGCCCCATGACCGATCGCCCCGAGATCCCCCCCGAGTTCGCGGCACTCGACCGCCTCCGCCGCTCGCGCGTCCGCCCCGAACGCGACCTCACACTCCAGCGCGATCTCTCCGCCCAACTCGTCCTCCTCCGCCGACTGCGCCGATCCAGCGCCGGCGTCGCCGAGGCGTGGAACGCGACCGTCCCCGACGATCTCCTCGGCCTCACCTCCCTCCGCGGCCTCGCCTCCGCCGTCCTCAGCGTCGGTGTGCCCGACGACGGCGTCCGATTCCGCCTCGACCGCTGGCTCCGCGCTGGCGGCCAGATCGAACTCAGCCGAGCGGCCAGAACACCCATCCGCAAGGTCAAGATCGTCATCGAGCGACCGGCCTCGCACGACGCCTGAGCAGCCCGCTCAGCGCAAGCCTCCGCCCGCCCGCCCGCAATGTGCCCCGCGTCCGCTCGTGCCCGCGCAGCGCGAAGCACGATGCGCACCATCGCGCTGCAACGCCACACAAACGAAAAGGCCCCCGCTCCGAAGAGCGGGGGCCTGATGAGTCACTCAACCTGTCGACGCGGTCAGCCGCGTCCGAGCATCACGCTCGCCCGAACTTACGGGCAGGTGCTGCCGAGGTTCGGGTTCCAGTCACCCAGGAACTCGAGCAGGTCGGCCAGGTCAACGACATTGTCGCCGTTGATGTCGCCCGGCAGGCCCATGCCCATCTGACCCAGGTTCGGGTTCCAATCACCCAGGAAGTCCAACAGGTCGGCCAAGTCAACAACATTGTCCCCGTTATAGTCACCGGGGCACGGCGGCGTCACATCATCGCAGACCGGAGAGCCACCGTTGAAGATCAGAGCCCAGGCACTGATCGTGCCCACGTCGGCCGTCGCATCGTCGAAGATGGTCAGTGTCCAGGTCCCAGCGAACGGCTCACCCGCGAAGATCGCGTTGAGATTCACCAACGCCGAGCCCGTTGTCGACGCGCGGTAGACGCCCGACGGGGGCAGGTTGCCCGCCGCTGGCAGCGCAATCGATCCCTGATCCGAGAAGATGTAGGTCCCGTTCACGTCGTTGCCGCCGCCGCTGTCACGCGTCAGGAACGCGGACTGCACGCCGTTGCTGATCGACAGGTGAAGATCGGCAAGGAACGTGTGGTTCATCGTCACGCTCACCGCGAAGTCGCTGATCGTGCCCGAGTCCGTGATTTCGATCGTGCCGGAATTGGTCGTGTTGTCCTGAATTGGGATCGCCACATCCGACGTGTACTGCGGAAGTCCGAGGCAGTTCGTCCCGTCGCCGCTATAGGTGCCGCCGCCCGTCAT
>JAHBXK010000024.1 GCA_019636535.1 Phycisphaeraceae bacterium | reverse complement strand
TCCATGAGGTCGATCTGCTCGGCGGGGTTCTTGCCGGGCAGGCAGGTGAGGTGTCCCTTGGCGTTGACGCCGAAGTAGCCCTTGCCCCAGTCGTTGAGGCCGTAGAGGCGCGCGGCGTCTTCAACGCTCCAGCGGCCGTGCAGGAACGCGTTCTTCGGGATGGAGAGGGTGGCCATCGGGAGTGTTGGTCCTTGTGGACAGTGGGGCGGTGGTTGGCTGCGCGAGCGAGCGCGCGGACGAGACGGGATTGGTGTTGAGGAAGGCGAGGAAGAGGGACGTAGAACAATACACGGCGCACAGCACGCGGGACGGCGATGGGCGCAGAGTTTTCGGCGGTTGGCGGGTCGGGGAAGGGGTGGTGCGGAGCGGGCCACGACAGGCGGCGAAGGTGTGTGCGCGGGGCGCTGGCGAGCGTTGAGTCGCAATACTTGCGGCATGGAACTCACCGGCTTTGCGCTGAGCGTGGTTGACTGGAGCACCGTGGAACCGACGACGCACCCCGGCGAGACGGGTGTGTCGACGTGGCGGACGCGCGAGTTTGGGGGCGTGCGAGTGCGGATGGTGGACTATTCGCCGGGCTATCTGGCGGACCACTGGTGCGTGAAGGGGCACGTGGTGCTGTGCGTGGCGGGGGAGGTTGAGACGGAGTTGGCGGACGGGCGGACGTTTCGATTGACGCCGGGCGTGAGTTATCAGGTGGCGGACAACGCGGAGCCGCACCGCTCGCGGACGGCGGCGGGTGGGCAGGGCGCGACGCTGTTTGTGATGGACTGAGGGGGGGAGGGAGGCACTAGGCAATGGGCACTAGGCACTAGGCACACGGAAGCGGTACCAAGCTGGCGCGCCCGATGCAAGTGCGCATGGAGAGTCAGACCGACTTAAGTCGGCGGTGGAGGAAGAAGGCGAGGGCGGCGACGGCGGCGTCGGAGAGAAGGGTGGGGCTGGAGATCACGAAATTCGAGACTTCCGCGCCGGTCCACGCGTAGATGGCCCCGACCGCGATGGGGCCTCCGAAACTGAAGAGCGGCACCGCCCAGAGCGCAACGAGCAGCGCGAGTTCGAGCCGCTCGTCGGCGAGCCTGCGGGCGAGTCGCAACGCGAGGAACCCGGCAGACAGCCAGACCACAGTCCGCATCGCGAAGATCGTCCACATCTTCACTTGCATCACGGCTTGGCCGGTGTCTGAGTGGAGCCGCGTGAAGACTTCCTCAGCCCGATTGAGGCTCAACCAGGGCACGATCGTGAGCGCTGCGTATTGAACGAAGTCGACGCACAGAACAACGATCATCACGCGCACGGCAAATCTGAGTCGTTCGTTCAGCAGGCCGCGGGCTGCGACGAGATTGGTGGCCGCCGAGGGCGGCCGGGCGAAGAAGCGCCACAGGCCGACAAGGACGCACGCGCTCGCGGCCAAGTCCATCGAACGCATCGCCATCCACCTTCGTGGCACGATCCGGTCGGCCCAGCCGATGCCGTCGATCCAGTCGAGAAAGGTGCGCGGCCCGAGCCAGAGCCAGAGCGAGACGGCGAGGCCGACGGCGGTGCCGATGAAGACAAGCCAGAGGCCGGTGCGCAGTTGGCGGAGGTATGCGAGCGTGACATGGTGGGCCGGCTCGGACATGCGGGCACTCTACCACAATGGCCCCGCCTCCCTTCATCGCTCAGGCGTCAGCGTTCGCTTGCTTGCCGGGCTTCCTGCTTGTCTTGCTTGACGGCCTCGCGTGCGACGCGGGGGCTGGCGATGATGGCCCCGCCGCGGACGGTGGCGCCGATGACGATGGCCGCGGCGATGAGGACCATGTTCTTGATGATGTACTGGCCTTCGAGCGTGGGGACGAGGCCGGGCACCTTCCACGCTTCGGAGGGGAAGAGGACGAGGGGCGTGAGCGTGCCGAGCATCTGCAGGATGAGCAGTAGGATGACGCCGCGGAGCGCGATGCGGAAGATGAGGCCGAGGCCGATGAGGGTTTCGACGGCGGCGAGCGTTGGGAGCGAGACGGAGGGGCCGACGAGGTCGAAGGTGAGCGTGGCGATGGTGCGCGTGGCGAGCAGGTCGGCGGGGCTGAGGCCGGGGAAGAACTTGAGAAAGCCGAACCAGAGGAAAACGACGCCGAGGGCGACGCGGAGGACGGTGGGGCCGCGGCGGGCCATCCAGGTGGTGAGTGGGACGTCGATTCGGTGGAAGAAGGTGGAGGGGGGCATGGCTTACGCCAGCGCACCGGCACCGATCACGCGTTCGGCGTATTCGTTCATCGCGTCGCGGAGTTGCTCGAAGCTCTCGAGCACGTAGTAGATCGGCTGGTAGTGGTCGATCTCGAAGTCGGTTTCGCAGACTCTTTCGAGGTCGAAGGGTCGGTACTCGGCGACGTCGCGGGGCTTGCAGTCGGTGGCGCTCTCGGGGCCGCGGGTGCGCTTCTCCCACTGGCCCTTGAGCGAGTACTCGCTCTCGCCGTGGCTGGAGACCAGGCCGGAGCCGTAGACCTTGATTCGGCCGTCCTCGCGGATGAGGCCGAACTCGACGGTGAACCAGAAGAGGCGGCCGAGGCGCTTGACGTGGTGCTCGTCTTCGCAGAGGAGCGCGGCCTTGCCGTAGGTCTGGAGGAAGTCGGCGAAGACGCGGAGCGCGTGGAGCGGGACGTGGCCGAAGACGTCGTGGAAGATGTCGGGCTCGGGGAGGTAGTCCATCACCTCGCGCGGGCGGATGAGGACGGTGGTGGGGAACTCGCGCTGGGCGAGGCAGGCGAAGAAACTCTTGGCGGGGAGGTAGCCGGGCACACCGTAACTGGCCCAGTTGCTCTGAGCCTGAAGGAACTTGTTGATGCCGTCGAGTTTGGTTCCGGCCTTGATGACCTTGCCGCCGGCGACGGTGATGTCGCGGTCAAGGGTTAGATCGTTCAGGAGCGGGATCTTGTCGGCGGTGAGGCGGAGGATCTTCATGCCGTCGATGAACTGGCGCGAGACCTGCTGCTCGAGGACCTGCCAGCGGCGCGTGAACAGGTCGTGCCAGACGTCGTGATCTTCGCGCGTGTAGAGGTGGTAGTGCTGGGTGATGTAGAAGTCGTCGGCGTTGATCTGGTCGGCGGGGAGCGTGGCACCGCGGTCGGCCGCGGCCTGGGCGTTCTTGGCCTCGTCCGAGTCGATGATGTTGTTGTAACGGATGTCGCTGCGCATGGGGGACCTCCGCGCGGAACGTGCGAATCGATCGGAATCATACGAGGATGGGACGGCGGTGTGCCGGGGCGCTTTCGCGGCGGGCGTTGGGGAGCGCGGGGCCAATCCGACCTTTCGGTCGGTTGGCTATCGCTCGCAGCGCTCCTCGATCCACTTACGCCGGCCGGCGGCGTCGGCGAGGAGGTCGAGCGCCTCGGTCATGATTTCGTCGGCGCGGGGCGTGCGATCGGTGAGATTGACGCGGACGTTCCACCAGGCGCTCTTGGCGCCGGCCTCGGCGAGGACGGCGGCGATGGCCAGGTCGGAGCGGAGGTGGCGGTTGGTGATCGGGGCGAGCGACTCGATGGACCGGAGCAGGTCGCAGCATGCGCCCAAGACCGCGCGGGGAACGGCAAGCGCAGCGGCCTCGGCCGCGGGAAGGTCGGCCAGACGCGTCGGGTCGGTTTCGGGGAGTTTCTGGAGTGCGTTGACGAGCGCGTAGGCCGCGGCGTCCTCATCGCCGAGGCCGAGCATGAGGGCCTCGAAGCGCTGGAGGGCGGCGTCGGCGTTCTGGAGCGCGGACTGGTGGTCGGCGAGGTTCTTCTTGCCGAGCGAGTAACTGACGACCATGCGCGCGAGGGCGGCGGCGGTGGCGCCGGTGACGGCGGCGACGGCCCCCCCGCCGGGGGAGGGCGACTTGGCGCCGAGTTGCGCGAGGAACTGCGCCACGTTGAGCGAGGCGAGGTGGAGCGGGGCCGCCTGATCGGACGACGCGGCGGGGTTTGGTTTGGGATTGACGGAGGGCTTGAACTCGACCATGGCTGGATCATTGCCCGGCCGGGGGGAGTTCGCGTGGGCGTTGAGAAGGAAGGGCGAGAGCGTGCAGGAGGACGGGACGAGCGGGCGGGTCACTCGTCGGAATCGTCCGCGTCGTCTTCTTCCTCCTCGCGCTGCTTGAGGAGTGCGACGGTGGTCTCCACGAGTTTGCCCATCGGGACGGGCTTGATGAGGTAGTCGTCGACGCCGAGGTTCTCGGCGTAGGCCTGGTGACGCTTGCCCTCGTTGGCGGTGACCATGATGACCAGCGGCGAGTCTTCGTGGCCCTTGATTTTTTCGAGGACCAGGAAGCCGGATCGGCGGGGGAGCATCATGTCGAGGACGACGACGTCGGGCATGCCGTCCTGGCAGGCGAGGATGGCGGCGTTGCCGTCGGCGACGGTGTGGGTGTCAGCGCCTTCGCTGCGAAGGACAACGTCCATGGCTTCGGCCACGTCGCGGTCGTCGTCGACGATGAGAATGCGGACGCCGTCGAGTTTGCCGGGCATCGCGTTGCTCCTGTTGGCCCCCGCCTGTTCGCTCCCCCCCACCCCCCCACCCCCCCCACCCCCACCCCACTGCTCCCCGTCCCTGACGGCGCTGCCGTGGTTGGGCGCTCACCCGCCCATCCGATACAGGGTACACGAGCGGAAGGTTCCCGATCAGTCGTTGTCGGGACGTTTGCCGCGTCGGCGCTTGATGTCGCTTCGGGACTTCTTTTCGGTGAGTCGGCGCTCGACGCTGCCGCGGCTGGGCTTGGTCTTGCGCCGCACTTTGGGCTTGACCATGGATTGAACGAGGAGTTCGCGGAGGCGTTCGAGGCACTCGGACTTGTTGCGGGACTGGCTGCGGGACTCCTGCGCTGTGATGACCAGTTCGCCGCCGCGAAGATGCACACGGCCGGACTCGTCGGTCTGGGTGGTTGCGCCGACGATGCGCGAGCCGGCGAGCATGCGCAGGCGGGTGATCGCCCAGGCGGGGAGTGGGAGCGCATCGAGGGCGATGCGGAGTTCGACCTTGGTCTCGACTTTGTTGACGTTCTGTCCGCCGGGGCCGCCGCTGCGGGCAGTGGCGAAGCGGAGGGCATCGGTGGGGACGCTCAGACCCGGCGCGATCTCGACGCCCCCCGCGCCGGCGGGTGCGCGGTTCGGCCCGGAAGGAGTGGTGCGGGGGCTTGATCGGGAATGCTCGTCGGCTGCGCGGGCCATGCCGCGATCGTTGGCGTGCGGCGTGTATCCTGCCGCCTTCGCCGGCGGTGTGTCGGTGAGGGGTCGAGGGCGTTGGCGTTGGGAGCGTTGAGCATGTCGCGAAATGGGCTGGCCGTATCCGCGTCGGTTGCGTTGGTGCTGGCTCAGAGCGGGCACGCGCTCGGAGCAGAGGCGGGCGAGGGGGAGACGGGCGTGCGAGAGTCGGCCGGGCGGTTTGCGTCGGCGGTGCTGGATGGTCAGCCGGGCGTGGGGAGCGAAGAGCGGACGGAAACGGGGGGCGAGACGATCGACACGATCGCGGAGAAGTACCTCACAACGTGGAAGGTCCAGGTCGAGCCGCTGGTGTGGTACTGGGCGCCGTCGGGGAAAGTGCGGCTGCCGGCGACGTCGGGCACGGGTGGCGCCTCGGCGGGCGGGTTTTCGGATTCTGGCTCGCGCGTGAAGATGGCGGACTTGAACATCGACGATCCGCGAGTGAGCCCGGCGGGAGAGGTTCACTTCTCGATCGATCGCTTCCGGCTGACGTTCTCGGGGGCGTGGTACGAGATCGGGCGGGATCAGACGCAGGCGGACCAGTCGTTCCGGCTGGGGTCGGTCGAGGTGTCGGCGGGTGACACGATGGACGTGGACTTCGAGTTCTTCACGTCGGAACTGACGCTCGGCTACAACGTGTGGAGCAAGGACTTCGCGGCGGACACCGAGGGCTCGCGCCGCGAGCACGCGACGCCGCTGGTGCTGCGGACGTACCTGCTGGGCGGCGTGCGGATGTATCACACCGAGTTCAAGGTGCGGAACCTCTCGACGGGAGGAGAGGCGGGTGCCTCGGAGTGGTTCGCTGAGCCGATCCTGGGCGGACGCGCGGAGGTCGAGATCAACGAAGTGTTCACGATGGACCTGCAACTCTCGGGCGGGTATTGGGCGGACTCGGACAAGACGGTCTCGTCGATCGACGTGGCGGTGGGGTTCATGTACCGGCCGCATCCGAACGTCGGGATTCATCTGGGCTGGCGGCAGATCGCGTTCGATCTCAACGACGGTGAGGGCGTGAACGAGTTTGAATACGACGGCCGACTCGCGGGCCTGTACACGGGCGTGGTGATCCGGTTTTGAGCGAGATTCACGGGTGCTTTTTCGGTGCGATGCGCGCGATCGCAGCCCTCCGTGTTCGCCCTTGCGAGGGTTCTCATGAGCGGAGCGATGGAGGATGTGCGCGTGGATGCGGTGTGGATTGAGCACGCCGGCTCGATTTAGCGGACCAAGGTCATTTTTGGCGATTTCGGGCCGATCTGAGACGAAATCGACGCGATCGGCTGGCTATTTCTCCTTAGAAGCGGCGAATGGACAGGCGGGAGCGATCCCTGGTCATTTTTCCTTGCTTCCGTCGTAACTTGGCTATTGACCGGACCTTGCCATTCTGAGATACTGTCGGGTGAGCGGGTCCCGATGGGCCAAGGTCAGGCTCATCGCCTCTCCGCCGTGCGGAGTCCTGTGGACGTGCGCTGCGTGCGCACGCTCAGGCTGGAACTTTCCCGGGTCTTCGGACCCGACAGGTGGTCGAGCGGACGAATCTGATCCGCTTGAGGAAGGCAGTAGCGCTGATCATGGCGACGATCACCAAGAAAGAACTCGTCGACCGCATCGCCGCCAAGAGCGGGTGTAAGCGCACCGACGTGAAGCAGGTCATCCAGACGTTTCTCGACGAGTTGATCGATGAACTCGGGAACGGCAATCGGCTGGAATTCAGGGACTTCGGCGTGTTCGAGTGTAAAGAGCGGGCGTCGCGCGTGGCACAGAATCCCAAGACGCTGGAGCGCGTGACGGTCCCGCCGAAGCGGACGGTGAAGTTCAAGGCCGGTCGGTTGATGAAGGAGAGGCTCGATGTGGCGTCGGACGCACAAGTCCATAAGCCTCAGGTCGTTGTGAAGCCGGGGATCAATCCGAACGGACAGATGGGCACGGGCGTATCAACATCGTCGGGCGGGGCGCAGCAGGGGCAGGGGTAAAGCCAACAGATATGCGAGGGATGGGGTGGAACGAGCACGGGTGAGACCGTGCTCGCGTTGTTTTTCAGACGACTCGAACGCTCGCGACGGGAGATGCAAGTGCCGCGTCGACAGGTCGTTATCCACATGCTCGCAACCGCATCTCACGGTTGCGTCCGATGGCTCTCATGGCCCGGCTTCCGGACGGATCAGGGAAGGTGAGCATGTTTGCAAACCCTTGACAAATATGGGTTTAGCCAAATATTCACGACAATGTCCGGGGTGATTGGTTGTGCGTTCACGATACTGATGACGTGCGGACAGCCCGGATCGATTTCCACGTTCACACGAGGTTCAGCCCGGACGGGCTGGACGACCCTCATCGCGTGGTGGCCGCTGCCCGTCGTGCGGGTTTGGACGGGATCGCGATCACGGACCACGATCGCGGCGGCGCCTACGCGCGATTGATCGACGCGGGGCTCGCGAACCCGAGCGGCGACGCGGTGGACGGGTTCCTGGTGATCCCCGGCGTGGAGGTTTCAACGAATCAGGGGCACGTGATCATCCTCGGCGCGAGTTTCGACACGCCGGTGCAGAGCGGGGGCGTGAACGCGGACGAACTGGTTGAGTTCGCGCATCGGCTCGGCGGGCTGGCGGTGGCCGCGCATCCGTACGACCGATTTCGCTCGGGCGTCGGCCACGCGGTGCTGGACGCGATCGCGTTCGACGCGGTGGAGGCCTGCAACTCCAAGACGTTCGATCGGCACGCGAACCGGCTGGCGGCGGATCACGCGGCGCGGGCACGGCTGCCGGCTCTGGCCGGCTCGGATGCGCACGAAGCGCGAACGGTGGGTCGCGCGCACACGCTGGTCATGACGGAGCAACTCTCGGTGCCGGCGGTGCTCTCGGCGGTTCGGCTGGGACGCGTGACGCCGGTGCACGGCTCGCACACGCGCACCGAACTGTGGCGGTACTGGGTCCGCGGCTGGCTGACGCGGCCGTGGCTGATGGATCTCTCCGCGCGGGCGGCGTGGCGGATGGCCGGGGCGATGCTCTCGCACAGCGCAAGGCGCGGCGGACATCGCGGAGTGGGGCCGATGAGGCTGGAGATGGAGCGTGTGCCAGCGCGCCGGCGGAACGCCCTGGGGCAGAGCGCCTCGAACGCGGGCGTCTGGCGGCTGACGCGAGCGACGACGCAACCGCGTCGCGAAGGAACCGACGAGATGGCCGTCGGATCGGCGTGAACGGGGCGGTCGCACACCATCGGAAGGTACCGGCGACGAGCGCTCAACGCGAAGCGCCGCCGGGGCCGAGCATGAGTTCGGTGAGCATGTCGCGGATGTGGTGGCCCGAGTCGTCGACGCCGTGACGCTGCACGCCCATGGCGCCGAGGACGCCGTAGCCCAGGCCCATGTGGATGAGCGCCCAGGCGGTGAGTTGGGGGCTGAAGCGCTTGCTGACGCTGCCGGAGTCCTGGGCCGTCTGCACTTCGCGGGTGAGGAACTCGTGCAGGCGTTGCACGTGAAGGTTGAGGGCCTCAAGGATCTGCGGGTCCTCGACCTCGGTCATGGCCTGGACGATGACGCGGTAGATGCCTTTGCCCTTGTCGGCGACCATTGGGTTGGCGCCCATGAGTCGGCGGAGGCGCTCGGCGGGGTCTGGGGCGGTGGCGAGTTCGTGCTGCCAGAGTTTGAGGGTCATCTCGCCCGTGCGCTCGATGAGCGCGATGAAGAGGTCGCGCTTGGAAGGGAAGTGGCGGTAGATGATGGGTTCGGTGACGCCGGCCGCTCGGGCGATCTCGCTGGTGGTGGCGCCGGCGTAGCCACGGACCGCGAAGAGACTTGCCGCGGTCTCAAGCAGTTGTTCGCGACGTTGTGCAGCGGGCAGACGCGCCATCGCCGTCCTCAATCCAAGTGTTTTGTCGACAGGAACTTGCGCGACCATCGCGCCCGTCTGGCCCGTACGACCAACTCAATCAGGCCCTCGATCCGGTGGGGAGCAAGGAAACCAGGCTAGTTTACGCTCACTTTGTGAGCGCGGCGTTCTTATCGGGTGGCGAAGGGGACGACTTTTGTTGTTGGTCGTGGTGATCGGTCTGATCCGACAGGTTGCTCGAACTCACAGCGCGTGAGCGCGGTTCGGGGACGGGGTCGTACCCCTTTCCGCCCCAGGGGTGGCAGCGAGAGAGCCTGCCGAACGTGAGCGCGGTGGCGCGGAAGACCCCGTGGGAGCGGTAGGCGTCGAGCGCGTAGAGGCTGCAGGAGGGGAAGTAGCGGCAGTGTCCGCCGATGAAAGGGGAGAGCGTCCAGCGATAGAGCGTGATGGCCGCGACGAAGGGAGCGGCGAGGAGGCGCTGCAACGGGGACCGGCGGGGGTTGGGGTTCACGTCGAACGTTCCCATGCGGCGTGGGCCGAGTCGGCGAGTTCGCGCAGGGCCTTTCGATACGCGGCGAGGGTCCAGAAGCCGTGCGGTCGGCAGGTGATAACCAGGTCGTAGCGTGTGCCGTCAGCGCGGGCGGGCAGGTGGTGCTGTTCGAGTCGGAAGGCTTCGCGCAGCAGCCGCTTGAGGCGGTTGCGCTGCACGGCGGGCCCGACGCGGGAGCCGATGCTGAGGCCCAGGCGGGGCCACGCGCGGCCGTTGGGGAGTGAAAAGAGCGTGACCGGGCCGCGGTGCTTGCGGACGTTGGCGGTGTAGACGGCTTCGAACTCGCGGGCGTGGGTGAGGCGGTGTCGCTGGCGGAAGTGGAGGGATGGATCGCTGGGCCCAGCGCTTCTCTCGGGCACGGGTGGACGGTGCTCGTTGGCGTTGGGACTCATTGTGTGAGCGACCGGCGATGAGGTGAGGGTGAAGGGTAGTCGGCGCGTGTTTGCGTCAACGCGGCCGGAGCAGGCGGCCGAGGAGCAGGCCCGCCGCGCAGGCGAAGAGCGAGCCGACGGCGAGGAGGTTGAGCGCTGCGGCGGAGAGTTGCTCGTCGCGTGCGAAGTGGAGGTAGTCGAGGACGGTTCGGGCGAGCGAATCGAGCCCCGGCGGCTGGGCCATGACGGCGGCCTCGATCTCGTGGAGGGAGAGGCAGCCGACGGCGAGGGCTGCGCCGAGCGCGACGGGCCAGTTGGCGCGTGCGTGCGCGAGATAGAACGATCGGAGTGACCAGGAGCCGTGTTGTCGGCGGGCGTCGCGCAGGTCTCGGCCTTCGATCGCGGCGAGGGCGAGGCCGACGACGACGGGGACGAGCGCGAAGCGTGCAGCGTGGGCGCCGGCGACGGCGAGGAACGACCAGCGGCCGTCGGCGAGGGTGCTGAGCCAGGAGCGCTCGAAGGCCGCGCCGATGAGGATGCCGGGCGCGAGCGCGGCGAAGAGGAACAGGAGCGTCGTGAGACGGAGCGTTGCGCGCGCGGGGGAGCGGCCTGAGGCGGACTCGGCGCGAACGAACCAGACGAGCATGCACAGGGCGAAAGCGAGCGCCGCGGCGACGAGTGCGACCGAGGCGGAGTCGAGGAGTGCCTGGGTGTTGAAGGTCCAGAACTCGGAGAGCGAGCGGCGTTGGCGGAGGGAATAGGCAAAGAGCGCAGCCGGGGCAACGACGCTGGCGAGCCAGACGATCGCCGCGAGCGCGCGGACCCAGAGGGCGGCGGGGGCGCGGATTCCGCCTGCGGCGCCGGGCTGCTCGGCGTCGGGGTTGTGCTCGTCGGCGCGGCGGGTGGTGAGGATCGATCGCATGACGAACCACGCGGCGAGCCCGGCGACGGCGATGGTGGGCCATGAAGCGGCCCACATGTCGCGCGCTGAGCCGGTGAGTTGCAGGCGCTTCCAGAGTTCGTTGGTGTAGGTCTCGACCTGCGCAACGTGGAGCGGGATCGCCGAGCCGAGCATGATGAGGGTGATGAGCACAGCGCTGCGGAGCAGGGCGGGGGACTGGACGCGTGAGATCGAGCGCCAGAGCCGCCAGCGTCCGCGGGCGAACATGCGGAGGGCGTCGAGCGATTCGTCGTCGATTCGGCGGAGTCGCGGCAGCATGACGAGCGTGGCGATGGGCCACGCCCAGAGCGCCAGCCCCCAGACCGCCGCGACCTGACCGGCGAGGATGTTGACCCACGGCTCTCGCCCGCCGAGGAAGTCGCCCAGAAGCGTGCCGGGGCCGCGAAGAAAGCCCCATCCCGCGTAGGCGAGGTACGACGGCATGAGCAGGGGAGAAAGGACAAGAGCCGCCGCGACGTGGCGTCGCCATGCGCCGGGCCGGTGACTGTCGTCACGACCCCACGAACGGATGAACCACGCCGCGGGCCAACCCATGAGCGTGGCGAACAGGCCGATGAGGCCGGCATAGAGCATCGACCGGGCGAGCGCAACGGCCCATGCGCGAGCCGAGCTCGAGCCGGTTGACCACGATGACGACGATGCGTCGGCCTCGGCAGGCGACGAGACGAGATCCCAGACGACCACGGCCGCGGGCCATGCGACCAGCATCAGCGCGAGAGCGATCAGGGCCGCGAGTGCGAGCGTGGCGGGCCAGACTGCGAACCGTGAACCGGTCGCTCGGGGCTTGCCGCGTGCGTGATCTGGGCCATCGCGGGCAAGGGCTTGTGGGGATTGGACTTGACGATCGGGCTCGGGCACGTCCTGAAGATAGTGCAAGCGGGTTAGAGGTGGGGACGGGGTGGGCCGGGGTTTTCTCGGGCTGGCGACATGCGGATCACTCCCGGCGCAAGCCTCTGGCGAACTCTCGCGAAAGTGGTATGATCTCGGCCCATGTCGCGCCAAACGGCCGGTAAATCCCGCGGCTCAGCCGCTTCGACCCCCAACAAACGTGCAGCGGATAGCCCTTTTCGGTCGCGGATCGGCCGCCTGGGTGAGGCGATCGCCAACGCCGATCTGAGCGCGTTGATCGTCTCAAACCCGAAGGATGTGGCGTACCTGACCGGGTTTCTCGGTGGCGACAGTTACCTGATCGTCCCGGCGGAGGCGTGGCGCAGTTCGCACACGCCTGTGCTGGTGAGCGACTTTCGGTATGCGGAGGAGTTGGCGCCGGTTTCGGGGTCGGGGCTGGCGGAAGTGGTGATCCGCAGCCGGTCGATGGTCGAGGCGGTGTCGGAGTTGCTCGGCCCGGCTTCGGCCAAGAACGCGTCGTCGAACGGCACGGCGTCGCACCACGCAGCGCGGTTCGGACCGAACGATCGGTTCGGCATTCAGGCCGAGCAGATGCCCGTGGCCGAGCGAGCGGCGTTTGCCCGGCGCGTGGGGCCGAAGCGCCTGGCGGACACGACGGGGCTGGTTTCGTCGCTGCGGGCGGTGAAGGACGAGCACGAGATCGAACTGATCCGCAAGGCGGTGAAGATCCAGGAGGCCGCGCTCAAGGCGCTGCTGCCGACGCTGAAGGCGGGGCAGAGCGAACTGGAGATCGCCGCACGTCTGGAGATGGAGATGAAGTCGCGCGGCTCGAGCGAGCCGGGCTTCGAGTCGATCGTCGCGGCGGGCGCGAACGGCAGTTTGCCGCACTACCGCCCGCAGGGCAAGAAACTGAGCAAGGGCTCGCCGCTGCTGATCGACTGGGGGGCTGTGTACAAGGGCTACCACGGCGACATGACACGCGTGGTGACGCTTGGCAAGTGGCCGAAGAAGATCGAGGAGATCTACCAGGTCGTGCTCGAAGCGCACGAGAAGTCGGCCGCAGCGCTGTGCGCGGGCAAGACGGGGCGCGAGATCGACGCGGTGGCGCGGAAGGTGATCGTGGAAGCGGGGTACGGGGACCAGTTCGGGCACGGGCTCGGGCACGGGATCGGCTTCAACGCGCACGAGGAGCCGCGCCTGAGCAACATGGCGACGGCCTCGCCTCTGAGGGCGGGGATGGTGGTGACGATCGAGCCCGGCATCTACCTGCCGGGCGTCGGCGGCGTGCGGATCGAGGACGATTACGTGGTGACCGAGACGGGGTCGAAGAACCTGTGCTCGCTGCCGAAGTCGCTGTCGTGGGCGACGTTGTAGAACGTGGTGGCTGGGGCGGGCGTGCGGAAGCGGGCAAGCAAGAGGATGAACGCTCGACCACCCGCACGGCGAACGCGATTGCAGTAAACACAGCGCGGAATCAACCATGATCGACATTCGCAAACTCAAGGAACTCGTGCGCCTGATGGTCGAGAACGACCTTTCCGAACTGGACCTGCAGGACCAGCAGGAGACCGTGACAATCAAGCGCGGTTCGGCGGTGATGTTGAACGGCGCGGCTTCGGGCGTGCCCGTGGTGCACCACGCGCCGGTCGGGCACGCCGGCGGCGGCTCAGCGCACGCGGCCCCGGCCGACGGTGCTGGCGGCGGCGGAACATCAGCGCCCGTGGATACGTCGGGCCTGATCGCGGTGAAGAGCCCGATGGTGGGCACGGTGTACCTGGCGGCAAACCCGGACACCCCGCCGTTCGTGCAGTCCGGCGCTTCGGTTGGGCCCGACACGACGGTGTGCCTGATCGAGGCGATGAAGGTGTTCAGCGAGATCAAGGCCGAGACGGCGGGCACGATCGAGCGTGTGCTGGTGAGCAACGCGCAGGCGGTCGAATACGGTCAAACGCTTTTCCTCGTACGACCTCAGTAAGTCGATCGAGCGCACTCCTCCTCATGTTTTCACGAATCCTCATCGCCAACCGTGGAGAGATCGCTCTCCGAGTCATCCGCGCCTGCCGCGAACTCGGCATCGAGTCGGTCTGCGTGTACAGCGAGGCCGATCGCGGCGCCCCGTACCTCGAACTGGCCGACGAGGCGATCTGCATCGGCCCCGGTCCAGCGCGCGAGAGTTACCTGAACATCTCTCGCATCATCGCCGCGGCGGAGGTCGCGAATGTGGATGCGATCCACCCCGGCTACGGCTTCCTGAGCGAGCGTGCCGAGTTCGCCGCCGTCTGTCGCGACTGCAAGATCGAGTTCATCGGGCCGTCCCCGGAAGCGATGGCCAAACTTGGCGACAAGGTCGCCTGCAAGCGAGCTGCGAAAGAAGCGGGCGTGCCGATCTTCCCGGGCTCCGAGGGCGCTGTCGAGGCCGAGGACGAGGCGGTGGAGATCGCCGCGAAGATCGGGTACCCGGTGATCATCAAGGCCGCGGCGGGGGGCGGCGGGCGCGGCATGCGCGTCTGCCACAACGAAGCAGCGCTCCGCAGCAACCTGCGCAACGCGAGCCAGGAGGCCCAGAACGCCTTCGGCAACGGCGCGGTCTTCATCGAGAAGTTCCTTGAGCACGCAAGGCACATCGAGGTGCAGGTGCTGGGCGACAAGCATGGGCACGCGGTGCACCTGTTCGAGCGCGACTGCTCCATGCAGCGTCGGCACCAGAAGGTGATCGAGGAGGGGCCTGCGCCTGGGCTTGATCACCGCAAGCGCGACAAAGTGTGCGACAGCGCGGCCCGTCTGATTCAGCACGCCGAGTATTCGGGCGCGGCGACGGTCGAGTTTCTGATGGACGCGCAGCAGAACTTCTACATGCTGGAAGTGAACACACGCGTGCAGGTCGAGCATCCGGTGACCGAGTTGATCACGGGCGTTGACATCGTCAAGGAGATGATCAAGGTCGCCGCGGGCCAGCCGCTGCCCTTCAAGCAGAGCGACATCCGGCTGAACGGTCACGCCATCGAGTGCCGCATCAACGCGGAGGACCCGGACCGCAACTTCATGCCCAGCCCCGGCACGATCACACGCTTCGAGCCGCCCGGCGGGCCGGGCGTGCGGATGGACACGCACGTGGTTACGGGGTACACGGTGCCGCCGAACTACGACAGCATGATCGGCAAGTTGCTGGTGCACGCGCCGACGCGCGCGGAGGCGATCGAGCGGATGTCGAGGGCGCTGCGCGAGTTCCGCGTTGAGCCGATCAAGACGACGATCGGGCTGCACCGAAGGCTGATGGAGAACTCGAGCTTCCGCGAGGGCGGGATCGACATTCATTTCCTTGAGCGGCTGCTGAAGTGAGGCGGTGCGTGGCCGGCGTGTGCACGGCCGCTCACGGGCGTGTGAAGACGCGGATCTCGTCGTCCTTGCGGAGCGTGAGCGTTCGCAGCGTGACAGAGAGCAACTCGAACTCGGTCGGCGTGTTCGCGGCCAGGGCTGTGGTCTGCGGTTTGCCGCGTGCCGCGGGCGTGCTGCCGACGGCCGACGGCGCATCCTGATCGCTCGTGAGCGTCAGCGTGCGGTCGACCCGGCTCCAGGTTCCCGTCACGAGCGGCTTGCCCGGCTCAGCACGGAGAAACGTGCCGTCGGGCTTGATCACGAACGCCGCGGGCGAGACCTGCGGCGGCGATGGTGGAGGGAACTCCAGCAGCCACGTGCCGATCAGGAGATCTCGCTGCGGACGCGACGCGCCAACAGCGCCCTCTTCCGCGGCCTGCGAATCGGTCGCCGCCCCAGCGCCGCTCGGCGCTGCCTGCGAGCCGCTCGCGAGCAGATCGGTCCCCGTGTCCTCGCCGCCCATGCCGAGCCACGACAGCGTACCGCCGAGCGAGCCCATCGTCCGGCTGAGCGGGCCGAGGTGCGCCTCGACTCGTTGCAGCGAAGCGTGCACCTCGCTGAGCACCTGCATGCGGTCCAGCCCCGAGTTCACCTCGAACAGTTTCGGGTTCGCCGTTTCGAGCGACGACTCGACCGCCGCCAACTGCTCGCGCGTTCCCGCCAGATCGGCACGCACGGCGTCGAGTTGCTCGTTGGTCCGGCGGATGTCCTCGTTCACCGTCGCGAGCAGGCCGCGCGTGTTCAGGAGCACCGGGTCCATCTCTTTCAAATGCTGGTTCGTGGCGCGGATCTCGTCGCGGATCTCCCACGCGATGCAGCCGGGCAACGTCACGACGCTCAGGCACAGCAACAGGATGGCTTTCATGCCGACAGTCTACCTCGCACCCGGGCCGGGCAGCGTGACCGTTCGGGTCAGTTCGATCGAGGCTCGTGCGTCGAGCACGCCCCGTCTTCGCACGCTTCGACCCTGAACCCCAGCACGCGCGAGATCGTCATGCGGTTGTTCGCGATCCGCGCATACAACCAATCCAACCCCTGCCTCAACCCCGGCACGCGGTACGTCCATGTGATCAGCCGGAAGGCCGGGCGCGTTTCGATCGCGGCGACCACGGCCGCCGCACCCACGCGAACCTCACGCCCGTCGGCAGAGACTACGTGCATCGCCCGCTCGCACGCCGAGGGGTCGAGATTCGGGAATCGCTCCAGCACGCCCGGCGCGCGCATGTCGACCAGATTGACCGATCCCGGGCGAGCAACCCGTCCGAACCGTGCAGCACCCGCGCGACACATGCCGCAGCGTCCGTCGTAGAGCACGGTCCAGGGTTCGTGTCCGCCGGCCCCCATGCGTGGTTCTCTCTTCAGCGCGGCGCAGCCGACTCGTCGTAGCCGCGGAGTTGCTTGCGCATCTGCACGCCGGAGTGGATGAGTTCCGACTCCGCCTCGGGGCCGGAGACGCGATACTCGAGCGCGGGCTCGAGGTCATAGTGCCACCGCACGCGGTGGTGGATGTTCGTGGGCACCGCCTCGGTGACCACGTCGATGCCCGGCCACTCGTGCACCGGCTTCTTGACGTGGCGAACGTCGACGATCGGCTCGTACCCCTCGCGACGCAGCCGCACCGAGTACTTGCCGAAGTACGTGAAGTCGACGTCGACCGGCGTGCGGCCCACCTCGTTGTCGTTGACCCAGACGACCGCGCCGGGCGGCTCGCTGGTCACGGTGATCGTGCGCTGCAGGCAGCCGCTCATGGCCGCGAGCGTGCAAGCAGCGCCCGCCATCGCCACGGCCGTTCGCGTTGTCCTTGACGCCGTCGTCTTCATCGCACCAGCGTATCAGTTCCGACGGTCGGCCGCGCGCAGGGGGGCCGAAGCGGCCGTCGCGGCCCCGCGGCCCGATGCCGGCCCGGGCACGACGCCGTTCGGCGGGCGGGTCGCCGTCGGAGCGGCCGAGGAGGCGCGGGCGCCCCCGGACGGCCCGGCGTGCCCCGCGTCGTGATCGTCGAACTCGTCACCGCGGAACAGCGAGCCCAGGTAGACGCGACGCACCATCTCGTCGTTGATGAGTTGCCGGGGCGTGCCCTCGGCGAACTTGCGGCCCTCGTCGATGATGTACGCGCGGTGGCAGACGCGGAGCGTCTGCTGCACGTTGTGGTCGGTGATCAGGCAGGCGATGCCTCGGTGGGCCAGTTGCCGGATCTCCTCCTGCAGGTCCTCGACGGCGATCGGGTCGACTCCGGAGAACGGCTCGTCGAGCAGGATGAGTTTGGGCTCGGTCACGAGCGCCCGGGCGATCTCCAGTTTGCGCTTCTCGCCGCCCGAGCCGGTGTACGCCATCTGCCGCGCGACGTGCGTAAGGCCGAACTGGGCGAGCAGTTCCGCTGCGCGGCGCTTGCGCTCCGGGCGGCTCAGCGGCAGCGTTTCGAGAATCGCCAGCAGGTTCTGCTCGAACGTGAGCCGGCGAAAGACGCTCGGCTCCTGCGAGAGATAGCCCATGCCCAGCCTTGCACGCTGGTACATCGGCAGGCCCGTCACATCCTGACCGTCGAAGATCACCCGCCCCGCGTCGGCGTCGATCATGCCGATCGTCATCCGGAAACTGGTGGTCTTGCCCGCGCCGTTTCGGCCCAGCAGCCCCACGATCTCCGACTCGCCGACGTCGAACGACACGCCGTTGACGACCGTGCGTCCGCCGAACGACTTCTGGAGGTTGTGGGCCTGCAGGAGGGCCATGTGGTTCAGAGTGTACGGGCCGGGCCGATCACTCGGCGAAACGCCGCACGCAGAGCGTGTCGTTCTGACCGCCGAAGCCAAAGGAGTTTGAGAGGCAGACGTGGACGCCCCCCGAGTCCCGAAGGTCGCGTGCCGCGTTGGGCACGTAGTCGAGGTCGCACTCGGGGTCCGGGTCGTTCAGGTTCACCGTCGGCGGGACGAGCCCCGTCTGGATCGCCTTGACGCAGGTGATCAGTTCGACCGCGCCCGCGGCCTGGATCAGGTGGCCGAACATGCTCTTGACGCTCGAGAACGGCACGCGCGGGGCCAACTCGCCGAAGACGCCCTTCACCGCCGCGGTCTCGATCGCGTCGTTCTCCTGTGTGCCCGTGCCGTGCGCGGAGATGTAGTGCACCGGCGGCCGCCCGTCGGCCCCGGCCTTGTGCGGATCGATGCCCGCCTGCCTGCACGCAGCGCTCATCGCGCCCTGCGCGCCGCGGCCGTCGGGCTGGATGTCGGTGATGCGGAAGGCGTCGGCGGTTGAGCCGTACCCCGCGATCTCGCAGAGCGGTGTGGCGCCACGCGACAGCGCGTGCTCGAGCGTTTCGAGCACGAGCATCCCCGCGCCCTCGCCCATCACGAATCCGTCGCGCGTGCGGTTGAAGGGGCGCGACGCGTGCGTCGGGTCGTCGCAGCGCCGGCTCATCGCCGTCAGACGGATGAACCCCGTCATGCCCAGCGGGTGGATCATGCTGTGCGCCCCGCCCGCGAGCATCACGTCCGCGTCACCGTACCGCAGGATCTCCGTCGCCTCGCCCACCGCCTGCGTGCTCGCCGCGCACGCGGTCATGCAGTTGCTGCTCGGCCCGCGGCAGCCGAAAGCGCCCGCCACGTGCGAGACGGTCATGTTCGGTTCCTGCTCCACCTCGCGGACAGGGTCCATGTACCGATAGGCCGCGGCGGCCCAGGCTCGCGCGTCGAACCGCCCCGATGTGCCATCCCCCACCCACCCTGCGAGATTCGTGCGCCCGTAGTTTTCGAAATCGAGCGAGCCCTCGCCCGCGCCGAGGTACACGCCCAGCCGACGCCGCTTCAGCCGTCCGTCGCGCGCCATCTCCCCGAGCCCCGACTGCCGCCAGGCCTGCGTCGCCGCGGCGAGCGCGAATCGCGTCGAGAGCCCGGCGCTCGCGTGCTCCTTGGCCACGTCGGCGCCGACGTGGTCTTCGAACCGAAACCCCTTGACCTCGGCCGCGAAGTTGGTCTTGAACGTCGCCGCCTCGAAGCGCGTCACCGGTCCCATGCCCGACTCGCCCGCGAGCAGGCGCGCCCAGACCGAGTCCACGTCGTGCCCGAGCGGGGTGATCCAACCGACTCCGGTGATGACGACTCGTCGCTGGCTCAAACGTTCAACTCTTGCTCAGAGGGATGCGGCGCCCGCGCCCGATCAGGCGTGCGACTCGGACTCCATCTCCGAGAACCCGCTGTCGTGCGCATCGTCGTCGTGGTGGTCGCCCTTGGGCAGGTTCAGTTTGTCGGGGTTCAGCACGCGAACCAGCCCGTCCTTCAGCCGACGCTCGGCGAAGTTGATGATCAGGCCCAGTTCCATATCCGCAGCACGCAGCAGCGCGCGGAGCGCTGCGCGATCCGCCCCGCCGATCTCGCCCCGGCTGGCCATCATCTCGACGATGAAGCGGTTGTCGATGATCAGGTCCGCCGACTTGTGCCCGACCTCCTGCCCGCGGTACTTCACCGCGACCTTGGCGTGCGACGCGAACGGAACGCCCATCTGACGCAGTTCGTGCTCGAGCGCGGCCTGATAGATCGCCTCGTCGAAGCCCGGACCGAGGCCCTTGTGCACCTCGATCGCGCAGCCGATCAGTTTCCGGGAGACCTCGGTGAGCGCGGGGTCGAGATCCGCCAGCGGCACGCCGCGGCCTTCTCGCCCACCGCCGCCTCCGCCCGAGCGGCCCCGGCCGCGATGTCCGTGTTCCTCGTGCATCCGCTTGCTCCTTCGTCCCGTTCGCCGTACGTGCGTGCGGCCGGCCGTTCCGCCACGGTCGCCGGTCACGCGCCCGCACGCCGCAACACCACCGCCGCGTTCGTCCCCCCCATCGATCCGGTGCACACCAGAATGGACTGTAGGTTGGCGCTCCGCGCTGAGACCCGCCCCGCGTCCAGCCCCTTCTCGGGCGAACCCGCGTGCAACCGCGCTGGCAGCCGCTGCTGATGCAGGCACCCCGCCGCCACCGCCACCTGCAACGCGGCCGCGCCCGCCGAGCACAGACCCACGTTCGGTGCCAGCGTCACCAGCGGGATCGTCGGCAATCGCTCCCCGAACACGGCCCTCAGCGCGGCGGCCTCCGCCCGGTCCAACGCGGGAATGCCCGAGGCCATCGGCACGATCGCGTCGATCTGCTCGGGCGTCATCTTCGCGTCGTCCAGCGCGTTGCGCACCGCCGACTCGTACCCCTCCACCGCATCCGGCGCGCGCGTGTAAAAGGCATCCGACATGCCGCCGCCGTAGCCCGCCACGCTCGCGTAGACCTTCGCCCCGCGCTTGCGCGCGGAGTCGGTCGATTCGAGGATCAGGATCGCACCGCCCTCACCGATCAGCGCGCCCTTCGATGCCGGGTCGTACGGACGGATCACGGCCGAGCCGTCCGACTCATCCCCCGTCGGCGCGGTCCAGCCCGCAAGGTCGAGCCTGAGCATGCCCATCGGGTTCAGTTTGCTCTCGCACCCGCCCGAAAAGCACAGGTCCGCATCGCCGCGCTGAATCACCCGCGTGCTCTCCCCGACGCACAACAAGCCGGAGGCCTCCGCGCACGTGATCGTGTTCGACGGTCCCTCGCACCCGTGGATGATCGTCACGTGGCACGCGAGCATGTTCGGCAGGTACTTCAGCAGCCACAGCGGCGTCAGTTGCTCCATCCCCGTGCCCGCGCCGGCCCCCCCGCCCCCCCACGCCGCGAGACTCAGCCCGTCCCCCTCGTCCCTGGCCGTGCTCATCGCCTCGGCCATTTCCGGCGAGTCCGCCGCGATCAGACCCGCGCCGATGTGACAACCCATGCGACCCGAGGCGTATGTGGCCTGCCGACCCTCCGCGCCCCCCTCAAGCGTTCCGCGCGTCGCGATCCCCGCGTCTTCTACCGCGAACCTGGCCGCCACCACCGCCAGTTCGGTGTCGCGGGCCATCACCTTCACGGCCTTGCGGTAACTCTTGGGCACGTACTCGGTCGCCTTGAAGTCGGGAACCTGACCCGCGAGTTTCGACCGAAACCCCGAAGCGTCGAGACGTGTCGGCGTGCCGATCGCCGCTCGACCCTCCACCAGGCCGTTCCAGAGCGCCGGCCACCCCAGCCCGACCGCCGAGACGCACCCGATACCCGTGATGACCACACCGTCGTGCATGCGGGCCGATTCTAGCGGCGTTCTGTTCGGTCGAGAATCGGGTCGGCCGGCCAGAACCCCTCCGACACCCGTCAAAGTCTCGCACGCGGCGATGCTCCGCCGATGATGTTGGCCGAATGTGGGACCGCAACACACACCCGCCAGCCGAGCCCGACTCCGCTCCGCCCGTCCGCCGCGCGCTCATCAGCCTCGACCCCGGCTGGCTCTTCCTCATCAGCGGCATCGCGATCATCGCCGCCGTGGTGCTCATCCCCGCGCAGCACGACCTCGAAGACGCACGCTGGCAGCGCGACCGCGCGGTCTCCATCGAGCAGCACCGAATCGAGCGTCTCGAGCGATACGGACGCTACCTCGCCGCGGCAAAGTCCGGCGACGAGTGCGTGCTCCTCTCGCTCGGCGCCACGCAGTTGAACGTCACCCCCGCCGACCGAGTCCCGCTCCTGCCCACCCCCGACGTCTCTCGCACCAGCGCCAGCGTCTTCCCCTCGCTCGAGCCCGGCCCGCTGCGACTGCCCAACGTGCCCCGTGACCGCGATCTCTCGATGCTCGAACGCCTGACGGTCAACAACACCACCCGCCTGTGGCTCATCGCCGCGGGGGTCATGTGCGTCCTCTTCGGCCTGCTTCCCGAGACCAGCCGGGCAGCCGCTGGCGCGATCGGGGGCGTCGCGGCGTCGGGCTTGGCCTTCGCGGGCGACGTCATCGCCGAGGCCAAGGTCAAGCACCAGTGCACTGACCCCGACCACGAGTCCGACCCCCTGAATCAGTTGGCGGATGCGGAAATGGACGTGCCCGAAGCCGCCGAACCCGACGAAGAGGGTATCGAAGCCCAGCCGGACGCGGAAGACCCCGAACTCGAGCCGCGCACCTGACCCGCTCTCCACAAGTTCGTCACATCGCCCGCGCCGGACAACCGACCACCTTGGCGCCCGCCGGCACATCGCGAATCACAACCGCCCCCGCCCCGATCACCGCGCCCTCACCAATCCTGATCCCCGGGATCACCCTCGCGCCGATCCCGATCAGCGTGCCCGCACCCACCTCGCACCGCCCCCCGAGCGTCGCCGACGGAGCCACGTGGACATTGGACTCCACCCGGCACTCGTGCTCCACCACCGCCCCCGTGTTGATGATGGCGTGCTCACCGATCAGCGCCCGGGCGTTGATCACCGCCCGCGGACCGACAAACGTCCCCGCCCCGATCACCGCCGATCGAGACACGCAAGCACCTGCGTGACAAATAGTTACAAATCGATCCAACGGCACAATCCCCGACCGCAACACCCGCTCTCGCGCCTCCAACGACCCGAAGGCCAGCACAAACCGGCACGATGGCCCCAGCTCCGGCACCGCCGAGACCGGACCGAAGTACGGCTTGGCGAACGCGCCGCTGACCAAGACCGGCTCTGGATGGTCGTCCACGCACCCCGCAACGGTTAGACCGACGCCCTCCGCCGCCTCCGCCACCACGAGCGCATGCCCACCGCCGCCGATCAGAACGACGCCGCCGTTTCCGAGTGCCCTTTCAAACTCCGAATTCACGCGCCCACCATCGGCCACACCGCCGGGGTTCGTTCAGCCGACCACCCCCCGAAAGGAAAACCGTTGATTCGGCGGCGCTCGGATTGACGAAAGTGCCCGTTCGTGCGACACTTGCGGGCTCTCCCACCCGCCACGGGGCATCCGAGCCTTCGCTGCGGGCGTACCTTAAGAAAGATCTTGCTCGATCAGGTGGATGGGGAGCCGCCTTGCGGGGAGGAACGAGTTCGGCTCATGGTCCGGCGAGGTCCGGTCTGAGGCGTCGCGGACGGAGGGGGAGTGCATCGCACCGCCGGACGCTGTGTCCGGCGGGGTGTCAACGGATCGGTCGTGCGGGGGTCTGGAGTTCAGCGGCATGGCGAGTCGGACATCTTCGAGCATCGGGGTGGGCATCACGGTAACGCTGCTGGGCATCGCCACGCTGGCGCTGTTCGTGACCACGATCGTCTTCTACAGCCAGAAGTCCAACCTGCAGAAGAGCCTGAACGAGGCGCAGGAAGGCACCAGGGACTTCATCACCGAGGCCGAGCGCGGCAACGACGCCGTGCAACAGATCGTCTCGGTCGCGCGCCAGCAGCGCAAGAGCGCCATCGGCTACCTCCTCGAATCGCAGCGCGAGATCATGGCCCGCGTCACCGGCTCGCAGCGCGACTCGGCCGCCGATCTCATGCGCAAACTCGAGGGCGTCCGCGATTCGGGCAGCACCAACCTGCTCGCCATCGTCCGCGACCGTGAGACACAGATCGCCGGCATGCAGCAGCGGCTGACCGACGCCGAGTCGGCCCGCGACCGAGCCCTGACCGACCGCGCAAGCGAGGCCCGCCGCGTCAGCGACATCGAGGCCCAGGCGCGCCAGACGATCGCCGCCGCAACCGCCGAGATCGACAAGTACAAGGACGACGTCGACCGCCTCCGCGACCAGATCAACGTCCACAAGTCCGAGTCCGACGCGCGCGTCGACCGCATCAGGGCCGAGGCGCAGAACCGCGAAGAGGCGCTCAACAACGAACTCCGCCGCCTGCAGAGCGAGCGCGTGCTCGACCGCAGCCGAATCGCCGAACTCGAGAAGTACGCCAAGGGCCAGCGCTACACCGGCCAGTCCGAAGACCTCCTCGTCGACGGCGAGATCATCGGCGTCGATCCCATCGAGCGCACCGTCTTCATCAACCGCGGCCGGAACGACCGCCTCACCCTCGGACTCCCCTTCGAGGTCTACACCGACGCCTCCGCCATGCGGCCCGACGCCGACGGCGTCGTCCCGCGCGGCAAGGCCTCCATCGAAGTCATCAAGATCGATCAGGACACCGCCACCGCCAGAATCATCCGCGAGAGCCGCGGCAACTCCATCATCCGCGGCGACAAGATCGCCAACGCCGTCTACGACCCGCGCAAGACCTACAAGTTCGTCGTCTTCGGCAACTTCGACTCCAACCGCGACGGGCGGTACACCCCGCAGGAAGCCGCAGACGTCCGAGCCAAGATCCTCGCCTGGCGCGGCGAGGTCGTTGAGGAGTTGACCGGCGACGTCGACTTCCTCGTCCTTGGTGAGCGCCCCGTCCTCCCCCCCGAGCCCAGCCGAAACGCCCCGATCGAGGTCGTGCAGCAGTACATCCGCCTGCGCCAGATCCGCGATCGCTACGACGAGTTGATGCAACGCGCCACCGAGGCCGCCATCCCCGTCCTCAACCTCAACCGCCTCCAAACGCTCACCGGCGGCGGGCTCTGAGTTCTTCCGCCCCGGTCGCGCTGACCGACATCCCATGCTCACGCACGAGGGCGGCCCACGCGGCCGCCCTCTTTCATGCTCCGTCCCACGCAGCGCGCCAACACGCACCCGACCCGCGCCCGCCAAGCGAAAACCCCTCCAGCCGCGTTAGCGACCGGAGGGGTGTGTGGGTTCCGCCGGGGGATGGGTCCTGAGCGCGCCTGCAAGAAAGGCAGCACGCTCTCCCGGCGGAGTGTGGGTCAAACTCTGGTCCGAGCGTTCGTGGCTCTCGCTGTCCGAAAGTCTGGGCCGGATCGATCATCTCGCATGGCCTTCACGCTGACCGCCCAAACCCGACTTCCGAAACGGTGCTCCCTGATCGTCGGCTTCTCCCTCCCGCCGACACATCGGAGCATTGTTCGTGCATCCGGTCCTCCTTGTTTCGCAAGTTCGCGCAAAGTTCCCCCAAGAAGTTGAACTGTCGCGAGATCATCTGTTTCATGGGATAACCTCAGGCCGACCACCCCTCACTTTCACGACGATTGATCGGGTCTTGCCACGACGATTCGGCGGCAGCGGACAACAACAGGCCAACGATGGAGCATCCGGCTTCTCGAACCGGGCAACCGACGGTGGCGGAAACGAACTCGCAGGGAGTCCTAACAGGTGTGGAAATGGCTGATCGGCATCGGGCTGGCGATCGTCATCGCCCTCGCGGCGGGCGGATGGGCCTTCGCCCGCTCCACCACGGGCAAGGCGATGATCGACCGCATGCGCGGACAGACCAAGCCCGTGCAGGTCCGGCTCGAGCCCGTCCGCAAGGGCGAACTCGTCCGCGTCGTCAGCGCGCCCGGACGCGTTGAGCCCGTCTCCGCCGTCGAGATCACCGCGCAGGTCTCCGCACGCATCATCGCCCTGCCCTTCCGCGAGGGCCAGCAGGTGCGCAAGGACGACGTGGTCGTGCGCCTCGACGCCGAAGAACTCCTCGCCGCGCTCGAAGCACAACGCGCTTCGGTCCGCGCTGAGGAAGCAAGACTCGAAGGCACCCGGGCGTCGCAGGCACAATCCAAGCGCGACCTCGACCGCATCCGCCAACTCCACGAATCCGACGTGCGCTCCGCCGCCGAACTCGAGTCCGCCGAGGCCGCCTTCGCCCAGACCTCCGCCGCGGTCCGCGTCTCCGAACACGCCATCGAGATCTCCCGCGCCAACCTCCGCCGCGCCGAGCGCGACGTGCAGAACTGCGTCATCGCCTCTCCCATCGACGGCACCATCACCCTGCTCAGCAAGGAAGTCGGCGAACTCGTCCTGGGCACCTTCAACAACGTCGGACAGACCATCATGCGCATCGGCGACCTCTCGACCATGGTCATGAAGGCCGAGGTCGACGAGTCGTCCGTCGCCTCCGTCAAGCCCGGCCAGCGCGCCAAGGTCTTTGTCAACGCCTACCCCGGACGCGAGTTCACCGGCGTCGTCCGCCAAGTCCGCCGGCTCCGCGAACTCACGCGCGAGGGCAAGGGCTACTTCGAGACCCAGATCCACCTCGAACTCGAACCGGGCGAGCAACTCATGGCCGGGCTCACCGCCAACGCCGACATCCAGGTCGAAACCCAGCAGGACGTGCTCAAGGTGCCCAGCCAGTCCGTCCTCGACCGCCGCACCGACGACCTGCCCGCCAAGGCACGCTCCAGGATCGACGGCTCCCAGCGCAACAAGTCATTCACCCGCGTGGTCTACGTCATGCGCGACGGCAAGGCCGTCGCCACGCCCGTCGTCACCGGCACCAGCGACCTCACCTCCACCGTCGTCCTCAGCGGGATCAGCGCCGACGACCTCGTCGTCGCCGGACCATACAAGGTTCTCGCCACCCTCAAGGACGGGCAGTTGATCGAGGCCATCAAGCCCGCGCCCGCCGAGAGCGGCGAACAGACCGCCCTCCAGCGTAACGGCGACAAGCCACAGCGCATCGAGAGCCAGTGATCGCCGACCGCCCTTCATCGCCCGCCACTCCCCTTCATGACCATCCAGATCCGGCAACTCGAGAAAATCTACAAGGTGGGCGTCGAGCGCATCCACGCGCTCCGCGGCATCGACCTCACCATCGAGAAAAACGAGTTCGTCGCCATCATGGGCGCCTCCGGCTCGGGCAAGAGCACGCTCATGAACATCCTGGGCTGCCTCGACCGCCCCACCCGCGGCGCCTACTCGCTCAACGGCAGGCAGACCCACAGACTCAACGCCGCCCAACTCGCACGCGTCCGCAACGAGGAGATCGGCTTCGTCTTCCAGAGTTTCGAACTCCTCCCACGCCTCACCGCCGTCGCCAACGTCATGCTCCCGCTGGTCTACTCCGCGCGACACGCCTTCAGCGCCCGCCGGATGGCACGTGAGGCCCTCCAACTCGTCGGCCTCGGCGACCGCATGACCCACCGGCCCAGCCAACTCTCCGGCGGCCAGCGCCAGCGCGTCGCCATCGCCCGCGCGCTGGTCAACAAGCCCTCCATCCTCCTCGCCGACGAGCCCACCGGCAACCTCGACACACGCACCAGCGAGGAGATCATCGCCCTCTTCAAGTCACTCCACGACAGCGGCCAGACCATCGTCATCGTCACGCACGAGGAGGACGTGGCCGGCCACGCCTCCCGGATCGTCCGCCTCCGCGACGGCCGCATCCTCTCCGACCTGCGCACCGAGGACGACCCCATCCACCGCGAGTACCTCGCCAACGCCGCCGCCCAGATCCGCGTCCTCACCGAGCGTCAGGCCGCGACCGCGCTGATCGCCGACGCCGCAGCACGCGACACCACCGGAGGCGAACCGTGATCGTCCTCCGCCTCCTCTTCCAGACCGTCGTCCTCGCCCTCAGCCAGATCTGGGCCAACAAGGTCCGCGCCCTGCTCACCACCCTCGGCGTCATCATCGGCGTCGGCGCCATCGTCGCCGTCGTCTCCAGCCTCACCGGCTTCGAGCGCTTCATCCTCGGTCAGTTCGACAAGATCGGCACCAAGCGCGTCTTCATCCAGGCCACCGTCCCACCCTCGCTGCGAAACAAGGTCAGTTGGTTCGACGTCCAACTCACCATGGAAGAGGTCCGCGCCATCGCCGACCGCTGCCCTTCCATCGCCGCCGTCTGCCCCATGTGGTACGGCGGATACTCCGTCGAGTCCGCCTTCGAGAAGATCGAGGCCGTCAGCATCCCCGGCATATGGCCCTCGTGGCACGAGATCGAGGGCCGGTCCGTCCTTATGGGCCGGCCCTTCAATTCGATCGACGAGCAGGAGCGCCGCCAGGTCTGCCTCATCAACGAAGAAGCCATCCGCGAACTCCGCCTCGACGACGACCCCGTCGAGGAATATCTCCTCATCGGCGGCAGACGCTTCCTCATCGTCGGCGTCGTCGAGACCATCCAACTCTCCGCCATGTTCGGCGGCGGCAACACCTCCGCCGAGGTCTTCATCCCCTTCTCCACCGCGCGCGACATCATGAACCCGCGCGGACGGATCAACTTCTGCTGGGGCCAACTCGCCAGCGCCGACGTCGCCGAGGACGCCGAGGCCGAGATCCGCTTCGTCCTCCGCTCCATGCGCGCCCAGCCGCCCGACCAGGACGACACCTTCAACGTCCGCGTCTTCCAGCAGTTCATCGACCAGTTCCGCGCCGTCGCCGCCGGCGTCACCTTCTTCATGTTCGGCATCGTCGGCATCTCGCTCCTGGTCGGCGGCATCGGCATCATGAACATCATGCTCGTCAGCGTCAGCGAGCGCACCCGCGAGATCGGCCTCCGCAAGGCCGTCGGCGCAAGGCCCGCCGTCATCCTCCTCCAGTTCCTCGTCGAGGCCGTCGTCCTCTGCCTCATCGGCGCGGCCATCGGGCTCGCCTGCGGGCAGGCCCTGGTCTTCCTCATGCGCATCATCCCCAACTCCCCACTCTCCGAGGCCTCCACGCCCATCTGGGCCATCGTGCTCAGCGCGGGCTTCTCCGTCGCCACGGGCGTCATCTTCGGCATGTTCCCCGCCATCAAGGCCGCGCGCCTCGACCCCATCGTCGCCCTGCGACACGAGTAACACGGAGACGGTCCGAATGAACCGCGCACACGCCCGCCGCCACCCGCTCACCCTCGCGCTCATCTCCGGCGCGGCCCTCGCCTCCTGCTCCAACCCCCTCGCCCCAATCGACGACGACTACGGCGCACGCGTCTCGCGCGACCGCCTCCGCTCCATCGACTCGCTCGATCCCACCCCCTTCCGGCGCGACGACCCCACGCCCGAGGAGATCGCCCGATTCATGGCGCGCCCGAGCGCCCGACTCGAGGGTCTCGCCGAGGTCCAACTCAGCCTCGAAACCGTCCGCGCCTCCACGCTCGAGAACAACCTCGACCTGCGTGTGGCCCTCGTCGATCCGGTCATCCAGTCCGAGCGGCTCCGGCAGGAGGAGGCCAAGTTCGAGGCCGTCTTCCGCCCATCCGTCCGCGTCTTCGAGTCCGACCGCCCCACCTTCAACGTCACCGACCCCAACCAGCAGGAGGGCGTCCAGTTCGGCGCGGGCGTCGACATCCCCCTCCGCACCGGCGGGCGCGTCTCCGTCGATCTGGTCGAGGGCCGATCGCAGACCAACAACCCCTTCGTCACCCTCGGCACCAGCTACAACGCCGACACCGCGATCTCCATCTCCCAGCCCCTGCTCCGCAACGCCGGCCGCCGCGCCAGCACCTACTCCATCCGCATCGCCGCCTATGACGACCAGATCACCCAGGCCCGCACCAAACTCGAGGTCATCCGCCAACTCGCCCTCGCCGACCGCGCCTACTGGCGCCTCTACGCCGCGCGCCGAGACCTCGAAGTCGCCCAGCGCCAGTACGAACTCGCCGTTGCCCAACTCGAGCGCGCCCGCGCACGCGTCCGCGCGGGCGATGCGCCTCAGATCGAGATCATCCGCGCTGAGGCCGGCGTCGCCGCGCAACTCGAAGCGATCATCAACGCCGAGAACGTCCTGCTCCTCCGCCAGCGCGAACTCAAGCGCGTCGTCAACATCCCCGACCTCAGCGTCGGCTCCGAGACCATGGTCGTCACCGTCACCGAGCCCGACCCGGTCCGCTACGACTTCGACGGCCGCGCACTCACCGAGCAGGCCCTCACCAACCGCATGGAGATGCTCGAACTCGAACTCCGCCTCGCCGCCGACCTCTCCACCATCGAGTTCACCAAGAACCAGGCCCTCCCCCTCTTCACGCTCGACTACGTCTACTCCATCAACGGCCTCGGCGATTCCTTCCGCCGAGCCAACACCCAGATGGCCCACAACAACTTCGAGTCCTGGACCCTCAGCCTCAACGGCCAGATCCCCATCGGCAACGAGGCCGCCAAGGCGCGCGTCCAACAGGCCATCCTCACCCGCCTGCAGCGCCTCAGCACCCGCGACGCACGCATGCAGGCTATCGAGCAGGAAGTCCTCAACGCCATCGACGTCGTCGAACTCGGCTGGAAACGAATCCTCGCCGCGCGCCAGGCCGCCATCACCGCCGCTCGAACCCTCGAGGCCGAGCAGCGCCAGTTCGACGCCGGCGCCCGCACCAGCACCGACGTCCTCGACGCCGCCACGCGCCTCGCCGACGCCCAGCGCGCTGAGGTCCGCGCCATCGCCGACTACGAGATCGGCCTGGTCGATCTCGGTTTCGCCACCGGCACCCTCCTCGGCGCAGCCAAACTCGCCTTCGAGCCCTTCGACCCCCGCTCCACCCTCCCCGCATCGGTCGTCGATCCCGTCCGCCCCGCCTTCCCGCCCGCCGGGCCCGGCCCCAGTTACACCGACCCCTTCGCCGACACCCCGCGCCCGCCCGCTCGCCCCGATTCAACCTCCGACCCGGCCTCCATCCAACGGTGAGGGGGGGATTCGAACCCCCGAGGCCCTTTCGAGCCTGTTCGATTTCAAGTCGAGTGCTTTCAACCGCTCAGCCACCTCACCAGCACGATCGCGGCCACCTCGCCGCATCCATCAATGGTCAACCACCCCGACCACCCGGTCAAGGGGCCGATTCGGCATCACCCGCACTTCGCTCCCGTCTCAATCGCAACCGGATTCACTCCCCGGCAAACTCCCGCGCGGTAGAGTCTCCAAGCCGCACCCACACAGGAGCATCCCCATGTCCAACATCGGCCCCGGCGTCCGCCCACACCTCATGGTCAAAGGCGGCGACGCCGCCATCGATTTCTACGTCAAGGCCTTCAGCGCCAAGGAGATCCACGAACGCGTCCGCGCGGGCGACAACGACCCGCGCCTTCTCCACGGCGAAGTCGAGATCGCCGGCACCGTCGTCTACCTCGCCGACGACTTCCCCGAGCACTGCGGCGGCAAGTCGTCTCACCCCAAGGCCCTCGGCGGCACACCCGTCGTCCTCCACCAGTGCGTCCCCGATTGCGATGCCGCCTTCAACCGCGCTGTCGACGCCGGCGCAACCCCGCGCATGCCCCCGGCCGACATGATCTGGGGCGATCGCTACGCGCAGATCGAAGACCCCTTCGGCCACGTCTGGTCCTTCTCCACTCCGACCAAGAAATAGCTCCCGATCGCGCCACCGCCTCCGCGCGCATCAGGTTGACCCGCAGTCAACCGCGAGTGAACCCACAGTCAACTGGTCCACGCGGCTCCCGCCGCTAGGTTTCGTCATCGCGGGCAACGTGCCCCGCACTGGCCATCGACACACCGCGCTGGCCAACGAACTGACGCAAACCCAAAGGACCATTCCCATGACCACCGCACTCGCCACGCTCGACACCGACACCACCAACTCCCCCGCCGCCGATGAATCCCTCATCAACGGCATCGACACTTCCGCCCTCCGCGCCTTCACCGCCGAGGTCGAAGAAGACCCCGGCGCAGGCATGGCCGGCTTCCAGGTCCGTACGCAATGGACCGGCGGAACCACCACCCGCACCGACGTCGACCGCTGGTCTCTCGGCGGCGTCTACAAGCCCCGCGGCTACACCATCTCCACCGACGAGCCGCGCGAGTTGTGCGGCCGCGACACCGCCGCCAACCCGCAGGAGGTCCTCATGGCCGGCCTCAACGCCTGCATGACCGTCGGCTACGTCGCCGTCTGCTCGCTCCTCGGCATCACTATCCGCTCGCTCGAGATCCGCACCGAAGGAACCCTCGACCTCCGCGGCTTTCTCGGCATCGATCCCGCCGTCAACCCCGGCTACAACGCCCTCAAGTGCCGCGTCTTCCTCGACGCCGACGCCACCGACGAGCAACTCCAGCGCATCCACACCATGGTCAAGCAGACCTCCCCCAACTTCGCCAACCTCACCCGCGCGGTCCCCATCGTCAGCACCCTCGTCGCCGCCTGATCCATCCACCGACCCCACCAGCCCCCCAGTCCCATATCCACATCCCCCGGGCCACTCCCAACAACTCCCCACGCCGAACCCCCGCCCGATTCAGGCCCCTCCCGGCCCGCACCACGCCCGCTCCCTCGGGCCGTTGCGGGCCGTTTGTCCATCCGCCGGTTCCAACCCACCCTCCACCCCCGCTCCGCACTCAGGTTCACCCCCGCGCCACGCGCCCCCATCCCACAGCCGATCCCGCCCCGCCCGCACAACCCCAACACGCGGGCCATCCGCCCCAGCCCAAAAGGTCACCCACCCGAAAGTGATCGGTCCTGAACTCTCCGCCAAGTCGACCCGCCCGCCGGTCGATCCTGCATCACCGAGCACAGCGGAGAACGTCCATGTCCACATCCGAGCGTACTTTCGAACAGGTCAAGAACATCCTCGGCAAACTCGACCGCAACATCGACGCCGCCCGCGCCCGGCGTCTGCACGACAACACCCCACCGGGCGTCATGCATGGCCGGCCCGCCGCCATCGGCGCCACCCAGCCCACCCCGCCTTCCAACAGCCACAGCGCCCCCGCGCTCATCGGCGGCTCGACTCCCCAGACTTCCAACTCCTCACACTCCACTCCCCACGTCCCCGCCAAACCTCCCATGCCTTCCAAGTCCGGCTTCGGCCGCGCCCGCCCGCTCCGCCCCAACGGCGGAATGACCGGCGCCGCCAGCCAGTCCTGAGTCCGCACCCGTCGAGGCCAATCCGAGGGCCCATGCTCAACAACCTGCGCAAACTCTTCGGTGTTGACGAATCGCGACCCACCGTCGTCCGCGAGCGACAGCAGGAGCCGCTGATGCGCGATGCGCTCGGCCAGCCCCGCGGCTCGCACTCACCCGTCAGCCCCTCCGTCGTCGGTCAGACCCTCGTCGTCACCATCATCGACCCCGACCTCAACGCCTTCAAGGCCGCCGACGTCAACCACGCCATCCGCGAGGTCTTCGAGTCCGAACGCGGCGTGCGCAACCTCGTCATCGACATGGAGAACATCAAGTTCCTCGACTCGGCGGGGCTCAACACCTTCGTCGATCTGGTCTCCATGGTCCGCCAGCGTCAGGGCAAGATCGCCGTCGCCGCCGCCGGCCAGCAGGTCGAGGTCCTCTTCAAACTCACGCGCCTCGAACTGATCTTCAAGATCCGGCGCACGACGCTCGAGGCGCTCGACGCCGTCGAACGCGAGGGCTGAGCGCTCCTCGCGCGTCGGCAACCCCGCGGCGTACGCGCGACAACTTGCGTCTTCGACGGTGCTGCGCCACGCCATTCCCCAACCCAAGTCCTGTGACTCAAGACAGCGATGGCTCAGACCAGTTCACCGATCTCGTTCCGAGCGCGCCCCTGAACAGAACGCCGTCGAGTTCGCGTTCCGTCGCGAACAACACGCCAGCGTCGGGTGCTCACGCGGGTCAGATTGGCATGGAGGTAAGGTGGCCCTCATCGAAGTGCAGACCATCCGTTACCGTCAATGCGGACCCAGAGGAAGAACTCGCCTCAACGGGTAAGGTCGACGCTGGCGAGCAAGGTCCGGAGTTTCGCGGCAGTGATCGCCGGGGTTCTCCAGTCGATGTTGTGCGTTCCATGTTCCATGTTCACCTTCTCGGCCAGTCTGGGCATGATGAACACGACTTGACCGCCTCTCTCGAGATCGACGACTTCCGGGATCCAGTGCGAGTTCGTGCCCCAGTCAACGCTTGCTAGACCGCCCTTACGGGCGAGCCGCTCCACCGCCGACTTGGAGAGGATTACTCCGGCTCCGATCCAAGGAACGTGGTCATCGCCGGCGTGCTGGCGCAGCACCCACATCTGCATGGCTGTCTGGCGGTCGAAGGTCGTTTCCCGAGATTCGTGCGTGAAGGCGTAGCCAAAGTCGCACACGCCCGCGCGGCAGATGTCGATGACACCACACCTGTGCTCGGCGTGCTGTTCGATGACTTTCATTGCTTCCAGCACAAACGACTTCCAACCATTCATGAGATGATCAAAGCGGATTGATACTTGAATTAGATATGAGATGCTGCCAACTGATATCTCCGATGATCCAACACTAGTACACAGCCACTTTACTCGACGCGGCACATATTGTGTGTTTCCTCGGTCATAACCTTCTACCCAGAGAAAGTTGTACGAATTTTCTGACTCTCTCCATACCGATGCGGCCGGATCAAAGGTGATCTGATCACCCTTCATTTTGCCAATACCTTCTTTACCGCCGGCGGGCCAACTCAAGATAACACGCTTCACGGCGTGTCTTGCATGGCAACTCTCAGCGAGCTTTCGGACGACCGCATTCACGCTATCGAGCGATGAGTATGTGACGAGAATGTTGATGAAGAGCGGGTTTTGGCTGTAATCCAGTCCGAGCGTCAGATTCAAATGACGAGTACCTCCGAGGCGCCAGTTCCTGGACCTTCGTTGTTGTATCAGGCTTGGGGACGCCAACCCGCCTCGAGCCTCTTTGCCACTGCCCCGACCAGCAGGTCGATTCTCATCCGTTGCCGGCGGGATTGGAAGCAGTCCGTGAGCAACTTTGCCAAACGGTCACGGACCGTCGCGCACTCAGCCCCAACCCTCACGCCCCCCAACTCCATGCCTAAACGCCACGGGCCTCAACGCCCCGCCATCTCGCCCCTCTCCACCTGCGTAGACTTGCCCTCAACCGGCCGATTCCCACCAGGAACCGCCCGCACATCCCAGGGGTATGGTGTAACGGTAGCACGACTGACTCTGACTCAGTTAGTCTAGGTTCGAATCCTAGTACCCCTATTGCTGATCTCCGGGCTCGTGCGCCACCAAGGCTCTCCACATGGCCGCGCATTCGAGCCCTCAACCAGTCCAAACCGCCAGCCGCCGCTTCCGAATCATCACACGGAAGGGTCTGCGTCGCATCGGCCTGCTCTTCCTCCTCATCGCCGCCTTCCTCGTCTACGGCTACTTCACGATGGTCAGAATGCCCGGCCGATCGTTCGAGGGCGGACTCGACCCACCGACCGCACGCGAGCAAGCCCTCGCCGAGACGCTCAAGAAACACGTCTACATCCTCGCCGACGCCACCGGCGGGGTCGTGCGCGTCGGCAACCGCTCCACTTTCTGGCCGAGGCGATTCGCCGAGGCAGCGCTCTACATCGACACCCAACTCGAAGGCTACGGATTCGCCGAGCGCCACGAGTACTTCTGCGAGCGCGGAGCCCCGGTCCCCAACTTCGAGGTCATCGTCCCCGGCACCTCGCGCCCCAGCGAGATCATCGTTGTCGGCGCCCACTACGACTCGTTCCAGGGCAGCCCCGGCGCCGACGACAACGCTTCCGGCGTCGCCGCCTGCCTGGTCTATGCACAGCACTTCATCAACCACCCCCAGCAACGCACGCTCAGGTTCCTCTTCTTCGTAAACGAGGAGCCGCCTGCCTTCCAGACCCCCGACATGGGCTCGTGGGTCTATGCCAAGGCCTGCAAGGCCCGCGGCGACAACGTCGTCGCCATGATCAGCGTCGAGAGCATCGGCTACTACAGCGACGAGCCCGGCTCGCAGAAATACCCCGCCCCTTTCAGTTCGCTCTACCCCGACACCGGCAACTTCATCGCGTTCATCGGCAACTACTCGTCGCGCGCGCTCGTCAAGCAGTCCCTCGCGCACTTCCGCGCAACCACACGGTTCCCATCGCAGGGCGCAGCGCTCCCCTCCGTCGTGCCCGGCGTCGGCTGGAGCGACCACTGGTCGTTCTGGCAAGAGGGCTACCCCGCCTTCATGGTCACCGACACGGCCGTCTTCCGTCACCCCGACTATCACCAGGCGCAGGAGACCGCCGACAAACTCGACTACGACCGCATGGCGCGCGTCGTCGCGGGCCTCGGCCGCGTCATCGAGCACCTCGCCAACCCGGACGGCGCTGAACCCGATCCCTCCACGCCCGCGCACGCCGGCAACTAGACCGCTTCCTCCCCCTTCCGCTACGCTCCACGCGTGACCCCCTCGCGGCCCAACGCGGACCCGCTGCGCCCCACCATTCCCCCGCGCGCTGCGCACACCGACCGCCTTCCACCCCCCCCACTCCGCCCGCGCATCCACCGACTCATCCCCGCCCCCGGTCCCGTCACCGCCAACCAGATCTGGCGCTGCCTCACGCTCCTCCTCGCCGCCGCAGCCATCAGCCTCACGCGCGGCTTCCACGAGCCCGTCGTCGCCGTCTGGATCGCCGACGCCTGCAAGGCCGCCTTCCTTCTCATCTACTGGCTCAACCTCTTCACCTCCGCCCCCGGCGTTGCGGGCCGCGTCCCACTCTCCGCAGCGCCCCTCCGCGCACTCTTCAAGCGACTCCGCATCGGCTCCGACGATCGGCCCTTCCCGCCGCGAACCCCCGGCGGGCTGACCCGCATCGACCTGGCACTCCTCCTCATCGCCGCCGTCGGTCTCGCCTCCAACCTCTCCGGCCGCACGGTCACCGGCGAGTTCCTCATCGACGCCGCCATCTGCTTCGCCCTCGCCGGCGAACTCTGGCGACTCAACGTCCTCCTCTCTCGCACGCTCCCCACCCCCGGCGTCCTGCTCCCCCTCTCCTTCCTCTTCCTCATCACCGTCGGCTCGCTCATCCTCAAACTCCCCGTCTGCACAAACCCCCACCGCCCCGCCCTCTCCTGGGTCGATTCGCTCTTCACCATGACCTCGGCCACGTGCGTCACCGGCCTCACCGTCCGATCGACCGCGCACGACTTCACCCCCACCGGCCAGGGCGTCATCATCGCCTTCGTCCAGATGGGCGGGCTGGGCATCATCCTCTTCGGCTCCACGCTCGCATTCCTCATGACCTCCGGCGCAGCACGCGGCCCCAACCAGGCCGACAGCAGTCTTCGCGAGAAACTCACCCTCTCGCAGATGCTCTCCGATCAGCCCCTCCACACACTCACGCGCTTCGCCCGCTTCGTCGTCCTCACCGCCCTCACCATCGAACTCCTCGGCGCGCTCGCCCTGTACGCCCTTTGGCCCAGCGACCCGCTCGAGTCGCTCCCGCCCGAACGACGCCTCGGCCTCGCCGCCTTCCACGCCATCAGCGCCTTCTGCAACGCCGGCTTCGACATCACCGGCAGCAGCCTCGAAGCCTTCCGCCTCTCGCCCATCGCCCACTTCGTCATCGCCCCGCTCATCATCCTCGGCGGGCTTGGCTTTCCCGTCCTCCGCGACGTCGGCGGTCTCACCCTACGCCGGACCAAGCAACTCCTCCGCCGCATCACCGACCCCGCCAACCCGCGCCGCTACCCCGCGCACAAGCAGCGCCTCACCCTCCACTCGCGCCTCGTCCTCATCACCTCGCTGGCCCTCTACCTCACGGGCCTGGCGATCATCCTCGCCGGCCAGCGCACGCCCCACTGGCGCGCTGATGACGCGCCACCAACCGCCACCTCCGCCCTCACCTCCCTCGCCGACGCCAGTTTCATGTCCATCTCGGCGCGCACCGCCGGGTTCAACACCCTCCCCATGCAAGACGCCGAGCCTCCCGGCCGCTTCACCCTCATGGCCCTCATGCTCGTCGGCGGCGCCCCAGGTTCCACTGCCGGCGGCGTCAAGGTCACCGTCCTGGCCGTCCTGGTCCTCTCCGTGGTCGCCACCATCTACCGCCGGCCCGAAACCGAAGCCCTCGGCCGCACCATCGCCGATTCGCTCGTCCGCACCGCCGGCACCATCGGCCTCTGCTACTTCGCCCTCGTCGCCGCGACCACCACCCTCCTCACCCTCACCGAGTCCCAGCCCTTCGAGGTCCTCCTCTTCGAGGCGATCTCCGCCTCCACCACCACCGGCCTCTCCCTCGGCGCAACCCCCGACCTCTCCACCCCCGGCAAACTCGTCGTCATCGCCGCCATGTTCCTCGGACGCATCGGCCCCCTCGCCCTGCTGGGCTCCATCATCTTCACGCGCCCACGCCCGCGCCGATTCACATACGCTCACGAGCACGTCACGCTCGGCTGAGCCACCCACTCACACTCCGCCAACGCCAACCACCTCCCGAGCACCGCCATGCCTACCTCCATCGCCGTCATCGGCCTCGGTCAGTTCGGAAGCCGACTCGCCGCGCGCCTCAGCGAACAGGGCGCTGAGGTCCTCGCCATTGATCGATCCCGCGACATCGTCGAGTCCATCCGCGACAAGGTCACCCATGCCGTCGCTCTCGACGCCACCGACCAGGAGGCCCTGCGCGCGGCGGGCCTGGCCGACGTCCGCGCGGCCGTCGTCTGTATTGGCCAGAACTTCGAGGCCATCACCCTCGCCACCGTCCTGCTCAAGCAGCTCGGCGTGCCGCGCGTCGTCGCCCGCGCGCCCTCGCCCCTGGCCGCGCGCATCCTCTCCAGCATCGGCGCTGACGACATCGTCAACCCCGAGGAAGAAGCCGCCGACCGCTGGTGCCACCGCCTCGTTGCCCCGCGATTCCTCTCGCAGATCGAGTTCCACGAGGGCTACAGCCTCATCGAGGCCAAGGCCCCCGCCGACTGGATCGGCCGAACCCTCACCGACCTCCACCTCCGCGCCAAGCTCGGCCTCCACGTCGTCGCCCTCAAGCGCCGACGCGACGCCGACGACCCCGAAAGCCCCCTCCGCATCGAGATGCCAAGCCCCAGCTCTCCCCTCCGCACCGGCGACATCCTCGTCCTCATGGGCAAGGACGAAGACTTCGCACGCATCCCGCAATGACGTCGCATCCCATGCCCGCGCCAACCACAGATCCCTCCTCCCCCTCCCGCTTCGCCGCCCTCGGCCTGGTCCTCAACCTCTGCCTCGCCGCCGCCAAACTCCTCGCGGGCCTCATCGGCAACTCCTTCGCCCTCGTCGCCGACGCCGTCGAGTCCATCACCGACATCCTCGGCTCCGTCGTCATCTGGTCCGGCCTGCGCTACGGCTCCCTCCCGCCCGATGAGGACCACCCCTACGGCCACGGCAAGGCCGAAGCACTCGCCGCGCTCATCGTCGCATGCATCATCTTCCTCGCCGGCCTCGGCATCGCCGTCGAGTCCGTCCGCGCCATCATCCAACCGCACGACTCGCCCGCATGGTGGACGCTCATCGTCCTCACCGTCGTCGTCGCCACCAAGGAGACGATGTTCCGCCTCGGACGTCGCAAGAGCCGCGCCCACGCCTCCGACGCACTCGCCGTCGACGCCTTCCACCACCGCGCCGACGCCATCACCTCCCTCGCCGCCTTCATCGGCATCACCCTCGCCCTCATCGGCCCACGCATCTTCGGCGGCGACCCCCTCCGCTGGGCCACCGCCGACGACTGGGCCGCTCTCCTCGCCTCCGGCATCATCCTCTACAACGCCCTCTCCCTCGCCCGCATCCCCCTGCGCGAACTCATGGACCGCCAGCCCGACGACGCCGTCGAGAAGGCCCGCGCCATCGCCGCCGCCGTCCCCGGCGTGCTCGCGATTGAAAAATGCCGCGCTCGAACCTCCGGCTCCCGCGTCTACCTCGAAATGCACGTCCAGGTCGACCCGGCCATCAGCATCACCAGCGCCCACGCCATCGGCGGCACCGTTCGCGCTGCCGTCCGCGCTCAACTCTCCTCCGTCGCCGACGTCTTCATCCACACCGAGCCGCACCACCCCGCGCCCGCCGACGCAGTTCCACACCCGCCAGCGACCTGACCGAAACCGCTCGCGCAACCACTCTCGCGGGCAAAGACCACTGTCACTTTGCCCGTTTCCGCCGTCTTTCCCCCTATCATCGCGCCCGGCACCCCCCAGCCCCCTTCCGCCCCCTTCCTTCCTCTCTCTCTTCCACTTTGCCGCTTTGCCCCTCTGCCCCTCTGCCGCTTTGCCGCTTCCTCCCCTCTGGAGCCCCCCATGCCCTCCCCCTCCTCAATCTCCATGTCCGCCGGCCGACTCAACGTCCCCGACCACCCCGTCATCCCCTTCATCGAGGGCGACGGCACCGGCCCCGACATCTGGCGCGCCTCCGTCCGCGTCTTCGACGCCGCCGTCGCCACCGCCTACGCGGGCAAGCGCCAACTCCACTGGCAAGAGGTCCTCGCCGGCGAGAAGGCCTTCAACAAGACAGGCAACTGGCTCCCCGACGAGACCCTCGCCGCCTTCCGCCAGCACCTGGTCGGCATCAAGGGCCCGCTCACCACGCCCGTCGGCGGCGGCATCCGCTCCCTCAACGTCGCCCTCCGCCAGATGCTCGACCTCTACGTCTGCCTCCGCCCGGTCCGCTGGTTCAAGGGCGTCCCCAGCCCCGTCAAGCGTCCCGGCGACTGCGACATGGTCATCTTCCGCGAGAACACCGAGGACATCTACGCCGGCATCGAGTTCGCCGCAGGCACGCCCGACTCCGCCAAGGTCCTCGACTTCCTCGCCAAGGAGTTCCCCAAGGACTTCGCCAAGGTCCGCTTCGGCTCCAACGACAAGTGCAAGTCGTGGCAGTCCGTCCTCGAATCCGTCGGCGGCCCCAAGCGGGAGGCGCCGGTTCAAGTCGGCATCGGCCTCAAGCCCGTCTCCTTCCTCGGCACCGAGCGAATTGTCCACTCCGCCATCGCCTACGCCCTCAAGGAGAAGCGCAAGTCCGTCACGCTCGTCCACAAGGGCAACATCATGAAGTTCACCGAAGGCGCCTTCAAGGACTGGGGCTACAAGGTCGCAACCGGGGGGGGCATGTTCCGCCCCCACGTCATCACCGAGCGCGAGTCCTGGATCCTCGGCAACAAGGACTCCAACCCCTCCCTCACCGCCGAGGCCAACGCCCGCATGATCGATCCCGGCTTCGACATGATGACCCCCGACCAGCAGGGCAAGATCGTCAAGGAAGTTGAGGCCGTCCTCGCCGCGATCGGCAAGACGCACGGCGACGGCCAGTGGAAGTCCAAACTCCTCATCAAGGACGCCATCGCCGACATCGCCCTCCAGCAGGTCCTCACCCGCCCGCGCGACTTCGACGTCATCGCCACCCTCAACCTCAACGGCGACTACCTCTCCGACGCGCTCGCCGCCCAGGTCGGCGGCATCGGCATCGCCCCCGGCGCCAACATCAACTACCTCACCGGCCACGCCATCTTCGAGGCCACCCACGGCACCGCCCCCAAATACGCCAACCTCGACCAGGTCAACCCCGGCTCGGTCATCCTCTCAGGCGAGATGATGCTCCGCTACATGGGCTGGACCGAAGCGGCGGACCTCATCATCAAGGGCATGGACGGGGCCATCTCCGCCAAGACCGTCACCTACGACTTCGAGCGCCTGATGAAGGCCGAGGGCGACACGCAAGTCCGCAAGGTCAAGTGCTCCGAGTTCGGTGAGGCCGTCGTCAAGCACATGGGGTAACAAATTCCTCAACGGACTGTCGATCCGGTGGTTGCGGGTTCGAGTCCCGTCCGCCTCGCTTGAAAATGGCCCTTTTATGGGCCGTTTTTCATTGGTGGGTCACAATTGAGTCACAAACTGGTGGTCGTGGCCTTCGGTTGCTCCGCTGCCACAGGTACCGGGTCCGGGGCTTTGGGTACCGCCAGACCGTTCGGGGCCGACGCTGCCGCCTTCGGCTGCTCGGCTTCCGCGCTGATGCTCCCCGGCGTCACCCACACCTGCCGAACGAAGGCCCAACCGATATAGGATAGTGCGATACCGGCAATGACGATGTGAAGGGGCTGCATGGGGACCCGCTGAAGCGCCGGGACAAAGGGTGTGAAGATCAGCACTGCCCCATAGAAGAGTGCTCCACCTGAGCACGCGCAGACCATGAGCGCCGACACCTGCACCTTGGACTGGCAGACGCGGCATCGAATGAGGTACATCGCCACCAGCACAAGGCCGCAACCAATGGTCACTTGATCTACCCAAGTGATATTCACCGACGCGCCCCCTGATCGGCTTTGCTGCCCACGATCAGCCCAATCAGCCCGCCGAGTATCGCGCCGGGTGCTCCACCGATTGCACCCCCAAGGATCGCGCCACCGACCACCCCGGCAGCAGCCCCGTTGTTGTCCGTTCGGGGTGGCGCTTGCGGCGTGGGGCCAACTCGGAATTCGGCTCCGCAGTTGGGGCACGAGTAGACGCCGGGTTTCAGCCCCGGCTGAATGTTCATGGGTTGTCGGCATCGCCAGCAGTGGTAGAGCACGTCTGAATCCTATCGCAGTGGGTTCCGCTTCAGGTTCGTTTCGCTGCCGCGTATGTCTCCATCAGTCCGTTGCCTTCGACATACTGCTGGCCCGAACGGGTAATCTGGAAGGAATCGGTGGTTCCGGCGTGGACGAACGCTTTGTCTTCTGAGAGGGTGTTCAGGGTCCGACGGAGGTTCGCCCGCATCTTGGGCCGTACCCATGAATCCAGTTCCTTGAACGTGGCCCCTTGGGTGCCGCGCTGGTAGAGCAACAGCACCACAAAGTCACTCGCGCCCAAGTCTGTCCGTAGCACCTTCAGGAACCCGCCGAAGTCTTCAATGGCGGGGGCGGCCCGAGTGACGATGTTGGCGACTATCTGTTGCGCGGTGTTGGCCGGGACGGAGTGGTAAAGCCTCACGAACTCGGCCAGCACCCAGTCCAGCACGGCCACCACCAGTCCGGCATCCTGTAGGTTCGGGTCGATGCCATCCGCAAGGTGGGCATTGTCCCGCTTGTTTCGGATGTCGTAGACCACCCGAAGAACACGGGGGAGGTGAAGCCGAACCGAGTCCGGCTGCTGCCCTTGGGGAATACCGCCAAGAGTGCGAATCAACTTGTCGGTATCCAGTTGCGCGCCCAGCGGATCGAATGCGCCCGTCGTCCGCTGCTGGAGAAGGCGGAATGCGGCTTCACAGAATCGTCCGCCTTCAACAGCGCTGAGGCGAAGTCCCCCAAGGAAGTAGTTGTGCTTTGCTTCCTGATGCGCTGCCAGCAGTTCATCGACCAGCCGGGCGTCCAGAGACGCTACCAGTCCTTGTCTGACTTGTTGGAGCATGGGCTACCTCTCAGGTTGCGGCCCTGGCCTTCTTCGCCTTCTTTTTGCCGCCCCTTTTCTTTGCAGGCTGCCGAGCGCCTGACCGTACCTGTTCGACCGCTTCCCGATCAGGGAGCGCTTCAACCAGTTGCTCCCCGAGCAACGTAATCCGCCGCTTGCCGCTGCCCGCTGGAGCGAGAAGGCGACTCTGGTTCACGGCGTTGTTTGCTGTCATGGCGGGATTCGAGAACCGACCGCCGAAGGCTTCGCCGTTCAGGTCCGTGATGTCCTTCGTCTTGAACTGAGCCGAGTTGCGGGCGTGCGTCAGGTAGTAGGCGAGGCAGACGAATCGCTCCGCGTCAGTGGTGGGCTTCTTTGCAGCCAGGAACTGCTTGGCAGTCATGTTGGATAGGTCGAGTTGTCCACTACCAGCACCACCAGCGGCTCCGCCACTGTTGCCGCCACCGCCACCACCTCCACCGCTCGCACTTTGCTGAAGTGTTCCGCCAGAAAGCCCGAGCCGAGCAAGGATCATGGACAGCGCGAACTTTCGTTGCGTCTCGTCCAGTGGCTCCAACACCTCCAGCGCCGTCTGAATCGCCTTGAACTCGTCCGTGATCGTCGTTGACTTCGCCATGCCGATACTCCGTAATTACATCGTGTTTATGCCCAGACACTTGCCTGTTCTTACGCCGGAGTATAGCAGGAATAATCCTGGGACGAATAAGCAAGTGTCGGTGTCCTAACCCCGCCTGCGCTCCCGGCACTTCAGCCGGAGCGACAAGTGACATCGACCGCTCCGCCCTCCCGCGCCACCGATCCGCGGCTTTGAGCGGTCGGTGCGTTCGTCCCCCTTCTGCCCTCCCGTCTCAATCACCCCCCCTCCCCCCTCACCCCCGCCTGCGCCTCGCCGCGACCAACCCGCCACCAAGCACCACCATCACCCCCGCGCTCCCCGGCGACGGCACCACCTCGCCCTTGATCCAGAAACTCACCGTTCCACCAAAGTCCACCGTCGGGTTCGCGCCCGTGTCGGTGTTGAAGGTCAGCACCCGCGCCCACCGCGTCGGGTCGTTGTCCACGAACTGCAGGTTCATCTCGACGCTCTGCGCGCCGGTCCGCGCCATCGCCGCGCTCACCGCCGACGAGCCCGTGCCGATCAGGTTCGCCGCCGTCGATCCCGAGAAGCCCGGGTCGCGGAAGATGTGCTCGGCCCCGAGCGTTGCGCCCTCCCACCCGTCCGTGAAGTTCGGCTGCCCCGGCCCCGTCAGCGTCAGGTCGTCGATGAACAGCCGCAGCGGCTCGGTCAGCCCGTCCGTGTTGCGCAGCCTCAGGTGCTCGAACACGCCCCGAGTCCCGTCCCACACGCTGTTCGCCGAGACGCCCGCGAAGGCCAGCAACTGCGCTGTGCTCAGGTTGAAACTCACCTGATGCCACGCGCCGTTCAGCGGCACGATGTTCGCATCGCGGTTCACCCACTCGATGCCGCCGTCCGTCCCGCCGTCCTGCCCCAGCGGCGCCACGCTCCCCGTCTCGCGCACGCCGATGCTCACCGCGATCGACTGCGCACCGGCCTGCCCCACCGCCGAGCCGACCACACCCACCACCACCAAACCCAACGCGCGCTGCAACAACGTCTTCATGTGTCGCTCCCGTGTCTCGTCTCTCCTCCAGACAGACCGGGCCGCGAATCGCCCCAAACCAACCGACCCCGCGGCAGCGCCACGCACGCGGCGACCACCGACCTTACGAAGTTACCTGTTGCAAGGCCCGCAGACAAGCTCCAACCGCAGATAATGCTGAAGGAATCGCGGGCCCTCCCGTCCGAGAATCGGCCGGGCGACCCCGGTTCCGCGTCGTCACCCTCATCCCTCTCCCCGCGAGTCCACACGGCATGCCCACCACCCTCCGCCCGAACCGCCCCGCACTCGCGCTCCCGCTGACCCTCACGCTCACGCTCGCCCGCTTCTTGCCGCTCCCGGTTGCGCTGCCGCTCCTCGCGCTCTTCCACTCCGCCTGCGCTGATAGCAACCGCCTCGTCCGCGATCACCAATCCCCCCTCCGCAACGACTCACTCGAACCCTGGCAAGGCCACCGCATCGACGGTGAGCCGTTCGACCTCTACGCCCTCCGCCGAACGCTCGTCATCTTCGACGGCGTCGACGCCGCCGACCCGCGCCGGGGCGACGACGGCGCCTTCGCCTTCGTCGATCTCACCGCCAACGGCAGACCCGCCGAGCCGCGGGGCTTCGGCTCCGGTGTGGCACTCACAACCGACGGCTACATCCTCACCTGCGCCCACTGCGTGGAAGAGCCCATCTTCCTCGTCCTCGGCCCCGACCGTCGCGGCGGCGTGCAGCAGGCGCCGGGCCGCATCGTCTGGAACGGACGCGACCACTCGCCACCCGTCGACGTCGCGCTCATCCACGCGCCGCTCACCCTCACCCCCGCGCCATGGGCCGATGCGCCCGACGCCCTCCCCGGCGCCGATCTCCTCACCGTCGGTGTCGGCTTCCACACCTCCCGCCTCGCCGCCGGCATCATCACCGGCGGCCCAACCTCCAACACCGAGCCAGACCCCGGCGAGTTCCACGCCTACCTCACCAACACGCCCAATATCCACGGCGACTCCGGCGGCCCAGCGCTCCTCCGCTCAGGCTCGCTTCTTGGCATCTGCACGCTCATCGAGTTGGTCCGCGCCAACTCCGGCCCAACCTTCACCACCACCATCACCCGCCCCAACCCCGCGTGGATCAATCAACTCATCAAGCACGACCGCGCAACCTCGCCTCCACCTCCACCCGCGCGCAGCGGATCGCAGTAACATCCCCCATGTCCGGCCTCTTCCACGGCACGCCGCTCCAGCGACCCGTCACCTGCGAGGTCTGCGGCAAGCCGCTCCCCAGCGCCAACGCCCCCGACGTCTGCGCTTGCCCGCGCAACGCCGCCGGCCAGGTCATCCTCCCGCAACACCAGTCCCCACGCGTCCGCCGCGAAAAGCGCCGGGGCAAGGCCTGCTGCGTCATCGCCGGCCTCGACCCCACGCCCTCCAACCTCGCCGCGATGCTCAAGTCCCTCCGCACCTCCCTCGGCACCGGCGGCGGCATCGACGACGACGAGATCGTCATCCAAGGCGACCACCGCGACGCCATCGTGACCAAACTCTGCGCATTGGGCTACAAGGCCAAGGCCTCCGGCGGCTGAAAACCCGTTCCACGCTCTTTCATCGCCACTTCAATCCATCCGCCGACGATCCATCGTCACAAATCAGCATCCACATTCGTTTTGCCGCACGCGCGCGCTTCGCAGAGGGGGTGTTCCACGTGGAACACCCCCCCTTCCCCCCACCCGATTCCCCGCACACGGCCCGCGAAACTCGGATCCCCCCAGTCCGTATCATCGGGGCCATGCCGGTGATCCTGCGCTGGCTCCTGAGACTGGGGCCGATCAATCCGATCGCGGTTCGACTGGTCCAGGGCGGATCGCGTCGGGTCCGCCACTTCTACATCCGGACGATTTATCTGGGCGCGCTGGTCGTGGCGCTTCTGTGGTTTTTGCTCGTGACGGTCGCCGGCGATCTCGACTCGCGCGCGTTGGCGGGCGCGGCGGCGGGTTCGTTCCAGTCGGTCGCGTACCTGCAGATCGCGTTGATCACGCTGCTCGCGCCGGTGTTCATGGCCGGGGCGATCGCGCAGGAGGCGAACCCGCGGACGTGGGACATTCTGCTGACGACGCCGCTGTCGGCGGGTGAGATCGTGCTGGGGAACCTGCTCGGGCGGTTGTTCTTCATTCTCGCTCTGCTGTTCAGTTCGCTGCCGCTGTTCGCGCTGACGCAGTACTTCGGGGGCGTGCCGGGGCGGACGATCCTGGCGTCGTACCTGATCGCGGCGAGCGCGGCGGTGATGGTGGGCGCGCTGGCGATCGCGCTGAGCGTGTCGCGGCTGGTCGGCAAGCGCGCGGTGTTCGCGTTCTACGTCGGCGTGGTGTCGTTCATCGCGGTGACGTTCGCGGCGGACCGGCTGACGTCGGGCGGCGCGCAGGTGACGTACTTCACCGCGCTCAATCCGTTCCTGTGCCTGCAGGCGCTGCTGGACCCGACGGGGTATCAGCGCTTCGCGGAGGGGACGACGTCGGGGCTGGGGCCGTGGTTTCTCGAGCGGCCGGTGACGACGTTCAACGTGCTCTCGCTGGGGATCTCGGCGCTGCTGGTGATCGCGTCGACGTTCACGGTTCGGCTGGGCGGGATCGCGATCGCGGCGGGGATTCGCGGAACGGGCGGCGGCGGAGAGGGCGGGAGCGCGGCGGCGGTGCCGTGGTACAGGCGGATGTTCGGGCTGGGCGCCAGCGGATCGACGACTCGGCGCGCGCGGTCGGTGTGGCACAATCCGATCGCGTGGCGCGAGGCCGCCGCGCGGAACGCGACGTTCGGCCGGATGATGGCGCGGTGGTCTTTCATCACGATCGGCGGCTTGTTCGGGCTGGGGCTGGTGGTCTACTTCCACGGCGGGGGGATGAGCGCGCTGACGTTCCGCACGGTGCTGCTGTACGCGATCACGGGCGAGCTTGCGGTGCTGACGCTGGTGGCGCTGAACATGTCGGCGACGGCGGTGGCGAAGGAGCGCGAGGACGGGACGCTTGATCTGCTGCTGACGACGCCGATCACGCCGAGGCAGTATCTCTCCGGGAAGCTGCGCGGGATGATCACGTACCTGCTGCCGCTGCTGGCCGTGCCGGTGGGGACGCTGCTGCTGGCGGGGTTGTACGTCGGGCTCGGGCAGATGGGGGTTGTGGAGCGCGGCGGGGGAACGGGGGGAGCGGGCGGCGGGGTGATGGTGACGCACACGCCCCCGACGACGGGCGCTGCGCGGACGGTGGACGTGCCGGTGGTGCTGCCGGAGGCCGCGTTGGTGGTGGGGATTGTGTCGGTGGCGTTTCTGGCGTTCGTGGTGATGGTGGGGATGCACTGGTCGCTCAAGAGCAAGGGCTTGTTGAGCGCGGTGGTGGCGACGGTGGGCGTGGTGGGGGCGGTGGCGGGGATCGTGGGTCTGTGCGCCTTCAACGCGTCGGCGAGCGTGGACGTGATCGGTCCGACGCTGGGGGCGCTGTCGCCGGCGAGCGCGCTGTATTCGGTGATTGTGCCGGAGCAGGGGATGCGGGAGATGATCAGCGTGAACTACGCGACCGCCGGGGCGCGGGTGAGTCTGCTGCTGGGCGCGGTGGTGGCGGCGGGCGTGTACATGGCGATGGTGTACGGGCTGCGGTCGAGCATGGTGCACAACTTTGACATGACGGTGCGGCGGTTGGCGGGGACGGCGTAGGAAGAAGCGGCAGAGCGGCAGAGCGGCAGAGCGGCAGAGCGGCAAAGCGACGGAGTGTGAACTCGCGAGGGGAGTGCGAAGGGGGTGAACGTGGAGATCGCGGAGGCTGGGAAGGGACTCGGAGGGGAGATGGGGATTGGTGTAGGCAGGAGGAGTGGTGGGGACTTGTTGAGACTGTTGTTGAGTTGATATCAGATGTTCGTGGGAGTTGGTGATTGAGAAGAGCACTGACCTGCTGCGCAGGTTAGTGGCGAGGGAAGCAAAGAGCAGCGGTCAGTGTCACGCTCTCGAATCCAACGAGCTTGTCATGCGGTACTGTGTCAGCAATTCCAGACGTTCCCTACTCTTGGGGCCATGAGGATTCTTCTGGTCATCCACGGCTATCCGCCCCGCTACAACGCGGGTTCCGAGGTCTACACCCAGTCGCTTGCCCGAGCGTTGGCGGATCGGCACGAGGTCCGGGTGTTCGCGCGGTACGAGGACCCGTTCGCGGAGCATTACGCGCCAGTAGATGAATCCGACCCCGGCGATGCCCGCATCCGTCTGCGCGTCGTCAACAACCCCGAATCAAGAGACCGCTACCGCCATGCGGACATAGACGCAGCTCTGTCGCGTTTGCTCGATGCGTTCCAGCCGGACGTAGTGCACGTAAACCACGTCTCCCACCTCTCTACATCCATGCTGGCGGTCGTGGCCAAGAGCGGCATCCCCATAGTCTACACGCTGCACGACTTCTGGCTCATGTGCCCGCGCGGGCAGTTCATGCAGCGTACTTCCGGCGTGGGCGAAGAACCCTACCCGCAGTGTGACGGACAAGACGACCGCAAGTGCGCTCAAAGGTGCTACGCCCTGTACTTCTCGGGGTCGCCCGATGACTGGGAGGCGGACACCGCGCAATGGGCGGCATGGGTGGGCAAACGCATGCGCCACGTTCGAGAAGTCACAGGGCTGGTGGACACGTTCATCGCCCCGTCAAAGCATGTCCTGTCGCGCCACTGTGACGACTTCGGCATCCCAGCCGAGAAGTTGACGTACTTGGACTACGGGTTTGACTTGGAGCGGCTGTCCGGGCGGATGCGTCAACCCGACAGTGCTTATGTCTTCGGGTACATCGGCACCCACACACCGGCCAAGGGCATCCATCAACTCATCGAGGCATTTGGACGCTTGAAGGGCGGACCGATGCTCCGCATCTGGGGCCGCCCACGCGAGCCGTACACCGCTTCACTTCGACGCATGGCCGCCGCGCTGCCCGATGGGGCTGGTGCCCGTGTCGAGTGGATGGGCGAGTATCAGAACGAACGGATCATCCCCGACGTGCTCAACCGCGTCGATGCCATTGTGGTCCCTTCAATCTGGACGGAGAACTCGCCGTTGGTCATCCACGAGGCGCAGCACGCCCGCGTGCCGGTCATCACCGCCGACGTTGGCGGCATGAGCGAGTACGTCCGGCACGAAGTCAACGGCTTGCTCTTCAAGCACCGTGACGCCGGGGCCATGGCGGCGCAGTTGCAACGGCTCATCGACGACCCCGGCCTCGGAAAGCGGCTGGCGCAGCGCGGGTATCTCTACTCCGAATCGGGCAACGTGCCCAGCATCAGCTCGCACGCGACCCATGTCGAAGCAGTTTACGATCGCGTGAGGAGTACCAAGGCCGCCGCGCTGCCAGGCTCTGACGCGGGACCGTGGCGGATCACCTTCGACACCAACCCTGACGACTGTAACTTGAAGTGCGTCATGTGCGAGGAGCACTCCCCGCACAGCGCGCTGCAACTTGCCCGCCGTGCGAACGGACTTCCCAAGCGACGGATGGACGTTGCCATGGTCCGTCGCGTGCTGGAGAGTTGTCGAGGCACGCGGCTCCGCGAGGTCATCCCAAGCACGATGGGCGAGCCGCTCCTCTACAAGCACTTTGACGAATTCGTTGACCTGTGCGCCGAGTTCGGGGTCAAGATGAACCTTACCACGAACGGCACATTCCCGAGCCGGGGCGCGCGGGAGTGGGCAAAGCGCATCGTGCCCGTCACGTCGGACACGAAGATTTCAATCAACGGCGCGACGGCGGCCACGCAGGAGGCGATCATGATCGGCTCCGACTGGAAGACGATCATCGAGAACGTGCGGGTGTTCATTGCCGAGCGAGACGAGCACGCCGCGGGCGGCGGCAACTACTGTCGGGTCACGTTCCAGACCACGTTCTTGGAATCCAACGTCGCCGAGTTGCCCGCGATGGTGCGTCTGGCCGCGTCGCTCGGTGTCGATCGAGTGAAGGGGCATCACCTCTGGGCACACTTCGAGCAAATCAAGGGGATGTCCATGAGGCGGTCCCGGACGGCGGTTGAGCGATGGAATCGGATCGTCGCGGAAGTTGAACGGACCGCTTCCGAATGCCCTTTGCCCTGCGGAAAGCGTGTGCTCATCGAGAATGTCCACCCACTCGACCCGAACGACCCCGGCGACATCGCGCCCGGTGGGCCGTGTCCGTTTCTTGGCGAAGAGGCATGGGTGAGCGCCGAAGGACGCTTTGGCCCGTGCTGCGCTCCCGATGCGCAGCGGCGGACGCTTGGTGAATTCGGCAACCTGAACGACAATGCGATGATGGAGATTTGGAACGGCAAGCAGTACCAGACGCTGCGCGGTACCTACCGGGAGCATCATCTGTGCCAGACGTGCAACATGCGGAAACCGCTCAACGGCAGGTAGGCCCGTGGCGCATCGCGGAAGTCTCAGCCGACGGCACGCATCACGTCGTCGATGGCGTGCCTCTGTACGAATCTCGTTTTGGCCTTGTCTGCGAGTATCACGAGCCGGGCATCGCTCCTGCGCGGGATCATACCGGAGCCTTCCACATTGATGCACAGGGCTCGCCCGTCTACCCGGCGCGCTTCCGTGAGGTGTGGGGATACTACGACGGCCTTGCGGCAGTTGAGGAAGCGGGGCGAGGGTGGCTGCACATCCGCCTGAACGGTTCACCGCTCTACTCTGATCGCTACGACTGGTGCGGGAACTTTCAAGAAGGCCGGTGCGCTGTTCGTAGGGCGGATGGGCTTTACGGACATATCGACAACCATGGTCGGCGGGTCGGTGTCGGCGGCCATCTCTACGCGGGCGACTACCGCGAGCGTGCCGCCGTTGTCCGCTACACAGAAGGCGGTCTGTGCGGTCATGTCGATTGGGATGGCCGTCCGCTCCACATGCAGCGCTTCATCGACCTTGACGTGTTCCACAAGGGCTATGCCCGAGCCCGCGATGCTCGCGGATGGTTCCACATCATCCGAAGCGGACGCGATGCCTACGCCGAGCGATTCGCAATCGTCGAGCCGTTCTACAACGGCACTGCGTATGCCGAGACACTCTCAGGGGATCGCGTGCTCATTGCAACGAACGGCACTGTTGCCCGAGTCATTCTGGCTGGAAGGTGACATGCGTCACGTTGCCGCCGGGTTCTCGTGCACGGGGCGGGACATGCCCAGATCGGGCTGCCAAGGCGCGAGGAAGTCGGGCAGGCCGGGCACGGCTTGATCGGCGCTCACCGAGGAGCGCGGGGTTGATCGTGTGATGGCGGTGGCGATCACGGGGACAATGTACACGGGGGGGTGGGGGTGTGCAAGCGGCTTAGAAGCGGCCAAGCGGCAGAGTGGAAGAGGCGAACAGCGTTGGCGTCAGGGGGTTCGTGGCGCGGAGGGCGGGGTGGTGGTGCGTGTGCAGGGGGACCTGCGGTCCCCCTGCAACCCCCTGCTGGAGAAGAAGGGATCGGGGGATCGAGGTGGAAGACGCGCTCAAGGGGCAGAGCGGCAGAAGCGGGAAGGTGCGCCACGAGCACGCTTACAGCGTGCGGAGGTGGGGGGGGATGTTCAGCTGGGGTGGCTCGCTGCGCTCGCCTACCCCAGGCTGTCGACGAGCACGCCGATG
>JAHBXK010000023.1 GCA_019636535.1 Phycisphaeraceae bacterium | reverse complement strand
GTTGGGGGGGGAGGAAGGCACGGAGGCACGGAGGCACGGAGGGGGAAGCGGCAGAGCGGCAAAGCGGAAGACCGGATTGGAACTCGGAGGTCTCGAAGTTTGGGGAGAGACGCGGAGGGGAAGCAGCGGCGGAGCGGCGGAGCGGCGGAGCTGGGAAAGGTGGAGAGCACGCGCGGGGGAGTTTTGATGGGTGGGGAGTTGGGGCGGGGAGCAGAACGCAAAAAGAACAGACCCCGGGAATGCTCCCGGGGTCTGCTGTCGTTGCGTGGTTCGCGGCGGGGGTGACTGCCGTAGGCCCTTCGCCGAGACTCGGAAAGATGCGGTCGCGATCGCGTATCAGGCGCGACGGCGACGGGCTGCGACGAGGCCGCCGAGGCCGAGGAGGGCCATGGCGCCGGGGGTCGGGATGGAGCGGAAGTTGATGAGGACGTTGTCGGTGCCGAGGGCCGTCGCGGAGCCTGCGCCGATGCCGGCGTTGACGGTGCCGGTGAGGGTGACGCCCAACTCGTCCATGTTCAAGGCGGTGCCGCCGCCGACGAGGGTGGCGGTCGGAGCCGTGGTGCTCCAGTGCGAGACGGCGAGGAAGTACTCGGTGCCGGCCGAGAGGGTGCCCGCGCCGGGCGTGTTTGCGAAGTAGCCGAACCCGTCCATGGCGGCGAGGGTGAGTGTGCCGCCGCGGCCGTTGAGGAAGCCCGGAGCCGTGGCCGGCTCGTACATATCGCGGCCGAGGGCGGTCGGGTCGCTGGACCCGAAGGTCACGCCGCCGTGGCGATTCGTGGCGCCGTTCATGTCGTCGGTGGAGGCGACGGGGAAGAGGCCGGAGCCGGTGTTTCGGAAGAGGGAGACGCGGGTATCGAAGTTGACACCGTTGGGGCCGTCGGAGGAGAAGATGTCGAAGGCGCTGGAGGCGTCAACGTTGGAGTTGACCTGGAAGCGGAACCAGGAGATGCCCGCCGCGCCGGTGCTCGTGTTGTTGACGGGGAGGGTGAGGTTGGTGTTGCCGACGGCGAGGGTGCCCAGATCGCTGAAGGTGCCGGGAGCGGTGACGCCGGTGCCGAGCGTGCGGCCGTTGGTGACCGTGGGGTTCAGGACGACGCGCATGTTGCTCCACGTCACGGCGGGGACACCGTTGAACGTCTGGCGGTGGGAGAGGTAGAGGTCGTTGGTGCCGTCGGAGTTGAAGGCGGTGCCCATGTTGCCGAACCAGAAGATGTTGTTGACGGCGTTGATGTTGCCAGCGGAACCCACAGCGGCGCCGGGGGCGTTGTAGTGGACCGTGCCGGAGCCGGAGGGGCCGAGGCTACCTGTGCCGGGCGTGCCGCTGAGGGCGGCGCCGTGGAGCGAGGCGCGGGCCTCGCTGCTCCACTGGTTGGCCGCAGCGGTGGAGCCGTCCCAGTTGGTGATGACCAGTGCGGACGTGTAGGAACCGGCGGGGACCGGGCCGAGGTTGTAGCCGCCCGACCAGGTCGTGGTGACGCCGGCCGAGGGGCCGGGGACGGCGGGCAGGGCCACCTGAGCCGATGCCACGCCGGCAGCGCCGAGCGCAGCGCCGAGTGCTGCCATCAAAGCCAGTTTGCGATTCATCTCTGATCTCTCCTTTGCCGCTCACGGCGGCCCACACAGACTTACCCCGCACATTCACACGACGGCGGCGGCTGATCGTCCACTTTCCGGTGCGGCCACACAGCCGACACCCCGCGGCCACACGCCGCGGACGTTCGCTCGTCTCGATCGTGACTGGGTTCACGTTAGGCGAGTGCGCTGAGCGCACTCTGCCGCGCGAACGGGTCTCTCTCTCGACTCACTGTGAAGATTCTACTTGAAATGCACGCCCGAACAAGGGGGTTGTGACGAAAATTCCGACTATTCGTCGGGGGATCGGGCGCGGGGGAGGGGATTATCGGGCTTTCGCGACGGAGATTTGCTCGGCAGCGATTCGTAATCGCTTGCTCGGCAGAGACTTGCGCTATGCTGAACAGACGACGGCTGGGGGACGGTCGGCTTCCGACAGTGAGAAGTTGACGTTGGGGAGGGTGGCGGAGAGCCGGGCGGCAAGGATGGGGAGGTAGCCGCGTTCGGTCTGGGTGTGGCCGGCGAGGATGACGGAGAGGCCGGAGGAGACGCAGGCGCGGATCTCGTGGTGCTTCATTTCGCCTGTGATGAAGACCTCGCAGCCGTCCGCGCGGGCGGCCTCGGCGAGATCGCCCCCCGAGCCTGGGACGACGGCGAGGCGCTCGACGGTGATGGACCGGGCGGCCTGTGCGGGATCGAAGGAGCCCGGACGTTCGGCGGGGGCGATAAGGATCCGGTCGAGGGCTGATGTGTCGGGCTTGGCGCCGGTGGTCTTTGGGCCGGCGAGGTGGGAACGGAGCCTGCGGGCGAGTTGCTCGAGTGTGAGGGGGTGGTCGAGGGCGATTCGACGGCCAGCGCCGATGGAGCGGGAGGGACGGGGCTGGAGGGCGTAGATGTCGATCGGTGGTTCTTCGTACGGGTGGAAGCGGCGGAGCATCTCGACGGCGAGTGGGAGTGCTCGCGATGAGCAGACCATTTCGAGGCGGTTTTCGTGGACGAGTTCGAGCGAGCCGGGCTGACCGACGGTGGGGTTTGAGCCTTCCTTGCCGAGGAAGGAGCCGCGGCCGGGGACGGCGAAGGAGCAGAGTTCGTAGTTGCCGATGAGGCCCGCGCCGGCGGTGGCGAGGGCCGCGCGGATTTTCTCGACGTGCTCGGCGGGTGCGAAGGTGACGATCTTGACTTGTTCGGTGGGCGGGAGCGAGGTGGCTGAGCGGAGGGCACGACGGTCGGCGCCGGTGTGTGTGCCGGGCTGGTGGGATGGACGCGAGGCGATGCCGTGGGCGTCGAGCGCGAGGAGGCCGTCGGCGAGCCAGTCTGTGAGGCCGCCTTCGCAGGCGTCGAGTGCGGTGTGGGGGGAGTAGACGGCGATGCCGGCTTCGAGCATGGACATAACAACGCGCTGGGCGCTGGTCTGGCCGCTGAGTCGCTTGAGCGGGGCGAAGATGGGCGGGTGGTAGGCGATGACGGCGGAGCAGTTGATGCGGCGGGCTTCTTCCGCGACAGGCTCGGAGAGGTCGATGGTGAGCAGGACGGGGCCGGTGAGGGGGCGGTCGGGCGTGCCGATGAGCAGACCGACGTTGTCCCAGGGCTCGGCGAGTGTGGGCGGGGCGATGGCCTCGATCGCGACCACGAGGTCGGCGATGGTCTGGCTGGAGGGGTTGGGTGAGGGCATGGTGATGGTCCGTGCGCGGTGCGGCGTGGCCGGCGGGCGGAGGGGGCGCTGGTGAGTCCGGCGGCAGCGCGGGGTGCGTTCAGGAAGGTAGGTTGAGCGCCGGTGTGGGCGATGCGGCGGCTTCGAGGAGGCCCTTGCGCCAGGTCCAGCGTTTGAGGAGGAGGTGCTGCTGGTAGAGGGCCTCGATGAGGGTGCGGGCGGCGGGCGTGTCGGAGGGTGGGATGGACGCGGCGGGGAGTTGATCGAAGGAAAGGAAGGTGCGGCGGAGGCGCTCGGCGGCGAGGGCTTCGCGCTGCAGGAACTGGCGCGAGTACTCGATCTCTTCGGGGGAGGTGACGTCGCGGTTGAAGAGCGCCCGGCCGAAGGCGGGGAGGGCTTGGGCGAATCGCCAGGACGCGACGCCCAGGTTGAACTCGCGGTCGAGCAGGCGCTGAGCGCGGTAGCGATGGTCGTGGCGGACTCTGGCGTCGGGGCGGAACCAGACGGGGAAGGCGAATCGGGCGTTGAGTCGGAAGGCGAGTTCGATGTCGTCGTGGCCGTAGGTGAAAGGGAAGGCTGTGAAGCCGCAGGTTTCGATCACGGCCCAGAGCGGGGCGGAGAAGTTGAGTCCGTAGCAGTGGCGGAAGCCCCAGTCGCGGTAGGGGTCGGGGTGTTTCTCGCGCGACATCTGGTCGTAGAAGAAGACCATGGACGTTTCGCGGACGAGGCGGTCGGTGAGCGAGTCTTGATCCACGGTGGGGACGACCCAGGGAGCGCTGCCGGAGATGATGACGCCGCGATGACCGAGTCGGGCGGCTTGGTTGTGGGCACGGACGTGGGCGGCGATGAGATCGGGATCGGCGAGGATGTCGTCGTTGAGGGAGAGCAGGAGCGTGGTGCGGTCGAGCGCGAGGTTGGGATGGTGCTCGCGGAGGTAAGTCAGGCCGTGGTTGCGGGCGGCGTTGTACCCAGCGCGGGGGCAGGCATGGACGATGAGCGAGGCGGCGCGGCCGGCGGCCTGGGTCCACGCGGATTGGATCTCAGCGCGGGTGGTCGGGTCGTCGCCGTCGAGCGCGAAGAGGACGGTGAAGGCCTCGGCGGGATGGGACTGGCGGGCGAGCGTGCTGGCGCAGGCGGCGGCCTTGTCGGGCCGGGCGTGGGTGGGGATGAGGGCCACAACGTGCCGGGCGGGGTGGTTGGATGCGTGTGGCATCGTGCGGATGCATCGGCGAGTTTGGGCGCAGCGGTGGAAAGTGGGCGGGGGAGGGGCGGCGCGGCCCCGCGCGGGGCGATTCGCCCGTACGATCGTGGTTGATGACGGTTGAGGCGTCGAGAATCGTGCGGGTCGGGACGCGGGGCGCGGGCGATGGCCGGCGAGTCTTGCCGGAGGCCGGAGGTGCGGACACGCTTGGCGGCCGGACGCGACCGACCGGTGCTCGGCATGATGGGCCGCTGGCTCGGTCGCCCGTCGAGCGGGTGATTCACGGGTGGCGTGTGCGGCTGGTGGGGGCTTGGGGTGCTTGTGCGGCGTGGCTGAGGCGCTGGGGGTGGTGGGTGTTGATGGGGTTGGTGGTGTCGTTGTGCTGGGATCGAGCGGCGTATCTGAACCTGGCCGCGGGTGCACGGCTGGGTGACGTGGCGATGATGGAGGCAAAGCGGGGCGCGCTGGAGACGCGGTGGTGGTTCGCGCTGCTCAAGGGGTTGGGGGAGTTGACGTGGATCGTGGTGTTCGTGGCGCCGGTGCTGGTGCTGCGCGACTGGGCTCACTTTGCGTCGCGTGGGCTCGCGTCGGCGGGGCGCGTGCTGAGACGTGCGGTGTTCGTGCTGCTGAGCGCTGCGCTGGCGGGGGGTGCGGCGGAGGTTCTGAAGTTGGTGGTGCGAAGGCTGCGGCCGAACGCGGCGCTGGACGAGGGGCTGATCGGGGGTTGGTTCGCGTTCAGGCCGTGGTGGGAGCGTCCGTTGAGCGCGGAGAACCTGGGGTTTGCGTCGTCGCACGCGGCGGTGGCGTTTGGTGCGGCGATGGCGCTGGGGCTGATCTGGCCGCGGGCGCGGTGGCTGGTCTTGGCGCTGGCGATCGGGACGGGGCTCTCGCGGATGATCGCCGGGGCGCACTTTCTTTCGGACGTGTACGCGGCGGGCGTGCTGGGGTGGCTGGCGGTGTTGTTTGTGCGTGAACTTGACCGGCAGAACAACGGCGGAGCGGGCGTGGAGTCGCACCTTGGCTCGAGCGCTGTGAGGCGGGGGGTGCCGGCGTGAACACGCTTGATCGCTACATCGCGCGGCAGTACCTGTTCAACGTGTTGGCGCTGCTGGTGCTGCTGTTCACGTTCGTGGTGGCGATCGACGTGACGTTGAACATCGATCGGTTTGTACGGAACGCGGGAAGGGTGGACCCGTCGAGCACGGGGCTGCGGCGCGCGGTGGTGACGGCGATGCTGGTGTTCGACCTGTGGGGTCCGCGGCTGCTGCAGTTGTTCGCTTTCACGGTCGGCTTGGCGCTGGTCGGCGGGATGGGCTTCACGCTGACGCAGATGGTTCGGCATCGGGAACTCTCGGCGATGCTGGCGTCTGGGATCTCGCTGCGTCGTGTTGCGAGGCCGATTCTCGTGGTGGCGGTGGGGTTCATGATCCTGAAGGTGGTGGATCACGAGTTGGTGCTGTCGCACCCGCGGATTGCGCCGCTGCTGATCCGGGATCACGGGGAGGTTGGGAATCGGAGCATTTCGCAGTTCGGGGTGCCGCCGACGCCGGAGGGTGGCTTCTCGCCGCGGCGCGCGGGCCCGGAGACGGCCGACGGCGGCTTGGAAGCGGGAGCGGGTCGGCGGGTGTTCATGGCGGATCGGTTCGATCCGGACACGCACTCGCTGACGGGCGTGATCATCTGGGAGCGCGACGCGGCGGGTGTGGCGACGCGGACGATCCGTGCGGCGAGCGCGACGTGGCGCGCGGGGAGCGACTTTGGCGCAGGAAGGGGGTACTGGGTGCTGACGGACGCGACGGCGCGGAGCATGCGGATGCCGCCGCCCGGAAGCGGTGTGACCGAAGTCGACCCGGGGCCCGTGCCGACGGAGGTCGAGACGGACCTTGGGCCTGAGCAGTTGATCGCCAAGCGGCACGAGCGTTATTCGCAGACGCTGAGTTGGGCGCAGATCGGGGCGCTGTTGGAGAACCCCGGCATGGACCCGCAGATGCGGGAGAAGCTGCAGCGGATCCGGTACGGGCGGGTTTCGACGGTGCTGAGCGGGCTGCTGAGCCTGATCATCACGATCCCGTTCTTCCTGCTGCGCGAGCCGAAGAACATGCTGGTGCAGAGCCTGAAGTGTGCGCCTGTGGCGATCGTGGCGCTGATGGGCGGGGTTCTGCTGGCGACGGTTCCGGTGCCTGGCTTGCCGCCGGGGTTTTCGGCGTTTCTGCCGGTGATCGCGCTGCTGCCGATCGCGGTGGCGAGCGTGAGTTGGGTTCGGACGTGATCAGGTTCCGAGGTTCGGCAGCCAATCGTCGAGGAAGGCGAGCAGGTCGGCGAGATCGATGACGCCGTCGCCGTTCCAATCGGCGAAAGAGCCGGGGTTGTTGCTGCCGAGGGCGGGGAGCCAGAAGTCGAGAAAGACCAGCAGGTCTGAGAGGTCGATCAAGCCGTCGCGGTTGGCGTCGCCGACGCGGATGCGCGGCATGATGAGCATGACGACGTTGTACGCCTGATCGGGGCTCGAAGCGCCGCCGACGCCGGACGGATCGATGAACAGACCGTCGTTGTTGACGTCGTAGACGATGCGTGCGCGGAAGGCGAGGGCGCCGAGCGTGTTGGGATTCGTGGGGGTCGTGAGCACGCCGGGATCGACGCCGGGGATCAGGTCGCGGACGGAGTTTGAAGCGAAGATGGAGCCCGAGTCGGTGGAGTCGGCGTCGGAGAGACCGAGGTACTGGACCTGATAGTTGAGAGATGAATTGGCGCCCTGGATCACGTCGCCGAGTTTGAGGAGCAGTTCGAGCTGGTACGAGTTGTTGGCGGGGTTGCGGTTGGCGCGGAGGAGGGCGGTGGTGTACTCGGTGCCGGAGACGCTGTTGATCGCCACGGTTGCGAAGAAGTAGAGGTTGCCCGCGCGGTCGAAGGCGGGGGAAGAGATCGAAGGGCCGGTGGTCGTGTTGGCGAAGACCTCGGAGGCCTTGGCGATGCGTCCGATGGGGGTGGAGTCGATGATGCCGTCGCCTTCGCCCGGGTCGTTGGTGCCCGGGATGCCGTCGGCGCCGTAGTCGCCGAGGATGGCCTTGGAGAGAGTGCCTGCGGAGCCCGAAGCGTTGCCGGTGTGGGCGGCGACGGTCCAGGAGGCCGCGCCGGCGGGCGTGACGCGGGCGACGGCGAGGTAGTTGTCCTGGCTCTGCGGGACGGTGCCGCCCGTGGCGGTCGCGGAGACGAGCGCGGCGGCGAGAAGATCGCCGTTGGGGAGAACGACGGTCGCGACTTGCCCGGACCCGCCGCGGAAAGGAACCTGTGAGGCGTAGTTCGTGAACTCGTGCGTTCCGAGCGGCGGGAAGGCGGAGCCGGGCGCGAAACCGTCGGACGGATCGTTGAGGAAGGCGCTGACCGTCGGCAGGATCAACTGCAGCGGGTTTGTCGGTGCGCCGTTGGACTGAACGCCGAAGAGTTGGATGCCGCGGGTGCGCGTGTTGGAATCGGTTCGGAGGAGGGAAGCGCCGACGCCGACGGTGGAAGCGCCGCCTGTGGCCTGGAAGGGGGAGGGGGTGAAAGAGAGCGTGCCGCGTGCGGAGCCCGCGCCGCCGGTGAGGTATGACTTGGTGGTGGTGGTGGTTCCGGCGGTTGCTTCGTGGATGTAGTCGGAGGCGAAGTCGAGCGCCAGGACGACGGGCCTGGCGAGGCCGCCGGGAAGGAGCGAGGAGATGATCGTGGGCACGGTCATCGTGGTGGTGCTGACACGGACGTTTGCGGACGCCGCGGCGTCGTTGAAGCCGCTCTCCTGCAAGCGGTTCACGCTTGCGGGGTTGCGCGAGAGGCTGTTGACTCGGACGATGTTGCGCTGCAGCAGTCGCGTCGCGGCGGTGGAGGCGTAGCCGTCGGCGTAGGCGTGGACGACTCCGGCCTCATCGATCCCGCCGAGGCCGAGCGAGGCGGTCATGGTGCCGGCGGCGGTGAGCTTGTTGCTGAGCGCGTTGATCCTTGAGACGTAGAGGCGATTCGGGCGCGAGTGGATGAAGCTGGCCACGGCCGCGACGATGTTGTTCTCGTCGTCTCCGGTGCCGAAAGCGCCGTCGTTGCCCCAGCCGAACTCCATGAAGCCGACGGCGAACCGACGGCCGTAGAGACCGGTCGTCGAGATCGTTCCCGGCGTGTTGTTGGTCTGGCTGTTGACGCCGAACATGGGACCGGACCAGACGCCGTACGCGGGTCGGGGCATGGGCAGCAGCGACAAGCGCGCGGAGGCGGACTGAGCGCCGACGATGTGGCTGAAGTAGCCGCCTGTGTTGGCGCGGCTGGCCTTGGCCAAAGGACCGAAGGCGAAGGAACGACCCCACGAACTGGCGCGCGGGCTGAGATCGAGCACGAAGTCGTTGAACTGCTCGGAGGTGGCGCCCACGCGGTAGGCGTCGATGGCGTCGCCGGGGAGTCCGGCGGTGTTGGACGTTGAGTCCTGTGCGAGGGCGGTTCCGGCGGAGATCGCCAGCGCCGTCGCCGAGGAGAGCAGGCCAAGAGCGGTTGAGGTTCGTTTCATGGTCGTTGGTGCGATGGAGCGTGATGCGAGTGTGGGTGCGGGCCAAAAGAACATAATCCGAACACGCGGGCGCAATGACAGCGTCGAGAGGGAGCGCCCGAACTTTCAGTCTATTGACGGATGAGTTCGATGCCAGTGGGGATGAGGGATTTTCGGTCCAAGACGCGCGGGAGGCGTCGCGGAGTCAGCGAGTCTCGTTGCCGACGGTGAGGCTTCCGTCGCGCATGCGGACCTGTGCCCGCATCAGGTGGCCTCGCCAATCGGGGTCTGACTCGAGCAAGAGGGCCCTGCGGAGGCGGTTCTCGGTTTGGTCGGTGGCTCGGCCGAGATTGACGTCCAAAAGGATCGATCTGCGCAGAGAGGGGAGGTGGTTCTGGTCGCGGGCGAGCGCCTCGGTGTAGTAACGGGAGGCATCGTCCGGCCAGCCCATGGACTCCCAGAGCGCCCCGAGGTTGTAGACGGGCTTGGGGTCGGCGGGGCTGAGATCGGCGGCGATCCTGAAGGCCTCGGCGGCGGCGTTGTTCTCGCCCTTGATCATGAGGAGGCGTCCGAGGTTGTTCCAGGCGGCGGGGAGTTCGCGGTAGAGCCTGACGGCGCGCAGGTACTCTTCGATCGCGAGATCGTTCTTGGTGTTCCGCTCGAGGCGCTCGGCCTCGCGCACGTGCTCGAGCGCCTTTCGTGCGGCGTTGGCCTCGTCGAGGCGGACGCGTTCGGCATCGCTGGTCGCGGAGCCGGAGTTGCAGCCCGAGGCGGCCGCGATTGCGAGTGCGAGCGCGAGCGCAACGAACTTGGCGGCGTTGCGCTGGGAGTGGATGGCGAGGGTGGTTCGGCGCGTGGTCATGATCGATCCTTGCGTCGTCGTGCGTTTCCAAGGACGTGCTCAGCCGGCGCGGCGCTCCCATCGCGTGAAGTCGACCTGAAGATCCCATCCTCCGTCGTGGGTCGCCTCAGCGCCGGCCGCGCGGCCGGAGGGGCGCAGCACGATGTTGGTGATGTCGAGACCTGGAAAGCCGGCTCTGTCCTGGGAGCCGATGAGAAACTCGATCAGGATCGCGGGATCGGCGTTTGCGGCGCGTGCGGTGAACCGTCGCTGGACCATGCCCGCGACACCGCCGACGGTCGGCAACTCGACGAAGGCAACCGGGCCGGAGAGTTTGAGCCCGACCGAGTCTGCGAGACGCTCGATCTTGGATCCCATGAGGGGGTCGGCTGCGAAGCGAGCGTCGGCTTGCCCCTCGGTCGCGGCGCGGAAGCGCTCTGCCAACTGGCGGGTCGCTTGGGTTGCGTTGACCTGCCGGGCCACTTTGGAGGCGGCCTCGCGTCGAGCCGCGATGCCGGTGAACGCGTAGATGCACGCGCCGAGGAAGACGACGAGTGAGAGGATGATGAGGACACGGGAGGTGTTGGCACGCTCTCGGGCGGCGGCGGCCATGGCGATATCGACCCCGGCGCTGCCGGTGACATCCTGAGGGGAGATCCCGCCGGTTGACATCTGCGACATCAGCGCGGCCCTCCGCCGCCGGTGGATGAGAGCGGCTCTTGCGGGAGGATGCCTGTGAGGATGTAGGTCTGAGGGCCAGCGGTGGGGCCGGGGGCCCGTCCGGACCACTGCACGAGGCCGGGCGATGCCTTGACCGCGATCTCGATGCGTGGGCCGGTCTCGGAGTCGGGCACTTCGAGCCTGAAGACGGCGGCGAGCGTTGAGAGGGTCATTTCCTGAATTCGGAGCGCGTCGCGGCGGTCTTCGGGGAGTTCGGATTGCACAGCGCGGAATGCCTTGAGCAAGCGCACGACCTCGCCGAGCAGCGGGGGTGCCTGACGTACGGCACGGGCCTGCTCGCTGAGCGTGTTGATTCTGGCGGTGAGTACGGCGTCGGGGTTCGGCTCGCGGGCGAGCGTGGGGATCAGCGGTTCGAGACCGGCGACGATCTCGGCACGATCGCTTCGAGCCTTGGCGATGAGCGCGTCAGCGCGACCGGCGGAGCGGTGCAACTGGTATCCCCAAACGGCGACGAAGGTCGCGGCGAGGAGGATCGCGAGCGCCACCCACCGATTCATGCGGCGTGAGGATCGCCCGGGACGGTTCGAGAGGGCGGTGAGGGAGAGTCGCGGATCGCTCGCGATGTGCACGTCACGGTCGTGCCCGGCGAGTCGGGCCGATGCGCCGAACGAGCCCATGTCGGCGCCGCTGACGCCCGCGAGGCGCTGGAGCGTGAGTCCGACCGGATCGTCGTGTTCGAACAGGTCGACGGTTGCGCCGGGCCAGGCCTTCGCGAGCGCCTGACCGAACGACGGGTGTGCCGGATCAACTCCGGACTGGGGCGACGTTGCCGGGCCGAAGCAGACGACGCGCTGCGGGGCAGCGCCGAGTTGGGTGCTCCACGCCAGCCAGTCGGCCACGAGGCGACCGACCTCGGCTGACGATGCTTCGGGCGCGGGTTCATCGGCGCGACTGGACACCTGATCGGTCTGACCGCCGAGCCGACGGGCCGTGCCGGCGCCGCTCGCGGAGAGGGCGTCGATCGGTTCGGGCTCGGCAGGAGTTCCGCCGCGGTCCGTAACGGTGCTTGGTTCGAACGATGGGGGCGTGATGAGCCTCAGACGCATCGAGCCCCCCGCGACCAACATGCCCGCGCGCGACCATGACCAGACCATGCGCCCGCGCGGGTCGACCATGATCACGGCTGTCGCGGGATCAGAACTCGCGACGACGTTCTCAGCATCTGCGCCCGCGCCGGATCTGGCGCTGGGGTCGAACGCCGCGCCGAGCGCGTGCCAGAGCGAGGTGACCGAGCCGATCTCGACGCCGAGATCGTCGAGCGAGTCGACGAGGACTCGGACGCATGCGTCGGGGATGCTCAGCAGAGCGAAACGTCCCTGTGTGCCGGTCGTCGCGCGTGCTGCCGACTTGCCCCGGCCGAAAGCCCACTTGCCGAGTCCGCCGGTGGGCGTTGGATCGTCGCCCGGCCGCGCAACGGCGAGTGGCTGGAGGGTCAACTCGGAGAGGGCGGTCATGGGATCGCTCGAAGCGAGCATGGCGAGCCGGCCAGCGGCGCCTCCGCCGGTCACGACGGCGGAGCCGCTCGGGGAACCGGAGGCGTCACCGGCAGCGAGCGCCGCTTGTGCGAGCGTTGCCGAAACGACCTTCTCGTCGGGGCTCGTGGCGCTGAACCAGGTGCAGACCGCACCTTCGGGATCGACGCAGAGGGCGTCCAGACGGGCCGCACCGAGAGCGTGAAGGTTGTCGGCGATCCACTTGGCGGCTGCGCCGATGCGTGCAAAGTGCGCAACTGAATCGGAAGCGGAGGAGGGGATCGAGTCGCCGTTCCACTGACGGTGGAGGCCTGGCGCAACCAGACGCATCCGCTCGATGGTTCGACCGGAGGAGGATCGCTCGACATAGCAGACAACTCGATTCAATACTGCCTCTCGTGGCCGGGCATTACTGACCGGACCGCTCCTTCTCGCGGATCTCTTCGAGTTTTCGGCGCGTCTCTTCGTCCAATTCCTGTCCCGTGTTCTCCTGCTGCTCCTGCTGAGCGGCACGCTGCTCGGCGAGGATGGCCTTGAGTTTCTCCTGCGTGCCCGGGTCGGCCTCGGCGTCGATGACGCGTTCCTGGAGTTCGTCGAGGTTCTGGAAGAACGAGGGGTTGCTTTCGACCGTGACGCCGAGCTGGGCGAGCCTGTCGATCTGTTCGTTGATCGGAGAATCGATCTCGAGGCCTGCGCGATCCATGATCTCGCGAGCCCAGTGTGGGTCGTAGTCGCCGGTGCTCACCTTCGAGATGAACTCGGAAAACTCGACCGGGTCGAGATTCGGTGGGAAGTCGCCCGGATCGAAACGGCCGTCTCTGGAGCGGCTGTCCGAGGCGGCGGTCTGTGTGCCGGGCGCCGGCCTGACGGGCGGAAGTGAGGCGGCTCGGGATCGGTTGATCTGCTCGCGGTAGACATCGGCTGCGCGTGGACCGCGGGCGCGTACGGGTGAGCCCTGTGCCGTGGGCCGCGCGGACGAAGCGGCCATCGCACGTGCCGCGGGAGAGTTCGGGTCTGGGTTGGAGGAGGCGCGCATGCCGGGCTCTGGCCAAGCGCGTGAAGGCGGCAGGAGATCGATCCGTCGCTCGATGTTCGAGGAATCGACGATGATGACGTGGTCGGCGTGCACTTCGACGAGGCGTCGGCCGTCCTTCGAATTGCCGCGTGCGAGCAGGAACTGGACACCGTCGACCATGAACCAGGCGTAGGAGTTTTTGGCCGAAACGATGGAACCGATGTAGTACCACTCGCCGCTGACGTCGGGCTCGTCGAGCACCACTTCCTGCTCGGCGGTATCGTCGGGCTCGATCTGCACGAGGTTCTCCGGCTCGGGGGTCTTCTCGACCACCGGGCGGGCCGTCCTTGGATTGGCCAATGAGAGGGCTTGGATGGCGTCGCTGGTGGGGATCTCCCGCTGGCTCGTTGCGGCGATGACGTTCGCCCCGTCGGGGACCGATCGCCCCTTCGGGACGGGAACTTCCGGCGCGAGGAGACGGGAAACCGGCCCGACGAGCATGGCCGCAGCCCCGGCCCCGGCGATAAGGACAGCGATCTGCGCGGTTCTGGTGGCTTTTCGATCGGTGTGACGGCGGCTCATGGTGCGGGCTCCAATTGATGCATCTCCAGCATATACCGAAACTTATGCGTGCTCCGCACGCGTGCCGGCCGAGCCGTCACCCGCCGCGACCCCTGCCGGTGGCGGCGGGAGGACGGCAAGGCACCTGATACCGGGGTTTATCGGCTGCGGGTGCCTTCGGGCGGCAAATCCTCCCAAGTCAGGAACGGCCCCCCCTGGTCATATGCAGCCACGGAGCGTGTGGAGGCAACGTCCATGAGTCCGCCCGCACGCCAGTTGGCACGTCCTCCCGGAGCACGCTCAACGCAGATGATTCGGAAGATGGAAGGGCTGGTCGTGATCATGGACTCGATCTCCTGGCGGGCGACCGAGTCGATCCGCAGATCGGCGAGGGAGATCTGTGGGGATGACGAGTGCACATATCCGGGCTCGGCGTGCTGAGCGGCGATGGCGAGAAGGGTGTCGACCACCTGCTGCACTTGATCGGGCTCGACGCAGGCCGACGCCAACGCCTCGAGCACGATGCGGGGTGCGCTCGCAACGCTGATGACCGCCGGTCCGGCCGGACGGAGCGAGACGTCGAACTCGTCGGGATCGCCGAAGGTCTCGACGTAGGCTCGCATGTACTCGGCGATCTGGCGCCTTCGACCGACGAGTTGGGAGGTATCGGTGAGCGCGCCGCCCTGCCCGTCCTCCATGTAGACATCGACGGAGTATCCGCCGGGGAGTTGGAGCATGAAGGCCCGTCCATCGTCGTCGAGGTTCGACTCGATCGGACCCCGGGCGAGTTTCATCCAGCGAGCGATCATTTCTCGCATGCCGCCGGAGACGTGGTGGAACTGGTAGGCGTCGAGTTGGCGTCGCACAGAGAGGCTCGCCGAGCCTTGACGCTCGAGCAAGATCGCGATGATCAGCGACCCGGCGAGCGCCAGGATGAGCACGAGCGGCATCGCGAACGCACGCGATCGGCGCAAGACGACAGATCGGCGCTTGAGCGTCGGTCGTGCGATTGGGGTCTGGTTGAGAGTCGCGATGTTCACGTCTTGCGGCTCGTTTGGATCGGACGGTGTTGGGCAGGTTCTCTGATCAGTTGTTGGGCTTGGTTCCGCCGCCGCCCCGCGGGACGAGTTCACGGTGCGTTTCGGGAACGGGGGCGGTCGGCTTGTTGGGTGAGTTCGAGGGTGTGCGCGAACCCCCGCCGCCGCTCCCACCGCCCCCCCCACTCCCGCCGGTGCTGCTACTCCCTCCGCCACCACCACCGCCGGACTGAGTCCCGCCGGAACCGGTGCCGGAGGAGCCTGGTCGCGCGGGGGCAGCGGGGGCGTTGCTTCGTCCGCCGGAACCGGTGGTGGTGGTCGTGCCGGGCTTGGGCGTTGGGGTGCCGGGACGAGCCTGACCGCCCGGGCGGGTGGGCTGGCCTGGGGTCGCGGGCGTGCCGGCGTTGCCGCCGGTTGTGGGGCGGGCGCCTGCGCCAGCGCCGCCGTTGCCACCGCCGAGGAGTGGGTTGGTGGGCGTGCCGTCCGGATTGGTGAACTGGGCTGGATCGACGAGCAGGTCGAGCGGATCGGCCCCCAGCGAGAGGAGCGAACCCGGCTCGGGTCCGGTGGTCCACGAGACCTCGAACATCCAGTTCTCGCGTCGGCCGTTGAGCAACTCGAAAGAGACTTCGACGTACGCGGGGAGTTCGCGGGAGGCGATCGCGGCCAATTGGCTCACAAACCTGCTGCGGCGATAGACACGCCACTCGAGGTGGCGGATGCCGGAGATGAGCGGGATGCGTCTGAAGGACGCGGGGTCTGGCTGGTAGTGCAAGTCGGCCGGGTCGATCTCGCCTTGAAGCAGGCCGACATCACCTGCGAGCACGCGGCTTCGTTGATCGGGCGTGAGGTGATCGGCGCCGCTCCGTGCCGGGATCTCGCGGTACCAGAGCGTCCAACCTTGCTCATCAAGATCGGCCGAGTGGAACGAAGTTGCGAACGAGGTGCTCGACAGGCCCGCGACCACCACGGCCGACCTTGAAGTGGGCGTCGCTTCGGGTTGCTGTGAATCTGGGAGCAGGATCAGTTCGGCGCGAACGCCCGGCGCGCGGGGAGCCTCGGCGGCGGCGGGATCCCACTCGTCTTCTTCGTCGCCGGCAGGGTCCGTGGAGAGACCCGTGGACCTTGAGACCGAGCCGGATCGACGGATCGGACGCTCGAGCACCTGTTGGGCGGTGAGCGCTGAGGACTGCTCAGGGCCGCGGCTCGGCAGGCCGCCGGCGATCGGCGGCGAACGGAGCGACATGCGCACGAGTTGAGGGCGGGAAGTGCCGTCGGCGCCATGCATCAGACCCGGCGCGGTAGCGTCGGGGATGAGCAGCAGCCGGGCGTTCTCGAGGTCCGCTCCGTCGTCGGAGATGAGGAGGCCGTCGGCACGCTGCAGGTCGCGCTCGATGCGCGTGCGAGCGTCGGCATCGGCGGAGGGCGGCGCATCGTCCATGACGAGCAGTTGGAAGCAGCGCTCGAGCACGCGATAGGCGAGCGAGATCTCGTTGGTCTGGCGTGTGCGGACTTTGTGCCGCTGGTCGGTCGAGTTCATCGCGGCGAAGACACCGACGGCGGCGATGAGCACGAGCGAACCGATGAGCGAGGCGAGGACCACCTCGATGAGCGTGAAGGCGCGGGCCGTGCGTGGGCTGGTCATCGCCTGCTCCCTCCCGTTCGGTTCACGCGGTTGGAGCGATCGGGCCTGCCCCGTCCGAGTCCCTGGGAACTGAGTCCGCTGCCGACGTCGAGGTTCGCAGCGCCCGTGAGCGTTCCGACGAGTCGTTGCACTCGGTCCTCGTTCTCGCCGAACCGCTCCATTGCGTCGGGGTTGCGAACGACCGTGGGATCGAAGACCCGCGAGAGCATGGCCATAGGCTCGCCGAGGATCAGCCCTCCGGACGGGCCACGCTCGGCTTCGTAGACGACGATGGTGAGCAGTTTGAATCGGGAGAGAAACTGCATGGCCACGGGGGATGTGGCAGCGCGGATCGGATTGGAGGGATCCATCGTCACCGGCTGGACCTCGATGTCCCACGCATAGATGTGGTCGTTGTACTCGAGCGGACGGGATCGATCGGGCATGCTGGTGTCGTCGTCGAGGTACTGAAGGATGAGGCGGTTGGCCAGTTCGTGCGCGGCGATGAGCCTGCGCGACCGTGCCTCGACGCCGATGATGTAGCCGACGGCGTTCATGATCGCCGCGGCGACCAGCCCGAGTACCACGACGGAAAGCACCATCTCCAGAAGCGTGAGCCCCGGTCGGTGCAGTCGGGCATGACGATTCGGGTGGTTCACTCGGTGGTGCTCACACTGTCTCGGTCCTGATGTGCGTGATCAGATCGGTCGGGGCTTCATGGGCGCGCGATTGTCGTGTTCAGTCGCCCGTGTCCTCGTCCCAGATAGAAATGTCGTCGCCGCCGCCGATCTGTCCGTCGGAGCCCATCGAGTAGCAGTCGTAGGGCCTGCCGTCCGGGGAAGGCGAGACGTAAATGAACTCTCGCTTCCAGCCGTCCTTGGGCGTCTTGGAGATGTACTTCGGAACGAGTTCGGAGAGGCTGCTGGGGTAGCGGTTTTTCTCGAGGTGGAACTGCTGGATGCTGGACTGAACGGTGTTGAGGGACGCGAAGGTTGCGCCGCGTTTGGCCGCATCGCCGCGGCCTGAGAGCGAAACGACCGCGACGGTGGCGAGCACGCCCATGATGACCACCACGAGCATCATTTCGAGGAGGGTGAAGGCCCGGCGTGCGGGTCGGCTGGAACGGCTCTTTGTCTGAACGGTCATGGTGGATCTCCGGGCAGGGGCTGGTACGAGGGATTCGGGCGAGTCTGCCCGCGGTTTCCTAGTGATTCGCCCTGGGCGGGTCGGGCGCTTGGGTTGGATCCGGATCGGCCGGGGAGGTTCGGGACAAGCGGTTTCGCGGCGGTCGTCCTAGAACGACACGCGCGACGACATGGTGAGCATCGGGAGCATGACGGCGAGCAAGAGCGTGCCGATGACGGCGAACATGACGAGGATGAGGAGCGGTTCGAGCACGGCCAGCAGGCGTGCGGAACGGGTCTCGACCTCGGTGGTCATGTCGCCGGCGAGGGTGGTGAAGGCGGTCTCCATGTCGCCGCTGCGTTCGGCCGCGACGAGGAGGCGGCGCGTGGCGATCGGGAAGGCGACGACCTCGTCGATGAGGGTTCGCAGCAGTCCGCCCTCGATGAGGCGCGTCCGGAGACGCTCGAGTTGACTTCGCAGGACCGGGTGCGTCACGGCCTGGTTGGCCACGCCGAGCGCATCGCCGAGGGGCACACCTGTGCGCACCATCGCCGCCATGACCGAGAAGAATCGGGCCGATTCCTGCGCGAGCACCACGTCGCGGATCAGCGGCAGTCGGCGGAAGGCGCGGGCGAGCGCGGCGGCGATGATCTTGCGCGCGAAGATGCCGCCCACGGCGAGCACGGCGAAGCCGAGCCCGAGCCACAGCGCGTTGGTCTTCATCCACGCGCCCGTGTTCATCACGACCTGCGACACCCAGGGGAGCGGAATGTCCGCGTCGGCGAGCGCCTCACCCAGTTTCGGCACGACGCCGATCATCATGAACACCGTGACGACGGCGCTGATGGAGAGCACGACGATCGGGTAGACCATGAGGGTCGTCGCCTTGCCCTGGATGCCCAGTTGGCGGCGCGCGTTGAGCATGAGTTCGCGCGCTGCGCCGGCGAGATCGCCCGAACGCTCAGCGCCGCGATAGACGGCGATGGTCACGTTGTCGAATCCGCCCACCTGGCGGCATGCGTCCGCGAATGAAGAGCCGGCCGCGACCAGGTCCTTCATGCGGACGATGATCGGGCGTGCGGCGGGTCGGACGGTCTGTGCGACGACTTCGAGCGCCTCGACCAGCGGCACACCGCGGGAGAGCAACTGAGCCAACTGCTCGTTGAGCAGGGCGTAGTCCTTGAGCGAGATGCCCGCCGCCGAGCCGGCCCAAGAGGGGAGGCGGTAGGTCTTGAGCAGCAGGCGGTTTTCGGATCGGAGAGACTGGGAGAGCGCCTGGATCGAGCCGGCCGATCGAACGCCGACGGTGCGACCCCCGCCGGGCCGCATGGCGACATAGAAGTAGGGAATGGCGGAGAGGGCTGAGGACATTGTGGAATGTTATCGGTCAGGGCCGCGATCGCGACGGAAACAGCACGAGACAGCCGAGGCCGGTGTGGGACCAATGCCGGCTGGGGAACGCGGCGTCTGGTGCTTCGCCGCCGCCCGCGCGGGCGCTCTGATTCCGTACGACCGCACCGATTTCGGCGTTCACAGTGGAGCACGCGATGGTTGAGTGACCAGCGGGAGCGCAGCGATCCGGCGTGAACACGGGCAAGCCGTGCGGATTGGTCAGACTGGCTTCAAAGGGGAGCCCCTTCAGCCACGCGTACCGATTGGAACGCCCCCGATGCTGAGTTTGGCGGTCATCTCGGTGTCGCACAACGGCTTGGGAGCGTTGGGCTCGAGCAGGAGCGACTCGAGCGTGGTGTTGCCGTAGATCTCGATGGTGGCCGCGGCCACGGCGTCGATCCGACGGTGCAGCGGGCAGAGATTGGGTCCGTGGTTGGCAAGGCCCAACGGACACGAAGTGATCCGTTTGACCTCGGAAACGGCGTTGACGACCTCGAGCAACGTGATCTGGGAGGGATGGCGGGCGAGGCGATAGCCGCCCTTGACGCCTCGACGACCCGAGATGAGTTTTGCGTCGCCGAGTTGCTGCAGCACCTTGGACAGGTAGTGCGTTGGCACCTTGGTCTTCTCGGCCAGCTGGCCGGTGGGCGTCAGCGTGTCGGGCGAGAGGGCGAGCCAAGCCATGGCTCGCAGTGCGTACTCGGTGGTTTGAGAGAACATCGGGGGTCGCTCCGAATGGCGCTGCGGGGCCGGGGAGAACGAGGGGATAAAGGTGGGCACGCCCGGGTTTGAGCGCCCGCACAGTTTAGGACCCTTCAGTCCGAGTTACCCGAGGCGGATTCGAGCGAAGCCACACCCGTGCCGGACGGGTACGCGAGCAACAGCAGCGAGTTGAGAACCACCACCAGCGTGCCCCCTTCGTGCCCCAACACGCCTGCCCAGAGCGGCAGGGGTGCTCCGGTTCGCGAGCCGACGAGCGTCCAGATCGCCATGACGACCATGGCCGAGACGGCGAGCGTCAGATTGAAGAGGATTGTCCTTCTTGCCCTTCGAGCCAACCCGACGGCCCAAGGGACGACTCCGAGATCGTCGTTGAGCAGCACGATGTCGGCGGTTTCGAGGGCCGCATCGGAGCCGATGGAACCGATGCCGATGGAAACGTCCGACGCGGCGAGGGCCGGGGCGTCGTTGACACCGTCACCAATGACGCCTGTGAATCGTCGGCCGTCTGGGATCGTGCCGGGCTCGCCCGATGCGGTTTGGCCCGACTTGATTCGCTCGACGTGGTGGACCTTGTCCTCGGGAAGCAACTGCGCAAAGAAGAGGTCGATGTCGAGTTTCTTTGCCACGGCTGCCGCGGTGTGCTCGTTGTCGCCCGTCAGCATGACGACCGGTCGCACACCGATCTGGTGCAGGCGAGAGACCAGTCGCTCGGCACCGGGTCGCACGATGTCGGAGAGCACAACGACCGCGGCCTGCTGGTCGTGCACGACCACCACGGCGATGTTGCCGCGCTCCTGCACGGATTGAAGCACCTCCTGCACCTTGTTGCGGAAGCAAACGGGGATCAGGTCGTGCGTGTGCTTGAGGGTGCCGAGCCGGGCGGGCTTGCCGGCGATGACCGCCTGGACGCCCCGGCCGGGAACGAACTCGTGCTGCGTGCCGGGTGCGGGCGTGACGCCGCGTTCGGCGGCGGCGCGGCGGATGGCGTCGGCGATGGGGTGCGTCGATTCCTGTTCGAGCCCGGCCGCGACGGAGAGCAGGGACTCTTCGTCGGACCAGCCCACCGCGTGGATCTGCGAGACGCTCGGACGGCCGACGGTGAGGGTGCCGGTCTTGTCAAAGCAGATCGCCTGCAAGCGCGAGAGGCGCTCGATGGCCTGTCCGCCCTTGAAGAGCACGCCCATGCGTGCCGCACGGCTGATGGCCGCGAGCGTCGCGGTGGGCGTTGAGATGATCACCGCGCATGGGGAAGCAACGATGAGGAGTGTGATCGCCACATAGAGCGCGCCCACTTCGGTGCGTGTGTCGGACTCCGCGGCCGCCGATGAGAACGACGGTGTCGCCCAGACCGGAGCACCGAACCCCAGCCACCAGACGAAGAACACGACGATTGAGAGGAGCATGACGGAGATGGCGTAGGGCTGGCTGAAACGGTCGATGAGGCGCTGGACGGGTTCGCGCTGCTGCTGGGCCTCGATGACGAGGTTGAGCACGCGCTGCAGGGACGACTCGCTGACGGGCCTGCTGACGCGGATGCGGAGCGGGTTGCCGACGTTGATCGTGCCGGCGTAAACGTCGTCGGCCGCGTGGAGCGTTCGGGGGAGCGACTCGCCCGTGAGCGAGGCCTGGTTGACCGCCCATCCGCCCTCGTCGCCGTTGTCGGAGAGCACCTTGGCGTCGGCGGGGATGGTCTCGCCGGGGGGAACGCGGACGACGTCGCCCGGCGCGAGTTGCTCGGGCTGGACCCATTCCCAATCGGATTCCGAAGCGGAGGCGGGATCGGCGCCGGGTCGCAGCCGGTGGGCCTTGGTGGGCATGAGTTTGTGGAGGGCCTCGACGGCGCGGGTGGTGCGCTGCATGGCGAGAGCTTCGAGCGCGCCGGAGAGGACGAAGAGGAACAGAAGGAGCGCCCCTTCGCCGGGCGCGCCCATGACCGCGGCGAGGACGCCGCCGATGACCATGAGGACGTCGATGTCGAACGTGAGTTGCGCAAGTGACTCCCACGCGGCGCGGGCGCCGTGGAAGAGTCCGATGGCGAGGCTGACCCAAGCAAGCACGAGGGCGGCCTCTCGCCCGCCGTCGCCGTCGATGACCCATCGGGCGATGAGGGAGGCCAGGAGCAGGACACCGGCGAGGATGGCGGAGTACAACTCGCCGCGGGGGGAGGTGAGGCGGGTCCAGAGGCCGCTGGGTGGTGCGTCCGCGAGAGCGGGCTTGGGGCTGGGAGCGCTTTGCACGGCGAGCGTGGACATCGACAGACGATATCGGTTCGAGACGGGGCAGAGTGTGGGGAACGTGGGCGGTGGGACGTGCGGACCGGATGGCACGATCTGGTACGCTCGGGACGAGGTATGAAGACCGCAACAGCGGCCATCGCGGACGATCGGGGGAAACGGGTCGAGGTGGGCCTGTCGCGATGGCAGCACGCGGCGAGCGGGTTGTAGGATCGGAGCGCGTGCGATGCCCGGACTGCCGGGCGGAGTGGGCGGGAATCGACCGTGGCGCTCGTCTCCCGACGTCATCGTGAGATCGCGGGCTCAGCGCTTGCGGAGCAGCGTGATCGCGTCGAGGTCGGGCACTTCGCCCCACGGAATCAAGTCCTGCGCAACGATCTCGAAACCGAGCGACACGGCGAGTTCCCGAACCTGCGAGGCGGAGCAATTCGATCGCCAATGCGGGTTGTCGAACCACTTGGGATTGGTGACCGAATGCAGGCTCGGCAGCGCGGCGAAGTTGGAATGGTGGATGAACGCGGTCCCGGCTGGCTTGAGCACGCGGGCGATCTCGCGGAGGTAACTCTCGACGATCGGCCACTCCATGTGCACCAGCGAGTCGAATGTGTACGCGAGTGAGACCGTGCCAGTCTCGACCATGGGGAGCGTGAGGCCGTCGTTGACGCGGAGGCGGAGCCGGCCGGAGCGGACCTCGGCGGGGAAGCGGGCCACGCACGCCTCAACGCAATGAGGCTGGATGTCGACGGCGGTGAGGCGGGCGGCGCCGAGTTCGAGAAGGCGGGCGGTGTTGCGGCCGTGGCCGCAGGCGATCTCGAGCACGTGCGAGAGATCGGGCCGGAGGATCTCGAGTCTCGGGGCGATGATCGAGCCCCACTGATCGTCGATCGCCCGCTCGGCTTGGGTGAAGTATGGGCAGGCGGGCTTGTGGCGGATGCGCAACTCGCGGAGGTGCTTGATCACCGGATCGACGTGCGAAGCCGGGGATGCGGCCCGAGATTGAGGCGTGGATTGGTGCGGGCGGGAGGTCATGGTCTTGCCCCGCTCGGTGCGATCGGAGTGGCAGGCTGCGGCAGCGCGAGATCGTCGGGGAGGGCGCGCCTGGGCCCGCGGTACTGGGCCGCTCGCTTGCCCTTGCCCATCGACCAGAGGTAGGTCAGCACTTCGTAGGCCTTGGCCGACTCGCCCGTGAAAAAGCGATCGTCGAAGCCCTCGACTTCTTCGAGGAACTTCTCCAATTCGAGTGCCGCTTCGTCCAGGCGTTCCTGGCGCAGGTAGACAAGACCGAGGTGGAGGTAGACCGTTCGGGCTGAGGGCTGGGCGTCTGAGTCGACCAACGGCCGGGCCTTGAGCAGGTAGCCGAGTGCTTCGTCGTTTCGATCGGCGGTGAAGCACTTGACCGCCATGCAGTTGTAGAGCGAGGCGCGGTAGTTGGGCAGTCGCTCGAGCCCGCGTGCATAGGTGCGGACGGCGCCGTCGACGTCGTTCTCGGCAAAGACACGGAGCGTGGCGAGCATGTCGAGTGCGTGAAAGTACTCGATGCGGTTCGAGCCGATCGCTTCGAGGCGGTCGACAACCGAACGAATGACCCGCTCGGCCTCGTCGAGCCTGCCGACGTTGACGAGCGACTGCGCGAGCCCGAGGTAGGTGAGCGGCGTGACGTGGATATCCAGCGAGCGTTGGAAGGCCTGGATCGCCTCGTCGTGGCGGCCGATGTGGGCCAACTCAAGCCCGTAGTGCTGCCAGGACATGGCCGAACCGGGAGCCACGCGCGTGCCCCACCCCCACATGCCGAGTCCGCTCTTCCACGCCTCGGCGTAGCGCATCGTGTAGGGCGCCATCGCGCCGATCAGCACGATGCCGAGCGCCAGCGCACCGATCTGGACTTTGGTCTGGTCGAGCCGGCGCGTCAGATGCCTCGCAAGGGCTGCGACGAGCAGGAGCAGGCCCAACAGCGGCAGGTACAGATACCGATCGTGGACGAGTTGATCGGGAGGCGGGAAGTTGGTGACATAGGCCGCGGGCGCGATGATGAGCGCGAACATGGCCAGCCCGACCGCGGCGGCTCGCGATCTCGCTGGGCCGAAGACGATCCAGAGCATGAACAGGCCGCTCATGACCAGACCGATCGCGGGCAGGAAGAACCCTTCGAAGTCGGGCTTCAACTGGTGCGACAGCACATGGAAGGGCGAGACTCGGATAGGGACAAAGCCCTGCTGGAGGTAGAAGAGCCCGACACGAGGAAGGGTGTAGAGGTTGACCTCGAAGGGCAGGAACGACTCGTTTGGGCGCGAGTCCGGCCCAAGCAACCAGCGACGGAGGACCAGGAACGCGAGACTCATCGCCGCGAACGGCATGGCCATGACCAGTGCGGGAACGAGCGAACGCCGATCGAAGCGGTCGGGACCGGCTGTCGCCTGCGTGCCGGCGGATCGGTACGCGACGGCCGCGGCGAAGACCAAGCCCGGGAAGAGCACCGCGACTTCCTTGGAGCCGAGCGCCCCGGCGAAGGCAAGAGTCGCGATGAGCCAAAGCCCGGATCGCCTGAGGTAGTGTCCGGGCGCAACGCGCGCACCTTCGGACGGAAGGGGCCTCGACCTGACGATGCTGAGCGTGCAGATCAACGCGGTGAAGAGGAAGACCGCGAGGATCGGGTCGGTTGCGCCCGAGACCCACGCAACCGACTCGGGCTTGGTTGGATGGAGGGCGAAGATCAGCGCTACTGGGGCGGCCCAGAGCGGCGCGAAGCCCACGCCCCGGACCACGAAGTACGCCAGCACGCTTGCGATGGCGTGGAGCAGCACAACGCTCGCACGCCAGAGGGTTGCTTCTTCGGTTCCCGCCACACGCTCGACGCCGATCATCCACGCGATGAAGGACGGGCGCCAGTATCTCGACTCGCTCGTTCCTGTTGCCGATCGGAACGACCAGACGTCGGTGGTCAGGGCTCTCCAAGCGAGATCAGGGTCCTGAATCTGTTGGTTCTGCTTGATCTGGAGCACGTCGTCCCACACCCAATCGCCGTCGATGGTGTGAAAGAAGACGAGGATGCTCAGGACGGCGATGATCGCGGCGAACCAGCGATCGAGCCGGGCGTGGGGCATCTCGGGCAGACGGGCTAGGAACGACCCGCGGGCGGCACCTTGACCGGCACCCGCCCCCGACGTGCGGGGAACGGTCGATGGCGCGGATGTTTGGGAGGCAGAGCCTGAGGGCATTGGCGGTACTGGGAAGATTTTGACCCTGGCCGCGCACGACCGCTTTCGGTCTGGGCGGATTCGAGGGTCATGTTAGGGGCGTGGGTCGTTGACCTTGCCGAACCGGTTTGGGCGGGTTCTGCGCCTTGTCTGGGGGGTTCGAGCGGTGTTTGCTTGTGGCGATGCCCCGCCCGTTGGTGACCGGCCAGTTCAAGCACATCGGGATCGTCGCGTACGCGGCCCCGAAAGCGATGATCGAGGCGCTCTTGCCGCAGGGTGGCAACCTTGTGGTCGACGATCCGCATCCGGACTTGTGCGATTCCCCAGATTCAGGGATCGTCACATTGGTCGGGTTGAGCGCCGAGTTGATGCGGCTGTGGGGTGTTCGCTGGCCCGGACACTCGTCCTTTTGCGAATTGGCATTGCGCGTTCATGTTCGGCAGGGAGATCGGCGCGGGGTGCTGCACATCCGACGGTACACGTCTTCGGGACTTTGGGCATGGGCGGGGGTTCGGCGGTTTGGTGAGGACTGCCGGAAGCAAACGGTCGCCGAGACCGTTCGGCAGCAACCACGGACGATCCGCGTTGAGCACTCGATTGACTTCGTGCCGCCGGTCGGAGTGCCTGGGCCGGGTCAGGTGGCCCGCCCGGAAGGGACGCGGGGTGAGTTTCGGTTCACGATCGAAGCATCCAAGCCTGTGGTGCGTCCGGACGCCCGGGGGGTGGAACACTGGCTGAAAGAGAACCGCTGGGTCTTTACCACTGCCCTGAGCACCCCCCCACCTCCGGCAAGTTCAACGCCTATTCGCGGGCCCGCCAAGCCGCAAGAAGTCGGTGGGGTGATGGTTCACGAGGTGCTGCACCCGCTCTGGAGCGTCTTCCCGGAATCGAACGTCGATCTCCGCGTCGACTTTGCCAACCTCTTCGGAGTGGACTGGGGATTTCTGAACGGGGCTGCACCGCTGGCCTCGGTTTTGGCGTTGGGATCGCAGGTAGCGATCTTCGGGCGCAGACCAACGGTCCAAGTTCGCTGGGGACAGCGTCGAGGCGAAAGCGGGGCACGATCGAACGGAGCGAGTTTGGAGCCGCAAGGTGGGGCGATCCGGTCTGGGGAGGCTGCCGTATAGGCTTGTCAGGCTGGGCTAGGCTTTGGTGAGGGTCGGGATGTTCGGCCGATCGAAGTGACCGGTCTTGGCGGACTCGCCGGGCCAGATTGGAGACCGCAGCGATGGCGAAGATGTTCTACTCGTTGGAGGAGGCCGCGGAGCGGCTGAGCAAGTCCACCCAAGAAGTGGAGCAATTGGTTCAGTCGGGCAAACTCCAGGAGTTTCGCGATCGCGACCGTCTGGTGTTCAAGAAGGACCAGGTGGACATGCTCGCCGAGCCGGGGACCGGGGCGGAGGACTCGGGCCTGATTCCGCTGGCCGATTCGGGCGCGGCGTCCGGGCTCGGTTTGTCGCTTGAGGACAGTGCACCGTTGAGCAGCAGCGGGCTGAATCTCGGCGGTTCGGGCTCCGGGCCAGGCATCGCGATGGACGAGCCGAAGGATCGCTCTGGGATCTCGATCTTTGACACGGATTCGACCGAAGAAGGCGATCCCTCGGCCGTGACACGGATCACGGACACCGGTGGCGGGGGCTTGGGCGAGTTGACGCTGGACAACGTGGGGTCTGGCTCGGGTCTGCTCGACCTGACACGCGAGGGGGACGACACATCGCTCGGCGCGGACCTGCTGCAGGACGTCTATTCGGATCAGGGCGAGGAGAGTGCGGGCGGCAGCCAGACGCAGGGCGCTTCGGGTCTGTTCGAGCCGACGCCGGCGATGTCGGACGTTTCGATGTCGAGCGCTGCGGCGGCCGCGCCGATGGCGATGGTTGCGGCCGAGCCGTACGACGGCACGTGGTCGGGGATCGCGGGCGGCTTGGCGCTCGGTGCGGTGGGCGTGCTGACGTTCTCACTGGCGGCCGTGCTGTTCGCGCTCATCGGTGGGGACCAGAACCCGCTGGTTTCGATGGTCTCGTCGAACCTGATGATGTGGCTTGGCATCTTCGCGGGTGCGATGGTGTTTGCCGCGATCATCGGCCTGCTGGTCGGCAAGCGGAGCGGTTGAGCAAAGCCGCCGGGGCCACTACAGCGATTCACAACGAGATGTGGGCGGATCCGGCCCGTCACCGTCGGTCGGCGGGTGCACGCTCGGTATTGAGCATGACGAAGGCGATGACAATGGCGGCGACGAGCGCTGTGCCGCCGAGCGCCTGAATCATCACGTCGCGACGCTGGATGCCGAAGGACATGACGATCAGGCCGAGGGGAACCAACAGCACGGTCAGGGTCCAGAGCCATCGTCCCCGCGGGGGCGACGGCGGTGGATCGTCTTCCGGAAAGTCGACCTGCGACCAATCGATTTTGGATGCCTCAGCCTGGATCCGGTCGAGGACGACACGTGCCTCCTCGGCCTGATCGGCCAGGACCATGACGCGCGTGGGCGCGATCTGGTTGGAAAGAACGGCGCCCATCGTGGTCCCGATCGCTTGGGCGTTGATGCCACGCTCGCGGAGGGCGGCGGCGATGGCCTCGGCTTCGAACGCGCGCTGCACGGTAACGAGCGTCACGCTCTGGGTGTGGTCATCGGGGTCTTCGCTTGCGTGGCTGGACACGACCGATCGTAGTCGGCCGGGGGAATCCGCCAATCGAACGTCACGCCTTTGAACGGATGCTTCGACCCTGACGCGATACGCTGTGCGGTCGGATTGTGGGGAATCTGTCCTTCGCTGCCCGTTTGGACCCTACGGACATTCAGCATGAGCGCGGCTGATCAAACCTCGCAGGCGACCGAGAGTCTGCCCGATGAGAAGGACGTGCCGGAGCACTGGTCGGTGCCGTGGCCCGACGGCGGCGGCCGCTGGGGGAAGGCGACACGACAGGTGGAAGAGGGGCGGTTTCTCGAAGGGCCGCGTGGACGCTCGTTCGAGTTGCTGCGGGCGCTGCGGATCTTCTCAGAGTTCATCCGGGGCTTCCGGCGGCTGCACTTCGAGGCACCTTGCGTGACGGTGTTCGGGAGCGCGCGATTCAAGGAGGATCACGCCTACTACCGACTGGCTCGCGACGTTGCGGGACGGATCGGCGAACTTGGGTTCACGATCATGACGGGTGGGGGGCCGGGGATCATGGAGGCGGCCAATCGCGGTGCACGCGACGTGAAGGCCCGCTCCATCGGGTGCAACATCGAACTGCCGATGGAGCAGGTTCCGAACCCATATTTGGACGAGTTCATCGAGTTCCGGTACTTCTTCGTGCGGAAGGTGATGCTCGTCAAGTACTCGTACGCGTTCGTGGTGCTGCCGGGCGGGTTCGGCACGCTGGACGAACTGTTCGAGGCGCTCACGCTGGTGCAGACGGGCAAGATCCGCGACTTCCCGATCGTCCTGATGGGTCGAGACTACTGGGCGCCGATGATGGCGTTCGTTCGTGATCGCCTGCTTGCCAACGGGGCGATCGACGAGCACGACCTTGACCTGCTGCTCGTCACCGACTCGCCTGAGGAAGCGGTGGGCTTCATCGCGGAGGAAGTCGTCAACCGATTCGGCTTTGCGTGGAAGACTGAGAAACGGCGGTGGTGGCTTGGTGAGTGAGCCGGGCCGCCGCAGCAAGAATGCCGCGGCGGCCGATGCCCGGGCGAAGCCGCCAACTCTCTCTCCCCGAATCAACTTGGAGGCTGGATTGGGTCCCCTCCAAGCATCTCTCTCTCGCCCGCTCTCTCTCGCAGGCGGCGGCAACGCACACACGGGCATCGGCCAGTTAGCCGCGGACGTGGGTTCGTCGATCGGACACCCCTGATATCCGATTCCCGGCGGCCGAAGACAAGGGTGGACGCTCCCCCGCTCGGAGGGTCCGTCGGTACAGACGGAAACTCCTGCCGGCGAGATGCGCCACGGCAGGTCTTCTCGGACGAGGCCGAACTTCGCAATTTATGAGTCGGCCTTGAGACTCTGCGTGATGGCGATCTCGTGCAAGCGCACCGACGCACGATCGAGGTTCTCTTTGGCCTGTTGGAACGTGTTTGGATCGACCGACCGCCAGTCCGACGTTGCTGATTCGGTCAGCTGGGCGAGCGCGTCGATCAGTCCGGAAAGTTCGACCGCGTACGCGGGATCGAGCAGTGCCTGATGGGTTTCGAACTGCTTTCGGATCCACTTGAGGTCAAGCCGGGCGTTGGCGATCAAATCCGCCACGCGGTGCCTGATCATGTCTTCGCGTGCGAAGGCGAGGCTCTCCTGCTCGAGACGATCGACCTCATCGCGCGTGAGGCCGTGGTTCGGGACGACCTGCAGGTCCGCCCGCTTGCCGCTGCGCCGCTCGACGGCCTGCACGGAGAGCACGCCGTTGGCGTCGACGGCGAACTCGACCTCGACCTGCGGGATGCCGGCGGGCATGGGCGGGATGCCGCGAAGATGGAACTCGCCGAGGGACCGGCAGTCCGCGGCCATTTCGCGCTCGCCCTGGAGGATGTTGAGTTTGATCGAGGTTTGACCGTCGACGCTGGTTGAGAACATCTCCTTGGCGCGAGCAGGGACGTTCGAGTTTCGCACGATGAGCTTTGCAACACCGCCGCCGACGGTCTCGACGCCGAGTGAGAGCGGGACGACGTCGAGCAGCACGCCGGAGGGGCCGGTCTTCGATCGACCGCCGGGAGCGATGGCTCGATCGAGGATCGAACCTTGCACCGCCGCGCCGAGCGCAACGGCCTGATCTGGATCGATCGCGGTGTAGAGGTCGACGCCGAAGAACGATCGGCAGGCGGAACGAACGGCCGGGATGCGCGTGGCTCCGCCGACCATTACGACCGCGCCGATCGGCTCACCCGCCAGACCGAGTCTGGCATCTCGCAACGCACGCCGGCAGCAGTCGAGGGCTCTGTCGATCAGATGTCGCGTGATGGAGCCGAACTCGGCGCGAGAGATGGTGCGGTCATAGGTCCGGGGCTGAGCGCGATCGTCCGAACCCACGTCGATGCTGACCGAAGCGCTCTCCGCGTCGCTGAGCCGGACCTTGACCTGCTCGGCGAGCGATCGCAGGGCCTGACGGGTGCCCGGCGGGAAGGAGATCGGAGGGCCGCTGGGTGCAAATTGTTCGTTGATCTCTCGTGTGAACAACTCGACCAACACATGATCGAAGTCATCTCCACCCAGATGGGTATCACCCGCGGTTGCGAGGACCTGGAACAGGTCGGATTGGACGAGGTCGGCACTTGCCGCGCGATCGCCGGTGCCCGCGATCAGCCTGAGAATCGACACGTCGAACGTGCCGCCGCCGAGGTCGAAGACCACGATGTTGAAGGCACGCTCCTGCGTGTCGCGGTCTCGGCGCGAAGGGAGGACGCCGAGTCCGTAGGCGAGGGCCGCGGCGGTGGGCTCGTTGATAATGCGTAAGACGTCGAGCCCCGCGAGCCGACCGGCGTCGCGCGTGGCCTGTCGCTGGGCATCGTCGAAGTAGGCGGGCACGCTGATCACCGCACGGCGGATCGGTACGCCGAGCGCCCGCTCGGCACGCACCCGGAGATTGCGCAGAATGGTGGCGCTGATCTCCTGAGGCGAGAGCACTCGACCGTCGGGCAATCTGACGCGCGCTGTGCGGTTCGGTCCCTCGACGACCTCGTAGCCCAGGTACGCCAGGTCTCCGGCCCGCGCCGCGTCATCGCGGCTTCGACCCATGAGTCGCTTGACGCTCAGGACCGTCCACTGCGGCTGTTCCGCGGCGAGCCGGTGTGCCTCCGAGCCGACGACCGGCTGCTGCGCCGGATCGGTCGCGTATCTGACCGCCGAGGGCAACATGGGCTCCCCGGCCTCATCCGTCAGAACGCGCGGCGCGAGTTCGTCGGGGCCCGCAGCGGCGGAACGCGACCAGCCCGCGACGGCGATGAGTGAGTTGGTCGTGCCGAGGTCGATACCAACGATCGGGCCGTCTGATTCGGCGCTTCGTTCGTTGGCGGCGGGAACAGCCGGACTGTGCGGATCGCTCGGCATCGGTCAAAGATAGGGTTCGTTCGGGGCTGCCTATGGCCGAACCGTTCGGGTGTTCCGAGCGGTAGTATGAGCGGCTGTCGCCGAGCGATCGATCACGCAAGCATGAAGATCTTCTGGGCCATACTGGGATTGCTGGCGATCGTGACCTCGGTGCTCGTCGTCCGTCGTTTGCCGGACGATTCGGCGTCAGGGACTGTGGCCGATGCGAGCGGTGAAGGACGGCCGATCGTCTATCCGCCCCGACGGGCGGAGCCTGAACGAGCAAACACAGCGACTCCCGATCGGACGGGCACGCAGTCGCAGCGCGAATTCGATGCACTGGACGAAATGACCGCAGAGTTGGAGCGCTCGCTGTTTGCCGATCCGATGCTCGCGGCGGATCCGTTCGATTCGACCGCCCTGCCCGTCTTTGAAGCACCGGGCGGGAATTCACCGAGTCGCCAACCCGTTGGCGCCGAGGCGGCTCAGACGGCATCGCGCATCGAGTCGAACGACAAGCCCCCAAAGGCCGTGGTTGATCGACGCGACGACGGCTCGATGCTCGTCGACAACCGCTTCGTGTTGAAGGGCAAAGGCACTGAGGCGGACCCCATCCAGATCACTTGGGAGTTTCTGGTCTCGGCGCAGGAGACATACCAACCCAGGCTCGGCCGCACGCACCTACCGGATCGGTTGAACCTCGTTCACGACAAGTGGGTGAGCATTTCGGGCTACATCGCGTTTCCGATCATGGCCGCAAGCCCGGACGAGATGCTGATGATGCTGAATCAGTGGGACGGTTGCTGCATCGGCGTGCCCCCGACACCGTACGACGCGATCGAGGTCAAGTTGACCACTCCCGCCACGAGCCGACAGAAACTGGCGGTCGACGGCTCGATCAGGGGCATCCTGCGAGTCGATCCGTACCTGGTTCGAGACTGGCTTGTCTCGCTCTACCTGATGGACGACGCCCGGCTGCTGCGCGACTCGGCGAGTGAGAACCGAGCCGTTCGCCAACCCGGTGCGGCCGACCATGTACCCGGAATCGATGGGGAACGGGACGACGGGGGCAAGAGCGGTTCGGGCTCGGATTTCTGGGAATCGGACACCCCCTGACGCCGAACGAAGTCGCAGCGACCGGGTCGCGAGGGAATCGCATACGCTGTGTGCATGGCGGTCCTTGTCGGCATCATCATGGGGTCCAAGTCGGACTGGGAAACGATGCGGCACGCATCGCGAACGCTTGACGCGCTCGAGATCGGGCACGAAACCCGGGTCGTCTCAGCGCATCGAACGCCCGACTTGCTCTTTGAGTATGCAGAGTCCGCAGCGGATCGCGGGCTCCGCATCATCATCGCCGGGGCCGGCGGCGCAGCGCACCTGCCGGGCATGTGCGCGAGCAAGACGCACCTGCCGGTGCTCGGCGTGCCTGTGCAGAGCAGAGCGCTCAACGGGCTCGACTCGTTGCTGAGCATCGCGCAGATGCCGGCGGGCATTCCGGTCGGCACGCTGGCGATCGGCGAAGCGGGCGCGAAGAACGCCGCGTTGCTCGCGGCGGCAATTCTCGCGGGGAGCGACGAATTGATCCGCAAGCGACTGGTCGCGTTCCGGGAGGAGCAGACGCGATTTGTGCTTGAACAACCTGACCCGCGCACGGTCGGCCAAGCTTCGGGTCCCTCTGAAGGCGGTGGGGCAGAAGACGGTGGAGCCGCGGCGTGAGCATCGGTCGGCATCGGGCAACGGCCGACCTGCGACACACCGCCACGCTCGGTGTTCTGGGCGGCGGCCAGCTCGGAAGAATGCTTGCGCTCGCCGGTGCGCCGTTGGGCGTGCGCTTCCGGTTCCTCGATCCTGACCCGGACGCACCGGCGGGGGATGTCGGGGAACTGATTGTCGGACGGTTCGATGATGCCGCAGCGCTGTCGCGGTTTGCGGAGGGTCTGGACGCGATCACGTATGAGTTTGAGAACGTGCCCGCGGCCACCGCGCGCTGGCTCGCAGCGCAGCGCCCCGGCATTGTGTCACCGCCTCCGAACGCGCTCGCGGTGGCACAGGATCGCCTGGAGGAGAAGCGGGCATTCGAGCGGGCCGGGCTCGCCGTGCCCGCCTACGCAGCTGTTTCGAGCGTTGACGAGCTGCGGAAGGCCATCGAAGGGCCGATTGGGTTGCCGTGCGTGCTCAAGACGCGCCGCATGGGCTACGACGGCAAGGGCCAGGCGGTGATCCGCTCGCACGGCGAAATCGGGGTCTCTTTCGAGGACGTTGCGCGGCACCTCAGGGTACCGAACGGCTCACCGGAACAGGACGTGGGTCGGGCCGGTGAGAGCGCGAACGGTGCGAGCGGCGTCGAACTGCTCGTGGAGGCATTCGTGCCCTTCGCACGCGAGGTCTCAGCGATCTGCGTTCGAGGTGCGGGGGGCGAAACACACTTCTACCCACTGACCGAGAACACTCACTCGGGCGGCATCCTTCGGACTTCGATCGCACCCGCGACCGGGCCCGAGAGTGTGACCTTTCGTCAGATTCGGTCGAACATCGATCGATTGCTCGCCGACATGGAGTATCGCGGCGTGCTGGCCATCGAGCTCTTTGTCGTCGAGGAAGGGAAGGGCGGCGTGCGCATGCTCGGGAATGAGATGGCGCCGCGCGTGCACAACAGCGGACATTGGACGATGGACGGCTCTGTCACCGGACAGTTTGAGAACCATGTACGCGCCGTGCTCGGCTGGCCGATCGGCAGCACGAGTCATTTGCCCGTGGAGGGATCCGGAACGGTCTGGGGCATGGTGAATCTGATCGGCGGGCCGATCCCCGATCCCGCCTCGATGCCACGAGAGCCGTGGATGCGGCTGCACCTCTACGGCAAGGCGGCCCGTCGCGGACGAAAGATCGGGCACATCAACGCGTGCGCAGTATCGCGTGCAGATCTCGAACGGCGCATCGGGTGGATTCGGGGCTCGATCCCCGCTGCGACGGCCGACTGAATCGTGACCGATGTCCGCGGCCGGCTCGAGTCACGCCTTCGAAAGGAGGATCGAGATCGCGCTCTACTTCGCCGCGGCGAACGGGTCTTCGCCGCCGGCCGGCTCGATCGTCAGCATGACCTTGTCGACGCGCTTGCGGTCCATGTCGACAACCTCGAAGCGATAGCGGTTCCACGTGAACACATCGCCGGTGGCGGGGATTCGACCGAGGAACGTCATCACCAGACCGCCGAGCGTTTCGTACCCCTCTTCCTGCTTCGGCAGTTCGTCATCGTCGTTGAGACCCATCACCCGACGGAGTTCGTCGACGCCCAGCAATCCGTCGAGCAGGAACGAGGATTCGCTGCGTCGAACGACCATGGGGTCGTCGTCGTCATCGTGCCGCGACACTTCGCCGATGATCGCGGTCACGACGTCGTTGAGCGTCACCAGCCCTTCGAGCGTGCCGTGCTCGTCGGCGACAAAGACAATGTGCTCGCGGCTCTGGCGGAAGCGTTCGAGGAGTTCGAGCGCTGGGGTGTTTTCCGGCACGAACATCGGCGGTCGGGCGATCTGGCCGACGTTGACGTCGTCGGTGATGAGACCGCTCTTGACCAAGTCTTTGACGTGCACGACACCGATGAGATCGTCCAGTCCACCCTGTCCCTTGCAGACCGGGAAGTGCGAGTGTGAACTGGTCGCCACGGCGACTCGAACGCGCCCGACCGGATCGTCGGCACGAAGCCAGTCGATCTCCGTGCGCGGCACCATGAGCGACCGCGCGGTCTGATCGCTGAGCCGAAAGACCCTCTCCACGATGCGCTGCTCACTCTCGTGGAAAACGCCCTGCTGCGCGCCCGACGCCAGAAGCGCCTTCACTTCGGCCTCGGCGTGTGCCTCGCTCGCCGATGCCCTCGCCGGGAAGAGACGCACGAGCAGGTCCGTTGAAGTGCTGAGGAGCGCGACCAGCGGGCGGACCAGCCTGGCGATGAGGTTCATCGGCGCAGCCATCACGCTCGACACGCCTTCGGGGTTTGCGAGCGCCAGCCGCTTGGGCACCAGTTCGCCGAGGATCAGGGAGAAGTACGTCAGGATGACGACCATGATGATCGACGAGGTTGTGCCCGAGTAGCGCCCGATGAGCGGCAAGTCGCGGACGAGCGGCTCGATCTGGTCCGCGATCGACTTTTCGCCCAGAGCACCGGCGCCGATACCGATGAGCGTGATCCCGACTTGCACCGTGCTCAAGAACCGCGTTGGATTGTCGGTGAGCGCCAAGGCCCGAAGTGCACCGCGGCTGCCGCGAGCGGACATGGCCTCAAGCCGCGCACGGCGCGAAGAGATCAACGCCGCCTCCGTCATCGCGAAGACGCCGTTGAGCATGATGAGCAAAAGGATCAGCGCGATCGTCATCGCGTGGGCACTCTCCAACGTCCTCCCCGACCCGCCTCGGCCAACGTGGCAACCGAACAACGCGGTTTCTGTCTCAATCCTGACGCCACAGTCTACAGCCTCACCGCCCGACCCGTGCAAACGGCACAGCGGACGGAAGCGCCAGGCGGGCGCGCAAAAGCCAAGGCATGGGCGCAGGGGTGCGCGTGATGCGGGCTCCGGCGCTGTCGGCTCACTTCATCAGTTCGGCCTGTGCCGCCGCGAGTCGCGCGATCGGCACCCGGTAAGGTGAGCACGAGACGTAGTCCATGCCGGTCTTGGCGAAGAAATGGACGCTCTTGGGGTCTCCGCCGTGCTCGCCGCAGATGCCGATCTTGAGTTGAGGGTTCGTCTGGCGGCCGCGCTCGATTCCCATCGTCACCAACTGTCCCACACCGGTCCGGTCGAGGGTCTGGAAGGGATCGGTCTCGAGAATGTCCTTGGTGAGGTAGTCGGGCAGGAAGGAGTTGATGTCGTCGCGTGAGAAGCCGAACGTCATCTGCGTGAGATCGTTGGTGCCGAAGGAGAAGAAATCGGCGTGGCGGGCGATCTCGTCGGCCGTGAGCGCAGCGCGAGGAATTTCGATCATGGTGCCGATCTTGATGTCCAGCCGCGGCTTGTAGTCCTCGGCCGCGCGGACTTCGTGGATCGTCTGCTCGACCAATTCGCGCAGGAACTGGATCTCCCGGCGCGTACCGACCAGGGGGATCATGATCTCAGGGAGCGCCTTGATCTTCGAACGGATGCACTCGATGGTGGCCTCTGCGATGGCCGTGACCTGCATCTTCAGGATTTCGGGATACGTGACGCAGAGCCGGCAGCCGCGATGACCGAGCATCGGGTTCAGTTCGTGCAACATGGCAACCCGCCGCTTGATCTTGTCGACGTTGACGTTGAGGGCCCGGGCCATCTCCTGCTGGCTCTTCTCGTCGTGCGGCAGGAACTCGTGCAGGGGCGGATCGATCAGTCGGATCGTGACCGGGTGGCCCTTCATGGCGGCGAAGATACCCACGAAGTCGTCGCGCTGATAAGGCAGCAGTTCGGCCAGCGCCTTCTCACGCTCGGCCTGCGTCTCGGCGAGGATCATTTTTCGCATCGAGCGGATGCGTTCGCCTTCGAAGAACATGTGCTCGGTTCGGCACAGGCCGATGCCGGTGGCTCCGAACTCGCGAGCGCGCTGCGCATCGGCGGGCGTGTCGGCGTTGGTCCGCACGGCGATCTTGCGGTACTTGTCGCTCCAACGCATGACCTTTGAGAAATCACCGGAGAGTTTTGCCTCGACCGTCGCGACCGCGCCCTGCATGACCTCACCGGTGGAACCGTCGATCGAGATGACGTCCTCCCGACCGAAGAATCTGCCGCCGACGGTGAACTGCCCCTTGGCGGAGTCGATCTGGACCTCGCCCGCGCCCGCGACGCAACACTTGCCCCAGCCGCGTGCCACGACGGCCGCGTGGCTGGTCATTCCGCCGGTGCTCGTGAGGATACCCGCCGCCAGGTGCATGCCCTCAACATCTTCGGGGCTCGTTTCCTTTCGGACAAGGATCACCTTCTCGCCGTTGCGAGCGCGTGTCACGGCCTCCTCGGCGGTGAAGGCGGGCTTGCCCACCGCGGCGCCGGGCGACGCGGGCAGGCCGCGCGTCAGCACGCGTGCGATCTTCTTCTGCACCGGGTCGAAACTGGGCAGCAGGAGTTGAATCAGATCGCCGGCGGGGATGCGCAGGAGAGCCGTCTTCTCATCGATCAGTCGCTCGCTCACCATGTCGCAGGCGATCTTGACCGCGGCGAAGCCCGTTCGCTTGCCGGAGCGGGTCTGGAGCATGTAGAGCGTGCCGCGCTCGATGGTAAACTCGATGTCCTGCATCTCCTTGTAGTGCTTCTCGAGCGTGGACTTGATCTTGAGAAGTTGGTCGTAGACTTTCTTGTTCCACTTGGCCATCTCGGCGACGGGCTTCGGCGTACGGATGCCCGCGACGACGTCCTCGCCCTGCGCGTTGATCAGGAACTCGCCGTAGAAGACGTTGTCGCCCGTGCTGGGGTTGCGGGTGAACGCCACGCCCGTGCCCGAGTCGTCGCCCATGTTGCCGAAGACCATCGATTGCACGTTCACCGCGGTGCCGTTCAGCCCCGAGGCGTTGGTCAGCCGGCGATAGGTGATCGCACGCTCACCGTTCCAGCTCTTGAAGACGGCCTCGATCGCCAGTTCCAGTTGCTTGAACGGATTCTGCGGGAAGTCTTCGCCCACGTAGCGCCGGTAGATCGCCTTGTACGCGTCGCAGAGTTCGACGATGCCCTCGGTGGGCACGTCGGTGTCGCTCTGGGTTCGGTACTTCTTTTTGATCTCGTCGAACTTGTGCTCGAAGTGCTCGTGGTCGACGCCCATCACGACGTCGCCGAACATGTTGATGAGCCGGCGGTAGGCGTCGTAGGCGAACCGCTTGTTGCCGGTCGCCTTGGCCAGACCCTCCGTCGCCGCGTCGGTGAGGCCGAGGTTCAGGATCGTGTCCATCATGCCCGGCATAGAGACGGCTGCGCCGGAGCGAACGGAGACCAGCAGCGGGTTGTTCACGTCGCCGAACTTCTTGCCCGTGTCCTTTTCGAGCATTGCGACGTTCTTCTGCACCTCGTTCATCAGGCCGTGTGGCAGACGCTTGCCGGCCTTGTAGTACAGCGCGCAGACATCGGTCGTGATCGTGAAGCCGGGGGGCACGGGAAGGCCGATGCTCGTCATGTCGGCCAGGTTCGCGCCCTTGCCGCCCAGCAGCAGTTTGTCGGTCGCCTTGCCCTCCGTCCGGCTCTTGCCGAAGTAGTACACCATCTTCGTGGGCTTCTTCGAGCCGTTGACCGTTCCGTTGAGCCCACCGGACTCGTGGTGCGCCAGCGTGGTCGGCGCAGCCGACGGGGCCAGCCGCTTGGAGGTCTTCTTCTTGCTCATGCCCGGCTTGTGCTGTCGGGCGGTCTTGCCGCTGCGGTCTGCCATGATGCTGTTGCCTTTCCTGACTGTCTGCCGGCCAGAGGCGTCCGCCGCCCGACCGGAGTTGACTTCGACCCATCGAACACTCGAACGATCCGACGCTCGCTGCCCCACCACCGGCCCCCACTCCGCACGGCCCGGCTCGCCCAGGCCAGAGGTAGACCCCTGCGGAGACCGACCCGGCGATTACCGCCGAGACTCCTCGCCTTGGCTGGGCATGCCCAAGGCGGGACGGCCGAGAACAGAATCGAATACTAGAAGAGCCCGCGCCGAACGTCCCGTTTTCGCGGGAGATCCCCACGAATCCAAGCGAACCGACCGATCCGGGTTCCCATTCACCGGTCCAGGGGGGTTCCCGCCGATGCAACGCCAAATCCGCTCAAAGTACGAACAAACTTCGCCGAATCGCGGTGAGCATGGAGCACGATCCGACCGATAGCATGTCGGTTTCAAGGCTACAGACCGCTATCCTCTGCCCCCCGCCTCGGTCGTCGTCCCGTCCGAGCAGGGTGCCGAATTGTGCGAATAAGCCCTGCGGTACTTCGCCTGTGGATCCCACGCAATCGGCTGCCTGCTTAGCGGGCGGCATGACCTCAGCCGACACTTTCCGGAGTTTCATGACCATGATTCCAGTTCGCTCGTTCGTCGTCGCCGCGATCATCGCGTTCTGCCCCTTGACTTGCCTGGCGCAGGTCGACCCGGGCGCGAAGGAAATCCTCGAGCAGTCCGCGCAGGCCATCAAGAACTCGAACGGGATGGAGATGACAACGGCTCGATCGGCCACGGGGCTGCTGAGGGACGTGATCGACGCCTCGGGCACGATCCGGCTGCTGCGCAACAAGGACATGCGTTCGCCGATGATCTCGGTGGACGGGCGCGTGAAGCAGCCGACCAAGGGCGACGAACGCGTTCGGCTTGTCAACGACGGAACCACGGTGACGTGGCTGGACCACGAGAAGCGCGAACTTGTGGAGCGGAGCGTGACCGACCAAATGGCACGGCCGTCGATGGGTCTGGTCAACAACATGCTCGTCCACGCGGTGTTCATGGACGCCGAGCCGTTCTCTCGCGAGATGCTGTCACCGAAGATCGAGCGCGTGGGCGTTGAGAACCTGAACGGCGAAGTCTGCGACCTGATTTCCATCGCGCCGGAGCGCGGCTCGATGAAGCAGGTCTGGGCGATCAGCGCGATCGATCGGCTGCCGCGCCGGCTGGTGCAGGCCGCGGGCGATGGGCCTGAAGCCGTGTCGATGATCTTCGAGATCAAGAGCGTGAAGCCGATGGCTCTGTCGCCGAAGGACTTTTCGATCGATCTGCCGGAGGGGTACGCACGCAACCTCACGCCGGCCCCGGTCGCTCGCCCCGAACAAGGCGCACCCGCGCAGCCCATTGAAGTTGTCAAACTCGGCGTGCAAGAAGGCGAGCACCTGCCCTCTTTCAACCTGACGGATTCATCGGGCAAGCCCTTCAACAACGACTCGGTGGGTCGCGGCCCGACGGTGATGTACTTCTTCGGCACGCTGTTCAAGCCGTCGGTCAACGCGCTGGACGACGTGCACGCGTTGCAGGAGCAGTATCAGCAGCGCGGCGTTCAGTTTGTGGCGATCGCCGGCCGCGAACCCGGCCCGCAATCGGCGGTGGATCTCTTCAGCGGCCGTCAATCGACGATGCGGCTGATTCCCGCCGGCGATTCGGCCCTCGACGGCCTCAAGGTGATGGGCTTCCCGTCGTGCTACGTCCTGAACGCGGACGGAACAGTTCGCACGTTCTTCCAAGGGCCGGCAACGCGGCAGCAGTTGGCCGAGGCGATCGATCGGGCGCTCGAGACCAAGTGAGTCCTGCTCACGCCCGGTCGTTGTCACGTGCAACGGCCTTGAGCGGGATCAAGATTCGACGGTCGTGATCTTGCGGGGTTGTGATCGCTCGCTACGCTCATAGCGCTTGTCGTACGACCGTTGAGGGCCGGATCTGATCTGATTTGTACCGCAGAGCAACGTGCCAAAGGTGGTCCGCTGAAACGTGCGCGGGCAACCGACGAATAACTTCCACAGATGGCACTTGTGCTTCCGATCAGCCTCATTCCCTGGCACACGTCCCGGCTGGATGCCGAGACGCGCCATCGGCGCGAAGCCAGACTGCGCCGGCTGGCCGTGCTGATGGACTCTTCGGTCTGCGTGCCCGGCACGTCGTGGCGCATCGGGTTGGACGGGATCATCGGGCTCGTGCCCGGCGTGGGTGACGCCGCGGGGCTGCTGGTCTCGGCGTACATCGTCTTCGAGGCCCGACGACTGGGTGCCACTCGAAAGCAACTGGCGCTGATGACGGCGAACGTGCTGATCGATGCGCTCGGCGGAACGGTGCCGATCGTTGGTGACCTGTTCGACTTTGCTTTCAAGGCGAACGTGCGGAATCTCAGGATCATGGGCATTGATCTTGACACGGATCGGACGAGTGTTCCGCACGCCAAAGCCACGCAAGGAACAGCACGGTCCGATGCCGATTAGCGCGTCACGCGGACTCTGCGCTTGCGACGCACGCTCGGTGTATCGCCGGCTGCATCACGATGTTCCGATGCCGCGGGCGTGCTCGAAATCAGAAACTCCATTACCGGCTTTGCGATGCAACTGGTCGTTGGACGACTCCACATACCGAGCCAAGGCATCGATCGGACGTTTGGGGCCAACTGAATCCTGTTCACGCTGGGTTGTCATTGCTCGCAACGGCCTTGAGCGACATCAAGGTTCAACGGCCGTGAACGTCGCGTGGCAATGATCGCTCGCCCCGCCGATCGCGATATTGGGGCAACCACTGCTAGTCGACCCATTTGTATGAATCGCCGAGGAGTGAGCCAACTCGGTCAGCCGCAACGTGCGCAGGCAAGCGATAGACAACTTGCCTAGATCGCACTCGCACTTTCGATCAACCTCGTTCTTTGGCACTCAACCCGTCTGGATGCCACAGTACCCCGTCGTCGCATCAAAGCCACAGCGATCAGCGCACTCAGTACGGTGGGAGGACTTGGTATTCGAGTCGTGAATATCGCCGAAGTACCATCAGTGAAGCTTGCTCTATAGGTCAGCCAGTTGTTCTGACTAATTCCCTGAATTGATGTTCCCGTACTGACAGAGTCGAGCTGCAATCCAAGAATAGTTCGATCGTCGCCTGGAGCAACGACCACGCGATCACCCACGCTCGCAACAAGGTATATATCACCGCCTAGCTGGCCGGCCCAGATCGACATGACACTGCTCGTTCCAGCTGCTCCACCGGTGTACATGCCTAGAAAGGCAAATGCGCCGGCATCATTCATGTGTCGGAACAATATTCCATTTGACAATGATCCACCCATAACCTCCCCATTTGACAATCCTGGCGCAGCATCGCCTGTTGCCAGAATCTTATGCCACCCATCATCATCTCGATAAGCCAAGGCACTTGTCCAAGTTCCCATGGCGGCCTGGCCAACGGCGAGCAGCGCCATCACTCGACCGTCGGGCAAAAGACGAGACTGTCCGATCTGTTGGATCGTTCGATCCGGCGCAAATCCGGAAACCATGTCGCCACGAAATCCCAGCAACTCAACAGAACCACCGGGCACCGCCTGCCTCCACAATGCAGAACGAGATCCACCTTGATTGTTCTTAACGGCTAATCCACCGATTAAAATCGATCCTGTCGAACTAATATCCTGGATAGTCACGCTGTCGATCCAAAACGTGCCCGAGCCCAGTGCCACTTCTTGAGCCCGACGCAAGGCGACGGACATGCTGGAGGCATTGTCACCTGTGTAGATTGCTCGATTGCCTGAAACAGACGGCGATCCCTCAGTCCGAAAGCCAGCGACGACAGCCATCCGTCCGGCATTGCCTATGGTGATTTGGGGCTCAGATCCGTCGAAGAAATCAACGTACTGGTTGGCGTTCAATCCGAACACATGCTGACGGTGCTGCAGCAAAGGCTGCACTATTCCGCCGATACTTCGCCAAACAACACCACCGACATCACCAGACAGTCCCGGAGCGGGACGAATCTGCCCGAAAAATGCTATCGCGCCGCTTTCGGCCTGATGCAAACGCTTGAATCCTCGGTCATGAACGCTATCGGTCAACCCCGGGGCAGGTGCGTCGAGACGTGCAAGGACAGCGACACTTCCTGCGGGACCAGCCAGCACTGAATTGTAGAATCCGAATGAACTGGCGTTGCTCAACGCTGCGATCGCGTGGTCGTCGTTGCCAACCAGACCGCCCAACATGCCGATCTGCCCGAGCGCTTCGCCTGGTGCGAATGCAGCGTTGAGCGCCAAGGAGTACTCACCGCCCGCCGTTCGTCGCACAACGAAAGGGCTGCTCCATGTCGGGACACCCGAATCGAACGTTATCACGCCGTTCGTGGAAATCGAAGGAGTCCCAAGGCTGGTAAATGTCAGCTGAGAGTAACCGGGAACCTGTTGCCCGACGTACGCAGCAACGTGCGAAGCAAGCTTGGTGCCGCACTGCGCGGAGTGAGTCGTTGCGAGACCGGCAATTACGAACCACAGCCAAAGGGTGCGCTTCATCTCTCTCTCCATCGCTTACCCAGCCGTGGGATTCAAACCTTCGAGACGGCCGGTGTGGAGAGTATACGTAAATCACTGCCGACTGCCAGAAAAATACCCGCGGAATGACTCTGAGACCGGTGGCCCCAGGTCGCGACTTTGGCGAAACCACGCTTTAACTACTGCGAACGGAACCTGGCTGAAATCCTGTCGCGTCCTGACGCCGGGGCATCTGCATCGCAACGCCGATGCAAACTTCGACGTCTCAGACTCACGGCTTCACGCCCAAATCCGCCCGGCGGGTCTCGATCTCGCTCTTGATCGCCTCCACGAACCGGTCGAGCGGCATCGAGCCCAGGTCCTTCTCCTGGCCGCGAGCCCGCACCGAAACCGAGCGCTGCTCGGCGTCGCGCGGGCCGACGATCAACAGGTAGGGAATCTTCAGGTCCGCCGCGACCTTGATCTTCCCCTGGATGCGGTCGTTGCCGAAGTCGCAGGTCGCCCGGCATCCCGCGACCTTGAGAGCGCCGAGCACTTCCTTCGCGTAGCCGTCGCTCTTCTCGCTGATCGGCAGCACGCGGACCTGCTCGGGGCTGAGCCAGGTCGGGAAACTGCCGGCGAAGTGCTCGATCAAGACGCCGCAGAACCGCTCGAACGAGCCGAACGGGGCGCGATGGATCATCACCGGTCGGTGGGGCTGGTTGTCCGGGCCGGTGTAGGTGAGGTCGAAACGGATCGGCAGGTTGTAATCGACCTGCACGGTGCCGAGTTGCCACTCGCGGCCGATGACGTCGCGGACGACAAAGTCGATCTTCGGGCCGTAGAAGGCCGCCTCGCCGGGCTCCTCGGTGAAGGGGACGCCGAGCGACTTGGCCGCCAAGCGGCAGGCCTGCTCAGCGCGATCCCAGTTCTCCGGGTTGCCGGTGTACTTGTTCGAGTCCGGGTCGCGCAGGCCGACGCGGACGCGGTAGTCGGTCATGTTCAGCGTGGTCAGCACGGTCTTGACCAGGCTCAGGCAGCCGAGGAGTTCCTCGGGCACCTGATCCTCGGTGCAGAACAGGTGCGCATCGTCCTGCGTGAAGCCGCGGACGCGGGTCATGCCGTTGAGTTCGCCCGACTGCTCCCAGCGGTAGACGGTGCCGAACTCGGCGAGGCGCACGGGCAGGTCGCGGTAGGAGTGCGGCGCGCTCGCGAAGATCTTGATGTGGTGCGGGCAGTTCATCGGCTTGAGCAGGTAGCCGTCGAGGAGTTGCTCGTCGGGCTGCACGCGGTCGGGCCCGATGGTCTGTGCCTGGGTGCGCTCGTTCACCTGCGCGGCGAGTCGCGCGGAGACGCCGTCGAGCCTGTGCATGAGTTCGGCACAAGAGCACCCGCCTGCAGGAAGCCCCGCCGCGAGCGCGGCCGCCTGGGTGCCCTCAACGCCCATCGCCAGGTCCAGCGCATCTCGCTCGGGGATCGGCGGATACTGGGCGTCCTTGTAGTACGGGAAGTGGCCCGAGGTCTTGTAGAGGTCGAGTTTGCCGATGTGGGGCGTGAAGACCTGGTGGTAGCCCTGCTTGTTCAGTTCGTCGCCGATGAACCGCATGAGTTCCTGGCGCAGCACCGACCCGGCGGGGGTCCAGAGGATGAGGCCCTGGCCGACGTCCTCGTCGATGTGGAAGAGGCGCAGGGCCTTGCCGATGACGCGGTGATCGCGCTTGGCGGCCTCTTCGCGCTGGGTGAGCCACGTGTCGAGGTCGGCCTTGCTGGCGAAGGCGGTGCCGTAGACGCGGGTGAGGCGGTCGGACTTCTCGTCGCCGTGCCAGTAACTGCTGGCGAGGGAGAGGATCTTGAAGGCGCCGATGCGGCCGGTGGATGGGACGTGGGGCCCGCGGCAGAGATCTTCCCAGTTCTGGCCGGGGGTACCGGTGGCGTAGAAGGAGAGCGTGGAGTCGGACAGATAGCGAAATGACCGTTCTTCGACACGATTCGTTCCGTGCGAGACCGGAGCATTGACAACGCCGGTCATCGCAGCTGCACAACCCACTGCTTGGGCCTCCAATGCACGAACGGCATTGTCGACCTTGTACTTGTTCTTCTCTTCGAGCAGACGACCAAGACCCTGATCCGCGGCGACCTCGTACCGCGTGAACGGCCGGTCCTCCGCCACGATCTTGGCCATCTCCGCCTCGATCGCCGGGAAGTCTCCGTCCTTCAGGGGCCGGTTGTCGGGAAACTTGATGTCGTAGTAGAACTTGTCCTCCAGCGGCGGGCCGTACACGAGTTGTGCACCCGGGATGATCCGCTGGATCGCCTCGGCCATGACGTGGGCCGCGGAGTGGCGGATCAGGAACAGCGCATCGGGGTCCTGCTTCTTGTCGCGGGTGGTCGGGGTGACGATCGACAGCCGGCAGTCCTTGTCGAGGAGGGTCGAGAGGTCGCGGAGTTCGCCGTCGACCTTGCACCCCAGGGCGGCCTTGGCCAGACCGGCACCGATGGACTTGGCGACGTCCGCCGCGGAAACCGGGTGCTCGAAGTGCTTCTGGGAGCCGTCGGGAAGGGTGATGGTGGGCATGGGTCGGGTCCGGGCGTGACTGGGGGGCGGATGGTCGGGGATGGTACGGGCCGAATCAGGGGCGTCTGGGGCTGACGGGAGCGCTCAAAAACGACAAACCCGGCTCGTCGGCCGGGTTCGAGACTCTTAGAGCGATGGGCGGGCCCGGCTACCCGCGGGTTGATGAGGTTCGCGTCGTGGTTGTGGTCCTGCCGGTCGACATGCTTGGAAACGATAGGCGTCGCGAGGGACGGACCGGACCGACCGCGGACGTTATGCTCTGCCTCCCCCCTCTCCCTTCCCGTCCCCCCTCTCAGCCCTCTCCCCGTCTACCTGCGTCCTCCCCACTCGCCCGCGATCTCCATGCGATCCCGCACTTGAGCCCATTGATCCCAGCCAAGTCATGATCTGCCCATTCTGCGGCCATAACGACGACAAGGTCATCGACAGCCGGGCCAGCGAGGCCGGGAAGGCGGTGCGCCGTCGGCGGGAGTGCCTGGATTGCGGCAAACGGTTTACGACCTATGAGCGAGTCGAGGAGACCTCGCGGCTGATGGTCGTGAAGCGCGACGGCACGCACGTCCCCTTCAGCCGGGAGAACATCCTGCGCGGGGTGACAGCGGCGATCGGCAAGCGGCCGGTCAGCGAAGAGGCCAAGCAGCGGCTCGCGGCGGACATCGAGGAGGAACTGCACCGCGAGTTCGACCGCGAGGTGCCGTCGCACGCGATCGGCGAGCGGGTGATGGCCAAACTCAAGGCGCTCGACCCGATCGCGTACGTGCGGTTCGCCAGCGAGTACTACAAGTACAAGAGCGTGGGGGACTTCGTTGAGGAACTGCGGGAACTGGACGGGCGGGTGTCGGACGTGAAGGACCAGCAGCGGTTGTTCTGAGTTACGCCCTGCAGTCGCCGGGTCTATGCCAGTCTGGCGAATCGCCTGGCGGACTCTGGGAAGTCAACGCCCATCGCGAATGCGTACACCAAACCGACGAATACAGCCGGAACGATCGTGATCGTCTCGAAGTGCATCGGCCAGACGACCCCACCCGTCGGGATGCTCACGACACCTGCGCCGGAAACTACAGACGCGACAGCCAGCCATTGGTACAGCCTGAGCCCCGCGCGAATCGGTGTGCGTGGCTCTCCTCGATAGTGCTCTTCCACGAACCTGGCCAGACCTGACAGCAGCAGGTACGACCCGACGACGAATGAGGCGGGCGCTCCGACCGACCACAGCCGAAGGAGCAGACCGAGCATCAGCAGGTTGGAGAGGATGGAGTACAGCGGCGTTGCGTGAAGAGATCTGCCACCAAGACCAGTGAACTTGAGAACGCGGGAACGTGCATCGTGATAACGGATCCCGCCAGCGTCGGTGCAGAGCCGGCCGTGACAACATCCTTGCACGAGGCAACGCAGCCGGCCGACGGCTTGCACGAGCGGCGCCGCCGCGGCGATCGCAGCGCCGAGCATCCACACGTCTCCGATCAGGACGCTCGCCATCACCAATCCGACGACGCTGCCGAGCACGTGCCCGAAGTAGCCGAACGGCCGTGCCAACCCCGAACCGCCCGTGACCAACTGCCCCCAGATCGCGGCGCCGAGCAACCCGCAGATCGCCACGATCGCCACGCCTCGCCAATCGCCGGCCAGCGTTGAGGCGAGCAACGCGCCGGAAGCGGCGGCGGCGAACGCATAGACCGCGTGGACCAGCAGGCGAGCGGGTCCGATTCGAAACTGCCACCAGCCGTTGGCCACGCGTTCGGTTGCGGAGAGCATGCGTCGCCAGAGGTTCGGCCACCGAAGCGCAATCAACGCGAGCGCAGCGCCAGCGGCAAGATCGACGATGGCGTGCATGCCGGTCGTCACGCAACTGATGATGATGCCGGCTGCGAGCAGCACGGCCACGACCGAGGCGATCCTGCCGCGACGGAGCCACATCCACGCGGCGACCACGGTCCAGAACACGTGAAACGAAGGGCAAGCGGCCCGCCCGGCCAAGCCGTCCGCACGCTCGAGCATCAACAGATGGCCGAGCCATGAGGTCGGCTCGAACGGCCGCGGCGGAGCGATGAGGGGCAGCGACAGATAGCACCAGAACCCCACCACCATCCCGACCAGACCGATCGATACAAACCGGCGCAGGTCCGATCGGGTGCGTGCTGCGAACACCGCGCTCAGGACGAACGGGTACGTCATCGCGTAGACCAACTCGGTCCACTCGACAACCGGCCATTCGCGTTCGATGGGCATGAACACTTCGATGGCGTCCGGCACCGGCAAGTGACCGATCGCTTCGTAGAGCACCAGCCAGGGCGCGAAGATCAGCACGAGCACGCCCAACTGTTCGCGGAATCGCGGCGGCTCATCGCCCGAAATCGGCCTCGCGAGCAGCGGCTGGCACGGTCGTGGACCGAGACGCTTGCGCAGGTCGTCGCGCTCGTACCCCCATACCAACGCCGCGCACGCCAACGCCATCACCGGCGTGACGATCCAGAATCCGGCGGCCGAGCCGAGCGCCATCGACGCCCCGCCAACCAGAACGACATAGCCGGTGTAGATCGGGTGGGCGAGCCACGTGAACGGCCCACCAACCGCCCATCTCGGCGGCGGGAAGGCGTTCATCGGCAGACCGCCGGTCTCAACGCGGAGTTGGACCATCGACCATGTTGTGATTGCCAGCCCGATGGCCGCGATCGCCCATCCCGCAGCGCTCCAGAGCGAACCGGCCGGCATGGGCAGCGAGATCACGGCGTCCATCGCGCGGGCCCAGGCCACCAACGCCGCGGGGAGCAGCACGCAGAACAGCAGCGCGTAGCCGAGGCGTCCGAGCATCAGGCCGGTCCTTCCCGGCGAGTCAACGGCCGCGCTTGCGCATCACAGTCTTCCGATCCGAATCGGACCACCTCGTGTATCGCCCATCCCGTTGATCGCCCTGCCACGCTCTCCATGCTCGCGCGGGCGAGCGCCTTGCGTTCGATCGATCCGAGCCAGGCCGCCGGCGCCGTGGACTGCAAGCCGGGAACTCCGGAGAGCGCGGTCGTGCCGATCGGGCCCTCCCGCAGCACGCGGCTTTCGGTCAGGCGCACGCGCATGCCGTCGGCCTCCACGAAATCATCGCTCACGAGCCCGTGAGCGCGAACCTGACCGTCGATCAGGACCAGCCTGAGCGGGTGATCACCCCGCCAATCGAGCCAGACGACGCTTGCTCGTTCAGTCACGAACCGACCCCATCGCAACTCGAAGATCGGCAGCGCCCACGGTGCCACCGAGAGTTCGAGCGACTCGGCGTAACCAACCCCGACGAGCGGCACTCCGCAGACAACGGCGTTCACCTCCGCCGCGACGATCGACGGACGCCACAGGACGCCACGCCGGTCGTCGCCCAGAAGCCGCACGGGCTCCGCGTGCTGAAGCGTCCGCCAGACGCCCGACACCCCGAGCCGAGGATTCGACCACTCCAACCCGTTCGTCCCGATGACCGGCTCGGTCCCTGCGTGGAGCGTGGTCCGTGCGAGCGTCTGCCCGCCGCGCGAATCGAGCACCGACGCGGCCGACAGCCCGGCCCCGGCGATCCTGAGAGTTGCCCAGTTGACGATGACGGCACGGCCACCAGGATCGACGGCGTCCAGATACCACTTTCGGAGTCGGATCGACACGCGGTTACTCTACCTCACTTGGTGCCGCTCTTGCCCGGTTCGTTGGAGGCGAGGGCGATGCCGATCGCATCGGACTACCCTGAGCCTCATATGGCGACAAACAAGGTCTTTCCGACCGCCGCGGCGGCGTTTTCGGGTCTGGTTGACAAGGGCGTGCTGCGTGACGGCATCACGGTGATGGTCGGGGGGTTCGGCCTGTGCGGGATCCCCGAGCAGTTGATCGTGGCGCTGCGCGACAGCGGCGTGAAGGGCCTGACCTGCGTCTCGAACAACGCGGGCGTGGACGACTGGGGGCTGGGCCTCCTGCTGCGGACCCGTCAGATTGCCAAGATGATCTCGAGTTACGTTGGGGAGAACGCGACGTTTGAGAAGCAGTTCCTGTCGGGCGAGTTGGAGGTCGAGTTCAACCCGCAGGGGACGCTCGCCGAGCGAATCCGGGCGGGCGGGGCGGGGATCCCGGCGTTCTACACCGCGACGGGCGCGGGGACGCTGGTGGCCGAGGGGAAGGAGACGCGGAAGTTCCACCGGCCGAGCGAGGGGCTGTGCGGGTGCACGGTGCCGGGAAAGGGCTTCGGCGGACGGGGGGACGCGGTGGCCAAGCCCCTGCCGCAGCGCGGTGAGCCGCGCGAGTACGTGCTGGAGACCGGGTTGTACGGCGACCTGGCGCTGGTGAAGGCGTGGAAGGCCGACGAGTTCGGCAACCTGGTCTATCGCAAGACGGCTCGGAACTTCAACCCGATGATGGCGACGGCGGCGACTTTCGTGATCGCGGAGGTCGAGGAGATCGTGCCGGTGGGCTCGCTCGACGCGGACGCGATCCACACGCCGGGCAACTACGTGGACCGGATCGTCACGAGCGTGCCGGAGAAGCGGATCGAACAGAAGACGATGAGCAAGGGCTGATTCGCCGGCTCGTCCGGCGTTCTGACCGGTCGTTCAGATCACGTCGCGGAGCGCACCGCGGGTGAGTTCGCTGGGGTCACGCTTGATCAGGCCGAACCAGATCGCGATGAAGAGGGGATAGGCGACGCCGAGCAGGCCGCTAACGGCCACGCCGATGTACGCACCCATCCGCATCATGGGCATCATCGACTGCATCTGAGCGGCCGCGTTCGGGTCGCTCTCGGCCGCCATCTGCGCTTCAAGTTGCTTGAGCGTTTCGTCCATCGTGCTCATCGCGACAACGATGCCGACGATGGTGAGGATGATCGAGACCACGGCGTAGACCAGGTGCAACGATCGTCCCGCCGCCTTGCGTTGGACCGTCATGATGCCTGCAATCAGTAGCAGAACGGGGGCGATCAGCCCAAGCACGCTCGTGACCATCATCAATGTTGAAGGCGGAGGTGTCTGAAACGCAGGAGCGCCCGGGGCTGTCGGCGGCTGAAACGCGGAGCCTGCGACCATCTGCAGCAGCCCGCAGACACCGCAGAACAGACCGAGCGATGCCCACACGATCGAAATGATGCCGATGACCTTCGGCCAGGCTGGCACTTCCGGCTCGGGTTGGAAGCCGAACTGATCGGAAGTCGGCGGCACGGACTGAGCGGGATCGTTCGGGAACGTCGGCATGATCACTCTCCTGACGATGGATGACGGCGCAGCGCCGCGATGCGATCTCGGTCGCGGCAGATTACCCTAAGACGCCGGATCAGGCAACGCCCCCAGACTCGTCGAGGACTTCTTGACCAACGAGAACCAGATCGCGATGAAGGCGGGGTAGATCAGCCCGGCGCTGTGCAGCAGGATGTTCGACATCAGCCGTCCGCCCCCGGCACTCTGCATGGTGATGAAGTCGGCCCAGGGATCGTCGGGATTGCCCGCCGCAAACCGCGAGGCCGCCGACTCGTCCATCACTCCGCCGGCGATCGCCGCGATGCCGCCGAGCAGACTCAGCACCGCGTAGGCAAAGTGGGTCGGTCGAGCCGACGGTCGGCGCTGCATCAACAGGATGCCCGCCACCAGCAGGGTCAGACCTCCGATCGGCCACAAGACCATCCCGGTGATGCTCAGCACCCCCGGCTTGATCTCGGGCGGCATCGGTGTCTGAGGGATGAGCGTGCCGGCCCCGGCAGCACCCGGCGAGCCGGGCGCGCCGATGGATGACGACCACGCCAGAATCGCCTCGGCCGAGAGCGTGCTCACGGCCATGCACAAGCCACAGGGAACCGCAAGCCCACCGAGAACAATCGATGCAAGTCCGATGACCTTTGGCCAGAGCGGTGCGACAGGCGGCGGTTGATAGCGGAACTGATCGGTTGTCGGAGGAACCGACGCGACAGGGGCGGGTTGAGGTTGAGCGTCGTCGGACATGCTGCTCACGTCGTTGAGGCGATTACTGAATGGCGCGCGGTCGGCATACACGATTGGACTGGCCATCAGCACGCACGGACCGAAGCCCCCTGCTGGCAGTCGATCCGAGCGTCAGAGTTGCGTCAAGAACCGAAGATCGTTCTCGAACAGCATCCGGATGTCGGGAATGGCGTACTTGCCCATCGCCAGTCGCTCGATCCCGAAGCCGAACGCGAACCCCGACCACTCTTCCGGATCGATGCCGCACATCGACAGCACCGCCGGGTCGACCATGCCGCATCCGCCGAGTTCGACCCACCGCGCAGGCTGGTCCGGGCGCAGGCGGATCTTCATGTCGAACTCAGCGCTCGGCTCGGTGAATGGGAAGTAACTCGGCCGCAGACGGACCTCGGCCTCGGGGCCGAAGTACGCCCGCGCGAAGTGCAACAGACATGACTTCAAGTCCGCCATCGACAAGCCACGATCGATCGCCAGCCCTTCGATCTGGTGGAACATGAAACTGTGCGTCGCGTCGACGGTGTCGGGGCGGTAGACGCGACCCGGCGCCACCACGCGGATCGGGAACCCCGACGGATCACCGGACTTGAGCCGGCGCACCGCGTCCTCCATCACGCGGACCTGCACCGTGCTGGTCTGGCTGCGGAGCATGCGCGGCCGGTCGGTCTTGCGCGGATCGTCGATGAAGTAGTTGTCGATCGGTTCGCGAGCAGGGTGGTGCGCGGGGATGTTCAGTTTGACGAAGTTGTGCTCGTCGTCCTCGAGTTCGGGCCCGGAGGCGACCTGAAATCCCATGCGTGCGAACACCTCAACCAATTCGTCGCGCACTCGCGTGATGATGTGCCGACGACCGGGTCCCGTCGAGTAGTTCAGCCCCGGCTCGGTGGGATCCAGACACGGCTGGCCCGGCCGCCCGCCCTGACCGCCCACCTGCCCGTTTCCTCCCGTCGCACCGAGTTCGGTCCTACGCGCGGTGAGCGCCTCTTCAAACTCCGATTTGAGTTGGTTGAGCCTTGCACCGACCGCGGGCTTCTGGTCCTTGGGCACGTCCTTCAGGTTGCCCATGGCGGCCTTGAGCCGGCCGGAGTTGCCCAGGAACTCCTGACGCCATCGGTCAAGCGTGTCGGCGTCAGCGGCTTGAGCGAGTTTGGCGCGGGCCTCGGACTCGAGTTGGTCCAGTTCCTGCAGCATGGGCCAGAGCATAGGAGCAAATCAAAAAAGAAGAAGGCCCGCCGTGGGGCGGGCCTTCCAGTGCTCATTCGCTTCGAGCGGTATCAGTTCTGGCCGGCGCTCATCGGGCAGGCCTTCTTGGTGCTGCAAGACTTCTCGCAGGACTTGGCCGAAGCCTCCTTGACCGTGCCGTCCTTCATGGCGGCGTCCGAGCAGGATGTCTTCTTGCTCGTGCATGACGACTCGCACGACTTGGCGGCGCCTTCCTTGACCGTGCCGTCCTTCATCTTCGCCTTGTCGCCGCACGACTTGCTGCACTCGCTGCCGCAGGACTTTGCCGACGCCTCGTTGACCGAGCCGTCCTTCATCACGGCCTTGTCACCGCAGGTGCCGCAGCACTTGTCTTCGTTTTTGTTGCAGGCACCCAGGCCGAGGGCGAGGCCGAGCGCTGCGACGCAGAACAGTCCCTTCGTGAACTTCATCTTGTCGCTCCTTTAAAACTCAGGCGCCGCCCACGGCGGCGTGTTTGATGGTTGGGGCGGGAGAATCGAACACCGATACCCCGCGACCTTCCGGATACTTGCTTCTACGCCCCGAGAATACCCGCTGTTCGGGGTGTGGCACGGAGAATTCAGTGAGCGTTCGATGCGGCTGACTTTCGGACTTTGGCGGCGAAGGCCGTACGCTTATCGGCCGTTCGGCGGCGGGTGCTCGGCTTGCCACCGATCTCGGGACCGTCCTCAGCGCCGACGAACTGGATGACGCAGAGCTCGGCGGCGTCACCGATTCGGTGACGACCGATTCGCACGATTCGGGTGCAACCGCCCTGGCGATCCTTAAACCGGGGAGCGACGTTCTCGAAGATGTGCTTGACGATTCTCGGGGCTTCCCGAAGTTCGCCGTAGCGATTGCGCTCGACCTTGGAGCCGTCGGGAAGGGGGAAGAACTTGCCGGCCCGGTCACGAAGTTTGCCGACCGCTTCCTTCTCCTCGTCCGTCGCGTTCTTGGCGAGATAGAGCCAGTCGAAGGCGTACCGATCGCCGCCGAGTTTGGCCACAACGAGCCGACGGGCGTGTAGATCGCCCCGCTTGGCCAGGGTGACGATTTTTTCGACCATCGGCTGCAGCGCTTTGGCCTTCGGGACGGTTGTCACGATCTGGCCGTGCTGGAACAGACCCATCGCCAAGTTCCGCAACGTGGCGGCGCGATGGGCGGTGGTACGACCGAGTTTGTAGCCGCCTCTGCGGTGACGCATGGCCTAACTCCTTGAAATCAACGGGCTTGCAGAATCGTGCTCAGCGCCCGAAAGCGAATGGACCGAGCGGAAATGCTAGGTACCGACAGGGCTCGGCACCGAAGGCGATCGTAAATCAGAGCGGGGGAGGAGCGGGGGCGAAGCCCTCGGGCAGTTCCATGCCCAAGTCCATCCCAATCTCCTGCAGTTTCTTCTTGACCTCGCGAAGGGATGTTCGGCCGAAGGAACGGACCTTGAGCAGATCGGCGTCGGTTTTGCCCACCAGGTCGCCGACCGTCTGGATCCGCGCCGACTCGAGGCAGTTCGAGGCACGGACAGAAAGGTCCAGATCGCTGATCGACATGCCCAGTTTGCGCATCAGTTCGTCGTCGACACCGGCCGACGCCGCGGCCTCCTCGCTGACCAACTCCTGACCGACGTCGAAGTACTGGACGAACGGGTTCAGGTGCTTGCGGAAAATCTTGGCGGCCTCGACCAGCGCCATCTCGGGCGTGACCGTGCCGTTG
>JAHBXK010000022.1 GCA_019636535.1 Phycisphaeraceae bacterium | reverse complement strand
TGTGTCAACCATGTCCCCGAACGGGTGTAAACGATGTCTCCGGTCTATACAACCTTCTACGTGCTCCTTCTTGTTTACAGGCGGATGACGCGACCTCACAAGAGTGGGTGTCGCGGTTGCGGCTATCCGCTCGAGGAGCGAATGGCCGTTTGTCCCGAGTGCGGGTTGGAACGGAAGGTTCGGAGGCGAATCGGACTGCGCGGACGACGGCCCGTCGATTCGAGTGCTCCTTGTTCAGCCGGGGGGGCTGGGGATCGATGCACTGACCGTGAAATCCTGTTTCGATCCGCCGCGCGGATTGCTGGCGCCGTAGCCGATTGCTGTTCGCGGGGGGTTACCCCACAACGCCCCGTCTGCGCAAGTCGTCCATGAGCAGTTTGGAGACCTCCAGATCGGATGAGACGGTGGTGAGTGCGATCGACCGGGCCGAGCAGGCCTTGGACAGGCGATCCTGATACGCGGCGAGTCGTGTGCGGTAGCGGGCGATGAGGTCGTCGGTCACCGTGACTTCCGCTGCTCGGCCGGTCTCGCAGTCAGTGAGGCGGAGGTCGCCGATGACGAGTCGTCGCCCGCTGGCGTCGGTCTCGCGGGCTGGGTCGATCTCGCCGGGGCTGAGGACCTGGATCGCGGTGGCGTCCCACGAGTTCGGCCCGGCGGAGACGAGGTAGTTGATGCCCGCCTCGAAGCCCTCGCGGAAGAGGAAGTCGGACAGGATGATGAGCACGCCCTTGCCCCCTGAGGCGATTCGGGCGCTGCTTGCACCATGCCCGCCGCTGGCCGCGGCGATCGCACGCATGGCGGAGGCGAAGTCTCGGCACGCTGGGGAGGTAGTTGGTGCGTCGGCAGAGCCGGAAGCGCTTGGGAGCGTGGGTGCGTTGGTGGGGTTGGCCCGCGGGACCGGACGGGTGTTCGGGGCGGGTCCCTCGCTCTCGCCGCGCGAGAGCAGGAAGTGCCCCAGACGCTGCACGCCTTCGCGTCCGCGGGCGGGGTTCATACCTCGGACTCGGCCATGCGGCCCGGTGTCGAACACCCAGGCGCACACGCGGTTGTTGTTGACGAGCGAGAGGAACCCCAAACCCATCGCGATGCGCATCGCGGCGAGGATCTTGGGCGGTCGGCCGGCTTCCATGGATTCGGAGGCGTCGACGATGAGATGAACGGCGAGGTCCTGCTCCTCCTCGAAGATCTTGATGAAGAAGCGGTCGAGGCGTGCGAAGACATTCCAGTCGATGTGTCGGAGATCGTCGCCCGGGACGTAGGGGCGGAAGTCCTCGAACTCGACGCTGCGGCCGCGCTGCTTGCTGCGGCGCTCGCCCATGAGACGGCCCGCGAAGCGCTTGCGCGTGGTGACGTCGAGCGTCTCGAGCGCAGCGGCGAGGCGCGGGTCGAGCAACTCATCGACGGACGAGGCAACCCGCGGTCGGCCTGCCTTGACGCCGGAACCGGATGGACTCGGGGGCGGAGCGATCACACGCAACGGTAGTGCGGTGCGGCGTCACGGCCTGATCGGGAGGGGCACGCGCGAGCCGGTGCGAGGAGCGGTGATCGACGGATCGTTTACTTCCAGCGACGCTTGCCGCGGATGCTGCGGTAGTCGTCGGCCGGTTGGCCGTCGGCGAACTCCCAGACGGTCACGCGGATGCGGCGAACGCCCCATGCGCGGGCCTGTTCGTGCGTGGGGAAGAGCACGTCGAGACGGTGGCCCTTGATGGCTCCGCCGCGGTCGAGAACGGGGACGATCTGGCCCTCGTCGTAGCCCGGCACGGAGATCATGCTTCCGAGGGGGAGCAGGCGGGTATCGGCGGCGACGAGTCGGCCGGCGTTGGTATCAACGGAGTGGATGGAGGCGGTGATGCCGTCGGCCCAGTGTCCGCACGAGCGTGCGTCGGGCGAGTAGGCGGTGACGAGCATGGTCATGATCCGCGCGGGGCGGACTGGCCGGCCGTTGAAGTACCGGACGTTCGGGTCGCTGAGCCACGGACGGGAGGGGTCGTCGCGCCAAACGTCATCGATATCGACGGTTTCCTCTGAGTCGAGGTGGGTCTGGTTGAGTTCGACCGTTTCGTCGACCCAGTGGTCGAGGTCGACGCCGGCAGAGCGGTCGGCGGTGGTCACGGTCTGGGCGAGGGCGGGGAGTTCGCCGTGGTGCATCAGTTCCTTGGTCACGACGGCCGAGGCGGCGACGAGCAACGCCAGACCGCAGAGCCGGATGAGCCCACCGAGTTCTCGGCGGGTGGGCAACGGAACATGCACCACGATCGGATCTGAATTTCTCAAAGGTCGTCCTTCTGATCTTCACCGGTTCAGCAGGCCTGATGCCCGAGTCGCGTTGGCCCATCGGAGGTCCGAGGGCATGACGCGTGGGGCCGGGAAGGGCGGACGGGAAGGCGGGCGGTAGTTGGCAAGCCCCTGGGAACGCGGTGGATTGGGTTGTCGGTCGAGTTGACGATACCAAGAGAACCGGCCTGAGTCACGACTAAAACCGCTTACCGGAACGATCGTCGATCTGTTTCGGGGGCTTAACCGGGTAAGTCCACCACTTATGGGGGCTTGGTTGCAAAGTCGCGCTCGTAAGCGGGCGTTCTTGGGCGAATCGAGAATTCGGGTTTGCTCTGATAGGGCTTTGGTTGGAGGGCCGTCGTTATGATCGTTGTGCGCCGATGAGGGCGTGGCACCGAAGGGCGGGGCGTTGAGGTGTCGTCGTTCGTGCTCGCGTTCGGAAGATCATGGAAGCCTCTCTCTTACAGATCGTGGAGACGTGCCTGATCGGGGGCGTTGCCGGTCTGTTGGGCGGGTTGGCGGGGATCGGCGGCTCGATGATCATGCTGCCGGCGCTGCACATTTTCTATCCCGAGCAGGAGCGCGGCTCGGTCCACCACATGTACATGGCCGCGGCGATGATCGTGAACCTCGCGGTGGCGATTCCGGCGGCGAGGAGGCACCGCAAACTCGGCGGCGTGCGGCCGGACATCTTTCATGCGTTGGTGGTCTCGACACTCATCGCCGCGGCGGTGGGCGTGCTGACGTCGAACCTGATCTCGGGCAACAGCCTGAAGTTGCTGCTGGCGGGGTTTCTCGGCGTGTATTGCGTGTACAACATGGTGCGCCTGATCCAGGGGCCAAACCCGCAGGACGCGCCGGACGAGCCGGTGGCGCCGTGGCGGCTGCACACGACCGGCTGTTCGACCGGGTTCACAGCGGGGCTGCTGGGCCTGGGTGGGGGCGTGGTGATGGTGCCGATGCTGCAGATGCTGTGCAACGTGCGGCTACGCAAGGCGATCGGCACGAGCAGTTCGGTGATGGTGTTCACGGCGGTCATCGGTGCAACGCTCAAGACGTTCACGTTGCCGCAGGTGGGTGAGCGCATCACGGATGCTCTCTATCTGGCGGCGATGATGGCTCCGGGTGCGGTGATCGGCGCCACGATCGGCGCCACGCTGACGCACCGCCTGCCGATCCGAGTGGTACGGACGGTGATCTCGATCCTGCTGGTCATCGCCGCGTATCGACTGGCCGAAGGGGATGTGCGATCGTGGTTTGCATGAGCGCGAGAGCGGGCGATTTCGTCAGTGGAACAGTGCGCGGAGTTCGTCGGCGAAGCGGGCCGCTGCGCTGCGTACCTGCGACTGCCAGTCGGCTCCGTTGCCGGCGAAGATCACGGATCTCGATGCGTTGACGATGACGGCCGAGTCGGCGGGCGATGCGCGGCTGCGCAGCATCGGGCGTATGTCGTCGAGCGTTCCGCCCTGTGCGCCGTATCCCGGAACGAGGAACGGTGAATCGGGCATTCTCCGTCGGAGGCTCTCGGCGTCGGAGGACTTGGTGGCCCCGACAACCGCGCCGACGCAGGAGATGCCGCTGTGCGGTCCCTTCGATTGAGGGCGTGTGCCGAGTTTGGCTACTTCGTCGGCCATCATCTCGGCGACCGTGCGACCGTCGGCGAGCGGGAGACCCTGCACGCGGTCAGAGGCGGGGTTGCTGGTTCGGACGAGGACAAAGATGCCGTGAGCGGCCGTGGAAGCACCCTGCGCGGGCAGGTAGGGCTCGACGGTGTCGAAGCCGAGATAGGCGTTGACGGTGAGAAAGTCCGCGGCGTGGCCGATGGGCGCTGGGTGTGATGCGTCGTGACGGCCGAAGGACGCCACGGCGTAGTGCTCAGCGCTGATGCCGATATCGCCGCGCTTGGCGTCGAGGATGACCAGCAGGCCGCGATTGTGTGCGGCGATGATGACGTTGCGAAGGGCGGAGACACCGGCCGGGCCGTATCGCTCGAAGCACGCGCTCTGCGGCTTGACGATGGGAACAACATCGGAGAGGGCGTCGAGGACGCCGATGCAGAAGTGCTCGATGGCACGAACAGGATCGTGATGGGCCGCTCGGACCGCGTCGGGGAGTTTGTCGAGGACCGGATCGAGACCGACGCACGCGGGCGTGCCGAGGCGATCGATCGCGGCGTGGAGCCGATCGGCAACGTGCAGGGCGGGGGGCGATGAACCGCTCATGCGGCGAGGATAGCGTCGGGCCGGTCGTGGTCGTGGAGGGTGGGGACGCCGAGGCGGATCACCCGCGCGTGTGCTCGTCGATCTACGCTCATGCGGAAGGCCATGTCACCGTCACCCTCGCACATCGACGTGAAGAAGGACCGCGGCATCACCATTCAGTGGGCCGACGGCTCGACCTCGTACTACTCGGTTGCGTATCTGCGGAAGATGTCGCCGAGCGCTGAGATGCGGCAGTTGCGTGAGGAACAGGCCAAGAACCCGCTGACGGTGCTGCCGGCGAGCGCGGCGAGAGGGCAGAGCGGGGGCGGAGCGTCGTTGGTGATCGCGGACGTCGAACTCGTTGGGCACTACGCGGTTCGGCTGCGTTTCAGCGACGGGCATGACACGGGGATTTACTCGTGGGCGTATTTGCGAGAGATCGACCCGCAGGCTCAAGAGCAGAAGCAGGCGGGCGGGCCGAAGGGGGACTGAGTGGCAGCGCGGACGGGGGACACGAGCGCGCCGGGCTGTGGCGATGAATCGTCGGCGACAACTATGTGTCCGAGTGTGAAGACGGAGAAACCCTTGCGGGACTGCTTGGGATGTGCGATGCTGTGCAAGTGCAGGGAACGTGGGGGGTGGTGAGCGTCCGCCCGCGCGTGTCGCTGGCGGCAAGACGTGGTTCCATTTCAGGGAGTCGCTCGATGTCACGAATCGGTCAAAGTACTTCGCCCCGTCCGAGGTTCGCGGCTGTCAGTGCCGCAGCGCTCTCGGCACTTGCGGTGCTCGGTCCGACGAGCGTGTGCAGCGCTGGTGATGCGCCTCCGGTTGTCGTGTTCTCGACGTTCGACTCGGCGACGAACGCGATCTCGGTGCCCGGTGTCGGTACTCTGACGTACAACGTGTGGAACGGGTTTACACGGAGCCCGAACGGTGATCGGTGGATCTTCATCGCGGGGCTTTCGGGAGATGCGACGGTGACGCGCGGGGTCATCGTCGGGTCGGGGATCGATGGGTCGAGCGCCGCCATCGTGGCGAAGCGTGGCGACGTGATCGCCGAAGTGCCGACGAGAACGATCAACCTGCCCGATCGGCCGCGGATCAACGACTCGGGCCGCTTTGTGTTTACGACCAACACGTCCGGAACCGGCTCACCGAGTCTGCCGGTTCTGACCGGCGTGGTCGGAACGCCGGGGCTCGCGATGGCGGCTGCCATCGGCACCGCGATTCCCGGTCTGGATGGGGCGAACTACTCAAGCACTTTCAGCAGCCTGTTCCAGGACAATACAGGGCGATTCGGCGTGCAGTGCGGGATCACCGACTCGGGGGGTGGGCCGAACCCCGTTGTGCTGTTCGACAACCAGATCGTTGCGCGGGCGGGCGATGCTGCGACACAGCCGACGCTCATTCCCGGCACGGGTACGGAACTGTGGAGCGGCTTCTCACTCAACCGGGTGATGACCGACGCGTCGGGTGAGAACTTCCTGTGGTGGGGTACAACGGCCGGTGGCAAGAATGTCGCGGCTGTGAACAACGTGTCGGTGGCGCAGACGGGCAATGCGCTCCCGAGCGATCCGCTCGGGCCGAACGTGCAGGGATTCAACAGCGTGTGGATGGAGTCGAACGGCGACTGGTTCGTGCGCGGTACGTTCGACGATGCGGTGGATGCAGCGCAGCGGACGGACTTTGTTCTGCGCAACGGCGAGATCATCGCCAAGCGGGGCGACCCGGTCGTGCCGGGCTCGCCGCTCACGTGGGATCGGGTGAACGCGACCTCGACGGCGCAGGGGTTCCTGTTCAACGTGGGCAACAACCAGGGTGACTACGTTGTGGCGGGCAACTGCATTGTGGACCCGGACACGGGCACGCGCGGCGCCGTCGTTGTGCTGAACGGTGAGACGATCGTGATGTTCCGGGGTGACGCGATCGACGTGAGCGGAAACGGCATGGCCGATGACGACGCGTTCATTCTCGGCATCAAGAACGAGGTTGGCACCGCCCCCGCGTTCCTGACCGATGCGGGCGATTTGTGGATGGTGATCGACGTACGCAATGGTGCGGGGACGGACATCGGCGACGCGATCATCCGAACCCGGCTCGACATCGGCGGCGCTCTCTGCCCGGGCGACCTGAACGACGACGGTGTCGTGGACTTGGCCGATCTGCTCGACTTCCTCGGGCCTTGGGGCGAGAACCTGGGAGGGGCCGTTCCGCCGGGCACCAACGGTGACATCAACGGTGACGGTATCGTGGACTTGGCCGACCTGCTCGACTTCCTCGGCGACTGGTCGCCCAATCTTGGTGTGACATGCCCCTGACGGCCAAGCGCCGATCGGAACACGGCTGAGGCAGCGATGAGCGGCGGGCGCGATCTTGATATGCTTGCCGGGCCCGGCGTCGATGTGCGCGGGGTCGGGCGCGAAATCGCGAGGGCCGGAGTCGCATGTCGGAATCTACGTTCATCAACTTCGAGGTGGTGGGCGTTCGGATCGTGGGCACGATCACGTGCGAGAAGATCGGAGCGCGCGAGGCTCAGGTTCTGGAGACCGAACTGCGGAACGCGGGGGCTCGGTGCGCGTGGAAGATGGCGCTTGATCTGAGCGCGGTGTACGTCATGGCCTCGATGGGGCTGGGCATGCTCGTGAGCATGCACAAGGCTTGCAAGGAGCACAAGGGGGTGTTGGCGGTGTACGGCGTTCGGCCGGAGATTCTGGACGTGCTCAAGATCACGCACCTGCACAAGGTGCTGAAGATCGTGGACTCCCGCGATGAAGCGATCAAGGTGATCAAGTGAGCCGCTTGTTCGAGTGCGAACCGCCACGGTCGGGCTGGATACTCCTGAGATTCCAATTCGAGATTGGACCCGTCGAGATTGTCACCACGCACATCTTCGAGCCGCTCGTGGACCTGTGCAGGGCGATCCTCATGATGCTCAAAGGCGCAACGGACGCAACGGCCCACCTGTTCGACGAACCCGGCGCCTGGCGGCTCCGGTTGGAGCGCATTCCCGATTCTGGCTCGCAGGATCAGGTCTCGGTAACCATCCTCTATTCATCGCGGATGTCGAGAGACTGGAACGACGAGTCTGGAACGCTCCTTGTCCAAGCCCATGTTCCCCTCCGCAAACTCGCCCGTGACATCGCGTTCGGCCTGCAACAGTCATTCGCCAACGTCGATTCCGCCGAGAGTTCGTACTGGTGCCGCGACCACCTCCGCGTTGAAGAGATATTCGACTTATTACGAGCAAAGTCGGCCGAGTCATGATGCTCTCCTCTTCTTCAACCTCCACATCCGTCCCGCTCGCCGTTCTGCTTTCGGGTACTGGCCGGTCCCTCACGAACCTCCTCGACGTCATCCGCCGTGGTGAACTCGACGCTCACGTCCGGTTGGTCGTTGCTTCGCGTCCCTGCCGCGGTGAAGAGATCGCCCGAGAGCATGGGATCGCTACTGTGATTGAGGGAGGCGACATTCCGTCGGGGCGGCTCGAAGGGCTGCTCCGCAACGCGGGAGTGACGCCCGAACGCGGGTGGGTGGTGCTGGCGGGGTATCTGCGGCGCTTGCCGATTCCCGAGGCGTATCGCGGCCGGATCGTGAACATCCACCCCGCCCTTCTGCCCGACTTCGGCGGGAAGGGAATGCACGGGCTGCGTGTGCACGAGGCGGTCATCGCCGCGGGCAGGCGAGAGTCGGGCTGCACGGTCCACCTTTGCGATGAGGAATATGACCGGGGCGCGATCCTGTTGCAGCGCCGGTGCGAAGTGAAGAATGGCGACACGCCCGACACGCTGGCGGCTCGCGTGTTTGCGCTCGAGTGCGAGGCCTATCCGGAGGCGCTGCGTCGGTTGATCGCTCAGGACCACCAACGCGCGTAGCCATACCCGACGACATGAACCTTCCGCCGCACAAGCCGAGAGTGACCGTTGGCCGCGCACGCGCAGCGTGTTGGGTGCTGTGTGCTTTCATGATGCATCTTGCGTTCGGGGGTGTGTCGTCGTGGGCGCTGCCCGTTGCCGGCGATGACCCGCCTGCGGAGCCCGGGCCTGGCGATCAAGTGACGCTCGATGAAGCCTCGCAGATCAAGCGTGACGCGGAGCGTGCGTTTCTGTCGGCTTTCAAGGAGAATGACTTCGCCTCGGCCGAGGATGCGCTGCTTCGCTGGCTGGGGGTCGATCCTCGCAACTTTGTGCCGTGGTACAACCTGGCGTGCGTGCTGAGCCTTCAGGGCAAAGTGGAGCAGGCCGAGCGGATGCTGACCAAGGCCGTGACCGTCGGGTTCTCCGACCGGCACACGCTGGAGAACGATCCACACATCGAGGCGCTGCGGTCGACGGAGACGTACAAGGCCATCGTCGAGGGGTGGGATCGGATCATCACGGCTCAGGTCGAGGCGAATCTGGCCGTCGCGAAGAGCAGGTACACCGAGGGGTACACCTTCGAGCGCGAAGAGTCGATGCGATTGGCGTACGTCTCGGCGTTCGACTCGGTGCGGATGGGTCAGGCGCGTGCCGAGATTGCCCGGCTGGATCGGTGGTGGAAGCAGCACGTGCTGCCGGAAGAAGAGCCGTGGCGAAGCGGACCGCGGAATGTCCAGCACGCTTGGGTCATGGTGTTGTTGCCGAACGCACGCGACTTTCGCGAGTGGGCGGCGGAGAAGTACGGCGCTGCGTGGGAACGGATCGGTGGCGAATACAGCCACGATCTGAAGCGGCTGATCTCGAAAGACCTCGGCTCGACGCTGCGGCACGAGTACTGGCATGTGCTGCACTGGCGGCACATGGACTCGCTGGGTCAGCGCCACCCGGCGTGGATCATGGAAGGTCTGTGCAGCCTCGTGGAGGATGTTGCGGATGGGCCGGACGGGCGGATGAAGCCGTTGCCGAGTTGGCGGACGAACCAGGCGAAGCGATTGGCCCGCCTGGGGAGCCTGATGCCGCTGGATGTGTTCTTTGAACTCCAGCAGTCGCAGTTCGTGCGAACTCGGCCGCTCGCGCAGTACGCGCAGGCTCGGGCGCTGTTCATGTACCTGTACGATCAGGGGAAACTGCGCGAGTGGTACACGACCTACGTCAAGAACTACCGGGAGGACCGGACAGGCAGACTAGCCTTCGAACTCACGTTCGAAAAGGGTCTTCGCGACATTCAACGCGATCTGACGGTGTGGCTGCGTGGTCTGCCGGAGGTGGCCGAGAGCGTGACGCGCGGCATGGCGGTGTTGCCGGTCGAACTCGAGTCGGGGGCGTCGTGGACCGGTGGCGGTCTTCGGATCATCTCGTACCCGTTCGAGCGGCAGGCGGGCGGGCTGAAATTTGGTGACGTGGTGACGTCGATCAACGGGCAGTCGCTGCACGATCTGTACGACTACGCCCGCGTGCTGGCCGACCTGACGCCGGGGCAGGAGGTGGAGGTCTCGTACGTTCGTCGCGGAGAGCACGCCACAACGCGGCTGCGGCTGTCGAGGCAGCGTTGACCGTCGGGCACGACTCGAGCGACGTGAACAGGGCGGTTGGCGGAGGTCGCGTTGGGCACGGATTCATGCAACCGGCGGAACGAACCGACGTATACTACGTGTGACATAGTATGTGCCACAAGGCACGCTCACGGAGTGTTAAACAATGCGGATCGAGCGTGAGTTGATGCGTGGTGCGGGGCCCGTTGCGGTGCTCAAACTCCTCGAACGAGGCGAGATGTACGGGTATCAGTTGGTGGAAACCCTTGACGAGAGGACGTCTGGGGTGCTGGGGATGGGGCAGAGCACGCTCTACCCGTTGCTTTACAACCTTGAGGCCAAAGGGCTCATCGCCTCGCGGTGGGACGCCACTGAGGGAGGCCGGGAGCGGAAGTACTACAGCCTTACGGAGGCGGGAAAGACGCGGCTGGCGGAAGAGTCGAGCCAGTGGCAGGCGGTGACGCGTGCGATGGAGGCGATCGGGGTCGTCTCGGCCCGGATTCTGCCGGTCGTCGAAGGGGGGCGCGCGTGAGCAACCGAAGCGGAGACACGGCCTTGGCGATGGGGAGCGCTGAGGGACGCGGACATCGCATGGCCGTTCGATCGCCCGTCGAGATCGTGAGAGGATCGGGGCTGCCCACCGCGTTGCAGAACGCGGTGCTGGCGGTGAGCGGGAAGTTGAGGCTGAACGCGGCGGAGCGAGCGGACGTTGCGCGGGAGTTGTGCGCGCACTTTCGGGATGGGCTGGAGGCGGGGGCTTCGGAAGGGGAGTTGATCGCCAGATTCGGCGATGCGAAGTCCGCCGCGATGCTCATCAGTCGGGCGAAGAGGCGTCAGCGCGGTCCGGTGTATCAGACGCTGCGCCGGATGGCGCAGGGCGTCGGTGTGCTGGCGGTGGTGATGCTCGTGGCGTACGTCTATCTGGCGGCGCGGTTCTTTTTGGTTTCGCCGTCGCCGAGCGTGGACTACCTGGTTCAACTGAATGCGCAGGCGACTTCGGTGCCCGCGGAGCATCGGGCGTGGCCGGGGATCAAGGCGGCGATGCTCGCGACGTCGAGGGCGTCGTCGGAGAGCATTGGTCGGAATGCGTCGCTGCCGTACTGCGCTCCCGACAGCGAGGAGTTCCGGAGCGCGAAGCTTGAGTTGGCGGCACTGCAGGGACCGCTGGAGACGCTTCGGACCGCTGCGAAGCTGCCTGTGCTCGGGCGGGAATTGACGCGGCACGGCGACATGGATCCGGAACTGGCCGCGCATCTGAAAATTGACCTCGCGCCCTCTGAACGCGATGCGTTCGACCGACTCCTGATCGGTGTGCTGTTGCCGGAGTTGGGCGAGCTACGGAGGTATGCGCGGTTGCTGTGCTTCGACGCGAGGCTGGCCGCGGAGACGGGAGACGGCGAACGGGCGGCTGAGTCGATTCGGGCGGTGTTCGACATCGCAAGGCTCATCCGTCAGCAGCCGACCCTGATCTCGGATCTGGTATCGCAGGCGATCATGACGATGGGCGTGAGCACGCTCGCGGAGGTGCTGTTGAGGCATCCCGAAGCGTTGAGCGACGGGACGCTGATCGAGCTGGCGCACGTGCTTTCCATGTACGCATCGCTCGCGGGGGACATGGAGGGCGGACCACTATCGCTGAGTCTGCACGGCGAACGGGCGATGTTCATGGACGCGGTTCAGCACATCTACTCCGATGACGGACGAGGGGACGGTCGGTTGACGGCTCGAGGGCTGCGAACGCTTTCGCAACTCGTGACCATTTCGGTCCAGGGTGGGGGTGAAGACAGCGGTGCGGGGTTCGGAACGATGGCGGTCGGACCGGTGGTCGCCGCGGTGGCGTCGGGGCGATTGAGGACCGTGAGTGAGTATGACGAAGTGATGCGGCTTGTTGAGAATCGCGCTACGACGCCGATGTGGAAGTGGACGATCGCCAGCTCTGCGGACTTGGCGGTGGTTGCCCGCACGTCGAAGGGGATCGGTGGACCGCTGGATGTCGGGCGACTGCTGACACCCGCGCTGGACCGATACGTAATCGGGTGCAACACCAGCGCGATGACGCGCGAGGCCGGGCTCACGATGATCGCTCTGGAGTTGCACCGTCGGCGGCACGGCTCGTTCCCGGAGCGATTGGAGGATCTCGGGCGCAACGTGTTGCCGGTTCGGCCGATCGATCGGTTCACCGGTCAGCTGCTTCGATATCGGCGGAGCGGCGATGGCGCGGAGTCGAGGTACGTCCTCTATTCGGTCGGGACGGACTACACCGACGACGGGGGGCGGATGTTCAGCGATTCGGCGAGTGCGCTGGGTTGGCGAGTTCGGGAGTGGGTGGAGCGGGCACGGGTGAGCGGCGGTGGAGGAGAGGCCGCCTTCATCGGGTTGGACCATGTCTATATGCCGCCGCAGCATCTGATGCCAAAGACGCCCGGCTCGTCGGTGTCGGATTCTGCGGGATCCTCCGAGGCGCCCCCAGCCGACAGCAAGGATGCGCCCGCCGGGATGTGAACCGTGCGCCGGTATCATGCCGCGTCACGGAGGATCAAGTGCGGAACTATTTGGACCTGATTCGGCTGGTGTTGGAACGGGGCGAGCGGCGGACTGACCGGACGGGGACTGGGACGCGGAGCGTCTTTGGACATCAACTTCGGTTCGATCTTTCGGCGGGCTTTCCGCTCGTCACAGCGCGCAAGATCCACACGCGGTCGGTGATCGTCGAGTTGCTGTGGTTTTTGCGTGGCGACACGAACGTCAAGTTTTTGCACGATCACAAGGTCACAATCTGGGACGAGTGGGCCGATGAGCGCGGCGACCTCGGGCCGGTCTACGGCAAGCAGTGGCGGAGTTGGGCGTGCCCGGACGGGCGGACGGTGGACCAGATCGCGCAGGTGCTGCACGACATCCGGCACAAGCCGGATTCGCGGCGGCTGATCGTCAGTGCATGGAATGTTGCGGACGTGCCGAGCATGGCACTGCCGCCGTGCCACACGATGTTCCAGTTCTATGTGAGTGGCGGCGGGGAGGGCGGGGGGCCGGGGAGACTGAGTTGCCAGTTGTACCAGCGGAGCGCGGACTTGTACTTGGGTGTGCCGTTCAACATTGCCAGCTATGCCCTGCTGACGTGCATGGTGGCGCATTGCACAGGGCTGGAACCGGGGGAGTTCATCCACACCTTCGGCGACGTGCATCTGTACGAGAATCACCTGGAGCAGGCTGAGGAGTTGCTTCGACGGACGCCGCGAACGTTGCCGACTCTGCGGTTGAATCCCGGCGTGCGTGACCTCTTCGCGTTCACGCCAGGAGATGTCGAAATTCTCGGGTACGAGCCGCACCCGGCGCTCCCCGCGCCGGTGGCGGTGTAGGGGAAGCGGCAACGAGATACCGCGGCAGAGCGGCGCGGCGAGACGACTCAGACACGCCCGACGACGTAGCAACTGAAACTGTCCGGCAGTTCGTCGGGATTGAGCAATTGCTCAACGATGAATCGGTCGTCGTCGGTGACGGCCTCAGCGCTGCGGGGGTAAACCTGGGTCGAGGCGAAGCCGGCCTCGGTCATCGCGTCACGGAGTTCGGGGATCGACCAGAGTCGCCAGCGGTAGACGAAGGCGTCCTTGATGCTGCGGGCGGGGAATCTCGATCCATCCCCACCTCGCTTTGTCTTGTGCGATGTGCGAACCTCGAAGTGGATCGAGTTCTCGACCAAGCCGGTGAGCGGATTGGCCTCGCGCTGATCCCATGTGTACAGGACTGTTTGATGCGATGGGTGTTCGAACGTGCGGGTGGTCTCGCCTGGGAGAAAGGCGTCGTTGCCGGTGTAGATGTCGCAGATCAGGCACCCCTTGGCGCGGACTCGCTGTCTGGCGTGCGCGAAGTATTCGATCAGCGCAGACCGTGTGTGAATCTCGCAGATCGCGTAGTTCAGCAGGGCGATCACATCGGCGGTGTCGTCGGCGTCGCGGACGTCGGCAAGGAGATAGTCGATGCGCGTACGCGGTTCGATGCGCCTGCGCGGGTCGCCCGGCGCTCGTTGTGCGTTGGAGGACAACGCACGCTCGATCACGACGGGGTCGTGATCGACGGCAACGGCGCGTCGGCCGGGGTCGAGATCCACCCACGCCCTGCACAGGGCGGCCGTGCCGCAGAAATCCTCGCCTAGGACGCGGGGTCTGCCGCCGTGGATCGCCTCGAGCACCCGGGCGTCGTAGCCCGGCGATTGCACGCAGAACTCGTAGAGATCGAAACGATCGAGCGCCACGGGCTCGGCCGCTCGCGACTTCGTCGGACGCGATGGTCTGCCCTTCGTGGCTGCCTGAATTCGAGGCTTGGTGGGTCGCTTGCTCACGCCATCCGCACCCACGAAATGAGGGTGCCAAAGGAGGGCGGCTTGCCGTACATCAGCACGCCGATCCGGAAGATCTTGGCCGTGGCCCAGAGCGCCACACCGACCGTGGCGATGCCCAGAGCGATGGACGCGGGGATCTGCCAGAAGGGCACCGGCTCGCTCCCGCCAAGTCGCAGGACCATGACGAACGGGCTGATCGGCGGGATGAAACTGCAGACCTGCGCAAACATGCTGTTCGGGTTTCGCATGATGGGCATCCAGAGCATCATGGGGATGACCAGCACGATCATGACGGGACCCATGAGCGATTGGGCCTCGCGCAGATCCGAGACGGCCGAACCGACGGCGGCCATCAGGCACGCGATGATGAAGTAGGCGATGAGGAAGTAGAACGCGAGATAGACGAGGTTCATCGGGTCGATCAGGTCGGCCATGGCCAAGGCCACGAGCGAGATGACTCCGACGCCGCCGTAGATGCTCAGGATCAGCAGACCGACGCCCATCTGGCCGAGAATCTTGCCGGTCATGAGTTCGAGCGGCGAGACGGCCGAAAGGAGCACCTCCATGACACGAGAACCCTTTTCCTCGATCGTCGACGTCAGCAGGGACTGGCCCGCCGTAAAGACGCTGATCCAGAGCAGCAGCATGAAGGCGCCGGGCACGAGCATCGAGGCGATCTCGCTGGTTTTGCGTTCGCCGGTCTGCGTGACGGTGACAGCGTTCGATCGGGGGGTCGCGGTGAGCGCTCGTACTTCGCGTGCGTCGAGCCCGGCCGCGGCGATGCGGGCGTTGACGATCGAACGTTCCACCGCGCCCTGGATGATGCCCTTGACCTCGATGTCGAGCGTCGGAGCGGAGTAAATTTCGAAGGGCTCGAACTCGGCGGGTCCGTCCCGACCTTGCGGTTTCGTGACGGCGCCCTCGGGCACAACCACCACGGCCAGGCGGGGGTCCTTGTCGGTCAGGTCGGATCGTCTGCGCGTGGTGGGGATCTCCGCCTTGGCCGATTCCGAATCTGCGTCAGCGAACAGCGTCTCGACGCTCAGGCTTGGGCCATCGGCTGCCGCCTGTCGCATCGCCTGATCGAGTGCCCGGTCCATCTGCTCTTCGGGCACAACGCCCGGTGCGTTTTTGGTGACCAACTCGCGGGCCTGGTGGCGTCGCTCTTCGCGTGTTGCACTCATGCGCTCGGGCGAGAGTTCCGCGCGAATGCCGTCGACGACGGACCCCGACCGATCGATCACGGCGATTCGACCCTGGGTGCGGGGCGGGGTCTGGTTCATCAGTGCCGGGATGAGCATCACGGCGCCGATCATGAGGATCGGTGGAAGGAAGACGCCCAGCAGGAAGCCCTTTGTGAGGACCGTCGCGCTGAACTCTCGGAGAGCGACGTCGAGCATCTTGCGGATCATGATCGTGCCTCCGCTCCGGCTCCGATCTCGGCGATCTCGGCCCGGTCCTTCTCGTCGAGCACTTCGCCCCGAGCCTCTACCAAATCGATGAAAACCTCTTCGAGCGTGATCCGCTTGCGCTCGACCCGCCTGGTGCCATTGTGTGGCGGGTCGTTGAGCACGCTCACGGCGTCGGCCAAGACGTTGCCGGGTTGTGCACTGGGCGCCACGGCCAGATGCAGGCCGTCGCGATGGGCCTCGACGCCCGTCACCCCGGAGAGCGAGGCGAGGGCGTCCATCGCGGCGTCGAACGGCCCGACCGGCTCGACGATGACGGTGCGCGAGTCGAAACGTCGGCGGATCTCGGCGAGGGGCGCATCGATCACCTTTTTGCCGTGGTGGATCATGAAGATCCGGTCGCAGAGCTGCTCGGCCTCGTACATCGCGTGGGTGGAAAAGATGATCGTGCGGCCGGCGCGGTGCTGCTCGTCGATCAGTTCACGCATAAGCTTGCGATTGACGGGGTCGAGTCCACTGAAGACTTCGTCGAGGATGAGCAGTTCCGGCTCGTGGATGACCGAGGCGATGAACTGCACCTTCTGCTGCATGCCCTTGGAGAGTTCCTCGCACCGTCGCCCAGCACTCTCGGCAAGGCCGACGCGCTCGAGCCAATCGGCCGAGCGCTTGGCGGCGGCGGGTCCGTCGACCCCCTTCAGGCGGGCGATGTAGCGAAGGAATGGCGCGACCTTCATCTTGCGATAGACGCCGCGTTCCTCGGGCAGGTAGCCGATCCGGTCCTTGGACTCCATGGCGGAGGCCTTGCCGAGCACGCGGATGTCGCCGCGATCCGGAAAGATGATCGACATCACCATCCGGATCGTCGTGGTCTTGCCCGCGCCGTTGGGGCCGATGAAGCCGCAGAGCGACCCGGAGGGGATTTCGAGGTTCAGGTCGTCCACGGCGACCTTCGAGCCGAACGACTTGCGGACGTTGGAGATGGAGACTGCGGAGTTCATGCGTGGGGGTGAGAATCTGGTGCGGACGATGATACCGGCCCAGTGCCGTCGTGATTCATTCGGATTGGTCGGTCGATCCTGTCAGCCGGGGTGTACCATCGGTTCGGCATGAACAGCACGGAAGGCGAGGGGTCGGTCGCGGCGATCGTTCGGAAACTCGACGCCATCGCCGCGGAGTTCGATCGGCTGACGAACGAACTGGAGGATCCGGCGGTGGGGGGGGACCACCGACGGGCGCGCGAGGTCTCGATCAAGCGCGCGGCGATCGAGCCAATTGCGACCGAGTACACGCGATACAAGGGGCTGATGAGGGAGTCGAGGGCGCTGCGAGAGGCGATCCGCGAGGGTGATGCGGGGGGCGACGCGGACCTGGCGGCGATGGCGCGGGAAGAGCTGCCGGGGGTGGAGGCGGAGGCGGCGTCAGCGCTGGAGCGGATCAAGGGGAACCTGGTGAACAGCGAGGATCGCGCGGTGGGGAGCGTGATGCTGGAGGTTCGCGCGGGCACGGGCGGCGATGAGGCGACGCTGTGGGCGCGGGACCTTCTGGATATCTACGGCAAGTACGCGGCGGGCAAGGGCTGGTCGTTCGAGGTGCTGGAGATGTCCGCCGAGCCGAGCGTGGGGGGGGTGCGCTCGGCGGTGGTGAACGTGCGCGGTGAGGGGGTGTGGAGCGAGATGGCGTTCGAGGCGGGGGTGCACAGCGTGAAGCGCGTGCCGGCGACGGAAGCGCAGGGACGCGTGCACACGAGCACGGCGACGGTGGCGGTGCTGCCGGAGCCGGAAGAGGTGCAGGTGAAGATCGACTGGGCGAACGATGTGACGGAGGACGTGACGACGGCGCAGGGGCCGGGCGGGCAGAACGTGAACAAGGTGGCCACGGCGGTCAAGCTGGTGCACAAGGCGACGGGGATTGAGGTTCGCATGCAGGAGAGCAAGAGCCAGCAGCAGAACCGCGAGCGTGCGCGACGGCTGATGATGGCCCGGCTGTACGAGTTGGAGCGGCGGAAGGTGCACGAGGCGCGGGCCGCAGCGCGGAGCGCTCAGATCGGCAGCGGGGAGAGGAGCGAGAAGATCCGGACGTATCGGTGGAAGGACGGGATCGTGGCGGACGAGCGGCTGCCGGGGGAATACCCGCTGCGGAACATTCTGGCGGGGCAGTTGGGGGGGTTGTTTGGGGATTTGCGGGAGATGGAGACGAGGAGGCGGTTGGAGGACTTGTGAACGGTGTGCGTTACGTTGTGCGAGTGCGATGCTGGCCTTAACGCAAGTACCCGATGGCGCGGAGGGGAAGGGAGAACGAGTCGCTTGGCGTTGGCCTTGCGCGGAGTGGATGGACAGGACGCCTGTACATCGGCCTGAATCGTCTGATGCAGACGCAGCATGCGTAGGCTCCCGCCACGATGACGCTGCTCTGTGTATCGATTCTGGTGCAGGATGAGGCTCAGGCCGTGGCCGATGCGCTCGCGGCGAAGGACGCCGGGGCGGAACTTGTTGAGTTTCGGATTGACGAGTTCTTTACCGGGGCGGTGAACGAGTCGTCGGGTGAGTTGGATGCGTTGCAGGTGAAGGCTATTTTGCGGATGGTGGCGGGGAGCCCGTTGCCGTGCATCGTGACGTGCCGGGCGATGGCGGAGAGTGGGGGGGCGGGGGGGGTGGGGGGGTATGACGGGGACGAGGCGGGGCGGGTGTCGCTGTACGAGCGGCTGGGGACCGCGCGGAGCGTGAGCGAGGGGCGGGGGCACCGGCCACATGAAGGGGTGGGGGTTGGGGAGTTGAAGGAACACCCGCCGCGGTACTTGGACTTTGAGTACGCGAGTTATGTGAAGAGCGCGAACATCAAGCAGAAGATCAACCTGGGGGTTCGGCACCCGGGGCAGGTGAGAGGGGACGTTGAAACCGGATTGATCCTGTCGATGCACGACTTCGGCGGTCGCCCGGCGGATCTGACTCGGCGGATTCTGGCGATGCAGGCGGAGCCCGCGGCGAGCGTGGTGAAATTCGCGTTTCGGGCGCGGTCGCTGCGGGACAATCTGGAGGTGTTTGATCTGCTGCGCGAGCAGCGGGAAATGGGGGGGGGTGGCGGGAAGCCGATGGTCGGGCTGGCGATGGGGGAGTATGGGTTGATGTCGCGGGTGCTGGCGCCGAAGTTCGGTGGGTTTCTGACGTACGCGGGGCTGCGGAAGGCGAGCACCACAGCGCCGGGGCAGCCGAGCGTGCGGGAGTTGCTTGATATGTACCGGTTCCGGTCGATCGGGCCGAAGACGAAGGTGTACGGCGTGATCGGGAGCCCGACAGCGGTGGGGCACTCGCTGTCGCCCTTGGTGCACAACGCGGGGTTCAAGGCGGTGGGGCATGACGGTGTGTATCTGCCGCTGCCGATCGGGGTGGATGAGGAAGACCCGGCAGGGGAGAAGACGTACCTGAGTTTGCGGGCGACGCTTGATGCGCTGATCGAGCATGAGGGGCTGGATCTGGCGGGGTTGAGCGTGACGATGCCGTTTAAGGAGATGGTGTGGAGGTGGGCGTCGCAGCGGGATTGGAGCACGTCGCGCAGCGCGGGCTCGACGGCGTCCGCTGAGTTCGAAGCGGCGTGTGGTGCGGTCAACACGCTTGCCGCATTGGATCAAGGTGGAAGGCCGCTCTTGAGAAACACGGACGCGCTGGCATTTGTCCGGCTGTTGCACTCAGAGATTGGGCCGCCTGAAGGCAAGAGCGCGCTGGTGTTGGGTGCCGGGGGTGTGGCGCGGGCGGCGGTGGTCGCCTGCCAATTCAGCGGCATGAGCGTCACGATTGTCAATCGAACGGCTGATCGTGCGGAGCGGTTGGCGGATGAAGTTGATCCGGCGAACGAACGCGTGTCGACGATGCTCATCGAGGAGATGGCGGATCTGAACCATCTGCCGTTCGACGCGGTGATCAACTGCACGAGCGTGGGGATGAAGGGTGGGACTGACCCGAAGGGATTGCCGCTTCCCGCCGAGGCGCTGGACAAACTCCCCGAGGGTGCGGTGGTGTTCGAGACGGTGTATGCGCCGGTGCGGACGCCGCTGGTGCGTGCGGCGGAAGAGCGGGGGTTGCGGGTGATCGACGGGGTTCAAATGTTCGTGGAACAGGCCGCGGAGCAGTTCCGGCTTTGGACGGGCAAGGATGCGCCGAAGGGGTTGTTCGATCGGCTGTGTCGGGAAACGCTGGCGGAGCGTGAGGGGGCGTAGGACGGGGGCCGTTCGCAATGGGATAGATGAGAGCGGGATTCGCACGGGCGGGCAGATCCGCCATGCGCTTGCCGTCGTACGGGAATGCGGGGACGCGCGGGGCTGAAAGGCGGTGCCCGTGGGCACAACCGAAAATTGTGCGGGATCGATCGTGCGGGCGATGCGGGCCTCACCTGCATTCCCACAGCGGTATGTGTGGTACGTGCTGGTCGGGTTTCTCGACCTCATCATGACCAACACGTTGATCAACTACTTCGGTGCGATCGAGGTCAACCGGCTGGCGGACGCAGTGATCCGGCACGGTGGGTTCGCGGGGCTGATCGCGTTCAAAGCAACGTCGATGGTTCTGGTGATCTCCATCTGCGAGATCGTGGCGCGAAGGAAGCGAGAGACCGCGGGCAAACTGGCGACGGCGGCGGTGGTGCTGTCGGCGGTGCCGGTGGTTGCCGCTGCGCTGCAACTCGCGGCGTTTGACCCCGATCGGCACCTCTCCACCGAGACCGCCGAGAGACTGGCGACAATCGCCTGGGAGGCGCCACGCTGAGACGAGGGATCACTCGGGGATGGCGATGCCGCTCGTTCGCAGCAGGGTCTTGAAACTGTCCCCGAAGACGAAGTTGTGCTCGGGGAAGGCCTCGCCGCTCTTGCCTGCCTGGCCCATGTTGTTGTCGAGGTGGCTGAACATCATTTCCACCTCACCGATCGGCACGTACCCGTCGGTGGGGCGGGCGTGATCGAACAGTTCGATCGTTGCGCGGGTCGACGCACCGACCGTGTCCATGCGTTCGATCTCGGCGGTGTATCGGAGTGTGCATCCCGGCCCGACGTCGCGCCGGATCTCGGCGCGGCTGACTTTGGCAAGAACGACCTTTTCCTTGAAGCGCTCCGCGTGCCCGACCAGCGTGCCTGCGGACTGCGCAACACCCTCGAGGACCAGGCTGGCCGGCATGATCGGGCAGGCAGGCAGACCACGGTCAGGGTCGTCCACGAAGTGATCGTGAAGGTGCTCTTCGGCGAGCGAGACGTTCTTGATTGTGACGATGCGCCGAGCCGGCACGAGTTCCACCACCCTGTCGATCCACATCCATCGCATCGGCGGTGAGTCTCGCGGAAATCGGAGGCGGTCGGTGCAGGTCGCAGAGTACGGCTCAGGCCGTCAGTTTGCGTTCGAGGAAGTTCACGATGCTGTCGACCGTGAAAGTGTTGATGACTTTGCCGACCTGCGGATCCTTCGCGAAGTTCGTGAAGTCGACGTGCGGCAGTCGGGCGGAGAGCGCGGCGATTCCGTCGGGCGTGACCAATCCACCTTGCACGAACTTGGGGTCCTGCGTGATGTTCGCACCCTCGGGGAAGAGCTCGCCTTGCCCGATCTTGATGTTGAACGTCTTTTCGAGTTGGAAGACGATGTCGAGGAAGTCAATGGACTCGGCCCCGAGGTCGCCCACCAGCGAGGCTGTCGGCGTCACTTCGTCCTCATCGACGGCGAGGGCTTCAACCAACACATCCCGAACTTTCGAGAAGATTTCGTCGCGATTCATGGGTGCGGAGTGTAGCGGGGGGTCTGGGTGGTTTCAGGCTCCGGCGAGCAAGATCGGTCGGAGCACGAACCGGCCGCTGACCGCGACTCGGCCGGATTCGGTCGCTGTCGCACCACGATCGCTCGGCGGGATGACCCTTCCTTCGCCCTTGAACTCCAAATGGCCACCCTCCAGTTCCTTGTGGAAGTTGACTTCGATGCGCAAGCCATCTCCCGGCCGGACGAAAGAGCCGTACTTGATGCCGCGCACACCCCCAAGCACATGGCGCTGCGCATCACCTTGTCGCGATTCGGCCAAGAGCCGCGCGGCCTGCACCAGCGACTCGATCATGAAGACCCCCGGAAGGACCGGGAAACTCGCAAAGTGATCCAGCAGGTACTCCTCCGCGTTCGAGACCTGCTTGAGGGTCACGATTCGGTTGGTGGAACGTTCGAGGACGGCGTCTACGAGGCAGAATCGCATGGGTGCAGCGTATCGCCGTGCATGCGGCGTGGGAGTGTCGGAGCTGACCGGGATCCTGCTACGCTCCGCGCGTGCCCGCCGATCTCGACGACGCCGTTTGCATCCGACAGTGGGATTGGTCAGAGACCAGCCAAGTGGTTTCGCTGCTCTGTCGAGAGCGGGGCATGGTTCGGGGCGTGGCCAAGGGGTCGCGGCGTCCGAAATCACCCTATTCAGGGGGAGTTGAGCCACTGACCATCGGTCAGGCAGGGATCATTGTTCGGCGGAACTCTGAACTCGCGCTCATCACCGAGTGGGACCTGATCGATCCGTGGCGGCACATCAGACAGGACTGGCAAGGGTTCCTCGCGGCGAACTATCTGGCCGACCTCGTTCAGCACTTCGTTCGCGATCATGACCCGCATCGAGCGATGTTCGACGTGCTCGTCGGTGTGTGGACGAACCTTGTGCCCTCGAAGTCGGTATGGCCTGAACTTCTGACAGGCATCTGGACCGTGCTGAGCGAGGCAGGGTACAGGCCGAGTCTGACGCTCGATGCGGCGTCTGGTGAAGCCCTGAACGATGCGGCGTCCTATCTGTTCGTTCCAGAACTTGGTGGCCTGACCGCGAGCAATCGCGCTGACGGCTGGCGCGTGCGGCACGAAACCGTGGTGGCCCTGCGCGGGCTCGATTCGGTCGAACCGGAGTCGGTCCGGAGTCTGTCCAGAAAGTTGGTTGCGTCGGCGATTGTCGCTGAGCGCGGGTGTCGATTGCTCTCCCAGTACGCCCGATATCTGCTCGGCGTTGAGCCTCCATCGCATATTGCGCTCTTCGGGTCGGGTGCGTCCTCTAACTCGGCGGGTGGGTAGGCATTGCGACACCCACCCGGGCAGGGGAGAACAACGACTCAACGTCGAGGCGAAGGGTGCCGATAGCCCAATCAAGGGGAGCACCCCCGCTGCTACGTCGGAGCCGGAGTCTTGGTCGCCGGCGCCGGGCGGCAGGTTCTGTACGTCCCGATTGGCGAGGCATCGAAGCATGAACCCCGAAGTCCTGGAACGCGTGCTCAACTGTCGGCAACTGCCGAGTTTGCCGGCGGTGGCGATGCGCGTGGTCGAACTTACGGCTGATCAATCCGTGTCGATGAAGGCTCTGGCCGAAACGATCCAGAACGATCAGGCCTTGTCGGCCAAGATCCTCCGGACCGTCAACTCGTCGCTGTTCGGTCTTCGCAAGAAGTGCTCGAACATCAATCAGGCGATCACGTTTCTGGGCATGTCTGCGGTCAAGACCCTCGCACTCGGCTTCTCGCTCGTTACGGCGATCAAGGACGCTTCGAAAGACTTCGATCTTACCGAGCACTGGCGTCGCGCGTTGTTCACGGCCGTGGCGGCGAAGAACATCGCCGCGCGGTCGGGCGTTGGCTATCAGGAAGAGTGCTTCCTCGGCGGCTTGCTGCAGGACGTCGGGATGATCGTGCTCCTGCAAACGCTCGGTGAGGAGTACGCGAAGGTCGTTGCGATGGCCGAGGGCGAGCATCGACAGGTCGGTCGGCTTGAACTCGAGCACTTCGGGCTTCAGCATCCGGACCTGGGCGCGATGCTGGCACAACGCTGGAAACTGCCCGACGAACTCGTGATGCCGATCAAGTATCACGAGCGGCCAACGGCCGCACCGAGTTCGCACGCGAGCATTGTCCGAGCGGTGGGACTCGGCAATATCGCTTCCGATGTGCTGGCGGGTCGCGACACGGTGCAGAGCCTGCGCAGGTTCTATGAGCGTGCAGAGCAATGGTTCGGCCTGACAAACCAGCAGGCCGACGAGGTGCTTCAGGCGATCACCACGCAGGCACGCGAGATGTCGCGTTTGCTCTCGGTGGCGACCGGAGAGGCGATCGATTCGGCGAGGGTGCTCGAGGCCGCGAAGGAGCAGCTGTCCAAAATCGAGATTCCTGACGACCAGGAGCAGATCGACCTCGGTCCGATCTACTCGATGAGCGAGAAGAGTCCGATGGTCGACGAACTGACCGGACTCTCCAGCCGCGAGCGCTTTGAGCAATCGATCATCGCGCTCTTCGAGAAGTCTCAAGCCGGAGTCGGACCGATGTCCGTCGTGCTGGTCAAGATCGACAATGACACGTCGATCGTGAGTCTGGCCGGAGAAGAAGCTCTGGACACGGCCGCAATCGGTGTTTCAGGTCGATTGACTCGCGTGTTCTCTCCGAAGCGAGCGGTGATCGCGCGAATGAACCGGGCCCATTTCGCGGTCGCCGTGAACGGCCTTGATCGCTCTGAGTCCGCCAGGCTGGCCGAACTTGTTCGGCAGGCTGTAGGAGCCCAGCCTATTCGGTTGATCGCAGCGCGCCCCGGCGCTCCTCGTGAGATCCAAGTCACGGTGAGTGTTGGGGTTGTCACCATGGACGCTGCGTCTGTCGATGAGTTTCCCGATGCGTCTCGGCTCGTGACGGTCGCCGAGGCAGCGCTGGCGGCCGCGGAGCGTTCCGGTCGCAACGCGGTACGCGTGTATCAGCCGAAGGCGGCGTGAGCGCGAGTGCGAAACGCAGCGGCTTTACGCGGGCAGCATTCTGCCGATGGTCCGCGGCCGCAGCGGAAACTGATCCAACAGGCTCCGAACGTCGTCGACTCGCACGGCGTTGAGGCGGGCAAGTTCCTCATCCAGCGTGGAGTAACGACCGAGGGTCATCCACTGCCTGCCGAGGCGTTGCATGCGCCCCCCCGGCCGCTCACCCGCAAGCGTGACGCTCGTGACCATCTTGCATCGGATTCTTTCGAGGTCCGCCTCGGTCAGCGAGCCTTTGAGTGCATCAACCTCGCGCTCGACGATGGACCAGACTCGATCGGCTTTGTCGCGATCGGCGACGACGAAGATCATGAAGTCGCCCACGCCGTCGCGTCCGTCGTACGCGGCTTCTGCCTCTTCCGCAAGGCCAGTCTCGATCAGCGCCCAGTGGAATCGTGAATTGTCCGGGCCGCCGAGTATGTGCGCGAGCAAACCGGCGGCGTATCGACGGTCGTCATTCGCGGCGGGCGCGGGCGTCAGCATCAACTGGTACGCCCGATTGACCTTTGGATCGCGGATGTCGAGCAACCTGTCCGATGCGTTTGGGGGCCGCGCGTCGCGCCCCGCACCTGTGCGTTGCCACGAACCGCAGGCGCGGGCGACCTGCTCGACCGAAGCATCAAAGTCGACCCGACCTGCGAGCGAGAGCACGGTGTTGTCGGCCGAGTAACGCTGCTGGAAGTACGCCCGCATCTGTTCGGATGTCAAAGCGGTGATGCTCGGGTTGGTGCCGAGCACGCGGTGGCCGAGCGGGTGCATGCCCGCGATGTCATCGCCGGGTATCGATGGGGCGCCGCAGTGCACCTCCATGGTGCGCTCGTAGAGCACCCAGAATGGATTGTCCTGGTACATCGCGATCTCTTCGAGGATCACGTTTTTCTCGGTATCGAAGTCGTCTTTCCGGAGCGATGGGCGCATCATGTCCGACAGGATGTCGAGCGCGTTGTCCGGGCCGAGCAAACGGTCGGGCAGCACCGTCGCATGGAAGCAGGTCATCTCGCTGGATGTGTACGCGTTGTTCTTGGCACCGATGCGGTCGAAACCCTGATTGATCTGGTCGGTCGTTCGTCTGGCCGTGCCCTTGAACATCATGTGCTCGAGGAAGTGCGAAACGCCCATCACGTCGGTCGTCTCATCGCGGGCGCCGGTCTTGACGAAGAAGCCCGCCGCGGCGGAGTGTGCGTCAGGGTCGACTTCCGCGACGATCGTGAGTCCATTGCTCAGAACGGCTTGCTTGAACTGGTAGGCCATGCCTAAGCGTACTCGGACCACGCGCCGGCGGCCCCGGACCGTGCCTGAGCGGAGTGATCGTTACAGCCGGCACAGGTAGCGGTTTCGTGGACAATGTCTCCCTGTACTTCGTGTTCCCTCGTGGCATGCTTCAGCCCAGGCCAAACGCGATGCGGCCGAGCGGAGGAGAGAAACTCAAGATGCGACAGAGACTGAAGCACACGAAGCGATCTCGGATCTCGGGCGGACTTGCGGTGGAAGTGCTCGAGTCCCGGACGTTCCTCGATGGTTCCGGCCTTGTGAGCGACCTGCCTCCTGTGCCCGAAGTTGACTTCTCGCGGCCGATCGATCTGGCGTTCCTTGAGGCGCTCGGTGATGACCTGCACACGCTCTCCGGAGACGGCGACGCCGGGCCTTGGAAGGAGCAGTGGGTCGAGAAGTTGGAAGTCGATGAGGTGGATGCAGAAGGACCGGTGGTCGAAATGGTGGTGCTCGACCAGACCCCGATTCGCGATGAAGAGAAGCGAATTCGTGTGCCGGACCTCTCCTGGCTCGACGACGGTTCCGGGGACGGTCTGACGGACGGCGACATCTATGACTTCAGCATGCCGTCGTCGGTCGTTGGCGCTTGCGATCACATCGGGACGGAAGTGTCGGACTCAACCTCGACCGATCATCTGATCAGCGCGAGAGCGATCCTGTCGTCGACCGCTGCGCACTTTGTCTGGGTTGCTGCAAGCGCAGCCAGCACGGAGTCGTGGTGGGCTCTCGATGCCTCCGAAGGCACGCGAGACGTGGAATCACACCCACTGAGCGCGTGTCTGCTTGCTGACATGGCTGTTGCCACGACGAACTAAGTCCCAGCGCTCGACCTACTCGTCGTTGTTGACGCAAGCGTCGGGGAGTCAATCGCCGCGGCATCGAGAGATCTGCGGAGGCTGCGACACACCCGTTCGGGCTGCTCGCTCCTGCAGACGGCCGACGACACGGCCACCCCGCGGCAACCCGCTTCGATCAGCTCTCCGATGTTGTCCGGTGTGATGCCGCCGATGGCCAGGTGCGGCACGCGGGCGGTGCGGTCGTCGGCGAGGTAGTTGCGCAGGTAGGTCAGTCCGGAGGGTGAGCGTTCCTTCGTCGCGGAGGCGAACATTGCACCGACTCCGCAGACGTCGGCGCCGCTCTTGACCGCGGCGAGTGCTTCACCCATGTTGTGCGTCGAAGCACCGACGATCAGACTCTCTCCGGCAAGGCGTCGGACCTGTTCGACAGAGAGGTCGGACTGCCCGACGTGGACTCCGTCCGCGCCGCAGAGCAGGGCGACATCGGGCCGATCGTTCACAATCAATGCGACTCCCTCATCTCGCGTGATGAGCCGGAGTGTCTCCGCCGCGCGGAGCAGGTCAGAATCCGAGAGGTCCTTTGCCCTCAGTTGAAGGCAATCGGCACCCCCTTCGATCGACCGTCGGGCGGTGTCATGCCATTCAATCGCGCAGTCCATCGGTGAAATCAGCACGCACAGCCGCCACTGTGGGGCTGGGCGCGAGCCGGGCAAGTTCAGGACCAACCGACTGGCAAGGTCGTAGACGCTGTACCGTATCTGTTCAGCCGTTCGCCACACGGTCGACGGATCGGTGGCGTCTGAGCGGCCTGATCCGGCGGTCGACAGTTTGAGTGCCTCTTCAATCACACGCAGGGCTTCGCAGGCACGTGCGCCGGCCGCAAGGGCGATGCTCCTGGCGCTCGCCCTCACGCCTTCGCTTTCGGTCTTGATTTCCGTCCCAACGTCTCCCGGCGTGTCGCGGCACGCCATGGCCCTGGTCGGGTCAATTCCGGCCGCGGTGAGCAGCCCGCGAACCCGATGCCTGAGCCGCTTGGTTTCGCCGCTCAGCCCAGCCTCACCCGTCACAAACCTGGCCAAATCCTCCATGACCCGCAAAGCCTCGGCGGCGCGGTTCAAGTTGGCGTCGATGAGTCGCACAATCTCCGGGGTCACGCCAAAAAGGTAGGAAACGCGACGGTCCGCGACTCGCACGCCATCCCGTCGGCGAGATCGGTTCGGATTCGGTAGCATCCGCGTATGAATCAGGCCTATGAGGCGTCGCCGCTGGCGGTTGTTCCCGAGTCTTCACCGTCGGCATCCGCCGAGCCGTGCGTGGTGGTGATTTTCGGCGCGTCGGGCGACCTGACGCACCGCAAACTCATCCCTTCGCTGTTCGATCTGCACCGATCGGGCGCTTTGCCCGACAAGACCATCGTGCTGGGTGTGTCGCGGACGCCCATGTCTGACGAGAACTTTCGAGAGAAATTGTCGCCGAGTGTCAAGAAGTTCTCCGCGGTCGCTTCCGAGTCGAGCGGCGGCGGGTGGAACGCCGCAGCACAATCGGCATGGGAGTCGTTCGCCCGTCGAGTCCACTACTTCGCCGCCGACGCGGCATCGCCCGACTCGGCTCTGGCCATCGCCGAGGCCGTGAACGACCTCGGCAGGAGGGCCGGCATGTGCAAGGGAGGTGCCGGGGCAGGCTCACCCAACGTGCTCTTCTATCTCTCCGTTTCACCTGACCTGTACGAGCCGATCATCACAATTATCGGCGCCAGCGGCCTGGTGACGGAGGGCAAACGCTGGTGTTCTCTCAACCCCGCGGACTCCGCCTGGCAGCGCATCATCATCGAGAAGCCCTTCGGCGTGGACACGGCATCGGCCGCGAGTCTGAACCGAACACTGGGGCGTGTCTTCGAGGAGGAGGCCATCTTCCGGATCGACCACTATCTCGGCAAGGAACTCGTCCAGAACATCCTGGTCATGCGATTTGCAAACGCCATCTTCGAGCCGATCTGGAACAGGCAGCACGTCGACCATGTGCAGGTCACCGCGGCCGAAACGGTCGGCGTCGGCTCTCGCGCGGCCAACTACTACGACTCGGGCGCAGGTGGCGCACTTCGCGACATGGTTCAGAGCCACCTGCTGCAAGTGCTCGCGCTCGTCGCGATCGAACCTCCTTCGGTCTTTGACGCCAGCGCGATCATGCGGGAGAAGATCAAACTCTTCAACACGGCCGCGATGATCCCGATCGATCAAGCGCACGAGCACGCGGTGGTCGGCCGTTACGGTGTCGCAAACGGTGAGCCGGCCTATGTCGAGGAGACGGGTGTCGATCCCGCACGAAACACCGAGACGTTCGCCGCGATCAGGTTGATGTTCGACAACTGGCGATGGAACGGCGTTCCGTTCTACCTTCGCTCCGGAAAGCGAATGGCCGCAAAGCTAACGGAAGTCGTGGTTCAGTTCAAGCAGCCTCCGACGAACATGTTCCGCGTGCTCGGCGGTGACACCATCGGGCGTCCCCCCAACCGAATCGTGATCAACATCGCGCCGACCGAAGGCATCTCGATCCGGATCGAGGGGAAGATCCCCGGCTCGGGGCTCCGCATGGCCAGCGCGAAACTCGACCTGGACTACCAGCGTTCGTTTGGTGGCGAACAGATCGAGGCGTACGGGCCGCTCATCCTCGACGCGATGCGCGGCGACCGGACGCTCTACAAGCACCGAGAGGAAGTTGAATCGAGTTGGCGAATCTGTGAGCCGTTTCTCCGCAGCCAGCGACTGCGCAAGGCCATCCGCGAGTATCCGTCCGGGTCTTGGGGCCCCGCCGAATCCGAGGCGATGCTGGTTCGGGAGGGCCGGGCTTGGCACAACCCGAACGCCGACGAGGTTCGGTAGGGCGCAGGAGGCGACCCGCTGTGTGCGACGCGAGCGATGCGCGCCCTCGGTCATGTCACTCAAAGTGGGGGCAGATCCTGCTCGGTCAGACCGTTGTTTGCGCGGCGAGCATACCTAACAAAACACGTTCGATTGTCACGTTGGTTATGCACGGATCATGAGGCACACTGAACGTCCATGCGATTGCCGCCCGATGGAACATGGAAGCCGGTTGGCAGCGCATGGTCGTGTGGGGCACCAACTTCGGCGCAGCAGATTCAGAACGGGGCATCAAATGGGCATGAAGTCCGGTCGAGGGATGTTCGCACGTTGTTCGACATGGCGACTTTGCGCTGCTGTCGCCTTCGCAGCGGTGAGCGGGGCGTTGAGCAGCGCCTTTGGCGCGATCGATGGCCAGCAGCGATTACAGATCCCGGTCATTGCCGGCGAGATCCCCATCCAGCAGATCATCTGGCGTCCTCGCCAGGGCACGAGCGACGTCGTCCACTTCGATCCGCGCGGCTGTCCGATCGTGGAGGACTCGGTCGCCAACATGTTCAACTCGATCACGCAAGGCTCGGAGATCACGCTCCAGGCCGGCATGGTGGTTAACGAGGGATTTGGCAGCAGTTTCATCGTGCCCGATCCCAACCCCGGCACACCCGAAAACGAAGCATTCCCGATCGAGGTCACGCTCGTCGAGTTCTTCGTCGGCACCCCCGCAACCGGCATCGGTGCGCCGATCCAGATGGGCTATCGCATCGAGTTGTGGGACGGTGAACCGGGAGTGCCCGGGTCATTCGTTGCATTCTCCGTCACTTCGGGCGACCCAACGGCAGAGCCCGGCGTGCCTCCCGATGTTTCCCTGCAGCGTGTGACGGGTGTTGAGCCATGCAACGACATCAACGTGCTCCTCGGAGGGGCGCCAGCGTCGGCAGGCAAAGTCCAGTTCTTTGTCGATGATCCCGATCCCACAGAGCGCATGTTCATCCAGGGCCTCAGCGGCACCGGTCGCTTCACACTCATGGTCTACATGACGCGAGCGCACACACCAGGGTCCACGGCCTGCACAACGCTCTCGCCATGCAACAACGCGTTCTTTGCCACCGAGGGCACAACCGTGGCCGGCGTGAGCAACCCGGCGACTCCGACGTTCCTCACGCGAAACTGGCTCTATGGCATCAACTGCGGCAGCACGGCATGCTCGGACTACAAGCGGTTTTCAGAGTTGCCGACAGGACTGTTCGGATGCCGTCCGAGCCGCGATGTTCTTCAACAGGTTCAGTATCGCACGAGCAGCTGCGCCGCAGCGCCAACCGGCGCTTGCTGCTTCCCCGTAGGCACATGCCAGATACGCACGCAGAGCGATTGCACGACGAACGCTGGTTCTTGGCAGGGTCAGGACACTGTTTGTGAGCCTAACAACTGTCCGCAGCCCATGGGTGCCTGCTGCACGAACGGCCAGTGCAGTGTGACCACCAACGCGCTCTGCACCGCCGGTGGTGGAACGTATCAAGGAACGGGCACCGCTTGCACGAGCGTCAATTGTCCCACTCCGACGGGTGCGTGCTGCACGACCACCGGCGGCTGCGCGATCGTCACGCAATCCCAGTGCGTCGGACTTGGCGGCGAGTACATCGGCAACAACATCGCCTGTGGACCCTCCAACACGTGTCCGAAGGGCGCGTGCTGTCTGCCCAACGGCTCCTGCCAGGCCAACGTCAGCCAACCCGCCTGCGCTGCGCAGGGCGGCGTGTTCCAGGGCGTCGGCACGTCATGCGCATCGGTCACCTGCCCGCAGCCTGACGGCGCATGCTGCAGCACGACCGGCTCGTGCGTGATCGTTCAGCAGGACTTGTGCGTGCTATTCGGCGGCACATGGCAGGGGCCGATGACTGCCTGTCAGGCCTCAACGTGTTCTGATCCCGTCGGCGCTTGCTGCAACGGCGCGAACTGCTCGATCACGACCGAGTCGCAGTGCGCGGGCACGTTCTTGGGCGCCGATTCCCTCTGCTTGGGTTGGCCGAGCAATCCGATCACCTGCTGCCCGGCCAACATCTCGCAATCCGACGGCGTCGATCTCGCCGACCTGTTGATGTTTCTTGAGTCATGGCTGCCCGCTCTTGGCACGACCACCCCCGGCATTCTGGCCGACTGGAACGGCGATTCGGTCATCGACATCGCCGATCTTCTGGCCTTTCTGGAGCAGTGGTTGCCGGGCTGCTTCTGAGCGATGCGAGCGGCCCGGTTTGCTCGACCGTTCGTTGCCTAGCGTGCGCAACCGCGCGACAATATCCCACAATGTCGGACATTCTCCCGCTTGCGCATCCGCCACGCCCACCCCGCCCCACGCTCCGAGGCACGGTCGTCGTGCGAGAGACGGTTGATTCGCTGCACGATGCGCTCGCCGCTGACATGATGTTGCATGCGCACAATTGCGTTCGATCATTCGGCGACTTTCATCTGGCCCTCTCCGGCGGGTCGACGCCCATGCCTTTCTACGAGCGGCTGATGATCGATCCGCGATATCGCGACTTCCCGTGGGGGCGCACGCATCTCTGGATCGTCGATGAGCGCCGCGTACCGTTCGACGACGAACGAAGCAATTTCAAGCACATCAACGAGGTGTTCGGTGATCACGCCGGCATTCCCCGCGCGCAAGTGCATCCAATGCTCGCGACCGCGCCTAATGCGGACGACGCCTATCAGCGCACGCTGCGCGAAGTGCTCGGCTGGCGAGAGCGTGGACAAGATCGTCTCGACTTTGTCCTGCTCGGCATGGGCTCCGACGGTCACACGGCCAGTCTCTTCCCGAATTCCCCGGCCCTTCTAGAGGAAGTCGCCCCACGACCGCCTCGCAACGCGCGGGAGGGGCCGTCCAACGACCACGGATTGGCGCTTGTCCGCGTCAACGCCGGACCCAACGTCACCCCGCCCGACCGTGTCACCATGACGCTGCGTCTCATCAACGCTTCGCGCTTCATCGCTGTGCTTGTAACCGGCGCCTCGAAGCGAACCACCATCGAACGAGTTCAGGCCGCGCTCGCGTCGCCCCGAGTGAGTGTCGCGGACCTTCCAATCCTGGGGGTCGATCCCGTGGGTGGTGAACTTCGTTGGTATCTCGACGATGAGGCCTGCCCGCGGGACTGACTCGGACTTACCCGTGACGACCGCCGTTCGCCCGCTCACGATTCCCCGCCTTTGATCTGTCGTGGACTATTCCGTTGAGCCAAACGACCGGGTGACTTTCGGCCTTCCCTTCGCCGATGACCACCTGCTGGTGGTTGAGAAGCCCGCGCGGGTGCCAACGCAGCCCGGCAAGGGTCATACCCACGACACGCTGCTCAACGGACTGTTCGCTCGTTTCGGACGTCAACTCCAGAGCCTCGGCGCCAAACGCGACTTCGGCTTGCTGCATCGTTTGGACAAAGACACCTCGGGTCTGTTGGTCGTGGCCCTCAAGCCTCGGGCATACGACCAACTCCGCGACGACTTTGCAAACCGGCGGATCCGCAAGTACTACTGGGCGGTCTGCGACGGTCAGCCTAAGCGACCGTCCGGCGTGATCAAGGTGCCGATCGCCGACGATCCAGTGAGTGCTGAGGACCGACCGGGCCGACCTCGGCTCGGACGCCCGTCGCGGGTGTCGGGAAAGCCCGCCGTCACGGCCTACCGGCTGCTCGGTCAGGGTGAGTCAGCGTGCCTGATCGAGGCGCGTCCAGTCACGGGACGCTTGCACCAGATCCGCATCCACCTCGACGCGATCGGTCTTCCGATTCTCGGCGATCAGTTCTACGGTCCCCGCCGGACTAAGTCCGCTTCGCACCGTCTTGCGCTCCACGCCCACCGATTGTCGTTCACGCATCCCGAGACGGGTGAGAAGATCGACATCCGAACAGACTGGCCGGGCGATCTGCGCCGCTTGCTCCGCGATCTCGGCTTGACCCGGCCCGCACGAACGTTCGTTCCAACAAGCGATCGCGAGGATGAGATCGACGTTTGAAATCTCGGTGCCGGTGTTACGCGAGCGTGCGCATGAGCGTTGCCGCCACGTCGTCCGCCACGAGCAGGCCGCGCTCGCTCAGAGTCCAACGACCACGGACATCGCTCCGAAGGAGCCCGCGATCGCGAAGTGAAGTGATCTCCTCCGATAGTCGTTCAACACGGTCCGGCGCGATGGCAACGGTGTCGGCAAGGAAATCGCGGGCATCGATGCCCTCCTCAAGCCGCAGGCCCATCATGAGGCGCTCACGCAGCAGACGGGCCGGGTCGGGTGTCTCCAGTTCGGCAATCGGTGCCAGGCCGTTGTCATCCAATGACAGGTAGTCCCCGAGCCGCGGAACGTTCTTCCATCGCCATGAGCCGCCGCGCATAGAGCCGCCACGCCAAAGATGTCCGCTCGCGCTCGGCCCGGCGGCGAGCCACTGTTCCTGCCGCCAATACGCGAGATTGTGCATGCTCCGGTCGGACTCCGATGCGGCAAAGTTGCTGATCTCGTATCGCGACAGCCCAGCGCTCTGGAGCCGACTGACTGCAGCCTCGTAGAGGCACGCCTCAAGATCCTCTCCCGCGGGTTCGATCTCCCCGCGACGCATGCGTGCGGTGAGCGCGGTGCCTGGTTCGTACGTCAGTGTGTAGCACGAAACGTGCGTGACGCCGAGCGACAGTACGCGATCAAGATCTTCGGCCCACTCGTCTTCGGTCTGGCCGGGAAGCGCGTGGATCAGATCGATGCTCTGGCGTGCAATGCCCGCGCTGCGAGCGAGTTCGACGGCTCGGGGAACGCTGTCAGGATCGTGCCATCGTTCGAGTGTCTTGAGGTGCCTCGGGTTGAAGGACTGAGCGCCGATGCTTACCCGATTCACGCCTCCCGCACGGAGCGATGCCATGAGCGGTTCGGAGACGGTCTCTGGATTGCACTCGACCGTGAACTCTGCACCCGCATACCTGTCCGCGCCGTCAGCGGCGGATGCCGCAAACTCACTCATGTCGAAGTGCGTGCGCAGAGCAGCCAACAGCCGTTCCCACAGGTCAACCTTCAGCAGGCTGGGTGTTCCTCCCCCGACGAACACCGTTCGAAGCGTGGGATGACCTGCAAGGCGTCCGAGTGCGGCCAGTTCGCGCTCCAGCCGATCGACGAACGGCTGTTGACGGTCCTGTGTGTCCACGAACGAGTAGAAGTCGCAGTAGTGGCACTTATGGAAACAGAAGGGGACGTGGAAGTACAGGCTCCGCACGGTTTCTCGATCCGAGCCCGAACTCCACGGTCCAACCACCCGGCTCGCATATGCCCGAGCGGCCGGTTCGTCCGCCGAGTTCGTCTCGCCGGCTGCGTGTTGCCCCAGAATCTCCAACCGGCTATGTTGCACCATTGTTCCGTGTTGATCTAGCCCCGCAGGCTCCCCCAAGGGCAGCCAAAACCACAAGGATAGAGCCCCGTGAACCTCTCACTCGTCATGGTGACCGCCGAGGGGACTTCTCGCGAGTTCCCAGTCCCGGCGCTCCCGGTGGTGCTTGGTCGGGGCGATGATGCAAAGGTCCGAATTCCCCTTGCCAGCGTCTCTCGGCGACACTGCGAACTTTCTGTGGACGAAGACGACGAACTGGTCGTGCGCGATCTCGGATCCAGCAACGGCACGCACGTCAACGGCGAGCGTGTCAAGTCCCGGGAACTGATCCCCGGCGACCTATTGGCCGTTGGCCCGGTAGTCTTTGTCGTTCGAATCGACGGCCACCCTAAGGACATCAAGCCCGCTGATGCCTACGCCTCCGGTGCCGTATCCGCGGACACAACCCCGGCCATCGAGGGGGTTCCGACTTGGACGGGGCAGGCCGCTCCAGCAACTCAGGCGACTTCTCCTAAGCCTGCTGCGCAGCCCATGGCGCCGCCGCTCAAGGATGCTCCCTCCGTTCAGGCAGGCGGCTCGCCTGCCCAGAAGAAGGCAAAGCCCATCGACGAGGACAGCCTGCTGGCCGACCTGAGCGAAAGCGACTTCGACATCGACTTTTCGGACCTCGACGACGATGCCAAGAAGTGAACGGTAGCGGCGGCTGCCGAGATCGAGGTCGATTTTCCAGCGATGTTATCGGACGCGGATCGGTTGTTCGGCCTACTCCATCGGATTTGCTGCGGGTTTGCCCGAAACGGCTTGAACTCCCCGAGTTGAGTGGTATTCTGTCCTGTCGGTTGCCGATTCGTTTGAACTGGTCATTCACGGCAGCCAGCGTGGTTCTCTCGCACCCGAAGCACCAATCGAAGAGGAAAGGGAAATTGCTATGAAGACTCGACTAATTGCATCCGCGGCTGTTCTGGCCCTCTCGGCTGGTGCCGCGCACGCCGGCTCGGTCATGTACCAGGCCAATATCCCACTGCAGACGACCAACTGGAACTCGCCGCTCCAGTTGCCGCAGTGGGACCCGGTGTTGTTCCCCAATCAGGTGTTGACCAAGGTCACGATCAAGCTGACTGGCAACATCGAAGGCGACGCAAGCGCTGAGAGCCTCGATGCGGCTCCGAGTGTGATCAACTACAACGTGAGCGCCCAAATCACCCTGACCGGGCCGGGCGGGCTGAACGTCGTCGTGCTGCCTCTCGCCGGCGGTGCATTCAACGCGACCGCGTTCGATGGTGTCGTCGATTTCGCCGGCACTTCGGGATTCGCGCAACTCAATCTCATGAACACCGATCAGGCGTCGCAGATGCTGACCGATCCGCCGACCGATCTGGTTGCCGCGGGGTTCGTGGGCAATGGCATGGTCAACTTCAATCTCGCCGCACTCGGCACTTCCAGTGCGAGCGGCCCCGGCAACGTGCTCCAGCAGTTCCGCACCGAGGCGGGCGCGAACGTCATGATCACTTACGAGTTCATTCCCGCTCCCGGCTCGGCGGCGCTGCTGGGTCTGGCTGGCATGGTTGCGGGACGCCGCCGTCGGCACGCTTAAATCCGCGGCTGAACGATCTCGAACGCACGACTAACCGACAGGCCACCCTCAGGGTGGCCTGTTTCTTTTCCCCAGTTTTGGGGGAGCGTCGGATTCTCGTTGGTTGCCTCTAACTCGCAGTCTAACAGAGATTTGTAGTCGATTTGCGCTGTAAGCGAGCGGAGATGACATTCCGGAACTTCACGAACTTCCGCCCGAATTGGGGTTGACATTGTCGTGGGTGTGATAAACTGGGAAAGCCTAGGGCCGGCTCATTGTTCGAGCGTGGTTCATTGGGCAGCCTACGAGTTCGCAGACAGGAGAGCGAGATGAAGTACCAATTGGGAGCGATGTGCGCAGCCGTACTGGCCGCGGCGGGTGCCGCGAACGGCTTCGTCATCATGCAGACGCAGAATTTCGGCGTCGTGAACAACGTCCCGGCTTACACGGATTCGGTGACGTTCAACAAGTTCGGCGGCGCGCTCAGCGATCTGATCTCGATCAAGGTCAAGCTGACCTTTGACGTGGCCGGTGGCGCGATCGGTGTCGACAACGAATCTCCAGAGCCGGCGAATGTCATCGCGACGTTCGGTGCGAACGCCATGATCAGTTCCGCCGACGTGACGTTGCTGGATGTCGCGTTCCAGCCTGTCGCTCCGACCGTGTCGGCGGTCAACAACTACGTCTTCAACCTCGGGCCGGATGACGGTGATTCGCCGAACCAGTGGGACGCGGGCGGAGCGGACAGCGATCTGCAGAACGGCGTGCCTGCGTCAGCCATGAGCATGGGGTTCATCAACCCGCTCTTCTTCGCAGGTTTCGTTGGTGCTGGCACCTTTGACATCGATGTGATGACGAATCAGATCCTCACCCTCTCCCAGCAGAGCGGCGTCTCGACCACGTTCAGCCCGCTCAACGGCCAAGGCAATGTGATGGTGATCTATGAGTTCATCCCTGCCCCTGGCGCAATGATGCTCCTCGGCTTGGGTGGCTTGGTTGCCGTCCGTCGCCGTCGGTAAAAAATCGGCCAATAGCTCGTAGCATTTCACTGCGAGGGCGCTCACCTAGAGCGCCCTCGTCTTCTTTAACTCAAGAGAGCGGTCAAGGAGGTACTCGGCCGATCTTGTGACCGGCGAGCGTGCGCAGCCTCGATCAAGGGCAGCCGACTTGCCAGAAGCCAAGGAAGTCGAGCAGATCCGCAAGGTCCACTGCTCCATCGGCGTTGTAGTCGGCGGGGCAATCGTCTACAACAAGATACGCCGGCAGACTGCGGACCGTCCCGCAAAGAGAACTCAACCGGGCTTCGTATGTGCCTGCGTCAACTTGGCCGTCGACGAGCACCTGGAGCCGCGTGCTCGCGCTTCCGTTGATTCGTGGCCCGTCGTTCATGGCGATACCGTCCTTGAACCAACGAACATGAAGGGGTTGTCCCGGAGGAGGTCCGGCCGTCACCTCATAAACAGCCATCTGTCCCCGAACGCGGGCGATCGAGGCTGGATGCGACGTGAAGGCGGCTGTAGGTGTTGCGTTGAGCAGGATCGAGAGGTACCCGGAGTACGTTGAGACCACGAGGTCTGGCCGACCGTCGCGGTCGATGTCGCCGATCGCGACCGCGGTCGGTTGTGCTCCGACTGCGAACTGAATCTGAGGGCGGAAGATGCCCCCTCCCGTGCCAACAAGCACAGAGACCGTTCCGCCGTCAAAGTTGGGCACGACCAGATCAAGAATGCCGTCGTTGTTGACATCACCAACCGTCACGGCTTGTGGCGAGGCTCCCACCGGCCAGACCTGGCGTGCCAAGAACGTCCCGTCTCCCGCATTGATCAACGTCGAAACGGTGCCGTCTGCCGTGCTCGCCACAGCAAGATCGTCTCGTCCGTCTCCGTTGAAGTCTGCTGTGGTGATCCCGCGCGGCGCATTTCCGGCCGAGTAGGTCGCGTGTGGAGAGAACGTGCCGTTGCCAAGGTTGAGCAGCACCGAGACCGTGCCGGCATGGAAGTTGGCGACCGCCAAGTCGGGCAAGCCGTCGCCGTTAAAGTCGCCTGTGGCGAGCGACAGGTTCGCCGATCCAACCGAATGGGCCTGGCGCGGAAGGAAGCCGCCCGTGCCGTTGGCGAGCAAGACCGAGACCGTGGAAGTCCCAAAGTTGCTCACGGCCAGATCGAGACGGCCGTCCGCATTGAAGTCCGCGGCCACGATCCCAAACGGTTGTGGGCCGGCGTTTAAGAATGCAGGTGCCTGTGGTATAGCCGAGTTGGCTGGGGCGCTGTGCACGTACACGCCATTACTTGAGAAGCCCGTAACCGCGAGGTCCAGCCCCGGCTGACCGTTGAGTTCGCCGGCAACGAGCGAGCTGGGTGAGCCCGGCGTGGTGATCGAGGCGGCTGGGGGAAGCCCGCCGGGACCGTCAAGCCAGAGGTTCACGTTGTTGGACACGCTGTTCGCGGTAGCAATGTCCTTGAGACCATTGCCCGACAGGTCGCGCATCAAGACCGCGTATGAGCCCGGCGATGCAGGAATGAGCGTGCGAGGCTGGAACTGTACGGCGCACCCATGCCCAAGTGACGAATTGGGCCACCCAAACAGGGCAGTCGCAGTCGTACACGCGCACAAAGACCTCTTCGACAGCGGACTCAGCCTTGGCATCCACTGATCTCCAGCACAATTCCGAGCGGCTAATCAGGTATCACGCTCTCCTGAGAATCGGCCAGTCTAACAGGTGGGTTGAGCAATGCAACCCCGTGCTTTTCCTAGGCCGAAGAGTGTGGCCAAGCGTCCGGGGATCTCAACGAAGCGCTGTTGAACGGGTGAAACTGTGGCTCAGCGCACGATCCTGACCGCGTGCGGTCCCTTGCCTAGGCCCACGAAGAAGTCCATCGCTTCCAGCCTCGTTTGATCGCCCGTGCCGAGAACCCGCCAGAAGGCCAATTCCCCGTCGATGGCGCTCGGGTCGAATGAACGGAACTGTGTGACCGTCACGAAGCGGTCGGAAGCGTCGAACGACACGCCACCCGGCACTCCGTTGACGGGAAACTCACCGATTGTGTTCAGGGTTCCGCGCGCCGGATCGAACCGATGCAACTGAATGGCGCCGCCGCTCAAGCCGTCGATGGACTGTGTGCCCGTCGAGCGATGTAGGCTCGTCGTGGCGATCAACCGGCCATCGGAAGAAATCGTGATTCCTACCGGCACGGGCGAAGTGCGTGTTGTGGAAACGACCGTGTGGGGTTCGCGTAGCCCGACGGTGCGAGAGTCGATCTGCACGGACGATCCGACGCGGATAACGCTCAGCCCACCGGGGTTGAGGCCGACGGAGAGCCGGTCAGGATCGGGCCGTTCGCCGCGATCAAGCGCGATGAAGTACCGACCGTCGGGCGTAAACACGCCCTGTTGGATGTAACGACCGCACGCAACCGCGTCGCCCCATGGCGCGAGCGTCGGCTCGCCCGCATCACGCTGAACGCGATAGAACATCACCTCTCCGCGATCGGGAACGGTCACCGCCAGCGCAGCCGAATCACCCGAGCCGGGCAGCCAATGGACGCTCGAAGGCCGGGCGCTTGACCCGTCCTGTACACCCAGCAGCGGCCAGGCGAGTACATCCGGCTCACCGTTGTGGGCCGGGACAGGCACGCCGTTGCGGAGCACAACGATCACGATCTGCTGCCCGGGCGTACGCGTGGCGATCGCCGCCAGGTCGCCGGTCTCTCGCACGCTCACACTCGTTGGCTCGGTCCCGACGTAGACCTCTGACACGACTTCCGGCAGCAAGGGGTCGCGCAGACTCACAACCGTGAGGTTCTCGCCGGGCGGAAGGTCGTCGAGCGTCATGGCCGAATCGGGCGCCGGTCCGCGAGCTTCAACGACGTACGCGAACCGACCGTCGTTCGACACCGTCAGGCAGGCCGGTGTGGCGAGAGCCGAATTCGAGACCGGCAGTTGTGCAAACGGCGTGTTGGGTTCCTGGATCGGCAAGGTGACGATCGTCAGGTTGTCCCGGCTGTACGGATCGAACGAACCAAGGCTGCGCGAAACGAACGCATCGGCGTCCATGTGGGCATCACCGATCGCGATGATGTATCGACCCGCGATCGCAGAAGGGCTGGCCGGTGCGCCGTCCGAGCCTCCCTTGCCGCCCCCAGCGCACCCAACCGTCGCGGTGGTCATCATCGCCAACGTGGCGAGCGCGCCAGCGAGTCCAGAGGCCCGGCCGCACGCAAAGAGTGCGCCCCGGCCGCTCTGCGGCGTGTGCCGATGGACCGACGGACTCTCGATCGTTCGTGATGCTCTTTTCATGGTGAGTGCTCGCCTGCTGGTGGCTTTCCAAGCAACGGTCTGTCGGTCGACCGAGCGTCCGACGAAGGTAGCAGCATAGCAAGATCGACCGTCGCACCGGGCGGCGGCGGTGCGTTGCCACGCTCGGCAGGGCTCCACGAACGCAACGTGCTCACCGCCGAGGCCATGTCGGCACGCAACGGCGCGAGAAAGTACATCCTTTGCCCGCTCACCGGGTGTGCAAAGGTGAGCGTCGTGGCATGGAGTGCCTGACGTGCCAGCAGCGCTTGAGAGCCATCGGATCCCGATGCAAGCATCGCCGGTGTGAGTGCCGCCGTGCCGCCGTACATGTCATCCCCCACGATTGGGTACCCCAGGTGGGAGAGATGGACACGAATCTGGTGTGTCCGGCCGGTTTTCAGTTCCAGTTCGACAAGCGTGAAGCCCCGTCCGGGGTCTGAGGGTGACCCGTCACGCCGAGCGGCGGAGAGCCCCTCGGGGGCCGGGTAGGTCTCGCGAACCCGGTACACGGTCAGCGCCGCCTTGCCGAGTTGGTCGTGCCGCACAACGTACTTCTCGCGGTATCCCTTCTCGCGAGACGGGTGCGGGCCCAGCGGAAGATCGATCGTGTCGATCGCCGGCTGCATGATTCCGTGGACCAGCGCGAGATACCGCTTGTCCACGGTTCGCACCTCGAACTGACGCGCGAGTTTCCAGTGGGCCTCATCGTTCTTGGCAAACACGATCAAGCCCGAGGTGCCGCGATCAAGCCGGTGAACAACGCCGGGCCTTGCGAACTCCTTTCCGACCGCAGAAAGTGCGCCGGAACTGACGTTGCCGAAGTGCCACGCCAAGGCATTGATCAGCGTTCCCGACAGGTGTGATCGTGCGGGATGGACGATGATGTCCGGTGCCTTGTTCAGCACGATGATGTGCTCGTCCTCGAACAGCACGTCGAGCGGGATCGGTTCCGGCACGATGTCGGTCGCGGGGGGAGGAGGAACGAAGACCTCGACTCGGTCATTGATACGCAGGTTCGTCGACGACTTGGGCCGGCGGCCGTTCACCGTGACGCCGCCCTCATCGATGAGGCGCTGGAGTTGACTGCGGCTCATGAAACCGATTCGGCTGGCGAGATACTTGTCCAGCCGTGTCTGCAGGTCGCGCTGCAGCACAAAGACGACGCGGTTGGGCGCATCGTCGTCTGCCGCTCGAGTGGCCGCATCGGTCTGGGCATCGGTCGCGTCGGCGAGGACCGGGCCGGCGTCGTCCTGAGTTTCGGATGAACCTCCGGTCGGCGCAGATGGAGATTGGTGGACTGCCCGGCGCAGCGCCTCGACATCGAGTTTGCCGCCCCGGGAAATCAGAGGGTTGCTACGCGGAGTGTCGCCGCCCGATCGGGGGCGTTTGGGCGTGGCATCATCTCGCGGGCCTGATGTTGAGGACACGGATCAAGCGTCCCGGGCGCTTTGCGTTCGACGGAGCGAGCCCTGCGACATCGATCCCGTCATCAGGGGTTGGCCTCTGGCTCAGAAGTCGGCTCGGCCCCCGGTGTTTCGGCTGGCGTCGGTTCAGGCGCGGGGCTTGGCACGGGCTGTGGATCGCCTATCGGCACAGCCTCGATGCCGGGCGGTGAGATCGGGTTGCCCTGTGCGTCGCGGAACTGGATGTTCTGAAGGCCTGTCGAGAACGGAACCGCCGGTGCGGTGGCGCTGGCGAGTTCGTTCGCCGCGTACAGCCTCGGCGCGGACTTCAGGGCCTCGCTGGATTCGGCCAACCCGCGGAGCGTCTTTGCCAACGGCGTGAGACCGTGGGACTCAGCGATTTGGGCCATCCGACCGTAGCGAGCCTTCGCGGCGTCGATCTCGCCGCGGGATTCATCAACGGCGGCCAGCCCTCCGAGTGCCTGCAAGAGCGCCAATCGCCGAGACGGATCGGACTGCACAAGATCGGCTGCGCGCTGGAATGCCCGCTCGGCCTCGCGCAACTGCTGGGTGCGCTCGTCCGGCGTCAGAAACGCCAGACCCTCGGTGCGGATGTTGCCGTCGGCATCGAGATCGGCGCCGCTTGGAACTCCGGTCCGAAATGCTTCAAGATGCAGATCGCCGAGCGACAGGAGGGCCAAGACCTTCGCACCTGAGTATGACGGCGCATCATCGGCGACTGCGCGGAGCGTCGCGGGCGACCTCGACGCGAACGCCGAGTCGAACTGAACCATCGCGGCGTCGATCGAAGCCGCGCGATCGCGCTGGCGCTTGTGATAGAAGAAGTAGCCTCCGGCCAGCACGGCGATGACCACCAAGACCGGCGTCGAGTACTTCTTGATCGCGTCAACGAACTCTTGATTGATGCGGGACTCGTCGAGACCCGCTCCTTCCTTGATCTGCTTGAGGCGTTCGTCCATAGGGAATCGGTCTCGCGTTCGGTGGGTGGGTGAGGATGCGCCGGGTCGCGGAATCAGCATCGACTGGCAGAAGGCAATGCTAGGGCAGGCGTACCGTCCGTACGGTCACACGTTCGGAGACTGGAAGGGTCCGGTTCTTGTTCAAGAGTCCCAGAATCGCCATGCGCCGGGGTCGAGCAATGCATCATCGGGCAGGAGAACTCGACGGATCACGGCTGCCAGCCGTGCGAGCCCGCTCTCAGCAGCCTCGCCGGATGTCCTTGAGACGAGGCTGATCGCGACGTCGCTGCCAGCGCTCGCCGGAGTGTGCGCAGCGCCGGGCACGAGCCCGAGCAGATCGGCACGCAACAACAAACGAAGTCGGGGGGTCTTGCGCGGTGCTTGCACGAGGGAATCGAGCCACTCCTCGTCGAGGAATCCGCTGATCGGATCGCCGCACATCAAGAGCAAGTCCGCGCGTCCGACGAGATCCAAGGCCGCGGCCTCGGCCGTTCGATCGATCGTGCCCACTTCGTCCCTGCTGGCAGCAGACCTGCCCGCAGCACGGCGGAGTCCCGGCGTGTCTGCGTAGCGAAAGACAAGCCCGTCCAGATCGAGCATGACGCCGACCGCATCGCGAGTGGTCCCGGGCGCGTCGGCAACCACGGCAAGTTGGTCACGGGCCAGCGCGTTCAACAGGCTGCTCTTGCCGACGTTCGGTGGCCCAATGGAGACGACGAGGGGTGGAGCCAGCAATCTTCGCAGTGCGCATTCGTGCTCACCTTGCACGAGATCCAACCCGCCGTCGCGATGTTCGCGCCATCGCCGGGGTTGGTCGAGCAGCACGGCGAGGGCCAGTGGGCTCCGCACCGAGTCGATCAGGTCGAGCGTTGCCGCCTCGGTGCCGTCCGCCGCCTCGGGCCGCGATGGATGCAAGTCTGGTAAACCACGTGGCGCAACGCCGCGCCGTGTCAAATGGTTACACACGGCACGAACAACAGCCCCGCCCCCGTGCGGAATCAGTAAGCAAGAGTCGTGCGTCAGTCTGACGACCACGAGGTCGTCGATGTTCGGTAGGCTGCGGAGCGCGACGCCGCCGACCGCAACCTTTGTCAGACCCGCGAGCCTGAGCGCAGAGTCGCAGTTGCCGTGGATCTCGATGATTGCGAGCGCTGAGCCACCCGCGTGCGTCCACTTCTCCGGCCCCAAGCCGGGCGAAGCCAGTCGCCAGAATGCACGAGGTTGGGCGTCAGAGTTCACTCGTCGTCCGAGGGTTCGATGTGCTCACCCTCCAGCGTGCGGAGGCGTTCAACCGCGGCGAGCATGCCGATCAGCGGCAAGTCGGGCACGATCAGTTCGACAAGTTCGTCACCGTCGAACAGCAGCGCGGCATCGCCGCCCGTCGCGATGACACGCGGATACGCGCCGTAGTGCTCGGCGTATCGGTCGATCAGATGATGTGCCATGCCGCGCACCGCCGACACGATGCCCAACTCGATCGCGTGCCGGGTGTCTTTGCCGAAGGGGCTGGACCTGAGACGTTCGATCAGCCCGGGCACGTCCGAGCGGAAATCGATCAGCGGCAGCGCACTGGTTCGATCGTGCAGAGAAGCGGCCATCATCGCGAGCCCGGGCGCGATCGCGCCGCCGTGGAAGACCCCCTGACCGTCGACGAAGTCCACCGTGACCGCCGTGCCGGCGTCGATTACCACGCACGCCTGCTTGCTGCGCGAGAAGGCCCCGAGCGCATCGAGGAGGCGGTCTTGCCCGACCGTTGAGTCGTCGTCAAGACTGTTCTGGATCGGGATGGGAAGATCCGCACCGAAGCGGAGCACGCGGTCCTGTGAGCCTGAAGCGTTGAGCCCGGCCTTCACGCCCGCGGCCAGCGCGGTCGCCGCTCGATCGTTGACCGTGGCGATGATGAGTCTGTGTGCGTCGTTGTCCCCAGCATTGCGATCATCGTCGGAGCCGAGCATGCGGATCACGGCCTGGGTAGCCGCGCCGGTGTCGCGTGCTTCAAAGACGTCAGAGGGTTGCAACTCGCCGCCCACGGCCGCGGCGACGCGGATGCGGCTGTTTCCCACAGATGCGAGGACAAGTCGATCGGTCATGTGCGACTGTACACGCCGCCGGTTCATCGAATCGGGGCAATGTCCTGCCACGCCGCTGGCCCCGCTCGCTACAGTGACTTCGTGCGCCAACTCGATGAAGCCATCGCCCGATGCCGCATCGACGAGTCCCTCGAGCGGACCGTTGTTGAGGGCTTCGCCTTTCCGCTTGGCGCGTACCCAGTTGAGCCGGTCAAGCCGGCTGCCGGGTACACGCTGGCGTTCGAGCCGGCTGACGGTGAGGACGGCTCCCCCACCGGCTCGGACGAGGGCGAAGACGACGAGGAGCAAAGTGAGTTCGCAAGTTCGGAGGAGCCGGAGGAAGGAGAGGAGCGGGCAGGGGGCGGTCTGCGATCGCGCGGATCAACGGGTGAGCCTCAGGGCGAGTCGTGGTCCGAGCCCGACACCGGAGAAGAAGACCGGTTCGCCGAGACACCGATCGGCGAGTTGGAGGAGTGGCCCGACCGGTATGTCTTTGACATTCTGGTCCCTGCCACGCGCGTTGAATCGCTCTGCAGGGCGCTTTTCTCGCTGCTCCCCGGGCGGATCTACCCCATTCTCGACGTGCTCGGCCAGGACGAGTATCGCGAAGTCGATCCGTACGTCTCGTACGAACTCCTCGGGCTCGACCGCTTCACCGATGCGATCCGCAGATTTCGGCCTTACTTCTTCGAGGACGGACTGATCGGCTTCGGCGCGATGAGCGAAGAGCCCTTCATCTACATCTTCGTCGACGAGCACAAGATCATCACCGTTCGTGCCGAGGTCGCGCTCCGCGAACGAATCGAACAGGTCTTGGCAGCATTCGACCTGCGACAGATCGAGGAACTACATGGCGCGGACAGCGTCACGCACGAGCATCGCGGCGTGCTCGACCCCCGAACCGACCGACCGGACATGCTCATCGCCGAGGAGATCGTTGAGGAGTTACAGGAAGAGTGGCGGCTCGAACTCAACATCAACCCTGAGGCCAACGTTGACGAACAAGGCCGGCCGCTCGGGATCACCGGCTGGCGTTGCCTGGTTCGGGTTGACCCGCCCCCTCCTTGGTCTGAGCAAGAGTTGCGGGAATTGGAATCCCCAAATAAGGGTGGTTCTCCGGTCGAATCAAACAACGAGGTCAGTTCCAACAAGAACCCCAACGGTCGTTCCGGAACCGACGCGAGCTTGACCACCCAGGTCTCAGGTGTGCAGAAGCCGTCGCGATACGTCGAACTCCTACTCACCGCCGACTGCCTGAGTTCTGCCCAAGATCTTGCGATTCAAGCAGTTATGGAGTTGCTTGACCGCGAAGGAACTGAGTCTCGAGACGGCGTTGCACCCGAGGAGCATAGTTTCATGGTCGTGGTGAACGATCGCCTTCGGCCCGAGCACTTCGCCGAGTTCGTGAAGCGAGAGACTGGTAGCCCGCCGAAGTTCACGCAAATGAAGGTGATCTGTTCGCGCTGGGCCGAGTGAGCTCCTCACACCCGAAACCGGGCGGTGCAACCGACAGGCTTGGCGAATTGGAATGTCCCTCGATCGGCGAGTCGTAGTCGAGATTGCGGGGGCAAAGCCTTGAATTCACGTCTTTTCCGCGCGAAGCATTTGCGTTCTTCCGATGGACTCAGTATCTTTGGCCCTCCCTGAACCAACCGGTTCGGGAGGACCGGAATGGACAGGGGGTGCGCCCGTTGGAGGGTTGTTTCTGGCCCCGCAAAGGCCGATTGGTCGAAATTCTCGATCGCGAGAAACCTCCTTCCTACCCCCGGCGGACTAGTTTGCGAAGGTCCAGACCAGACGCCGACGGATCACGAGCCTTCGCCGTACGGAGATGCCCGAATGCAGACGTTTCGATTCGGATTCCGCCCACACGCCCTGACCGCGGCTGTGTGTGCATCAGCCTCCCTGACGCTTCCGCTCGCTCTCGCGAGCGCAGCCGGCGCGGCGATCGGCCTTGGGCTTGGCGATGGTGACGACCCGGCGATGCACACGCTCGCCGAGCCGCTGCAAGCCGCTGCCGCGATGGCGGAGCAAGGTCGCTTGATCCAAGCCAAGGCCATGCTGGACGACCTCGTGCGATCCGGCCGGGTGCACTCGCTGAGCGAACAAGACCGCGCTGAGAGCCTCCGGCTCCTGCGCCGGATCGACAACCAGATCCGCACCGCGGATCCGGATGAGATCAGCCTTCAGCGAGCAGAGTGGTACGTGACCACGGGCGAGTACGGCCAGAGCGAGCGTCACCTGAACGCGGTCGCCGGCAAGCCGGGCTTGTCTCGTGCGATGAGACTGCGTGCGGATCAGTTGATCGAGACGCTCCGGTCGCGTCGGGCCGAACTCGTGCCGCTGGTGCCCGAGTTGATCTTGCAGGCCGAGACGGACTTCCAATCCGGCCGTTTCGCGGCGAGCAAGACGGCGATCGCCAGTGTGCTGCGTTCGGGCGTTGAACTCACGGAGTCTCAGAAGGCAACGCTCGAGCACTACCAGATCAAGATCCTCGAAATCGAGGCGGAGCAGGGCCGGGCGTTCGACATCACCCAGGGTGGTGTTTCACTGTCGGTCATGCAGCCCGGCACCGTCCGGCGTGGTTCCAGCCAGCCGAGCGCGCCGCCCGAAGAGCCGCGTGAGCAGCCCGCTTCCAACGAGCCCGAATCGATCGATCTTGTCGGTAGCCAGCCCGCGCCATCGGGCAGCAGCGCTGTGACGATCGAGGATCTGTCCACCGGCGAACGCAGGGAGGTTGAATCGCGACCCGCCGCCGCGCAGCCTGAGCCGACGCCGCCCGCACCCCAGCCGTCAGTTGCGCCGCCGATCAGCGACGGCGACCTCATCCAGGCCGCGATGCGGGCCGACGCCCAGGCGATGCTGGTCCAAGCCACCGCTGCGTACGAAGCGGCTCGCTATCGCGAGGCGGTGGAGAAGTTCAGCCTGTGCGTGGGCCCGATGCGTCAGTACCTCTCGGTCGAAGAAGTTGCCAGGGCCGAGCGAGGGCTCGCTGATGCGCGCGTGCGGCTGAACCAGCCCGGCGCAGGCGACTTCTCGCAGGAGATCGTTCGGTCGCAGGAGCAGGTTCGTCAGCAGGTGCAGGCAGAGTTCCGCACCATCATGTCCGAAGCCAATAAGGCTCTTGAGGCCGGGGACACCGCGAGAGCGACCGAGCAGGTTGCCCGCGCGCGTCTGGTGGTTAGCGGTGGACGAGGCAGTTTCACCGAGGGCGAGTACGAGAACTTCTTGCGAGAAATTGACGAACTCAACGGGAAGATCCGCACTCGCGACCGCGAGTTGAACGAGCAGGCCAGGCAGCGGGAGGAGCGCGAGCGGATCACCCGCCAGCAGCAACTCGAGGAGCAGCGGGCGCTCGAACGCGATCGAAAGATCAACGAGAATATCGACCGCATCCGCGCTCTGCAGGCCGAGCGTAAGTACCGCGACGCGTTGAAGGTCGTGGAAGACGTTCTGTTCCTTGATCCGAACAACCCGACGGCACTGCTGCTCAAGGACATCCTGCGCGACATCATCATCTACGACGAGTACAACCGCATACAGCAGGACAAGTTCTGGGGTCATGCCCAACTCAGGCTCGACGCCGAGGAGACCATGATCCCCACGCGCGAGATCATGGACTTCCCGGACAACTGGCCGAACAAGACGGTGATGCGTGGCGAGCAGTCGGCGTTCGTTGACACGGCCGAGAATCGGCGTGTGTTGGCGCAGGTCAGCAACACGCGCCTGCCCGCCGACTTCTCGGGCAACCGACTCGAGGACGTGATCACCTTCGTTCAGACGGTCACGCAGCTGCCGATCGACACCGATTGGGACAGCCTGTCACAGATCGGCGTCGATCGCGACACGCAAGTGAGCCTCAGACTCTCGCCGATGCCGCTGAACGTGCTGCTCGACCGTATCCTGTTCAAGGTCAGTTCCGATCCGTTCCAGAAGGCGGCGTGGACAGTCAATCAGGGCGTGCTGGAGATTTCGTCGGACGAAGCGCTCCGGCGAAATCGACTTCTCCTGATCTACAACATCCAGGACTTGCTCTTCGATATCCCGAACTACACCGAAGTGCCGGAAATCGACCTCAACTCGGTTCTTCAACAAGGCGGAGGTGGTCAGGGCCAGAGTCCCTTCCAGGGCACCGGCGGCGGCGGTCCCGGCACCGAGCCCCGCCCGACGCGCGAAGAACGTACACGCCGCATCATCGACATCATCCAGGCGAACGTCGATCAGAACGGCTGGGTCGACAACGGCGGTGAGACCGGCACGCTGCAGGAACTCAACGGCTCGCTGATCATCACGAACACGCCCGCCAATCACCGCGAGATCGTCGGTCTGCTGTCGAAGCTCCGCGAGATCCGCAACATGCAGATCAACGTGGAAACGAAGTTCCTGCTGGTGAACCAGAATTGGTTCGAGCAGATCGGCTTTGATCTCGACATCGTCATCAATGCGAACAACAACCAGGTGCGCACGGCCAGAGGCACCGATCCCAACATTCAGCCCGGCGATTTCTTTGACTTCTCTGATCGCGGTGCGTCGGGTGGAAATCGTGGCCTGCAACGGACCATCACCAGCGGTACTCCCGGTGCCACCGCGCAGGGCGTCGTGAATCCCGCAGGCTGGTCGCCCGTTTCCGGCCAGCAGAACTCGCTCGGGTTGGCGAACTCGCTCGCGGTCGGTGACTTTGCGTCGGCGGTGCTTGCCCAGGCACCCGCGCTCGGAATCGCAGGCCAATTCCTCGACGACATCCAGGTCGACTTCCTGATACAAGCGACGCAGGCCGACCAGCGGACCGTGCAGCTCACCGCGCCACGTTTGACGTTCACCAACGGTCAGATCGCAAACATCTTCGTCGTGACTCAGCAAGCGTTCGTTTCCGACCTTGAGCCGGTCGTCGGCGATTCGGCGGTAGGCTTCGACCCCGATGTTTCGGTTGCTTCCGAAGGCGTCACGCTCCTCGTTGAGGGTGTGATCTCGGCCGATCGCCGCTACGTCACGATGAATGTTGACGCGGGCGTTGCTCGTATCGACGGCTTCGCCCGCGAGCAGGTCACGGCCGTCGCCGGCGGTCAGTTGGTGAATTCCGCCGACACGGGCTCGTTCATCCAGCTCCCGACCATCACCGTGACGCGCGTCAGAACAACCGTGACCGTGCCTGACGAGGGTACCATCCTGCTCGGCGGTCAGCGGCTGATCACCGAACTTGAGGTCGAGACCGGCGTGCCGGTGCTCTCAAAGATCCCGGTGCTCAACCGGTTCTTCACCAACCGCATCGAGAGCAAGGAGGAGCAGACCCTGCTCATCCTCATGAAGCCCACCATCCTCATCCAGAGCGAGCAGGAGGAGCGCGCGTATCCCGGCCTGCAGGATTCGGTTCGTTCGGGCCTCAACTTCCTGCGGTGAGACTCGATCGCCGGCGGTGTCTCGCGAGACAACACGAATGTCCACAGGGGCGGACCGTCACGGTCCGCCCCGTGTTTTTTCCGGTGCGTCGGCTCGCACGCCATGCGGGGCCGTATAGTTCGTCCGACCGCGCGGGACGCCCGCCTGGTCATGGAGACTACCGATGTCAAGCGGCGGCTCGCGCCTTCGGGTGAAGAAGCAGGACAGCGTGACCGTGGTCGAGTTCATCGACCGCAACATCCTCGACGAGGCGAACATCCAGCAGATCGGCGAGGAGATCGCCGGGATCGTTGAGTCGGCGAACGCACCGAAACTGCTCATCAGTTTCGAGAACGTCGATCACCTCTCGTCGGCCGCCTTGGGCACGCTCATCACCATCAACAACAAGATCAAAGCCCGGCAGGGGCAACTGCGCCTGGCGAATATCGATCCTCAGATCTTCGAGGTGTTCAAGATCACCAAACTCGACCGGCTCTTTCAGATCCACGACACGACGGACTCGGCGATCAAGAGCCTTTCCTGAGCGGCCGCAGCCCGCTCGGTTGTTGGCCGGGCGCTGCAACTCAAAATCCACAGTCGAACTCAACCAACGCATGGCCGCACCGGCCCCGCAACATCCCGATCGTCTCAGCATGCACGTTCGCAACGTGCGTTCCGATATCGAGCGCGTCGAAACCGGCTTGCTCAGTGCGATGGAACGCCATGGTTTCGAAGACAAGTCACGCTTCGCGCTTCGTTTGGCGCTCGAGGAGGCTCTGGTCAATGCGTTCCGTCACGGTCACAAGGGCCTGAACGCGGACTTGCCCGTGCTGGTTGAGTATCAAGTCACCCCAAGTCGGGTTCAGCTTTCAATCGAGGACCAAGGACCCGGCTTTCAGCCGGAGGATGTTCCGGATCCGACTCTGGACGAGAACCTAGAGGTTCCCACGGGACGTGGCTTGCTGCTCATCCGTTCGTTCATGACCAGCGTCGAGTACATCGGTCGGGGCAATCGCGTCGAAATGACGTACGACCGGCCCGGCTCGCAAACGGGATAAACGTATCTGTTTATGTTCCCGTGACTTGCGCGACCTGTCGGTCAGGTCTGGACGTATACTGACTCGTCTTGAAACTCAATCGCAACGAGATTTCTCGCGGCGACTACCCGCCAAGAGGCCGCGCCGACCTCTGTGGCACGTTCCGGAGCAAACTGGATGTCATTGAACCTCCCAATCTATCTGGATCACGCCGCAACTACACCTTGTGACCCACGGGTCGTTGAGGCCATGCTGCCATACTTCACCAAGGAGTTTGGTAATCCCGGCTCGCGTAACCACTCGTTCGGGTGGAGGGCAGAGGAGGCTGTGGATCGGGCCCGAGAGCAGGTCGCCCGCCTGATCGGGGCCAGCGACAAGGAGATCGTGTTCACGTCGGGCTCAACCGAGAGCAACAACCTCGCGATCAAGGGCGCGGCGGAGATGTACGAGAAGCACCCGGTCGGGTCAGGGAAGCCGCGGGGGCACATCATCACCGCCCTCCACGAGCACAAGGCCGTGCTCGACCCGTGCAAGCGGCTTGCCAAGCAAGGATTCGACGTCACGTTCTTGGAGCCGCCTCGAGACGGCGTGATCACCGCGGAGATGGTTCGGAGCGCGATGCGAGACGACACCATTCTCGTCACGATCATGTGGGCGAACAACGAGATCGGTACGATCAACGAGATCCCGCGGATCGGCACGCTCTGCCACGAGCGCGACGTGATTTTCCACACCGACGCAACGCAGTGGGTGGGCAAGATGCCGACGAACGTCGAACGCGACAGCGTCGATCTGATGTCGTTCTCGGGTCACAAGATGTACGGCCCCAAGGGTGTCGGGGCGCTGTACGTGCGGCGTCGCAAGCCGCGTGTTCGCCTGGTCAGCCAGGTGGACGGCGGCGGGCAGGAGCGGGGCTTCCGATCGGGCACGCTCAATGTCACTGGTATTGTCGGCTTGGGCAAGGCGGCCGAGATCGCGATGGAGGAGATGGACCGCGACGGCCAGAGGCTGCTCGGTCTCCGGCGCAGATTGGAGCAGGTGATCACGCAGAACCTCGACGTCACGCAGATCAACGGCAACCCAGAGAAGCGGCTGCCGCACCTGACGAACATCAGTTTCGGCTTCGTCGAGGGCGAGAGCCTGATGATGGCCTGCAAGGACATCGCCATGTCGTCGGGTTCGGCCTGCACGAGCGCATCGCTCGAGCCGAGCTACGTGCTCAAGAGCCTTGGCGTGGGCGACGAGCTGGCGCACAGTTCCCTCCGTTTCAGCCTCGGTCGATGGACGACGGAGGAGGAGATCGACTTTGCCGCGGCGTCGGTGATCAGGTCGGTGAAAAAACTCCGCGAACTGAGCCCGCTCTACGACATGCACAAGGAAGGGATCGACCTGAGCAAGATCGAATGGGCGCACCACTAGGGGAACGGACTCTGTGCGGCGGAAGCGGCCGAGTTCATCGAGGCGACCGAGCGATGCGCTCGGCGTCAGGATTCAACGAAACAACCTCTCCTACGAGCGACACGTTCGTCGGTGCAGGCACCTGAGGAGCAATGCCATGGCGTACGGCCCGAAAATCATCGAGCATTACGAGAACCCACGCAACGTGGGGACGTTCGGCACGCAGTCGGAGATCAAGCAGCGTAAGGACGTCGGCGTCGGTCTGGTCGGCGCTCCGGAGTGCGGCGACGTCATGCAGTTGCAGATCAAGGTCGACCAGCGCGGCCGGATCGAGGACGCAAAGTTCAAGTGTTTCGGCTGCGGCAGCGCGATCGCTTCCAGTTCGCTCGCAACCGAGTGGATCAAGGGCAAGACGCTCGACGAGGCCGAGGAGATCCGCAACACGCAGATCGTGGAGGAGCTGAGCCTTCCTCCCGTCAAGATCCACTGCTCGGTCCTCGCCGAGGACGCGATCAAGGCGGCGATCGAGGATTATCGGAAGAAGAACGGCCTGCCCACGCACGACCACGACCACGAGCACGCCTCGGCGTGAGGTTGTCCCCGGCCCGGACGAACGCTCCGCAGTGACGCACGTATGATGGGCATAAGCCCTACTCGGGCGAATTCAAGGGATTGACACGATGAGCACGACCACGACCGAGACCCCCTCCCAGACCGGTGTTGTCCTGACCGAGACCGCGGCACGAGAGATCAAGACGATCATCCAGCAGCAGGAACTCGACGTCGACAAGGTTCGTCTGCGTGTCGGCGTCAAGGGGGGAGGTTGCTCGGGGTTTTCCTACCTGCTCGACCTGACGGAGACGCACAAGGACACCGACGAGGTCTTCGAGCAGCACGGGATCAAGGTGATCGTTGATCCAAAGAGTCTGCTTTATCTGGGTGGGACGGTCATCGACTTCCGCGATGAGGTCATGGGTCGCGGGTTCGTTTTCCAGAACCCCAACGCGACGACTTCGTGCGGCTGTGGTTCCAGTTTCGCTGTGTGACCACCCGGGGCTCGGTTCGGTTCACCTCGGATCGACTTAGGAACGGCTGAATTCCGCCGCCCGTCCGGAATCCGGACGGGCGGTGTACCATCTACGATCGAGCGTTGGACTCATACCAGTCCTTGGCCAGAGCGTGCGTGGCAGCACGCCCGCTGACGGGGATAGGGCAGGGGTTCGGTAGAGTTGTGTGCCGGGAGGGGTTGAGCCGGGCGAATCGGAGCGGACCATGTCGCAGGCGTCAGCGGGTGCAGAAACAGCCAAGGGCTACTCGCCGCCCAGCGTCACGCAGTTCAGCGTGTTCTTGGACAACCGGGTCGGCCAGTTGCATGAATTGCTCAGGGTGTTCGAGACCGCGCCGATCAATCTGTGCGCCCTGAGCGTGCACGACGCGAGCGATTGCGCCGTTGTCCGACTGATCACGTCAAACTCGGACGAGACACGCCGGATCCTTCGCAAGCACGAGTTCCCCTTCGGTGAGTTCGCGGTTCTGGTCGTCGAGTTGCACCGCGGTCAGACGCTCGAGCGCATGTGCCTTTATCTCCTGACCGCGGAGTTGAACATCCGGTTCGCATATCCGCTCATCTCCGCGAGCGTCGAGCGGCCTCGGATCGCCATCGCGGTCGACGACGGCATGCTCGCAGGTCAGATCTTGATGCGCAAGGAGTTCCGGCTCTTGGGCGAGGCGGACTTGTGCCGGTCGGATCTTGCATGAGTCTTGACCCTAGCTGCAACCGCCCGAGCGCGGCATCAAGCCGATCTTCCCAGGAGCTTGACCCGATGCGGACCGTTCTGATCGTCGGAGCCGGTTTCAGCGGGACCATGACCGCCGTCCACTTGTTCCGCCGGTCGATATCCGGGCCGATCGGCATCGAGCGAATCGTGCTTCTCGAGCGCACCGGCCGATTCACGGCTGGCGTCGCCTACGGAACCGACCACCCCGCCCATGCGCTGAATGTGCCCGCCGGACGAATGAGCGCCTTCGATGCTGAGCCAGACCACTTTCTCAAGTGGGCTCGAACGCGCGATTCGCGCATCTGCGGCGGCACGTTCGTCCCGCGGCGGATGTACGGCGAGTACATCGCATCCATCCTGCGAGACACCGAGTCCGCGGTCATCGCATCGGATGGCCTCGGTGGTTCGCCGTCCGTTTCGATCCAACGTGTCCCCGAACATGCGGTGCAGATCGAATGCGGGCATCCTGCGGGTGACGGCGGGTCAAATGGGGGGCGTTGGTCAGTGCGAACCGACGCCGGTTCGCGGTTCGACGCAGACGACGTCGTGCTCGCGATCGGCAACTTTCCGCCGAGTTCGCCCTGCCCGATCGATCCAGCCCTCGAATCCGACGGTCGATACGCCCCGGATCCCTGGGCCTCCCACGCGACGGAGGTTGACCCGGAGCAGCCGGTCTTGCTGATCGGGACCGGACTGACGATGCTCGACATCGCGATCGCGTTGCGATCCAAGGGGCACTCGGCCGCGGTGTGGGCCATCTCCCGGCGAGGGCTGCTGCCGCAGGCCCACCGCGACTCGCCCACTCCGCCTAAATCACACCCGCGCCCCATTGATCTGGACAACTGGCCGCGAACCGCGTCCGGACTTCTGAAAGCCCTGAGGCACGAGGTCGATCACGCATCAGAAGCAGGCGTCGATTGGCGCGAGGTCGTGACGTCCATCCGTCACGACACGCCCGCGCTTTGGCGCTCACTGAACGAGCAAGAGAAGCGGCGATTCCTGCGTCACCTGCGCCCGTTCTGGGAGACGCACCGCCACCGCGCTGGCCCGGAGACCGCCGCCCGGATCGACCGCATGATCGGCGAGGGTCAATTGCGAGTCATCGCCGGTCGATTGGAATCCCTCGCGGCTGACGGCTCAAACCTGCAAGTCCGCTACCGACGCCGCGGCGAGAGCGGGAGCAGTCAATCCCTCCGCGTTGCGCGGGTCATCAACTGCACCGGTCCGGACACCGACCTCGCCCGCGTCCGCGAACCGCTGATCGTGAGCATGCGACAGGCCGGTCTGATCCGCCCCGACGCACTCGGCCAGGGTCTTGATTCCTCGGATTCAGGCGAGGTCATCGCCGCCGACGGGCGTGTGCTCAAGGGTCTGCACGTTCTTGGCCCGCTCCGCAAGGGCCTGCTCTGGGAGAACACCGCCGTTCCAGAGTTGCGCGGGGAGGCCGAGCGTCTCGCCGAGCGACTGACTCGCGCGAGCACTCGCCAGGTCGAAGTCCCCCAGCCGACGGACCACATCGGGTCGGCTTGATCGGGCAGCGAAGACGCCACACGGCTCACCATCAAACGACCAAAAACGGCGCAGGCCCCGGTTCGTCACCGGGGCCCGCGTCTGGATCGGGTGCGGAGCGTAAGCCGAGTTCTGTCCGTGGCTCTGGTTCCCAGTCTCGCCCACTTGACGGGGGCTCGGGCGAGACGGGCCTTGGGCCAGGGGCGGTCATTTCTCTGGGCGGCGTGTCGCCACGTCGCTCGAGCAACCTACCCGTTCCTTCCGGCCGGACCGACCGTCGCCCGGGACGAGCCCGGACGCGGAACTGCTTGGTCTTGCACGCGGCGGGGTTTTCCTTGCCCCGGTCGTCACCGACCGGGCGGTGGGCTCTTACCCCACCCTTTCACCCTTGCCTGAGCCGTTGCCGGCCATCGGCGGTCTGTGTCTCTGTGGCACTTTCCCTCGCCCGCGATCCATTGCTGGCGTCGGGCGGGTGGGTGTTACCCACCGCCGTGTCCTGTCGTGCTCGGACTTTCCTCCGGACGGCCGAGGCCGCCGGCGACCGCCGCTCCGCACCGATATGCCAAAGAGCGTGAGAACATCTGATCTTAGATCGTCCGGATCGGCTCGTGGGTTCGCTCAGGTCGGCGGCCCGTGCCAGAACGCCGACCTCGTGTAGGATGAAGGCGTGAAAGCACCCGTTGCCGAGACCCGAGCCTTGGTCTGGTGTCCCCCGCCGCGTGCGGCGGCGATGCGTGGCGTTCTGGATCGATGCGAAGTCCGTGTCGTCGCGGCCGGGTGCTCCGAGGTCGGCCGGGCGGCGGAAGCCGTGGCGATTCTGGGCCGGGCCGAAGGCTCTGGTCGATCGGCCGATCGGCCGTTGCCGGAGGTCTTCGATGACCTCCGCGCGGCTCTGCACCGTGCCGAGGTCGATCTGGTCGTCTTGGCCGAGCCGGGCGACTTTGCCGCCGGCGGTCACGACCCCGACGATGTCGCGGCGATCTCCGCTGCTCGCCATCGGGGGGCCAAGGTCGTCACGCTCGAACCGATGCCCGCCTCGCTGTTACAGCGGGTACAGGAGACCGCCGACGAGGTTGCCGCGGATGCCGCCGAGTCCGACGCAGGGCGAGAGTCCGTGAGCCTGTTGGAAGATGCCGGGGTCAGTCTCGGTCCCGCTGGCGCGGGTTCCGCATCGGCGAGAGCCATCCACACGACCGGTCAGGCGGCGGGCCTGGAAGCCGGTGGCGGCTGGGCACGGTTCCTGCCACTCTTTCGGCTTGCCAGCTCGATGCGGGCAGCGGGTGACTTGCTCGACGCCGCCGATGCCACGGAGAGTCAGGCCGTTGGGCGAGCGAGGGCAGGCCGATCGGGCTCCGGCGGAGGCGCGGGCGATGTGCTGGCCCTCTCGATCGAGATCGTGGGCGACCCGGCCTTCGGTTCTCTCGGTGCCAGGCTGTTCGACGCCGCCGACTTGGCCGTCCACCTGCTGGGTCTGCCCGAGTCGGTCGATGCGGGGTATGTCTGGCACGACCGGCCCCGGAGCGTCTATCCGAGCCCCGGCGACACCCTGCGCGGGTTCGACGGCGACCTGACAGGCCATCTGCGGTTCGCCGACGGTCGATCGGCGTGCCTGTTCGTTTCGAACCGGGCCGGTGCGGGCGTGTGGCGGCGAAGGCTGACGGCGATCTGCGAGCGGGGAACGCTCTGCGTTGGCGACGACGGGCTGGATTGGTTCGATGCGATGCCCGACGCCTCGGCGGGCATGGGCCAAGGCGGCCCGGCACCGGCCGGCCCGGCAACGGGCAAGGGTGGGGGGTGGGAGCGGGCGGTTGCCGAGCAACTGACACGGCTGCTGGATCCGCACGTGCCGCCGCCGCAACCAACGGACTACGCCCGCGTGCTGGCAGTGACGGGCGCGATGCTGCTGAGCGCCCGCACAGGCGAGGGCGAGTCGCCCTCGACGTTGCTTCGGATGGCCGGGCGGTCCTGAGCGGGCCGATCAGGCGTTGCCGTAGATGTACTGCTCGAAGTACTTGATGGTCTCGCTCATCACCTTCACCTCGGCGATGTTCAAGTCGCCGATGGAGACCATGCCGCAGAGGCGTCCGTCCTCGACGACCGGAACGTGACGGATGCGGTGTTTGCGCATCGCGTCGCGGAGTTCCTCGGTGGGGGTCGAGGTCGAGCAGGTGATGAGCCGCGTGGTCATCACGTCGCCGACGGTGGTCGAAGCGGGGGGGAGTTCGGCCGCGACGATGCGCGTCAGGATGTCGCGCTCCGTCACGATGCCGACGGGTGCGCGTTCGTCGTTCACGACGACCAACGCGCCCACGCGGCGCAGGTTCATCTCGCGGGCGGCCTCCAGCACGCTCTGCGTCGGGCGGATGGTGAAGACATCGGCGCCCTTCGAGCGGAGCAGGTCAACGACTTTGGACATGTGCGCACTCCTTCCCGTAGTTTGGTTCGAGCGGGTTCCGTGCTCAAGCCGCCGGGCAAACGATCGCCCAGCGGATTCTGGGAGTGAGGGCCGGGGCGAGAACGCACGGTCCGGACCGGAAATCGCCGGGGCCGGGCGCGATCACCACATCGTTCAGTATGCCGCACAGGGGGCTTGCGCTCAAGCGGCGGGAGCGGTTTTGCACGCCGAGTGCCTCGATTGTGCCGCCGGGGCAGGTTCTGTTCTACGAACGCGGTGCGAACAACGACCCGTTCGGGGTGGGCAGGCGCAACGGAACGGGATTCGGCGGGGCGATCACTTCCAGCGTGTGATGTGCCAGGTCTTGCCGCCCCGGCGGAGTGCGATCAGATTGCCCGGCAGCAGCGTCGCCCGCGACAGGCGGGCGTCAAGGGCCGCCTTGTGGCCGTTGACGCTGATGGAATTCTGCGTCAGCAACGTGCGGGCCTCGGTCTTGCTCTTGGCGAGCGTCGTGGTCGCGAGCACGTCGACGAGCGACACGCCCGTGCCTTCGAGCAGGGCGATGCTGTGCTCGCTCGACGGCGCTGCGGCGACGATGTCCTCGGGCAGGACAAAGGGGGCGTCTTCGCCGGTCTTGGTGCCGCCGAACAGCGAGGCCGTGGCCTGGCGGGCTTTGGCCAGTTCGTCCTCACCGTGGACAATCCGCGTCACTTCCTCGGCGAGGCGCTTCTGCGCAAGCCGCTTGGCCGGGTCGGCGGCGTGCGCGGCCTCAAGCGACTCGATCTCGGCGACGTCGAGGAACGTGAACGTGCGGAGGAAACGGCCGACGTCGGCGTCGGCGGTGTTCAGCCAGAACTGGTAGAACGCGTAGGCCGAGGTGCGGTTGGGCGAGGTGTCGGCGTCGGACTCCTTGGCGGTCAGCCAGATCGCGCCGGACTCGGACTTGCCGAACTTGCCGCCGTCGGCCTTGGTGACCAAGGGCGCGGTGAGGCAGAACGCGGGATGATCCGCCTGGGCAGGGTTGTTCGTCCGGTCGTTGGTGTGGCCGGCCGCAGCGCGAACGCGCCGGATCAGGTCGATCCCGCCGACCATGTTGCCCCACTGGTCGCTCCCGCCGCACTGGACCGTGACCGGGCCGGGCAGGCCGAGCGAGGCAAAGTCGCGGTGCAGGACGAGGAAGTCGTAGGACTGGAGGATGATGTAACTGAACTCGGTGTAACTGATCCCCTGGTCGCGGTTGTGCAGGCGGTCGCGCACGGCGTCGCGCTGGATCATCGTGTTGACCGAGAAGTGCTTGCCGACGTCTCGCAGGGCGTCAAGGAACGAGATCCGGCCGAGCCAGTCAGCGTTGTTCAGGATGCGGGCACGATTGGGTGTTGACTCGGAGAAGTCGAGGATGCGTCGGAAGATCCGCATCTGGGCGCGGACGTTGGCGTCGATCTCCTCGCGCGAGCGGAGTTGCCGCTCGGCGGA
>JAHBXK010000021.1 GCA_019636535.1 Phycisphaeraceae bacterium | reverse complement strand
GGGGGGGGGGAGGGAGGGAGAGCAGGGGGGGGGGGGGGAGGGGGGGAGGGGGAGAGGGGGGGGCGAAAGGGGAGTCTAGAGAGGAAGAATGGGTAGTGTACGGGAGAAAGCGTGGGAGGGGTTGCAGGAAGCGGGTGGGGGGGTGGGGGGGAGGGGTGGAAAGAGAGCCAGATTGGATGTTGCTCTCAGAGCGGATCCGTGGTAGTCTGGCCGAGCCGACGGACGGACGGGCGACTCTGCCCCCACGCGTCGATCAAGTCGGCGTCACGCTGGGAACAGCGAGAAAGAGGAGAGAGATCATGCGATTGAACTGTGGCGTCTTTGCGTTGAGCGCGGCGGCAGCGTTGGCGGCCTCGGCCGGTTCGGCGTCGGCGGTGGTGGTCCCCTTCATCGCCGAGTGGGCGAACCCGGCTTCGGGCGCCACGGCGGTGGCGTACTTCGACCTGGACATCGCGGACGTGAACGCGAACTACAACCCGGGCTCCTACCTCCTTTCGTTCGCCGGCTCACCGCTCAGCAACTTCACGATCACGGTTGCGGGCGCCAGTTCCGGCAACGGCACCTGGGTGCAGAGCGATTTCGGCACGGTGTACCTTGTGACAACCCTTGCGCTCAACCCGCTGGTCGAGTGGGTCGGCCAGCCGCAGGCGGTGGGCACGTGGGGCACCAACACGAACTTGACCCACGACTTCAACATCTTCGCCTCGACCGCCGGGGGTCCGATCGGAACGTGGTACTACGAACTGAGCACCAACGAAGGGCTCGGCGAGACCCTGTTCCTCACCAGTTTCCGCCCCGTCCCCGCCCCGGCGGGCGTGGCGGTGCTGGGCCTGACGGGACTGGTCGCGGTGGGCCGCCGCCGCCGGTGAGCGAGAGATCGAGAAGCGGCGTTCGGCATTCGTGGTTCGGCATTCGTGAAAGCGGCGGATCGAATGCCGGATGCCGAGTGCCGATCACCCAACGAAAGACCCCCGAGGCTCGGATGCCCCGGGGGTCGTGCGTTTCACAACGCGGCTCTCTCTTTCAAGCGCTCGCTCTTTGAAACATCCCTCTCTGTGCTCTCGGTGTGGGGTGGGCTCGGTGGTGGATCTCTTCTCACGCCGCCATCTTGAGGGCGCCGGTCTGCGAACCGACGCTGAAGGTCCCCGTGCCGTCGACGCCGAACTGCACGGTGATGGCGTCGCTGGGCAGGCCGAGGAGCGTGCCGCGCTGTCCCTGCACGATGTACTGGGCGCCCTGCCCGGCCGCGCTGGTGGGGACGGTGGTGTCGGTGAAACTCATGGTGCGGGACTGGGCGGTGGAGCCGGGCGCGCCACCGATCGGTGAGAAGCCGGCCTGGCCGGGGAGTTTGCGGAGAACATTGAAGAACCCGCCGCTCGAGGCCGCGGAGTTCTCGGCGTTCCAGCGGAGCGTGACCGCGCCGGTGGGCTGCAGAACAACCGAGAAGTCGGTCGGCTTGCCGGGGGCGGTCGCGGGCGTCGGCGCAGCGGGGGGCGGGATCTGGGCCTTCTCGTAGACGCTCGTGGCGTCGCCGGAGAGGTCGGCGAAGGCCTTGATCTGCGAGACCATGTCGCCGGCGAGCGTCCGCATCTGGGCGGTGGCGCTGGTGTAGACCATCGTGGCGGTCTTGCCGGCCTGGCGGGCGGCCTGCGCGGCGTTGTACGCAGCGCGGGCGGCCTCGGTGAGTTCGCTCAGCGCGGTGATCTGCGCGCTGGTCAGGCCGATCGCCGCGGCGGGGGCCGCCGACCAGACCGGCAGATGGTCCTCGCAGAACTGGATCTGGCTGAGGCGTGTGGTGGGAAGTACCGACATCGTGCGCTCCTTTCAAAGAAGTCTCGAACCGAACGTTGGCCGACTCTCGGGAACAGCGCGACGCACCGATTTCACGGCCGGACCGCCCGCGGCAACGGACCGCGAGCGGTGGATCGGTGGGGCCGGACACGCGTCCGGCCTCGGCCGACCCGGCCCATTCATCGCCCCGATCGCGGTCGCACTGAAGGACGGTCTCCTGTCTTTGTTGGCCCGTTGCGCCACGCGTTCACCCGTCAAGACGACCTCGAGCCCCCTCAAGACGGCCTTGAGCCCGCTCAAGACGACCTCGAGCCCGCTCAAGACGACCTCGAGCCCGCTCAAGACGACCTCGAGCCCGCTCAAGACAACCTTGAGCCCCCTCAAGACGACCTTGAGCCCCCTCAAGACGACCTTGAGCCCCCTCAAGACGACCTTGAGCCCGCTCAAGACGACCTTGAGCCCCCTCGAGACAACCTTGACGACCCTCCGGACGATCCGCGTGATCCCGCCACGCGCCCGGTCCGACTTCCCGGGAATGGTCTTGCGGGGAGGGGGGAGGATCGGGTATCCTCGGGTCTGTCCGCGGTGGTGATGGTGGTTGGGGAGGGGGCGGGGGAGGGGGCGGGGGAGGGGGCGGGGCGTGAAGGGCCCAGCCGCGGTGAACAACGCGCCAAAGCGCCCAGAGAAGAGAGGGACCACGATGAAGACGCTCCGCACGCACACGGCCAGAGCGCTCGCGATCGGCGCTGCGTCCGCCTGCGCTTCCAGCGCGCTGGCGCAGGCCACCGTCCCGTTCTCGCCCCCGGTCTGGGCGGACTTCGGCACGACGAACATCGCCGGGGTGGCGGGGAACTTCCTGCCGGGGTGGACGACGCTGACCGGCTCACCCGACCTGGGCAAGGACCTGTTCTTCATCCCGGTGCAGTCGCTCTCGGGGGCGCCGGACGACGCAGCGCTCTGGTTCCTCAAGTTCGACCAGTCGTCGCCGGGCTTCGGCTCGAACGAGTCGGCGGAGCTGTCGCTCTCGGGGTTCACGCCGGGGGTGCAGTACCGGCTCGACTTCTTCTCGACGCTCGTCCACAGCCACTTCGCCTTCTGGAACGCGCAGACGGACGACCTGCAGGTGAGCATCGTCGGCGCGGACGTCACGACGTTCTCGACGACGATGATGAACGACTTCGTCAGCCACGACTCGATGAACGACTGGGTCCCGCAGTCGATCGTCTTCACGGCGACGGCGGGGGTGGTGAGTTTCCGCTTCAACGATGCGCCGGTGTCGGTGGACCCGGCGCTGGCCGCGCGCATCGGCGTCGACGGGATGCGCATCGCGGTGGTCCCCGCGCCGGGGGCGGGCGTGTTGCTCGGGCTCGGCGGGCTGGTGGTGATGCGCCGTCGGCGTCGGTGAGCAACGCCCCCCCACCCCCCCTCCACCCCTCCACCCCTCCACCCCTCCACCCTCGGGCTGCTTGTTCCTTGCGCATCCCGCCGCGTTGCCGCTTTGACGCTTTGCCGCTCTGCCGCTTCTCTTCTCTCCCCCTCTGAGCGCCTCTGAGGAACTCGGAGTCCTCTGAGTTCGTTCTTCTCTTCCCTGCGTGCCTACGTGCCTACGTGCCTTTCCTCAACCCAGCTTCTTCAGCCGCATCTGCAGGTCGTCGACGTTGGGGCTGGATTCGAGCGCGGTGCGCATGTGGATCATCTCGCCCTCGACGAGCTCGACCAGCGACATGTTGAAGTCCTTCATGCCCGACTGCTGGGCCTCGATGGAGTTGAAGTACTCGCGGAGTTCCCCCTCGCGGCCGTCGAGGATGTGCTTGCGGACGACGGCGTTGTTGATGAGGATCTCGACGGCGGGGATGCGGTGGATCTTCTCGTGCAGCGTGGGGAGGAGTTTCTGGTAGACGAAGGCCCGCATCTGGTAGGCCAGGATGCGGCGGACCTGCTCGACCTCCTCCTGCTCGAAGAGGCCGTAGATGCGGCTGAAGGTCTGCGTGGTGCTGGAGGCGTGGATGGTGCCGTAGACCAGGTGGCCGGTCTCGGCGGCGTGGAGGGCGGCCTCGAAGGTCTCCTTGTCGCGCATCTCGCCGACGAGCACGATGTCGGGGTTCTCGCGGACCAGCGCGCGGAGGGCGATCTTGAAGTCGAGGCAGTCGATGCCGATCTCGCGCTGGTTGATGGTGGCCTTCTTGTCGGTGAAGATGTACTCGATGGGGTCCTCGATGGTGACGATGTGCACGGGCTTGCGCTCGTTGACGTAGTCGAGCATCGAGGCGATGGTCGTGGATTTGCCCGAGCCGGTGACGCCGCAGAGCAGCACGATCCCCTGCGGCTGCATGGCGATCTCGCCCATGATGTCGGGGAGGTAGAGGTCCTCGAAGCGCTTGATGTCGGAACTGATGCGACGCGCCGCGACGGCGAGCTTGCCGCGGGCCTGGAAGAGGTTGACGCGGAAGCGCGTGGTCTCGTCGTAGTCGTAGGCGAAGTCGACCGAGCCGAAGTGGTGCAGGTCCTTGAACTGTTCTTCGTTGAGGACGTGCTTGGCGATGGAGAAGAACTCCTCCGCGCTGACGGGGGTGGTGTCGAGCGGCTTGAGCGCGCCGCGGAGGCGGATCTTGGGCTTCTGGCCCGACTTGATGATCAGGTCGGAGGCCTGGAACTTGATGGTGGCCTTGAGGAAGTCGCCGAAGCGCGTCGCGTGCGGGTCGTGCTTGGCGTCGGGGTCGAGCTGCACGTGCCCGGTGTGCGAGGCGGCCGAGGGCATCGTGTCGGTGTTGAGGCTCATGGCGGGTTTGGTGTCCAAACGAATGGTTCCGTGCGACGGGGTGCGGGTGGGAAAAAATGGGGGGGAGAAGAGTTTAGCCCGTGACTGTTCGCAGACCGCCCGTCGGGCGTTGCAGGGAGGGGCGGAGGGGGAGGGGGAGGGGGAGGGGGGGGGGCGGGTTTAGGGATCCGGCGTCGGCGGGATGAACTGCGGGTTGGGGGTCGGGTGAGGGTTGGGGATGGGTTCGGGGTTCCGCAGCTGCCGGAGCGTGTTGGAGAGGGAGGAATCGATGCCGAAGTCGGGGAGGTTGAAGTCGTAGAGGGCGCGCAGGGCGGGGCCGGAGTAGCGGGCGAAGACGACGTTGAAAATGGCGTCGCGCTGCGTGCGCTCGGGGAGGAGCGGGGTGAAGGCGAACTGGACAGCGCCGGCCAGGCCGATCGCGGCCATCGCGATGGTCGGCATCGACCGGCGGCGGTCGTCGAGCCGGCTCAGCGCTTGCGCGGCCAGCAGGAAGAGAATCGCGATCGTGGGGAGGGCCAGGCCCGCGTTGCCCATGAACAGCCAGAGGCCGAAGTAGAGCGAGGGGGCCAGCGCGAGCGCTCCGAGCACCAGCGGCAGGCGGTTGGCCCACGGCCGGCGGAGCAGTCGGCCCAGGCCGATCGCCGCGGGGATCACGGCGAACAAGCCCCCCCACGCCACGAAGAGGGCGTACTTGGCTCCGTTGCGCATGAGGCCCTCGACGAGGCCCTTGTGCGCAGCGCCGAAGGAGCCGAAGAACTCGGACTGGGCGCGGACCTTCTCGATGTAGATGTTCACACCCCCCAGAACCAGCGCGGTGCCGAAGAACCAGAGCGCGCAGCAGAGCGCGCAGACGCCCGCGCAGGCCAGCCAGCCCCGGACGATCGGCGCCCGGCCGAAGAGGAGGATCCCCCCGAGCAGCGGACCGCCGAAGACGACCATGTCGGGGCGGAGGATCGTGCCCAGGCCCGTGGCGAGCGCTGCGGCCCACAGCAAGCCGAGCCGGCGTTCGCGGATGAAGCGCAGGCCGAAGTAGGCGATCGCGGGTGGGACGCAGACCCACACCTCGTAGGACATGATGGTCTGGGCGTGGTACCAGACCAGCGGCGAGTGGGCGAAGGCCAGCGCGGTGGCGACGGCCAGCGCCCGCCCGAAGAGCAGCGACGAGAGCAGAAAGAAGAAGACCGTCCCAACGATCGAGATGAGCACCGAGACGAGCACGAAGGCGTCCACGGGATGCAGCCCGAGCGTGTTGAAGGCCTTGCCGAGCAGCACCCAGCCGATGTTGCCGGGCATGGGGACGTTGAAGGTGCCGTCGAGGGAGAGGGAGTGGATGTAGAGCAGGCCGTCCTTGCCGACAATCCCCGAAGGCCAGTAGACGAGGCGGGTGATGAGCGTCACGAGCCCCACGAGCGCTGCGGCGCGGAGCGTCTGGGGAGTGGGGGAGTCCGGGGCAGGGGGGGAAGGAGGGCTGGGGTGATTCGCGTGCTTCATCGTCGGCCTCCCGGTTGGGATTCGCACTCGTCCGCCCGGTCAACCCGCATCATGTTCGCTGAGGATCGGGCCGGGGTGTCACTTGCGTGCGAGCATCCACACGTTCATGCGGCACTCGAAATAGCCGAACTCGAGGGCGCAGGGATCGAAGGGTGTGCGCATCATCACCGCGCGGATCTTGGTGGGGGAGTAACTGTCGACGTGCTCGTCGATCTCCTCCGGGCTGACCAGCCTCAGGGTCTTGAGCGAGTTGAGGATCGGTCCGGTCCATCCGGCCGGCGTCGTCATGACGAAGGAGCCGCGGGGCTTGAGCACGCGGTGGAACTCGCCCAGGAGCGCATCGAGCCGCTGCGGCGGGATGTGCTCGAAGACCGCGAGCGACGTGATCACATCGAAGTGGCCGTCGGGGTAGGGAAGACGATCGTCGGTGCCCACGTCGAAGCGTGCCAGCGCGATCGACGGTGCGAAGCGGGCGATCACCGAATCCGGGAGGCTCTTGTCCAGCCCGTGCCGCTCCGCGAAGCTCGTTCTGGAGAGGAAGAAGGGGAAACTGCCGCAGCCGAAGTCGAGGATCCTCCCCGACCGCTGGTCCGGGCGGATGAGCGACTCCGCCTTCGCGGCCCTCAGCCTCGCGAGCGATGGTTCGAGCAGGCCGTGACCGCGTGTGACGTGATCGGAGCCCATGGTGATGATCGGGTGCGAGGTTCGGAGCGGTTCGGACGGGTCTTCCGTCGGTCGATACGTAGGTGGAAGAGTGCGATGGGGGATGCGGAGCGATGCGGCCTCGTGTTCGGTGGTGAGCGAAAGAGCCGGCAGAGTGCTTGCGGCATGGACCTCGGGATTGTACCATAAGGCTGTTCGGATCCAGACCGGCGATCGCGCGGGTCAGCGCGGCAGCGCCCGCGGATGTGCATGCTGCTTTCCATCGTCATCCCCGTCTACAACGAGCGAGACACGATCGAGAAGATCGTTGCGATGGTGCACGCGGTCGACCTGGGCGGAGTCGGCAAGGAGATCGTCTGCGTCAACGACTGCTCGCGCGACGGCACGCGCGAGAGACTGGAGGAGATCGCCCCCAAGTACGGCCTCAAGGTGCTGCACCACGAGGTGAATCGCGGCAAGGGTGCTGCGCTGCGGACGGGCTTCGCCGCGGCGACGGGGGATCTGGTCATCATCCAGGATGCGGATCTCGAGTACGACCCGAACGAGTATCCGAAGCTCATCAGGCCGATCTTGGAAGGCCGTGCCGACGTCGTGTTCGGGTCGAGGTTCATCGGCGGGGAGTCGCACCGCGTGCTGTATTTCTGGCACGCGGTGGGCAACCGTGTGCTCACGCTCGCTTCGAACGCGGTGACCAACCTCAACCTGACCGACATGGAGACCTGCTACAAGGTCTTCCGGCGAGAGGTGATCCAGAAGATCACGATCGAGGAGGACCGCTTCGGGTTTGAGCCGGAAATCACGGCGAAGGTCGCCCGGCTCCGCTGCCGCATCTTTGAGGTCGGCATTTCGTACTCGGGCCGCACGTACGAAGAGGGCAAGAAGATCGGCTGGCGCGACGGTGTGCGGGCGATGTGGTGCATCATCAAATACGGCCTCTTCCGTTGAGCCCGCGTAAGGAATGAAAGCGGGCCGGAGCATGGCTCCGGCCCGCGTGTGATTCTGATGATTTCGATTCGTCAGTTTAGGGCAAGAAGTTCCGCCTCGCCGTTGGGAGTCTCTCCCTCTGGCGCTTCGGGCTCCTCCTGCTTCACGCCCAAGAACTTGGCCTCGAGTTCGACGCGGATCTTCTCCATGGCCTTGTTCTGGATCTGACGGACACGTTCCTTGGTGACGCCGATGATCTGGCCGACCTGCTCGAGCGTCATGGGCTTCTCGTTCTCGCTGGACTCGAGCCCGAACCGATGCTCGATCACGGTCCGCTCGACGTCGGTCAGGTCGGCGCGGTTTTCCAGCACGATCCGCTTCACTTCTTCCGCGGCGTCCTTCTCGAAGTCGGCCCGCTTGGTCTCGAGGAAGTTGCTCCGCTCGAGTTTCGGGTCGAAATCGGTGGGGAACCGCTGGCGGTACTTGCTCAGTTTCATCCCCTGCCGGCTGAAGGCCTTGAGGATCGCGCGGCAGGCGTAGGTCGAGAACTTGTACCCTCGGCCGGCGTCGAATTTGTCGACCGCGCGGAGCAGGGCCATGTTGCCCTCGCTGACCAGATCGGCGAAGTCGACCTCGCTCATGCGCGTGCGCTTGGCCATCGCGAGGACAAGCGCCAGGTTCGTCTCGGCGATCTGCTCGCGGATGACCTCGGCCTTGCGATACCAGCAAAGGATCTCCTCGGCCTGCTCGGCGGTGGGCTTGCGCGTCTCGGAAGTCCAGACGGCGTTCTGGATCTCGCCCACGCGGAAGCGGGCGTAGTTGAACTGATGGAACAGCACGCGCTCCTCAGCGCCGGTCAGGATGACCTGCTGGGTGCTTTTGACCGTCCGGCTTTTGCCGGGTGACAGGTCGTCCATTACGGGGTGGTACCACGAGGTGTCCGGCTTCTGGATGTCCGGCGCATCGTCGTAGATCGATTTCTCTGCACCGTTCTCGCGGAAGACCGGCGAGTCGATGTAGTCCTGTGGGTTGTTCGGGTTGAGCAGCGTTGCCAGAAGCCGCTCGTCCTCCTTGGAGAGAGCCCGCTTGCCACGGCCACCGCCGACACCGCGCAGCGAAGCCTCGCCGCTGCCGCTCGCGAATTGAACGCGAGCTTTGCGTCGGTGCTGCTCAAGAGGGCTCGGATTGGGATTCATGTTGACCACGTTCGCACCTTGGGGCTTACGTCCCAGAATTCCAGCGGGCACACCCGCTGGATCGGCGGCGAGCGTCTTGGCCCGCGACCGTTTGTACTGGTACACCCGAGGGGCAAACCCCGTTTCTGAACGGAGACCGCCCGAGGGGAGTACCGAGAAAACACCCTAACGTCTCTTCTACGCGAGCCTCCTTGCCTGCGTTCGGTACGGAACAAGCTGTTTGCCAACCTTTGTACCGCCTCGGTTGGTCTCGATTTCGTTTCCTTCGTTTCGCTTACCCTAACGATGTGACGAAGTGGGGCTATCCAAACAAATCACAATCAATATCAAACACATACCTAACGACGCCCCGATCGCATGGGAGGGGGTAGTCGGGGAGTTCGTCGCTGTTCAGCCGCCGGAGGCCGACTTCAAACCGCTGCCCGAGCACGAATTGACGCACTATCGGACACGACGTAGGCTCCAGCACTGCACTTCCGGCGATTGATCGGCCTACAGATCAACCGGGCGACAGAATACCTGATGACGCGTTGTCGTGCAAGGCGCTTGATCTGGGGGAATGTGGTGGAATAACTGAACCGGACCGAAACCCCAAAAGAACCACCGGGAAAGGCCCAGCGAACGCCATGAACAGATTCGTTTGTTAGCATTTGATCTGGTGCCCAGAACCCATTTCGCGGTCGGATTAGCATCCGCCCAGCAGGAGGCTTTCACATGGCATTCACACTCGCTCCATTACCGTACCCGGCGTCAGCGCTCGAGCCCCACATCGATGCCCAGACCATGGAGATTCATCACGGCCGTCACCACAAGGCTTACGTGGACAACGCCAACAAGGCACTCGATGGCACAAAGTGGGCCGACATGTCGCCTGTCGAGGTCATGAGGCAATTGGCCGATCTGCCGGAGAACATCCGAACGGCAGTTCGGAACAACGCCGGTGGCCATGTCAATCACACGATGTTCTGGGAGTCCATGGCTCCAGTCGGCAACGGCGGCGGTGGGGAGCCGTCCGGATCGCTGATGGAGGCGATCAAGAGGTCGTTCGGCGAGTTTTCGCATTTCAAGGACGAGTTCGCCAAAGCCGCGATGAGCCGCTTTGGCTCGGGCTGGGCTTGGCTCTGCGTCAAGGACGGCAACGTCACGATCTGCTCAACAGCAAACCAAGACAACCCGCTGATGGGGCAGGCGATCGCGGGATGCGGGGGCATCCCCATTCTCGGGCTCGACGTGTGGGAGCATGCGTACTACCTGAAGTACCAGAACAAGCGGGCTGATTACGTTGGGGCGTGGTGGAACGTCGTGAACTGGCCGGAGGTTGCCAAGCGCTTCGCGGCCGCGAAGTAACTGGTGCCCGCACGCACGGTGTGTCCGAATCCGAGAATCTGTCGAGGTTGACCTGCGGGGCTGGGGGGGGTGAATGTTGCTCGTGAGCCGTCCGGAACCGGGCGGACGCCGCATGGCATACAAGGAACTGCACATGGGACGCTTCGCACTCCTGATCTGGCTCGCCGCACCTTTTATGATCGTCGGCGGCCTGTGGTGGTCGATCGACCGCGACGGCGGCAAGCCCGATCCGCGTCTTGAGGCGATCCAGCGCGCACAATTGCCGGGGCAGGATCTCGCGACCGGACGGTCTGCTGCGCAAATCGAGCGAGAGATCGCCGAAACGGAAGCCCGTCGTGTTCGTGAGAGTGCATCCGCAGCAGCGTCAGCCACGTCGAACGCTACGGCTGGGTCGAAGGCAACCGATCAGGCCGGTGCCGGCCCGAGAATGGTCCAACCAGAGTCGCTCGATCAGGGCTTCATCGTCGTGGTCGAAGATCTGGCCAAGCGTGCGTCGGCCGAGTCGCCCATTCACATGGCCAGTAGCCACAACGGTTGGAACCCCGCCGATCAGAAAATGCGACTCGAGCCGCGCAGCGACATGCGCTGGCAGATCGTGTGGTCGAAGCCCGTCCTCGATAGCCGAGTGGCCTTTAAGTTTGCTCGTGGCTCGTGGGATCTGGTGGAGACCGACGAGAACTTCGAGGACATCGACAATCGCCTGCTCCCCCTTGTGGACGCGAGCAAACTTGCGCCCGGAGAGAAGCCCATAATCGAACTGAAGGTCACGGCCTGGCGCGACCAGCGGCCTTGGGAACCCGCGCGGCTGGCTTCAAATCCTTACCGACCGATCGCCGTGAGCGAGGGGTCCATCCGCCGAGTTGAGGTCACGGGTGGGGGAGCAAACGGCCCGGGGATGGCGGGGGTCGGCGCATACACCCGCGACTTGCTCGTTTGGCTGCCGCCCGGCTATGACGATCCGGCGAACGCGAAGCGAACCTATCCGGTTCTCTACCTGCAAGACGGACAGAACGTCTTCGAGCAACTCCCCGGTGTGCCGGGAGAGTGGGAGGCGGACGAGACGGCCGCTCGCCTGATCAAAGAGGGTCGGATCGAGCCGCCGATCATCGTCGGCATTCCCAACGCAGGCGCACAACGTTCGAACGAGTATCTGCCCGTGCCCGTGATCGACGGCGTCGAGCCGCGGGCGGACGCGTACATCGACTTCTTACTTCATCAAGTGCTGCCGCGCGTCGAGCGAGCGTTCCGCGTTCGCACTGGGCCGGAGAGCACGTTCATCGGCGGCTCCAGTTTCGGCGCGGTGATCGCGCTCGAAGCCGCGACACGCCATCCCGAGGTCTTCGGCGGGGTGTTGCTCGAGAGCATGCCGATGCTCAGCAAGGACCGTGTGCTCTTCCGGCACTTTGCCGTGAAGCGGACTTGGCCTCGCAAGGTCTACTTCGGGATGGGTGGACGCGAGGCCGGTGACGCGCCGGAGAGCCGCGGGATCAACGAGCAATACACGGCGTCTGCATCGGCCTTTGGCGACGTGCTTCGCACGGCCGGGTTGGGCGCGGACCGCGCGAAGATCGTGGTCGATTCGGATGGTTTCCACCACGAGCCTTCATGGGCCAAGCGATTCGGCCCCGCGCTCGAGTGGCTGATCCCGGCCAAGTGAGCCGTAAGCCGATGGGTGGTTCGGATCGGGTGCGTCTCTCGGGAGTCTTTGCTTGCCGCGATGGTTGCGCATTACCCGTTTCTATCGATCTACGCCGGCGTTTGATCGGCTGAGCGATGAGCGATGTGAGTCACTGGCAGCGCAGGCGATCGTCAAGCGTGGTGATGCGATCTGGATCGTTCCCGGCGGGCTCTGTATGCTCGCGGGCCTCGTGCTCGGCGGGTTCGGTCACTTGGTCGTCACGCTTGCGCTCGCTGTGGCCACGGGATCTGCGGGTTCGACGGGTGCAGCCAGCGGTGCGCATGTACGCTCGCTCGCGGTAGTGTTCGAGTTGATGAATCTGGCCGTCATGCTGTCGGCCATGATCGTCGTCTTCGTCGTTGTGCGACGGATCATGCTGCTCCGGACGATGGCCCGGATCCTGAACCGTGCGGTCTGCCCGTTCTGCGACTTTTCGCTGGTGGGTCTGATTCCGACATCCGGCCGCGTGACTTGCCCGGAGTGCGGCCAGGCGATCGTCTTGGCGGAGCACCGCCTGACCGAGGACGACCTCATCCCCGACACACCCGAGGGCCTGCGTGCGATGCGGGAACGCATGAAGAAGCAGGGTGCCGATCGTTACGGCTCGCTCGCGAGCATGCCACCCCGCCGGAGCGCGCAGCCAAGCGGTGGTGCTCCGGCATCTCAGCAGTCGGTTCAAGTCAAGCAAAGATGACGTTGCGGCAGGGCAACGCGCTGTGCACGCTCCGAGTGCGGCGTTGATCGTGTGCTCGGATCGAACGGCGCTCGAATCGGATCAGGCTTTCAGCGTTTTGACTGGTCGGAAGGTCGCCTCGAGCACTTTGCGAGAATCGGCCTTCAGCCAGTTCTCCAGTATGCCCGCGTACACACCGCGGAAGTCCGTTGAGTAGCGAAGATCGCCCGAGTCGAGGTTCGTCAGCGACGGGTGCGCACCCACGATCCCAGGTTGCACCATCGGTCCAAAGAGGAACATCGGCGCGGCGGCACCGTGGTCGGTCCCGCCCGAAGCGTTCTGGGCCACGCGCCGGCCGAACTCGCTGAACGACATGGTCAAGACGCGCCCGTCGTTCCCTTGGGCTTTCAGGTCGGCATAAAAGGCGCGGACCGCATTGCCGAGTGTTTGAAGCAACTGGGCGTGTCGACCGTTCTCACCGCCCTGACCGGCGTGCGTGTCGAACCCGCCCAGCGAGACGTAGTACACGCGGGTCTTGAGCCCGGCACGGATCATCGAACTGACCATGGCCAGTTGTCGGCCCAGTTCGGTTTGCGGGTACTGTCCGGTCGGACGGGACGAGACGGCCTTGCGGATCAGATCGCTCGAGACCTGCGCGTCGAGCGAGGTGCGCATGAGGAACGCCGCGGTTGTTTCGTGATGGACGTCATCGGTGACGCCCGCACGGTTGATCGCGTCGTAGCGTTCACTCAACCCAGGCTCCATGTCGCTGCCCAGCCAGCGGAACAGGTCCGCGGACTCAAACCCGATCGGTTTGGACTTGAATCCCTGCATCGCCAACGGCGCTTCACGCCCGATCGTGATGCCCGCCATCGGCTCCGGTGTGCCGGGCAGACCGTCTTGGGTCGGCTTGCCGCAGCACTCGTTGTCAAAGTAACGGCCTAGCCACCCGGTGCCCGTGCCGCTCGGTTCGGCCGTGTGCCAGATGTCCATGCTCTTGAAGTGCGAGCGGTTGGGGTTGGGATAGCCCACACCCTGCACGACCGTCAGGAGTCCCTCGTCGTACAGCGACTTGAACCCGGACAACTGGGGATGGAGCCCGACCGGAATGTTGCGGGCGAACTTCAAGACGTTCTGCTCGCGGATGCCGATCGAATTTCGAGCACGGTAGTATGCCGGGTCGGCGAACGGGATCACCGTGTTGAGTCCGTCGTTACCGCCCGCCAATTGAACGACCACGAGCACGCGGTTCTCATCGACTCCTGGAATGGACGACATGCCGGCCGAAGCGAAGGGCAGCCCGAACGCCGAGCGCTGCAAAAACGCGGGGATGGTCGTGGCCGCAGAGGCGAGCACCAGCCCCTTCGACAGGAAGACGCGGCGCGTAAATGCTCGTGAGTTCCAGAGGTCCATCGTTGCATCCTTCCTTGGTCATTGTTCGCACGGCGAACAACGAGCGGTCTGTGGGCGGGGCTTGCGACTAACAGAGTTGGTACTCGGGCATGGCGGTGATCAGCAGCAACATGCCCGTGAACAAGTCGGAGTCGACCGGGCCCGCCCGGCTTTGGGCGTAGGCGACGAGCGTGTCGATGTTCCGCCTGCTCGCGGTGCCGAGGGTGAATCGCAGCATGGACTCGGCGATCATCTCGACGTGCTCGGACGAGTCGGCGGTGTGGGGAATGTCCAGTTCGCGCAGGAGTCGTTCGGCGTCGAAACGTTCTGAATTCGCGAGCGCGTCGTAGCCGCGGGGCATCTTACCGGTGAGCAGGAAGCACAGGATGTTCTGCCGAACGAAGAGCGTGGCGGTGTTGATCCAAGACCGGCCGCCGTCCCACCCTTTGACGCTCGGCGGGAAGAACACACTCTGTCCCATCAAGTTCATCGCGTCGCTCAGCACACCAAGATCACGCACGGGGGTGTTCAGCGATCGCACCGCGCCGACAACCAGATCGGCCGGTGACTTGATCATCTCGTTCATCAGTTCCGGCTGGTAGAAGTGCTCGGAGAGAAACAGCCGTCTGAGCACGGGCTTGAGTTCGTAGCGAGACGACGAGAACGTGTACGCCAGTTGGCGAACCACGGTCTCCGCGGATTTGTCGAGCGCTGGACGACCCGTGGGGTAGTGCGAGACGAAGTAGCGGTAGAGCTTGGTGCAGATGAAACTCGCACATGCGGGGTGAGCGAGGATCGCCCGAACGAAACCCTCGCCGTCGAGCGCGCCTCTGACGCCCAGAATGGTCTTCTGTCCGTCATCGTGGTTCGCCCGGTTGAATGTGAATTCGTCGTCCTGAAACGTGTAGCCGGTGAGCGCACGGGCGCCTTCCTTTATGTCCTGCTCGGTGTAGTTTCCGACGCCGAGCGAGAAGAGTTCCATCAATTCTCGTGCGAGGTTCTCGTTCGGCCTGCCGCGTCGCGAATTGTTGTTGTCGAGGTATGCGAGCATCGCGGGATCGCGGATGATCCCGAACAGCAGGGCCCCGAAGTTGCCGACGGCGTTGCGTCGGAACATCAGGTTCTGCTGGTACATGTGGAACGAATCCTCGATCGTGCGATAACTGGTCGCGAAGTGCCCGTGCCAGAAGAGCGTCATCTTCTCTTCGAGCGGGCGGGGTGTCTCGATCATGCGCTTCAGCCACCAGTGCTGGACGCGCAGTATCTGCTGACGATCCAGCCTCTCGGCTTCTTGTCGCATGGCACGCAGTCTTGCAACAGCTACTTCGTCGCCTCGCGCCCGAGCACGCGCCAGTTCGCCGCGTTCCTCGGCGTTGATCGGACGCATGATGTCTCGATCGAAGGCGTTTGCGGAAGGCTCGTCGAATCGAACGGCCTCGTAGTTCACGACGTAGTCGACCGCTCTCTCCGGTCCCCATGACGCGACCGTGCTCACCTGCTTGGGTGTGCCGCCGAACCCGGCTCGGAGAAGTAAGTGCCGCGCTTGTTCGAACCCGAAGTCTCTCGGCCGTATCGGTACGAGCGATGTGTTGATCGGGCGGACCATCGAGCGTGGGGTCCTTCTGGCTGGGCTCGGTCCTTGCCTGGGTGCACTTGCGGTGGAGGCCGGTGCAGCGTCGTGCGCGAGCTGTTCGGCGCCGGGTTCGTTCGCGGGGTCTGTTTGCACGGCGATTCTCCGGTCCCTGCTCCGAATCAGGGCATGCTCGCATTGCTTGCGCCCACAGGACAACGCTCGATTACGCAGGCGATTGCGGTTGGGCTGCCGAACCGACGCACTGGTGCGAGCCACACCCAATCAATATCGGACATGATCATCCAATCGGCAAGCCGATTGGGCCGGATACCGCCGAGTTTGACCAAGTATTCTGCGAAACTAGCCGGATTGGTGCACCGAATGCCCCACGATTCGGTCAGGTTAGTTCGCGTGGCCCGTCAGTGCGGTTGACCGCTCAGCGATAGCCGTGCGGTACATCCAGAGCGTCCAGACCAGCGCCAGCGAGGCATAAGCCAGGAGGAGCGCGCCGTTCGCCTGGTGCGCAGTGCGGATCAAGAGCGTCACCACCGGGACGGATTCGGCCTCCAGCACCTCCGCCCCGATCGGGATCGATCGGTCCTTTACAGACAGCACGGCCCAGAGTGCGATCCACCCCAGCACAAACTGCAGCCCCACGACGTGCGAGAGCCCCGAGCCGACACGTGTGAGTGTTCGCCGCCCTTCCGCTGCCCGCGTTTGACTGTCCGCAATCTGGCCCGCCCTCTTCACCTTGGCTCCGACGATGATGCATAAGACGAGCACGATGAACGAGAAGCCGACATGCGACCAAAGCGAGTGGAGGTGTCCCATGTGCCGGTATATCGCGCCAAAGACCAATTGCACGAACAGGCAGCCGAATAGCACGATGGCCATCGGCTTCAACGAAGTTCGCGGCGAGTCGGGCAAGGCCAAGCCTCGGTCGAACAACGGTCGAACCCTCGCAGCGAACGCCACGGCCCCCGCGAAAAACAACTGCGCGAGCACGCCGTGCCCGGCCGCGAGCGAGACACTGTTGTTCGTGACACGAACGCCTCCGAGCACGCCCTGTACCACGACTCCGACGAAGAGCACGATCGCATACAAGCGCACAACGCTCGATCTTGTTGCCGCGAACGTGTACAGCATGAGCGCAAGGAACGTCAGTCCGACAAGTGTCCCGAAAAGACGGTGCGTGTGCTCAAGGAACCGCTCGGGATTGGCCATGAGGGCGATCGGATACAGAAACATGTTGGCGCCATCCGAGCCGGGCCAACCGATGATCGCCATGCCGGCCTTGGCGCTGGTCACTTTCCCTCCGACGATCAACAGCGGCACAACCGCGAGGACGGCGACTCCAGCCAGCCTGGCGAGCCAGATTTCCTTCTCGTCAATGTGCCCGGGTGGGGTGCTTCGCAGAACCGTCGATGCGATCGCGCACCCCAACAGGCCGATCGCAACTCCCAAACCCACAAACCCCGCCATGAGCGCTGGGGCGTTCGGTCGAAGACCCTGCGAACCGGGAAGCGGTGCGCCGTCGACTGTCGGTTGCTCAACAAGCAGCGCACCGAGGATGAGCAGCGTCAGGAGTGCGGTGAGCAAACCCGCAACGCCGCAGGTGAGCCAGGGCTTGGGTTGCCCAACCACCCGTCGGGCAGCCACCGATGCAGCGATCACCCAAACGACCAAAACAGTCGGACCGGCTACATGTGCGGGTAGGTTCAGCCATGGCATGTGAGCGACGAACGCCGCGATCCAGACGCAAATGGTCACCCCGAACGCAAGTGTGAGCATTGCTCCGATCTGTGAAACGAGGCTGTGCGCGACAGGTCGGTTGGCAGTCATTGGGTTTCGTTCCTCGAGTGGTCTTCGGGCATACGAGTCAGGTCTGAAACCAAAGCAGACTGACGTGATCACGGGTGGTCCGATCGACAGATGAGACTCAGTCTCATTTCTTACCCACAGGTGAGGTTGGCTTGACAGACACAACCCCAAGACGCGACACTTCTGCCCTACCGGACTTTCTCTTCGTGGGCACGAATGTCACGTGGGATTCGTAGGTTATCGGAGACAAACCTGCAGGCTTATGTTTGAGTTTTTGGGTCACCGCATCGCTTCGTGGGAGCGAATCCCCGCTTCCGTCGGGGCTTTGTTTGCTTTGACAGGATATCTTACGGCCTGACTGAAAGGGGTCTGCCGCGTGTCGATGATCTTCCCAAAGTGGACCAACACACTCCCGACCATGTTGCTCGGTGGCACGCTGGCCGGGCTTGGGTTGGTAATCGGACTGGTCTGGTATTACTTCACTCCCAAGTACTGGCGCACCGGCTACATGCCCGCGCAGCCAGCGGTGTCGGCGGCTTTCGAGCAGGATCTGTTCGAGGCGGCACGGCGCGACTCGCGAACGCCCGAAATCCCAGGCGTGATGTACCCCGGCTTCTCTCACCAGATTCACGCCGGCAAACTCGGCATGGACTGTCGTTACTGCCACTCGCACATCGAGGAGTCGGCCGAAGCAAACATCCCGACGGTGAGCACCTGCATGGGCTGTCACGCCGATGGCCATGTGAACACGCTGTTCGCCAAGGCCGAACGGGTGCAGTTTGTTCGCGATGCTTGGGAGGCCGACGCTCCGATCGAGTGGCGCCGTGTGCACAAGGTGCCGGATTATGTACGCAACTTCCCGCACCACGTGCACATCCATGCGGGCGTGAGTTGCCTCTCGTGCCACGGCAACATCATGGAGCAGCCGGTGGTTCACCAGGTTGAGCCCCTGAGCATGGGGTGGTGTCTGGAGTGTCATCGGAATGCTGAGCCGCACCTCGTGCCCCGCGACAAGGTGACGGACCTCTACTGGGTGAGAGATCATTTTGAGAGCACAAACTTCCGGAATACTTCCGGAACCGGTGCGGACGGCGCGGCAACTCCGGGCGGCGCAGCGCTGCTTAAGGCGCTCGAAGAGAAGAACCTGCACCTCTTGCCGGCGAACTGCGGGGCGTGCCACTACTGATGATCCGTCGTTCGAGATTGGACGGCGGATCTTGGCGACACAAGACGATTGAGTTTGGGGCGGGCTTGGGATGAGCAGCACATGAGCATGGATCAATGCCATTCAACGGTGGGAGAGCAACCTGCCAGCAAGCCCCGGGCGGCGTCGCACGAGCAGGTGGGCACCGACGGGCGCAAGTACTGGCGCAGCGTCGAGGATCTTGCCGACACGCCGGACTTCCGTGAGTGGCTCGAGCGTGAGATGCCCGCCGGTGCATCGCTACTGCTCGAGAGTTCACGTCGGTCGTTCTTGAAACTGATGGGTGCTTCGGTTGCACTGGCCGGCGCAGCGACTATTCCCGGCTGCCGGCGTCCGGATCACAAGATCCTGCCTTACTCGCGGGAAGTGCCTGAGGACGTGATCCCGGGCAAGCCGCTGTTCTTTGCCACCAGCCTGCCACTTCCGGGCGGCGACGTGGAGGGCGTGCTTGTTGAGACGCACGAGAATCGGCCCACGAAGATCGAGGGCAATCCGCTGCACCCGGTCAATCGTGGCAAGAGCGGGTTGTGGGCGCAATCATCGATTCTGGGTCTGTATGACCCTGACCGGCTCAAGGACCCAGTGCTCGCGTCGCTGCCGGGGGACGAGGGTTCCAAGTCCCGATCGTGGGACGATGTGGCCGCGTGGTTCGGTCCGCACTTCGACCGCCTCGCGACCAAGCAGGGCCAGGGCCTGTGGTTCGTGGTTGAGAAGCGGCAGAGCCCGACCAGAGACGCCGTCCGGGCGATGGTCGAAAAGCGATTCCCTCGCGCGCGATGGGTGAGTTATGACCCGTTGCACAGCGATGCGCAAGCCAGGGCGCTCGGCGCGGTGATTGGCAAGCCGTGCCGCGAACTGTTCAAGCTCGAGAGTGCGGACGTCGTCGTTTCCTTCGACCGTGATCTGTTGGGCTTGGAGCCGGGCTCGCTCGTCAATGCCCGTGGCTTCGCATCGCGACGGACGGTCGAGACGGGCGCCATGAGCCGTCTGTATGTGATCGAGAGTTCGCTCTCCATCACCGGCGGACGCGCGGACCATCGCCTGGCGATGGCGCCCTCGATGATCCCGTCGATGGTCATTGCTCTCGCGAAGGAATTGGCGTCACAGGGACTGAGCCTGCCTGAGCCGGTGCGGGCGGCGCTGGGTCGGACGGGTACGCCGACGGGTGTGACGATTGACTCGACATTTGTGCGCGAATTGGCCAAGGACCTCCTGAAGGACGATCAGGGTTGGGCTCGAACGGGGCGCACGCTTGTGTGCGCAGGCCCGGCGCAGCCCGCGGGTGTTCATGCGCTGTGCGTTGCGATCAACGCAGCGCTGGGCAACATCGGCCGAACGGTGTCGTATCGCGAAGTCACCGCGGACTTCGCATCCAATGGCGCGGAGGGTCTGAGCGCGTTGACCGCCGAGTTGGAAGCGGGCCGTGTCGACACCGTGATCTGCATTGGTGTGAACCCGGTGTACGACGCGCCGGGCACGATCGACTTTGCCTCCAGATTCGCCAAGGCGACGCACCGGATCGTTGCGAGCGTGGATGACAACGAGACCGTGGCCGCGTCGACTTGGCGGCTCCCCATGTCGCACTGGTTGGAGACGTGGGGCGACGCGGTGGCGATCGACGGCACGGCTTCCCCCATTCAGCCGATGATCGCGCCGCTCTTCGGTACGCGCAGCGACATCGAGATTCTCGCGATGATCGCGGGCGTAGCGAACCCGGACGGCTACGAGTTTCTACGCAACGTCTGGCGAGAGCGGCTCGCGGGCGCATCGGCCGGTGGCTTTGAGGCGACGTGGAAGCGATCGCTCTTCAACGGCGTGTTCGCCGAGGGAACGGCGATGGCCGTGGACGCCACGGTTGGCGCACGCGCTGCCGACCAGATCGCCCGTCTTGCCGAGGCGGGCGCGCCAGCCACAGGTGAGAACTTTGACGTGGTGTTCGCCGTTGGCAATGTCGGCGATGGGCGATTCGCCAACGCGGCCTGGCTGCATGAGTTGCCGGAGCCAACAACACGGATTGCGTGGGACAACGTTGCGATGGTCAGCGTCGCAACGGCGGTCAAGTACGGTCTCGAGCAGGACAAGGCGACGACCGAACACCGAATGGCTCGGATGATCGAGTTGTCGGTCGGTGGTCAGAGCGTTCGGTTGCCGGCGTGGGTGACGCCCGGCGTGCCGGACAACACCGTTGTTGTCCAGGTCGGCTACGGCCGAACAGTCTGCGGCCACGTCGGCACGGGCGTCGGTTTCAACGTGTACGGGATATTGCCCCGGGACGGGTCGCGTTCGGCGCGCGGCGCGAGCATCCGCAGGGCTACGAGCGGCCCGTTGTCGCACCAGATTGTCACAACGCAGGCGCACGGTTCGATGGAGGGCCGTGCGATCGTTCGCGAGGTCGACCTGCCCGCCGTGAAGAAGTGGGGGAGTTTCGAGAGCAACAGGGCCCTTCTGGCCGCGCTCCCTTCTGAGAAGCGCGACCGCATCAAGTACGATTCATACAAGCAGGAGCGGGACCTGAACTTCGCCGAGATGCTCGGTGAACTCTCGCACACTCCTGCGAATGTCAACGCGTACATCAATCCTCAGCGCGGCACGAAGACGATGGAGAACGCGCCGCGCGGCACGCACCCGAGCGCCGCAACGGGCAGGCCGCCGCAACCGAACACGCTGCCCGACTTTGCCAAGCGACCGCAGTGGGGCATGACGATTGACCTGACGACCTGCACCGGATGCAACGTGTGCACCGTTGCCTGTCAGGCTGAGAACAACATCCCCGTTGTTGGCAAAGCCGAGGTGAACAAGGGCCGCGAGATGCACTGGATCCGGGTGGACCGGTACTTTGCAGGCCCGAACGTGGCGAACCCGGACTCGGTGCTCTTTCAGCCCGTAGCGTGCGTGCAGTGCGAGAACGCCCCCTGCGAGACTGTTTGCCCGGTCAACGCAACGGTGCACGGACCGGAGGGCATCAACTACATGGTGTACAACCGCTGCATCGGCACGCGGTACTGTGCCAACAACTGTCCTTACAAGGTACGCCGATTCAATTTCTTCGAGTACGGCACGCGGAAACTCAACGGTGGGTTCATCGGCCAAGAGACTCTGCGAGGTGCCGGCATCGACGGACCGTCGAACGTGAACTTGATCCCGCCGCGGCTACGGGAGCAGATCAACAACATCCAGAAGTTGAAGATGAACCCGGACGTGACGGTCCGGTCGCGCGGCGTGATGGAGAAGTGTACGTACTGCATCCAGCGGATCAATGAGGCGAGGATCGAGATCAAACTCAAGAACCTCGACTACATCCCGGATGGCTTCGTTCAGGCAGCGTGCCAGCAGGCATGTCCATCGGGTGCGATCGTGTTCGGCGACATCGAGGACCCGGAGTCCACGGTCGCCAAACTCAGGAATGGGCAGCGCAGTTACTCGCTTCTCGGCTATCTCAACACCCGACCTCGAACGACATACCTGCTCAGTGTCCGAAACCCGAATCCGGCGCTTATCACCGACAAGCATCGACGACACGCATGGGACGAGCCCTTCCATCACGGTCACGGACCTGATGCGGATCACGGCGGTCATGCGCGGAGCGGTGGGGCGATGCCTCCCGAGCATGCGAGTGCTTCCGTTATGGGCGTTGACACGCTCAAGCGGATCGAGGATCAGGGGTACAGGCTGAGCCTGGCGGTGTTGGCAGGCGTGTGAGCAGGGAGATGGGTTTGTTCTTTCCCGGCCGGACCGGCTCGGAGCAACGTTCATGAGCGTGATTCATCCAGACCAGTACACCGCAGGCCAACTCGCGGGGACCATTCCGGTCGATCGACCGCAGGTGATCGACAAGCGGGCGGGCGACGGCACGCTGATCGACGATCCGGCCGTGCGTGCGCCGCTCGTGCTGAACGATCGATCCTTCAACGACATCACTGAAACCGTCTGTGGCTACGTCGAGAAGAAGCCCGGCGGGTGGTGGTGGCCGGTGTTCGGCATCGCCAACATGTTGGCCGCGATCGGCACAGCGATGATCATCTACCTGCTGATCACGGGTGTGGGCACGTGGGGTCTGAACAATCAGGTCGGATGGGCGTGGGACATCACGAACTTCGTGTTCTGGATCGGCATCGGCCACGCCGGCACGCTGATCAGCGCGATCTTGTGCCTGCTCAAACAGAAGTGGCGCACGAGCATCAATCGCGCAGCCGAGGCCATGACGATCTTCGCCGTCATCTGTGCCGGCACGTTCCCGGCGATCCACGTAGGCCGCATCTGGTTCATCTGGATGGTCTTCCCGATCCCCAACGCGAACGCGATCTGGCCGAACTTCCGCTCACCCCTGCTGTGGGACGTGTTCGCGGTGAGCACGTACGCGACGGTGTCGGCACTGTTCTGGTACATGGGCATGATCCCGGACTTTGCCACGCTGCGCGACCGCGCGATCCTGAGGCTGAAGAAGAACGCGACCGGACCGATGGTCATGCCGTTCCTGAGCCTGCGCGTCGATGAAGTTCAGGCGCGAGTGTACGGCCTCCTGTCGATGGGCTGGCGGTTCAGCACCCGGCACTGGCAAAACTACGAGAAGGCGTACCTGATGCTGGCAGGTATCTCCACGCCGCTGGTCTTGAGCGTTCACTCGATCGTTTCGTTCGACTTCGCGACGAGCATTCTGCCTGGCTGGCACACCACGATTTTCCCACCCTACTTCGTTGCGGGCGCGATTTTCGGCGGGTTCGCCATGGTGCTTCTGCTCATGATCCCCGCGCGCGAACTCTACGCGAACATGAAGGACATCATCACGCTGCGTCACTTGGAGAATATGGCCAAGATTCTCCTGGTCACGGGCATGATGGTCGGGTTCGCGTACGCCATGGAGTTCTTCATGGCGTGGTACAGCGGCAACGCCTTTGAGGCCGACGTGTTTGTGTACAACCGGCTCCTGCCGCCGTTCCTGGCGCAGGTTGGGGCCGACGGGCAGCTCAAGTACGCACCGTACTGGTGGGCGTACTGGAGCATGATTTTCTGCAACGTTGTGACACCGCAAGTGTTCTGGATGCGACGGTTCAGAACAAGCCCGTTCTGGATCTTCGTCGTCGCGTTCTTCGTGACCATCGGTATGTGGTTCGAGCGCTTCGTCATCATCGTGACGAGCCTGCACCGTGCCTTTCTTCCCGGTGAGTGGGGGATGTTCTTTCCGACTTGGGTCGACATCCTGACCTTCGCCGGGACCGTCGGTATCTTCCTGACGCTCTTCCTGCTGTTCTTGCGGTTCTTGCCTGCGTTTGCGATGAGCGAGATCAAGAACGTCATGCCGCAGGCAAGCCCCCACAAGCACTGAGACCGTTACTGGACGGACGAATCACCATGGCGAACAAGAAGAAACAAACCGTCTACAGGACGACCGCCGGCGAGACGGTCTACGGCGTAATGGCCGAGTTCGCAACGCCCGCCGACCTGTACCACGCCGCGGAGAAGGTGCGCGACGCCGGGTACAAGGCGTGGGACGTTTACTCGCCCTTCCCGGTGCACGGCATGGAGGAGGCGATGGGCCTCCCGCACACGAAACTGCCGCTCTTGACCGGCATCGTCGGGCTCACCGGTGCGGGTTTGGGGCTGCTATTGCAGTACTTTGTCACGCACTTGGCCTATCCCATGGTTGTTCAGGGCAAGCCGATGTTCGCGTGGGAGCCGTGGACGCCGGTCACCTTCGAAATCGGTGTGCTGTTCACGGCCTTTTGTGCGCTGTTGGGTATGTTCGCATTCAATCGACTGCCCATGTGGTATCACCCGCTCATGAAAAAGGAGCGATTCCTGCGAGTGAGCGACGATCGATTCGTGATCTGTATCGAGTCCAAGGATGCGAAGTTCGACCCGCAGGCGACGCGAGCGATGCTCGAGTCGGTCGGCGGCAAGCACATCGAACTTGTTGAGGAGTAAGCCCATCCGATTCTCGTCAGCCCTCGCTCGCATTCGTGTCGAAAGCAATCGCGTCAGATAGACAGTGAACACACGATGAAGACTCCGATTTCAAATCACTCTCGCTCGCATCAGTGCGTTGGCCGTCTCATGCTGGGTTTGCTCAGCGCGGGTCTCGTTGCCGGCGTTGCTGGATGCCGTGGCGAGCGGACGGACAGCCCGCCCAGGCAGTTCCTGCCCGACATGGACGACAGTCCGAAGCACAGGCCTCAGAGTGAGGCGCCGTTTTTCGCGGACCGTAGGTCGTTGAGGCCCGCTGTTGCGGGCACGGTCGCGTTCGGCCGCTCTGCGGATGCGAGCGATGTCGCAAGGGCATGGCTTGTAAAGGACGACCCGGCCCTGTTCGAGGGATTGTCTTCGGATTCGACCGCTGAGCAGCCCGTGTACGTCCGGATGATCCCCGCGTCTGTGATGAACCTCGTGGTGGCCGAGCAGCGGGATCGGGGTGTCGAGTTGGATGCGCCCGGTGCGTTGAACTGGATGATCGATCGCGGCCGTGAGCGATTCAACATCTACTGCTCGGCATGTCACGGCTACAACGGCGAAGGCGGCGGACCGACTGAGAACGGTCTTGGGTACGGCGGACTCGTCGGCAGGCGATGGTCGTACGCCGTTCCGAGTTTCCACGATGTGAAGTACCGAGACCGTGACCAGCCGACGGGCTCGGACGGTTATATCTTCCACGTGATTCGGCACGGCGTGCCGAACCAGGACGGCAAGCCGCCCAAGATGCCGGCGTATGCGGACAAGGTCAACCATCGGGATGCTTGGTCGATCGTTGCTTACATGCGCGTGTTGCAGGCCGCACGAGCATCGGCGACGACGGCGATGGATGATCCCGTTGCGGGCGGGGGTGTGGATTCAACCAGCCGGTCGGAGGTGATCCAGTGAGTGAGATCTCGGCGACCCATCATCACGGTTCGCACGCCGAAGGGCACTCGCACGCTGAGCCGCAGATCGCCGCCAGGTCGAGGCTCTTGCCGTCGGCGGTCACGGCCGATCGCGGCACGTTACGGACTGTGTCGATGGGCATGATGTTCGTCGGTGCGATCGTCCTCGTGGTACTCGTCATCCTGGGCTTCAGCGCAGAGGGCGCTGGGCGACAGGCGATCGCCGCGTATCACGCGGGCTTCCTGTTCTGCGTCGGCGTGGCGCTGGGTTGTCTGGGAATTCAGATGATCCTACATCAGTTCAACGCGGGTTGGTCCGCAGCGCCGAGGCGGACGGCCGAGGGCATCGCATCACTCTTGCCGTTGTGCGCACTGCTCTTTGTGCCGGTGCTCGTGAATGCGTTGATCGGCAGCGACTCGACGAAACTGTTCAAGTGGATGGTGCCGAGTTACGTTGCGGGTGACGTTCTGTTCGAACACAAGCAGGGCTGGCTCAACGTCAATTTCTGGATCGTCCGCTCGGCCGTTTACTTTGGTCTCTGGTCGATGTTGGCGCTCAAACTCTACCAGTGGAGCCGCAAGCAAGATCTGTCCGGCGATCGATGGCTGACCGCCAAAGCACGACGGATGAGCAGTTATGGCTTGCTGATTTTCGCGCTCTCCTCCGCCTTTGCGAGCTTCGACTGGCTGATGGGTCTGGACTTCCACTGGTTCAGCACGATGTTCGGCGTGTATTTCTTCGCCGGTTCCGTACTGAGCGCGATCTGCACGATCGTGCTCGTGCTCGCGATGCTGTCGAACGCAGGCAAGCTCAAGAGCGTCGTTACGCCCGAGCACTTCCACGACATGGGGAAGATGATGCTGGCGTTCACCGTCTTCTGGGCCTATATCGCCTTTTGTCAGTACTTCCTCATCTGGTACTCCAACATCCCTGAGGAGACCGCCTTCTACAACCTCAGGCAGCAGGGCGACTGGCGATACCTGTCCATCTTCCTTGTGCTGGGGCATTTCGTGGTGCCGTTCCTCGTGCTTCTGTTCAGGGGCGTGAAGCGGACTCCGCGGTTGCTCGCGTTTGTCGCCGCTTGGCTGCTGATCATGCACGCGGTCGACCTGTTCTACATCGTGAGGCCCGTGATCAAGGAGTCGAAACTCGGTGAGCGGCTGATCATGGACGTCTTCGGCATCGCCGGGCCGGCGCTGGTGTTCCTCGGACTTGCAATCCGGCGCGTGGTTTCGGCCCCGCTCATCCCGCTCAAGGATCCACGCTTGCACGAAGCGTTGGAACACAAGAATTACGTCTGAGTTGAACGATCGCGAAGAGGTTTGTGAGAGTCGACCGGCCAGGTGAAGTTCGGCTGATTTGTGAACGAGAAAGCGAAGCATCGAGGCTCCGCATCGGGACGAATGACCGGTAGAGCGAATCGAGGTTGCAGATGAGCGCTAGCCAGCCCCCAACACGACACGTGCACGAAACGCCCGCGATGCACGATCCCGCCGATGCGTGGCACGATCACGCGCACGACGAGAAGCCGCAGCAGTCGCACGGTGAGATACACAACGCGGGCAAGATCATCCTGACCGGCGTGGCGCTGTTCATGGTCATCGTGGTGGCGGTTGTCGCCATCTACGGCTTCTACATGCACCAGATCACGTCTTCGCTCACACGCCGAGAACGCGCGTCCTCGGTCGGTCCCGCCGCCGATGCACGCACTTTCCAGATGCAGTCGAAGCAGATTCAGGCCAAAGGTGGCCAGGTCGAGTCGATAAACGCCGAAGGCGTGCTGTTTGACGCCACTCACGCGGACTTCACGACCGCGAGCGAGGCCGTACGCAGGGAGTATCTCGGACCGAACTGAAAGCCATGCACGTACTCCACGCAACAACCCCGACACCAAGGCAGTCCACGCCGATCATGCCACGCGGCCTGCTGCGCCGTGCAACCGTCGCGACGGCCGTGTTGCTGGGAGCGATACTTGGCGGTGAGGCTTTCGGGCAACTTGTGCCGAAAGAGATGCCCCCGCCGGTGCGTGGGCTGGAGTTGCAGAACCGCCTCGGTTCTCTCGTGCCGGGTGACATTAGCGTCTTTGACGAGCAAGGGAACGCGATCAACTTCGGCTCCCTTTTCAATCAGGTTGGCTCGCCCACCGGCGGCGGCGATCGGAAGTTCACCAAGCCGCTCGTGCTGCTGATGGTCTACTTCTCTTGCCCTTTGCAATGCCCGCAGACGCTTGAGGGGCTGTGCGACACGCTTTCGAAGGTGGACTACACCGTCGGTCACGAGTACGACGTCGCGATTGTGAGTTTCGATCCGCGCGACAAGCCGCGCGATGCCGAGAGGCAGAAGATCGCGATGTTGCTCTCCTACAACCGGCCATCCGGGGATCGCGTTCGTGAAGGGTGGAGGTTCTTGACAACACCTCCCTCGAGCGCGCGAGCGCTGGCGGATGCGGTCGGTTTCCCTTTCAGATACCTACCGGATGCGGGCGAGTTTTCTCATCCGACCGTAGTTTATGTGCTCACGCCGGAAGGGCGGGTCTCCAGGCAGTTTAACGGCGTAAAGTTCCCGACTCGTGACTTTCGCTTGGCCCTGCTTGAAGCCTCGGATGGTCGGGTGGGGGATGCCTTCGACAAGTTCGCATTTTGGTGTTACCACTTCGACCCCGACTCGGGCTCCTACACGCTGCAGGCGATGCGCATCATGCAGGTCGGTGCTGCGGCCACGGTTGTGCTGCTCGGCGGGCTGCTCATGGGCATGATGCTCTACGAACGTCGTCGAGTTCGAAGGGCAACCGCGGCTTCCGTCTCCGCGACCACGACCGCGCAGATCAGCTCAACGGAGTCGCTGGAGGGTCAATCAGATGGACGTTCCATGTGCGGCAACGGTGTGACCTCCCGGGCGTTGGGGGGCGTTACGTTGATCGGTGGGTTGGGGAGGGTGGGAGGGCTCGCAAATGAGCCGCTAAGGGGAGGTTCGATTCGATGAGCACCTCGATGGACACGTTACTCGCACTCGCTGAAGGACGATCGCTCCTGCACCGCATCTGGTTCCTGTCGCGGGGCGATTCGTCGCAGGCAGCATCGACAGACAACTTGTTTATGTTCATTCTGTGGGTCTGCATCATCTCGTTCGTTCTGCTGCTGATCCCGATCGTGTACTTCCCCTTTAAGTACCATCGGAGCAAGCAGGCGACGAATTACGTGCAGAGTCCGTCTCACCACACGCTGCTCGAGTTGGCGTGGTCGGTGGTGCCACTGATGGTCATGATTCCGATCTTCGTCTGGGGCTTCGACGGCTACGTTAGCAAACTTGCCTCGCCTGCGGACGCGGAGGAGATCCACATTCGTGGGCAGATGTGGAACTGGACGCCGCGGTATCGCAACGGGGCCGAGACCGATCTATCAGCACGGATCACCGACACCGAGACCGACGTGCCTGTGATCTATGTTCCGGCCGAGCGACCGGTGAAACTGATCATGTCGTCGAGCGACGTGATCCACAGCTTCTTTGTGCCCGACTTCCGCACCAAGATGGACGTGTTCCCGAACCGATTTACAAGCATGTGGTTCAAGCCCATGCGGGAATCGACGCGTGGTCCCGGCGGCAAGTACATCGACGAGGATGAGAAGAGCCCGAACTTCCGTAAGCCGTATCCGGGATCGGGACACTGGGTCTTTTGCGCTGAGTACTGCGGAACCAAGCACGCCGAGATGGGCGCGTGGATCGTCGTCCTGCCGCGGAGGGAGTTCGAGATCAAGATCCACGAGTTGGCGACCATATTCCCCGAAGGCACTTGGGCCCAAGCGGGCAAGACGATCTCAACTCGAAAGGGCTGCCTGCAGTGTCACAGCATCGACGGCAGCCCAAACTCGGGCCCGACCTGGAAGAACATGTACGGAGCAACCCACACCTATACGGATGGTTCAAGCGAGGTCGTTGACTTTAACCACCTTCGCGAGCACATTCTGTACTCACAGCGCAAGATCATGACGGGCTACGCAGGCCAGAACATGCCGATCTTCGCCGGGCAGATCAAGGACACCGAACTCGACGCCATCATCTTCTACATCAAGACTCTGAGCGACAAAACACCACAGCCCGAGTTGGACAAGGCCAACCAAGAACCCGATTTCTCGCAGCCTGCGCAGTAAGCCGGCAGATCACCATCGGACGGACACAGGATCGATAGCCTGATCATACGGAAAGTACACCGCCCACCTTTGCGAAGGGGGATTCGCCATGGCGACCATCAGTTCAAATCCCGTTTCCGGTCACCCTCACCACGGGCACGACCATGCGCACGCCAGTTATCTCCAGCCGAAGGGCGGGTTTGCCGCAACCGTTTGGGACTGGATGACCACCGTCGATCACAAGAAGATCGGCGTGATGTACCTGTTCGCGATTTTGTTCATGTTCTTTCTTGGTGGGGTTGCGGCGTTGGCCGTCCGCATGGAGCTCTTCACACCGACCGTTGTCACGGGAGGCGTTGCAACCGGTCAGGAATTGGCCAAGTTCTGGGGCGTTGACGCCCGCGATTGGGCCGAAGGCAACAATATCTACAACCGCACCATGACCCTGCACGGGCTGATCATGGTGTTCCTCGTGATCGTCCCGTCGGTCCCGGCCTCGCTCGGCAACTTTCTTATCCCATTGATGATCGGTGCCAAGGACGTGGCGTTCCCACGCCTCAACCTCGCGTCGTGGTACGTCTACCTCCTCGGATCGATGTTCGCCATCACCGCGGTGATCATGGGTGGTGTCGACACCGGCTGGACGTTCTACACGCCCTATTCGACAACCACGGATGCCGAGTCCATGAAAGTCGTCTGGATGGTGCTCGGTGCCTTCATCCTCGGGTTCAGTTCGATCTTCACGGGTTTGAACTTCATCGTCACGATCCACAAACTCCGAGCTCCGGGAATGGGCTGGTTCGACATGCCATTGTTCATCTGGGGCATGTACGGAGCTGCTGTGATTCAGGTGCTCGCGACGCCCGTCATCGGCATCACGCTTCTCCTGCTGATCTTCGAGCGGCTCTTCCACATCGGGATCTTCGATCCGCGGATGGGCGGCGATCCGGTGCTGTTCCAGCACTTCTTCTGGTTCTATTCCCACCCGGTCGTGTACGTTATGATCCTGCCGGGCATGGCGATCATGAGCGAATTGGTTGCCGTCGGAGCGCGCAAGAAGGTCTTCGGCTACCGCGCGGTCGCCTTCAGTTCGCTCGCCATTGCGGGCATCAGTTTCATCGTGTGGGGCCACCACCTCTTCACGAGCCAGGGCGAGGTTTCGGCGGTGATCTTCTCCGCCCTGACGTTCCTCGTGGCCATCCCCTCGGCCGTCAAGGTGTTCAACTGGATCTCGACCTACTACAGGGGATCGATCACTCTGAACACTCCATCGCTCTACGCGCTGGCGTTCCTCTTCTTGTTCTCGATCGGCGGGTTGACGGGCCTGTTCCTCGGCGCGCTGGCGACCGATCTGCACCTGCACGATACCTACTTCATTGTGGCACACTTCCACTACGTGATGATGGGAGGAACGATCATCGCGTTCGTGGGGGGCATCCACTTCTGGTGGCCGAAGATGTTCGGCAAGATGTACAACGAGAACTGGGCCAAGGTCGGCTGGTTGCTCGTGTTCGTCGGGTTCAACCTGACGTTCTTCCCGCAGTTCATCATGGGCAGCCAGGGCATGCCCCGCCGCTATGCAAACTACGTAGAGGAATTCCAGATATACCACCAACTGAGCACCGTGGGGTCGTGGGTTTTGGCGCTCGGGTTCGTCATTCACCTGTTGACTTTCATCCACTCGCTGGTTGCGGGTCCGAAGGCCGATCCCAATCCTCACGGCGCTCTCACGCTTGAGTGGACGCACACGTCGAGCCCACCGATCGAGCACAATTTCGAGCACGAGCCGGTGGTCACGCACGGTCCGTACGACTTTGATGATGTGATCCCACCGCAGACCCGGCCGGGGGAGTTCCAACTTCCCAAGCCCAACCCCAACCTGAAGCACTGAACACGCACTCGTCGCACAGTGTCGAGAGCAACCCGAACCGAACAAGCGAGGTTCCGGCAGTCGGAGAGATTCATGGCCACGATCGATCTGGGCAAGCACGGCGGAGGTAACGGCGGGCTCCCCGGCCACGACCATCACGGGGCCGACGATCTCTCTCGTCCGTATCACGAGCGGTATCACGCCGCGCACCATTTCGAGGACCGCGAGCACGAGTTCGACGCGGTCAAGATGGGCGTGTGGCTCTTTCTCGCCACCGAGATTCTTCTCTTCTCGGGCATGTTCTGTGCCTATGCCATCTTTCGGTTGATGTACCCGGAAGCCTTCGTGAACGGCTCTCACCACCTCGACTGGCGGTGGGGTCTGCTCAACACCGTCATCCTGCTGATGAGTTCGTACTGGGTGGCCGCCGCGGTGCGGCACGCCCAGACGAACAATCAGAAGTGGCTTCAGATCAACGTTTTCCTGACGTTCTTGGCGGGCTTGGCCTTCTTGATCATCAAGTTTGTGTTCGAGTACGCCAAGAAGTACAAGGAAGGGCTGCTGCCCGGCAAGTTCTACAGTTTCGGCGGCGATGCCACAGCGCACGAACCGCTCTGGTGGGCGATCTACTGGGGTGCAACCGGCATTCACGCCTCGCACGTGATCGTCGGTATGGGGCTGTTTGTCTGGGTGTGGCTGCGCTCACGACGGGGCCACTTCGGTCCGGGTCACTACAACGCCGTGGAGGGAGTTGGACTCTACTGGCACATTGTTGACATTGTCTGGATTTTCCTGTTCCCGATGCTGTACTTGATCCACTGAGCCGCGATGATGGCGCAAGTTGATGCGGGGCATCTTAAGTTCGGGCGGGGACCTGGAAGGACGAATCGATGAGCGGATCAGCACACACTGCCGGACACGCTGCCGGCTACACCCCCCACGGTCACGGCGATCACGGCCACACGATCGTGCCAATCATCACGCTCAGGCTCGTGCTTGCTTCGCTGCTCTTCTTTACTGTACTGACAGTCTTTCTGTCACGCGGTGAGGCTTGGCTGTCGAACTTTCTGAACTTCGATATCCCGCAGTGGGTGAACGTAGTCATCGCACTCTCGATCGCAACGGTCAAGACCGCGATCGTGGTGCTCTACTTCATGCAGTTGAAGTACGACAACCCGCTCAACGCCATGATTTTCATCTTCACGCTCCTGACCGTGGCTTTCTTTCTCGGTTTCACGATGATCGATCTGGGGAACCGTCAGACGATCGATCGCTTCAAGGGTGTTTCGATCAGCCCGGGCGGAACGGGGCTGCGTGGTGATGGTCCGATCACCGTGCGTGCACAGGAGTTTGCGCGACTAGAGGGTCATCACGCGCATCATCATGCCGCTGAGCACGTGGAGCGCGGAGGTCTGACGACCGCGGGGTTCAGGACTCCTGTCCCGGAGATCGGATCGAGCCCGCAGTACGCCCGCCCGGTGCGAGGTCTCACCCTGCCCGGCCTGGCCCCGGCTCCGACGTCGGACGTTTCGGGTGGCCACAGCGCGAATGGTCATTGACCGCATCCGCAAACACGGGCGGCTCGAAGGATGGAATGATGTCCACGCGCGTCTTGCTGTGGCTTGGGTTCGCTGCCAGCGTTCTGTTGTTTCTCGCGGCCGCGGTGGGCATGGCCTTCCGGATCGACGCGTTCAACAGACACGCCAATTTCGCGCGATTCAACATCCATCTCATCTCGGATCGTGCTTTCGAGATTCCCGGCTTCCCGTCGGTAAGACTCGTCGACGTTGGGCCAAGTGATTCCAACGCTGAAGGGTCCGCATCAGATTCGCGGGGGTCGTTCCTCAGATTGGAGTTTGCGGATCATGCGTTACTCATTCCCGTTCGTTCGCCCCCGGTCGAGAACGCGCCGAACCTGGCGATCTACGACGAATGGGTGAAGGTGATGGCGATCACGGAGATGCGCCGGTCAGAGTCGAGCGGATACTCAGAGCCCATCGAGGACGGCCGGAGGCTCATGATCGTGACTCGAACAACGCCCCCCGGTTACGACCCGCGGTCGTGGGGATCGGTGCGTCGCAGCGAGTGGGTCTTCACGTTCTACAACCTCGAATCAGACGGGACCATTCGCGTCGAGAAGCGACGCTGGCCGCGCAAGCGCCGTGGCGAACAGACGCTCCAGCGGTTGGCCGCGGACGGCGACGAGTCGACCGGTGGTGAGCGTGAGCGATACCGTGAGTTGGCGGCCATCGAGCCGCTGAGCGAGCGCACGGTCGAGTATTTCGCCGCGATGCACGTAATCCCGAAACTCAACGTGCCGTCGTACAAGTTCAGCGACACGGCCTTCAGTTTCTCCGTGCTCGGGTGGACGGCGCCCGTCGCTGGCCTGAGCGTGCTAGGCATGTGCGGCACGCTCATCTTCGCATTGGCGCCGATGGCCAAGCGGCCCGATCAGGATGCTTCGCCGCGTGCTTCGCGAGCGGCGTAGTTCTTCAGCCTCCGATCGACCATGCCGCGGAGCGAGAGATCTGCGAGCCACGGCAGCAGCGTCAGGACCGACATGCCGAACCGGACGAATGTACCCGAAGCGCCGGGCCACAATTCCGCGCGAGGTCGTCGTAGGCACCGGACGGTCAGGTTCGCCACGTAGTCCGGACGTTGCAGGAACGCATCGGGTGTATGGCTGAGCAGTTTGCTGTGTCCGGAACGCACCTCGACCTGCTGGAAGAACTCGGTGCGGGTGCCGATGGGATGCACGGTTGTGACAGCGATGCCTTGCGGTTCGAGTTCGAGTTTCATCGCCCTGCCGACGTGGTGCTGGGCGGCCTTCGTGGCCGAGTACGCTCCGTAGTAGGGAAGTGCGAGCCGTGCAACGCACGATGAACAGAAGAGCACATGACCTCTCAGGCCGGCTTCAGGTTGCGTCGCTGCCAGCATGTGCTCGAGCGCCGGGCGCACCACGTTCATCGATCCGAAGAAGTTGACCTCGAACATGTCTCGAAGACCTTGATCGCTCATCGCGTGCATCGCGATCTCCTCGCCGTACCCCGCGTTCGCGTACACGGCATGGATCGACCCGAACCGGCTGACACACAGTTCGATGAACGCTCGGCACGCATCCGCGTCGCGCACGTCGAGTTCGGCGGCGATCGCGCGGCCGCCGTGCTTCTCGATCCGCTCGACCAGGTCGTCGAGTTTGTCCTTTCGACGCGCGGCGATGGCCACGGCCATGCCCGCACGGGCACAGGCGACCGCCGTCGCCGCGCCGATGCCGGATGAGGCTCCTGTGATCGCGATGGGCTTGCCGTTGAGGTCGATGGCCATGGGAGGGAGTGTAAGTCACGTGGGGCATGGCTACAGCGAATCGGCTATGGCTTGGCCCTTGCCTTGGATCGTCGAACTCCGTACAGACCTTCGTTTCGAATGTACGCCGCGACGGAAGGGGAAAGTCCTAGCCGAACCGCTTGTGACAGACGCCGGCGCTCGATCGCACCACGCAGAGCTGTTGACGAGTTCGCCATCAGCGGCACCGGCGCGACGCACTCGCACCACGTCCTCAGTTCATCGGTCGACCAGAACCGTGATCGACTCATCGCTGTCCACAGCGCGGCCGGGGTGTCGATCGGTTCGCGGAGCAGCACGAGCGGTCGTGCGAGCGTCAACAGGTTCCTCGGCTGTCGCCAGCGGTGGAACTCGGCGGCTTGATCGGAACCGACCACCAGTCGAATCGCGATGCGGCTCGGCAGGAGCGTCCGGAGTCTCCGCACCGTATCGATGGTGTAACTCGGTGTTGCGTCCGCGCGTGCGGCGCTGAGCTTGGCGCGGTCGATCTCATCGGCCCAAACTGAACAGCGCGTGGCACCATTGAGTTGGATCACAGACGCGGTTGCCAGGCACAGCATCCGCAGACGCGATTGGGCGCTCGTGCCGGAGTCGACTCGCTTGCTCGGGCTGCGGGCTGCGGGCACGAAGAGCAGCCAACCCCGATCACCGTACAGCCGATCGCGAGCCATCTCGCCCGCGGCGACGTGCGCGGTGTGGGGCGGATCGAAACTGCCGCCGAAGAGCAGCACCGCATGCAGCCCGCGAAGTTCGCGGGCATTGATCGGCAGCGGTGTGATCGGTCCCAGTCGGTCACGGCCCACAACGTTGCTCCAAGCCCAAGATCAGTTCGACCACGCGTTCGCCCACCAGTTTCAAAACGCGACTCGATCGGCGGACCGCGGCCACCGTGTGCGGAATCAACGAAGGTCTTCGCAACATGTCCGTGACAGCGCGAACAGGCCGCGTGTCGCCGGCGGTCGTGATCCAGCCGAGCAGTTCTGTCGGCAGAACGTCCCCAGGCCGATCGCTGACGCCCCTGACGACTGCCCAGCGGAGACCGAGTCTCTCACAGTGCGCAGCGAACGTGTGAGACTCCATGTCGACAAGGTCGGCCCCGGTTTGGTCCGCAAGATCACGTTTCTCATTCGGTCCGGGAACGAGATCATCCACCCCGACCAGGCTTGCGCCAAGTTCCTTCTGATTCGTCCGATCGACCCCGGGCTCCGACGGATGATCGATCTTGACCGCCCAGCCGTCCCGTCCGATCGGCCAACGCCGTCCTCGTCGGTTCAACACGCACGCCAACCGGGGAACCTCGGATGTGTGCCGAAGTCCGCCGCACACACCGGCCAGGATCACCCCTTGTATCGCACCTGAATTCGTGCTCAGCGAGCCGAGAGTTCGCTCGATTGCGTGGGCCCCGATGCCGGTTTGAACAACCGACACCATGTCCTCAGGCAGTCTCGCGTTTCGGACAGCGCGAGCGATCGCGCGGTACTCGATGTTCATCGGGCAAAGCACAGCATGCACGGGCGTCCGGCTCACATCGTCAGCGTATCGTGCCCGAACGCGCGCGGTCAGTGACGTCTGCGTTCCAGTGCTCGCGACAAACCCCCTCAGGGGTCCGCACCGAAGCGCGTCTCACGACCTCAATCTCTGGGCGAGTAGAGCATCAGCGGGCCATGGTCACCGATCGGTTCGAGACGCAGACCCTCGATGTCCAGCGTGGGAAACTCCCGGTACACCTCATCGGCGCCAAGATCAGGAGAGATCAGCCGCCCTGCCAACGTGTAAACGGAGTAGCGCGGACCATCGGGGGAGCCATGGATCACAACCAACTGGCTCGATCCTCGGAGCAGGCCCAGGCACGGCCATCCTGCCGGGTGCGGCAATTTGGCGAGTTGGGCACTCACCGTCGTTACCCGGGCATCGCTGCTCTCGACCGTACTCGGTGTCGCTCTCGATGCGCCGGGCTGAATCAGGCTTGAGACGAGCGCAAACGTGAAGGCGCCGCCAACAACCAGCAGCAGCCGCCTCAACACAACTCGCGGGCCACGCCCGACAGAGCGGGTGTTCCGTAAGGTGGCATCCTCGTGACGATGCGCAAATGGGGGGAGCGGGTTTGTAACGCTCATGCGGAAGACATCGGACAGAATCGACAGAAACTCAAGCCCACCCGAACTGGTGTGTTGGGCGAGACATCCGCAACAGGAACTCTGGAAGGGTTGTGTCCGGTTGAATGGTGCCTAGAATCGCGACCATTTTGTTGCCTGCGTCCCGATCGTCTAGCCTGGTCTAGGACACGGCCCTTTCAAGGCCGGAACACGGGTTCGAATCCCGTTCGGGACACTTCCGCTTTGTTTCGAGCAACTTCGGCAGCCTCTCAGTGCCTTCCGACGATCAATGCCGCGTAGGTATCCGGCGGTTCGGATGCCGACGAGCGATCCTGATCAGTCAAATCCCAGTGAACTTCGGTCGAGCGAAAGCCGGATTCGGTCATCGCTTCCCGAACTTCTGGCACGCTCCAGATTCGCCACCTATAAACGAAGGCGGATCGGCGTCGCTCCACGATCTCGCCACCAACGGTCACATCGAAGTGCAGGTGGTTCTCGACAATGCCGGTGAACGGATCTGCTCGAACTTGTTCGTAGCCGTACCGAACCACCGTGACCGGGCTCCGGGTGGATTCGGATCCCTGAATGACAAACGTCCGCGTGAGTAAACCCGGCACAAAGGCGTTCCTTCCGCCGTACGTATCGCACGCACACAGTCCGCCCCGCCGGAGTCGTCTAGAGCAACTCCGAAGGTAACACAGCAGTTGGCTGCGAGTGTGCAGTTCGCCGATCGAGAAGTTCCCCGCGAAGATGACGTCGGCGTCTCCAACCGCCATGACCTCCACGCTATGCGTGTCGTTGCCCAACTCGGCTCGGATGAAGCGCAAGCAACCATCGGCGATGGCGACACCGTGAGCGCGACTGTGAGCAACAGTCAGGACCTGTTCGTCCGCGTCAATCCCTATAGCAGATCGGTACGAGTCAGACGATACCCACGCCCGAGCGACCGCACCGCTGCCGCAGAAGTCCTCGTGCAGCCGAACCGGTGATCCACCGTGCAGATGCGCCAGAAGATCTACGGTGACCGTCGGCCGCTGGACGCAGAGCTCGTAAAGGTCGTAGCGATCCATGTTCACCCATTGGCGAATTCGTCGGAGGCCGATGCGGTGCTCGGGTCGCCTTCGAGCCGGGCATCGCCCACGAACGTGCACGGCCAGTCAAGCCCGGACTGCAGCACCCGCTCATCGAATTCGACTTCGAATGCGAAGAGTTCTCCGGTGCGCAGCTCTCGAGTTCGTGGCGTTTGTTTGTGTGGCGCAGCCCCTTTGCTCGTGCGGGCGGTCGAATCGGCGCACGCCAGCAGGTGGTTCGACAACGCCTCCAACTGTGGGTTATGGCCGACCAACAGCACGCAGGTGACACCTTGTCGTAACAGGGTGTGGAATACGTCCACGAGCCCGCTCAGCGGCTCATCCACATCGAGTTCACGCACGCCTTCAACATGCAATCCCAGGAATTCCGCAACAGCGCTCGCCGTCTGCTGGGCACGCCTGGCTGGACTCGAATGGATGCGTTCGGGAATCCGATCGCACGCAGGCGTACTTCGACTCAGCAGCAACTGTCCGATCCAAGCGGCCTGGCGGAGGCCGCGATCGGTGAGCGCCCGATCGGTGTCCCGTCCGGAGACGGAGTGCTTCTCGGCTTTGCCATGACGGAGAATCAGGAGCCTCATGGGGGGAGGCTAGGGTTCATTCGGGCGAGTTGTCATGTGCAGGGGCGGCTCATTCGACCGTGCTTCGCCGAGTCGATTGTCTTCCAGCCGCTCGACGCCGCGAATGTCGACTCGTGACGATTCCTCTCGCCGATCGCTGTCTCCGCTGGGTTCCGCCAGGAGACCGCGCACGACGATCTCTCCACGTTCGTCCTCAACCGCTGCGCCCAAGTCCTGCAAGGCCATCAGGGCAGCCTGTTGTTCCGCGGCCTTCTTGTTCGGCCCCCAGCACGAGCGGAACCGTCTCCCGCCCATCTCGACGCACAGTTCGAAGCACTTGGCGTGATCCGGACCCTTCTCTTCCAGCACGAGGTACGACGGGCTCTGTCCGAACCGCACCTGCGCAATTTGTTGCAGTACGCTCTTGAAGTTTTCCTGGTGGCCGCTCGAATATGCCCGCCTAATCACGGGCTCAAGCAACGGGCGAAGAAACGTGCGTGTCGGGGTGAGTCCTCCGTCAAGGTAAATCGCGCCGATCACCGCTTCCAAAATCGCCGCCGACAGGCTCTGGGGCAGCACTTTGTGGATCTTCATGCCCTTTCCGAGCAAGATGAACCCGTCGAGTCCCAATTGACGTGCGAGCACTGCACAAGTCTGCCGGCTGACGACCGTGCTCTTGATCTTGGTCATCTCTCCTTCGAGCAGGTCGGGGTACATCTCGTAGACCATCTCACAGCAGACCAGACCCAGCACCGCGTCGCCGAGAAACTCCATCCGCTCGTTGCTGGCGCGCCGAGACTCGGCGATCGAGGCGTGCGTCAAGGCGCGACGGAGGAGCGAGATCTGCGCGAAGCGATAACCGATCAACTCCTGCAAGGTCTGTTCGGATGCACTCATGAGCGTCCGTCCGTCGCGTGAGCGCGCGCCGTGCGCTCTACGTGTCGAATCATGGGCGCGAACGCGACCCACTTTGGGTCGGTCGGCCTTGGACGCCATCGCTCGCCGGTCGCCCTTCATGCCACGCCGATCATGGGCGTGACGATGGGGAAGTCTCCTCTTCAGGCCTTCCCGGCGGCCGACGAGCGATCGCACCCAGTATCCTGTGAAGCACGGCGCTGCTCCACCGGTAAGTCCGGCTTGGGAGACCTCCACGAGCCGGGCAGGGATGCCCGCGAGATTCAGGTTACCACGTCCTTTGCTACTTGATCGTTCGACCCTCTCTGTTTCGGTCATTTGCGTGCAAAGACCGGTTATCGTGTCCGCAGGTAGGTCCAATAACGGCGAAACCAACCTGCTTAGACACCCCCCACAACAGGGTGATTCGGGCATTCGAGGGGCGCTTCACTCCGGTCGGTCATTCGCATATCGTTGCGGCCCTGAGCAGAGCACCCGGAGGTCGATGTGGGCATTCACTACGAGCGCAAAGTCAGCAAGATCCGCCGCAAGCGTCGTATCGGCTTCCGAGCCCGCATGAAGACGTCCAACGGACGCAAGCTCATCAACCGCAAGCGTCGGGCGGGCAGACTGGTCAATACCGCGGACAAGTAGTCAAACAAGCGGTGCGTGATCACGAATCGTGGCAAGAGGCACTCGTGCTCACAATCGAGCATCTCCAGCACTTTTGCAGCGTCGGACTCCCGATCATGCGGCATCGCGTGGCTGGCCGTCTTTGCCCGTTGGCAGCGACGCAACGCCGAGGAAAGCCCCGATGCAGGCACCGTCGTTGTAGTGCTCCATGACCCAATCGAGTTGACCCGATCGGTAGAGATCGATGAAGGCTTCTACGCAATCACGACAGTAGCGGCTACCAATGCCGGCTTGGAGTTGTTCGATTGCCTGCGGGGCGAGTTCCCGACCCGCCGATGGGCGGTAAGGGCGTTTGCTCGTCATCGCGTCAAAGGAATCAACCACGGCAAAGTAGCGTGCCCCGAGAGGGATGTCTCCACCACGAAGGCCGTCCGGATAGCCCGTACCGTCGACGCGTTCGTGGTGGTGCCGAACGAAATTGAGCACAATGGGATCCTGCTCACCCAGAGATAGCAACCATTCGTGGCCACGAATTGGGTGCAGTTTGATGGTCTCAAACTCGGACGGTGTCAACGGTCCCGGCTTCTTCAGGATGGAGTCGGGCACGTCGAGTTTGCCCAGATCGTGCAGCGCCGCGGCGTGGGTCACGCGTTGGAGAAGATCTTGGGGAACGGAGAGTCGTTCGGCCATCATGCGTGTGTAGTGCACGACTCTCCACGTGTGCGCAGCGGTCGAGCCGTCCTTCAACTCAATCTGGTGGAGCAGTCTCTGCAGCGTTTCGGTGTCCATATGACGATCTAATCCTCGAGCCGCCGGTCGTTGGAAGCGACAGAGAGCCGCTGAGACTCGATCGTCGTGAGCACGTCGGCCTGGTGGTCTGCGTGATAACTCGATCGCACGAGCGGGCCGGACTCGACGACCTTGAAGCCCGCCTGCAAGCCCAGTTGCTTGAACCGATCAAACTGCTGCGGGGTTACCCAGCGGTGGATCGGCAGGTGGTTCCGGGTGGGCTGCAGGTACTGACCGATGGTCAGAATGTCGCACGAATCGGTCTCGCCACCGCACGGGCTCGGTGTGCGAGTCGCTTGTTGAATCTCCCGAACCAACGAGGCGACCTCCTCGTCTCGCTCGCCAATGCCGACCATGATTCCGGTCTTGGCGACCACGCCGGCGGCCTTGACGCGGCGAAGCAGTTCGAGCGAACGATCGAACTTCGCGCTGGGTCGAACCGCCGGGTACATCCGACGAACCGTTTCGAGATTGTGGTTGATGATGTGCGGACTCGCATCGATGACCCGCCCGAGTGCCTCCCAGTTTCCTTCGAAGTCCGGGATGAGCACCTCGATCGATAGGTCCGGGCACAGTTCACGCGTACGGACGATCGTGTCGGCCCAGATCGAGGCGCCGCCGTCGTCCAGTTCATCGCGGTTGACCGAAGTGATGACAATGTGCTTGAGGTGGCTGTCCTGACACATGAGGTGAAGTGATTCGGCCACGCGTCGGGGTTCGTCGATGTCCAGCGTCGTTGGGCGGCCGGTCTTGACGTTGCAGAACCCGCACGCTCGTGTGCAGGTATCCCCCAGGATCATGATCGTGGCGACACCCCTGGACCAGCACTCCCCCATGTTGGGGCACCCTGCTTCCTGGCAGACCGTGTGCAGCCGGTGGGCCTCGACAATCGCACGCAGCCTCTCGAAGCCTGGACCGCCCGGCACGCGGGCTCGCAACCATTCGGGTTTGCGCTTCTGGGCGAGGTGCTGCGCCCCTTGGTCGGTGTTGTTCAGGACCAGACCGGAGAGCGACAAGAGCGGTCGGTCTATCCGACGAAGGGGATCGCCTCCGAGCGGTCGCGGGTGTCTTGAAAGCGTCTTAGCCACGCCCGGTGCCTGGGGAACGGGGCCGGGCTGGCCCGCCTGCGATGGCCCGTTTGGCGAGGATGAAGGGGCGTTGGATGATTGAGGGGTTGGATCGTGGGCCATGCCAAGCGAATCGTAGGTGCGACTGAGGTCGCTCTCAGAGATCGGGGCTTCGTGCGGCAACCTCGACAGGAAAAGCCGGTCCCCGATTGGGGGTCAGGGGGGGCAAGTGCCGATAGAAACCCGATTAGGAACCCGCGGAGGCGGGGGTTGTGCCTCGCAGTCGGTGCATCACAACCCCGTTGTCGACATGCCGTTGGGCACACATTGCGTCTGGAGTGCCGTTCGCCAGGAGTTGATCGTGACCGAAATGCCCCGTTCTCAAACCGCCCGGAACGTGCTTCGACAGGCGGCAAAAACCGCAGCGGGCGGCTTGTGCCTGGCCGTCGTGATGGGTCCGCTTGCAGGGTGCGAGGTTGACTCGTTCATGGATCCCAGCACACTCGGGCGGTTTGAACACACACCAACGGTGATGCCGATCCTCGAGCGACTCAGTAGCATCGAAGAAGAGCCCGTGGAACTTGTGGCGACAAGCCCGATCCACTCCTCCGATCTGCTTCCGGAAATCGAGGAGTACCGGCTGGCGTCCGGCGACGCAATCGTCGTTCAGATCCTTGATTACGACCAAGCCGGCGTGCCGTCCGGGTTCGAAGTCATACTCGACGAGCGCGGCTTTATCGACATCCCGGGCCTCCGTGGCGTCTACGCCGAGGGCCGCACCAAGCACGAAGTGGCCGAAGCGGTGAGGGTGGCGGTTCGTGAGGCGGGGCGTCTCGACAACGCTCAGGTGTCGGTCATCATCCGTTCGCAGCGAAGGCAGACCTACAGCGTGATCGGTGCGGTCACCGGTCCCGGCGCGTACTTCATGCCCTCGGCCGATTTCCGGCTGCTGGACGCGCTCGCCCGGTCCGGACAATTCGATCAGAACACCAAGTCCATCTACGTGATTCGCCAAGTTCCGTTGACGGATCAGGCGGCCGGCAGGCTGCCCGCTCCGACACCAGATGCCCGACGAGACCCCGCCCGGCCGTGGGCTCAACCTTCGCAAGACCAGCCGCGACGACCGACGGGAGAGAACCTCCTCGACCTGATCGACGAACTGTCCGGACAGAGAGGCGATCCACAGCCGTCTCCGGGTGTGCTCGCATCGGGGACGCGCCAAGACAGGTCGGGGTTGATCGATCTGCCGGGCGCTTCCTCAGCCAGCCACCAGCTGACACCCCTGTCTGACTCGCCACCTCCCATTGACCTGCCCGATGCGAACGGCGGCTGGGTGTTCCGTGAAGGACGCTGGGTGCGAGCGACTGAGCGTGGACTCCCTGCCGGCCATGGTATCCTGACCCAGCGTGTCATCGAAGTGCCTGTCGATCAGTTGCTCGCAGGACGCGCAGATGTCAACATCGTCGTTCGGCCCGGCGACGTCATCCGATTCCCATCGCCGCAAACAGGTCTGGTCTACCTGACAGGTCAGATCAACCGCCCCGGTCCGTACGGACTTCCCGCTGATGGCGGCCGGCTGACGCTCTTGCGTGCGATCGACTCGGCTGGCGGGTTGTCAGGTCTTGCGATTCCAGAACGGGTTGATTTGACTCGGGTCGTGGGTCCGGGCAGGCAGGCGACCATCAGGCTGAATCTGCGTGCCATCGGCGAGCAAACTCAACCGGATATCTTCTTGAAGCCGGACGACCGCATCAACGTCGGAACGAACTTCTGGGCCTTCCCGCTCGCGGTCATCCGCAGCGGCTTCCGCGCGAGTTATGGGTTCGGGTTTCTTTTGGATCGCAACTTCGGCAACGACGTCTTCGGGGCTCCTCCGGACAGCAACTGATCGTTGCTCAAACCCAGCCTCCGCGTGGCCGCTGTGCATGTGGTGGGAAGGGCTCAAGCTCGGACGCTCTCCGTGCCGTGCCCCACTTCTGGGGGCGAGTTGGCGGCGTCGTTCGAACTTTGACCTCCGTTGCTCGTAGAGCGAGTGTCCCCAGGTGCCGAAAGATGGGGGGGTGGTGTAGGTCGAGCCACCTTCCGGAGCCCGCTTGAGCACGGCGATGAACACAACGAGCGCGGAGCGTGCCGCAATGCCGGTGCGCTCGGCAGGTCGATCGATCCGCCCGGATCTGCTCGCAAGGCTGACCGATCCGGTCGTCATCGCCGCGATCACGTGCTTTCTTGTGGCGCTGGCGTTCTACTTCCGCTTTTGGATGTACCAGCAGGTTCGGTACGCGACCAGGGCCACAGAGGACTGGGGGCACACGCTCTTGGTGCCGGCGATTTGTGCGTTTCTTGTTTGGCAGAACCGAGCGGCTTTGGAGCGAGTAGCTTTCCGGCATTTCTGGCCGGGGCTCGTTCCGCTGACCGTTGGCCTGTACGGGTACTTGTTCTTCGTTGTTGGTGTGCCGAACCACTTGGGCCAAGGCCTGTCGATGGTGCTCACGCTCTTCGGTCTCGTGCTTCTGCTTCTGGGACCGACGGCGATGCGGTTCCTCTTCCTGCCGATCTCATACATGGTCTTTGCCGTCACGCTGCCAGAAAGTTGGATGATCAGGCTTACCTTCCCGCTCCAACTGCTCGCGTCACAGGGTTCGTATGTGTTGCTCACGATCATCGGCGTGAACGTCACGCTGGAAGGCAACGTGCTCAACATCGTTTCGTCCAGCGGCAACATCGTGCCGCTCAACGTCGCGGAACAGTGCAGCGGTATGCGCACGCTGGTGTCGTTCATCGCGCTCGGCGCGGTGATCTGCCTGGTCGCGACGCGGGCTTGGTGGAAGCGGGTCGTCCTGATGGCGATGACGGTTCCCGTAGCGCTGGTGCTGAACATCCTTCGCGTCGCGATTCTTACCTACCTGGCGCGTTACAACCCCGACCTTGCCGCCGGCGATGCGCACACGCTCATCGGAATGCTGCTGCTGGTGCCGGGTTTCTTCGCGTACCTCGGGATTGTGTGGGTGTTGAATCGGGCGGTCTCGGAACCCGAGGCGTCGAAGGCCGCGGCCGAACCTGCGGGGGGGCGACCATGACTTGGAAGAAACTGCTCGCCCCGCCCATCGTCGTCGGTCTGTTCTTGTTGATCGCCGCGAGCGCACTCTTCGGCATGGTCCGCAGCAGCCTGCAAGCGCACCTCATCAAGCAACCGATTCACGCGCCGGGTGGCAGGCAAGTCAGCGCGATCCCCGCCGAGACCGCCAACTGGATCCGTGAAGGCCCGGACCGGCGCGAGGCCGAGATGATCGAGGGTGTGCTCGGAACGACCAACTACCTGAACCGTCTGTACGTCAAGAAGTCGACGCGCGGCACCGATCAGCCCAAGTACGTCGATCTGCACTTGGCGTACTACACGGGGATGATCGACACGGTTCCTCACGTCCCCGAGCGGTGCATGGTCGGCGGTGGCTGGTCGATCGTCGGTGCGACCAAGGACGTGCGACTGGCCTTGCGAGGGATGATCGAGATTCCCGACATGGATGTGCCGGAATCGATGGGGCGTGTGACGCTGGCGCGGATCGCCACGCCCGGTGGACCGATGTCCGGTGCGCGGGTTCGGCTTCCCGAAGGAATGGACCGGATCGACCTTCGGGTTACGCCGTTTGCGACGGCGGACGGCCGGGGAAAGTTGTACGCGGGCTACTTCTTCATCGCCAACGGGGGCATCGCCACGACGGCCGAGCAGGTTCGACTCCTTGCCTTCGACCTTCGGTCAAAGTACGCGTATTACCTGAAGGTGCAGGTCGCCAGCCCGATGGTGAGCAGTCCCGAGGAACTCGGGCAACTTGCCGAAGAACTTCTGAGCGAGTTGCTGCCCGAGATCATGCTCTGCGTCCCCGATTGGATCGACGTTCGAATGGGCCTGTATCCCCCGGAAACGCAGCAATCGGGTGTGTCGGGGACTGTCGGTGACCGGAGCGGAGGCAACGGCGGATCAGGTGGATGAGCCTGCGGGAACTGTAACGGGTGTTTGGGGGTGCGGGATTGATTCGACCCGTCATGGCGACGAGTCGATACTCTTCGGTCGGGTGATTTGATGTGGATTTGAACGATCGAGTACCAATCAGGCTTCGGATTCATCCGTAGCCGTGCTCAAACAGTGACGAGGTGCGAGATGGCGTCGAAGGTCAACACGAGGTTTGTCGTAATCCTGGTCGGCGTGCTGGTCCTGCTCGCGGCCGGGGGGGTGCTCGCCGCGAGGTTCGCACTCCAGAAGAGCGCGGGCGACTACATCAAACTGGGAGACGAGGCCTCCGCCGCAGGCGATTTCAGCCGTGCTGCCGGCTATTACGGAGTCGCGGTCAACAAGGATCAGGCGAACGTTGAGTACTTGAAAAAGTGGATCGAGGCTCTTTCGCGGACCTCGCCAACCACGATGCAGCAGTACCGCGACATGTACCAGCGAGAGTACCGACTCGCACTTGCCGGCCTTGCGCAGGCCGATCGCGGTTCATACGACTCCCAAGTGCGGTATCTCGCCGAGTGGTACGAGGTTTTGACCAGCTTTCCCGCAAGCCTCGGCGACTGGGAGGAGCTGGCTGTTCTGACCGCACAATCGATGGAGCGATTTGATGGTACGGAATCCGAGCGCAAGCGGATCGGACGATACCGTGGCTTAGCTCTGGCCTCTGCGCTGCAACTCAAGGGTCGCAGAACTCCAGAGGAGTTCCAGTCGGCCAAGGAGTATCTCCTTGCCGCGATCGAGGCCGATCCCGAGGACGAGGAGTCTGTGCTCGCGCTGGCCGGCGTCGAACTCTTGGAGGCGCAGGAAGCACGGGATCGAGCCGAGGGCGGCAAAGCCGATGAGATCATCCGTGGCGTGCAGCGCCGATTGGCAGAGCATGTGCGCGACCATCCGCCCGCGCCGGGCGCGGCACTGCGGCTCTATCAACTGCGTTACAGCGAGTCCACGCGAAGCGCTCCCAGAGGAACGACCGTCCGTCAGGCGATCGAGGAGATCAAGGACCACCTCGACTCGGCCGTTGCCGCGTTCGAGGCGGCACCGGCCGAGTCCATCGACGGTCGGCAGGCACTCCAACTCTCGGTCTCCGGCGGAGAGATGTTCGATGATCTTCGTCCGCGTGTTCGAGAGGTTATCCGACGCGTCGACTCCGCCCAAGCGGCCAATTCACGCTTCCTCCGTGCGTATGGAGAGGTACTCCTCAGCACCGGCCAGATCGACGAAGCGGTTGAGGTCTTCGACCGCGTGGCCAAGTTGCCGCGTCCTCCTCTCAGCCTCCGCGGACTTGTGCTCGAGCAGGATCGCGCCATGGCGGTCAGCGGTCAGGCCGAAGCCATGTTCTTGGCGTGGCAGCGTGCAACCGCCGTGCCCGAACGTGAACGATTGACCGGACGACTGAAGGAGTATCGCGATGCGCTCGCCGCGCTCATCGGCGAGAACGAGAGCCGAGTCGCCGCGCTCGACGCGCGGCTGGCGTTCATCAAGGGGGACATCGCGGGTGCACGCACGCTGATCACCAAGTACAACGAGCAAACCGCTCGGAGTGATGCGACCAGCGTGCTGCTCGAAGCCGAGATCATGCGCCGGCTCGGAAACGACGGCTCGGCCAAGGAGGCATATCAGCGCGCGCTTCGGTTGCAACCCGGCAACACACGCGCGCTCCTGTCGCTCGCCGACATGGAGGCAGCAGATCGCAACTATCGAGAGGCCCTTGTGCATCTGGATCTCGCGGTGGAGCGATTGCCGACAGACACGGATCTGGCCAAACGTCGAGACGAGATCAAGAAGCTCGTCGACGGCACCGACCCGGTTCTCACCGAGATGCTGCGGATCGAGCGGGAACACCTGATGGGGGTCGGCCGCAACATTCCCGCTGCCGTAGCCGAATTGAACAAGCTCATGGTCAGTAGCCGCGACGACGCACGCGTCGCAGCGGTGCTCGCGACGGTTCTCGCGGCAGATAACAAGCGTGACGAAGCACTGGCGATCGCGCGGCGCGGACTTTCGAAGACTCCGGACCACGAACCGCTCAAGGCGCTTGTTGCTCGTCTGACCGCGGCCGATCCGCTACAAGACCAACTCGCAGCCGTCGACAACATGGTGCTGACCGACGTCCAGAAGAACATTCGTAAGTTCGAGATCCTGGCGCGTGTTGGTCGACGAGAAGACGCTCGTCAGTATCTCGAAGCGGCCGCCCGTCTCGATCCGGAGTTTCCGGCCGTTGTCGAGTATCAGTTCCTTGAAGCGCTGGCGGCGGGCGACAAGCCTCAACTCGAGCGGCTCGTCGCGGTTGCCGAAAGGAAGAACCTCGACCAGTTGAACGGCGTGACATTCCGAGTTCGTCGCGACCTGGCCCGCGTTCAGGAGTTCCGTGCCGACGCTCGCGCCAAGGAGCAGTCCGGGGACGACGTTGCCGCCGCTCGCCTTCGCTCCGAAGCGATCGATCTGCTCAGAAGTTCTCGGGTGCTTCTCCGACAGATCACGCAGGCAGATCGGACCAACCTGATCGCCTGGCGTCTGCTCGGGGCGGTCGACCTCGAACTCTCCGATCCGGCAGCGGCGGTGGACTCGTTTTCCAAGGCCGTGGCGATCCGCCCGGACGATGTGTCCTCGATCATCGGGTACCTGAGAGCACTCACGGCGACCGGTGCGCTCGATCGGGCGCTCGACTTCGCCCGCAAGAGCGAGTCCGCGGCGAGCGGCAGCGAGGAGTTCCGTGCGGTCTGGCTCGCGCTGGAATCCGACGGTCCCGGCGGCGATCGAAGCAAGGCTCTCGAAGTGCGCCGGTCGATCGCGAGCCGAGAGCCCGACAACATTCAGAACCGAATGGCGCTCGCCCTGCTCCTGATGAACACACGCAACTGGGATGAGGCGAGTGCGGAGATCGGACGGGTCCGCGAACGCGGCGCGGTCGGCTCGGCGGTAGCGCTGCAGGCCCAACTTGACGTCATGCGAGGAGAACCTCAGAAGGCCGTCGATGCGTACACGGCCTTCATCGAGTCCATTCCCGAGGGTCAGCGCACGATCGGACCTTATCTCGAAGCTGCTCGGTTGATGCGCCGCATTAACCAGATGAACGCCGCGATGGCGTTCTATCAGGGCGGCAGGCAGTATCAGGACCCCAAGGCGATGGAGGTTGACCGCGAGGTCGGCGACGTGATGTACTCGCTCCGCGCATATCAGGATGCGGTAAGGATCTACGAGCAGATTCTCGATGCCGGCTTCAAGGACGATCGCGACCTGGTGCTCGCCAGGATCGTCGAGGGTTATCTGAACCTCGGACAGGCCGACAAGGCTCAACAAGCCATGGCCCGCGCGGGCGAGCGTGTCGCATCGAACGCCACGATGCTCATGCTCAGCGCACGGATCGCCGCAGCCCAGGACGATCGTGCCAGGGCGCGACGTCTTCTGGATCAGGCCGTTGCGGCCGATCGCACCAACCCAACCGTTTACGTCGCCCGCGCCGACTTCAACCAGGTCGATCCGCAACTCCAGCGGGACGTTGAAGCGGACTTGGTGGAGGCTCTTCGCCTTGCACCCGCCTATTCGCCCGCACGCGTCCGGCTGGTGCAGATGTTCGCGGCCCAGGGCAACCAGAACGAGGCCATCCGGCAGCTGCGCGAGGCCGTCGCCGCCGATCCCCTCAACGACCAAGTACGAATGGCCCTCATCGAGGCGCTCGTCTCGACGAATCGGGGCGACGAAGCGGCGGTCGTCGTTGAGGACACGCTTCGTGTGCGTCCCGACGACCTTCAGTGGATGATGCGGGGAGCACAGATACTGATGCAACTCCGTAAGCAGCAGCGTGCATTGGATCTTGCCCAACGGGCTTGGGACAAGTCTCGCGAGATCATCCCTGCCTCGCTGTATGTTCAGATGCTGCTCTCGGTCGAGCCCCCGGACACCCGCACCGCTTTCCGCGTGCTTGAGTCGCGAGAACTGAACACCGATCGGAACATCGATGCCCGCCTGTTGCGTGCCAGAGTCCACCTAAAGGCAGGAAATGCGCCTCGGGCGTTTGAGGACGTCAGCGCGGCCGTCGGTCTGATCGATCAGACGCGTCCCGAGATGATCCGTGCCTTCTTCACGGTCCTGCCGGACGTCTATCCAGAAGTTCGAGACCGGATCGCGGCGGTGAACTCGCTCGAACAGAACCGCGCCTTCGACGGCTGGATGCGATTCTTCGCCAGTCTCACTCGACTCCAGGATCCGATCACGGAGGAGCGCGGCAAGTCAGAACTCACGCAACTCTACGAGGCGGCGGAGGACTCATCGGTTAAATTCGCCTGCGCCGGAACGCTGGGCTCGATGGCCTATCAGGCGAAACAGTTCGAAGAGGCGGTTCGCTGGTACCGCCGGGCTCTTGAGATCAATGCGAACGACCCGGAGGTCAACAATAACCTGGCCTACACGCTCGCCTCCGAGTTAGGCCGGGCGGAGGAGGCGGTGCCCCACGCCGAACGCGCGGTGTCGGTGCTCCCCGAGAACCCCATGCTATTGGACACCCTTGGCGTGGCATACCTCGGAATCAACGATCTGGAGAAGGCGGGCATGGCTCTCATGCGGGCCTGGTCACGCGCAACCCGACCGGAAGAGCGACTGCCGATCTTGGTTCACATGGGACAGGTGCGTGCCCGCGAGAAAAACAAAGCAGAATTGGCCAAGGTCATCGAGATGCTCGATCAACTGATCAAGGCCCACCCGGGGGTCGAGACTCCCTATGTGTCTCAGATCGGGCAGCTCCGCCAGGCCACCGATTGATCGCGTTGCGCTCCGGGCAGGATTGCGGAGAGTGGAGCGTGTCCGGGTCCGATCGAGGCGACGGCCCATCAATAGGGCACAACCCGTGGCCCGATCTCGGGCCTTCGCGAATTGCCGCACCAATCGAACGCGCATGACCTGCGCTTCGTAGGGGTGTTTGCGTGCATCTCGAGCACGCCTGCACTCGTTTCCGCTACTTCCTGGCCGAACTGGGGGGGGTGGGGAGGGGGCTGGCCGATAAACCCCCTGCATCCCGTCGAGTGGGCGGTGGTGCGTTTGCCCTCTCCGAACGGAACGGACTCATGACCAGCACACCGACGATGCCCCGTGCTCCGATCGCCCCTTCGGGCGCCCCCAGTCCCAGGCCGACGCCTACCGGCCCGGTCGGTTCGGGTAACCTCATGAACATCGACCCGGTGCGACTGTTCCTGAGATATTGGCCTCTACTCATGATCGCGGCGGTGGTTGGGCTCGGCGTCGGCTTCGGTGCGCACTTCCTCCTTGCCCGTTACGCCCCCACATACACCGCGAACGTCATGTTCGCCGCCGCGCCACCGACGTACAACCCCACGGCGATCCAGCCTGCGTCGATTGCCAACAACGAGTTCGAGCGTTTCGTTGGTACGCAGGTCCAGCAGATGACGTCCGATGCCGTGCTTGAGAATGCGCTGTCGTCGCCCGACGTGCTTCGAACCGAGTGGATCAAGCAGTTCACTCGGAATGGCACGTTGCAGCCGCGTGACGCCGCACGCGGCTTGAGCAAGGTTGTTTCTGCCTCGTCAATCCCCATGACGGAGTTGATGCGGCTCACCGTCAAGACGCCGCGTGCCGAGGAGTCGGCGATCATCGCTAACGCGGTTGCCACGGCGTACATTCAGGATCTGCAGCGCTTCAGCCGGACCACGTCGACCGAGAAGCGCGACGCGCTGGGCCGGCGTCTCTCGCAGGTCGACGACGAAATCCGCCGGCTAGAGGCGTCCAGGCAGCTGCTGATCGACGAGAACAAACTCAAGTCCATCACCGGGCAGGAGACCGACGAGGAGTTGGAGATGCGTCAACTCCGTGCGAGTCTCGCGGAACTGGCGCGCAGCAAGTCGTACCTGATCTCGCGATTGGAAGACGGAGAACTGATCCTCGCCGCCGCAGGCGCGGTGGTCTTTCCGGTCGAGATCGAGCAGTCCGCTGATGAACATCCGCTCGTTCGGGATCTCGCGTTTCAGATCGCAGGTATGAACGTCGAGGTTCGGGCTTTGCGAGAGCAGGGCTTCGGCGAAGATCACCCGGCGCTTGTGCGGCTGAAAGACCGGATCCGGTCGGTCGAGATCGAGATGGAAAAGAAGAAACAGGAGGTCAAACGCCAGCTCTTCACGGCCCAGCTCGACGGGATCCGTACGCAACTCAAGGCGCTGGATGCGCAGGAGCGCGACCAGGTCGCCAAACTCGAAGAGGTCAATCGCAAGCGTGATGACCTGGTCCAGGTGTTGCTCCGAAAGGACAAACTCGACAACGACCTGGCGCGTTTGAAGGAAGAGCGCGCAGAGGTGAGCAGCGCCATCCAGACGTTCGAGACCGTCTCCGGCGCCACGGCCTTCGACCGCGTGAAGATTCTGCGAAGGGCAACAAAGCCGGAGAGCATGAGCTTCCCACGTTTGACCATCATGCTCGCCGCCGGGTTCGTTCTCGTCGTCGGAAGCGTCTCCGGCCTGGTGGTGGCCCGAGAGGCGCTCGACCAGCGCGTCCGCGGCCCCGGCGACCTCACGCTCATCCCGAGGCTCAGCGTCCTGGGCGTTGTGCCCGACGCGTCCCAGGATCCCGCGCGAATCAAAGCGGTGGAGACCTGCTTCCGCGATCACCCGAGCACGGTGGTCACAGAGAGTTTCCGTCAAATTCGGGCACCGCTGGTCAAGCGCATGAGCGCAACCGGTGCCAAATCTCTTCTGGTGCTCGCTGGAATGCCAGGCTCAGGTGCCACGACTATGGCCAGCAACCTCGGGATCGCCCTTGCGGGTGTGGACGAGCGCGTGCTCATCATTGACGCGAATCTACGTCGTCCCGGCCAGCACAAGGCCTTCGGCATCGCCGACGCGCCCGGCCTCGGCGACATCCTGACCGGGCAAAGCACCCTGCAGCAGACAGTTCAAGAGACGTCCGTGCCGGGCCTGAGCATCCTCCCGGCGGGTTCGCCGTCCTCTCGCGCGATGCCCGAGCGTCTCGGTTCTGAGGCCATGGCGAGGGTGCTCGCGGAGGCCACCGCCTCGTACGATCGGGTGATCGTTGATTCCGCCCCGGCCATCGTCGCGGGCGACGGCTTCGCACTGGCGAACCGCTGCGATGCGGTTGTGCTGGTTGTCAAGGCGCTGAACGAGAAGCGTGGCTTGGTCAATCGCCTGCGTTCACAACTGGCAGAGGCACGCGGAGAGTTCATGGGCGTCGTCGTCAACGGCGTCCGGGCCAGCGCGGGCGGCTACTTCCGCAAGAATTTCGAGGCTACACACAGGTACCACTCCGAGAAGAAGTGATCGCATCCGCCCAGGGATACGCTCGGTTATGCGAGCCCATGCGAGTCGGATTGTCCGGCCGGATTGGAGGCTCTTGCACCCAGTTCGGTTATACCCGCCGTTATGATCAGTCTCCCGCGCGACGAGCACGACCGGAACGAGCGGGCGCCGCGCCGCACGCTGGTGACGGGCGGGGCGGGGTTCATCGGGTCTCACCTGGTCGAGTGCCTGCTCTCCCGCGGCGATCATGTGACCGTAATCGACGATCTCTCGACCGGCCGGCTGAGCAACCTACCGACTTCGGCGGATCAGCTTCGATTCATCGAGGCCGACCTGCGGCAAGCGCTGAGCGCGTTCGGACCTGGCGAGCGATTCGACGAGATCTATCACCTTGCCGCGGCGGTGGGCGTTCGCCTGGTCGTTGAAGAGCCGATCCGTTGCATCGAAACGAACGTTGAGGGCACGGCAGCCTTGCTGCGCTTCGCGATTGAGCACGGGCCAACGCGCGGCTTTGTGGACGGTCGAGCCGGCGCGGCCACGCTGATCGCCTCGAGCAGTGAGGTGTACGGCAAGAGCGACCGTTCCCCGTTCCGTGAGGACGACGATGTCGTCTACGGACCGACGACACGCACGCGATGGAGTTATGCGGCGAGCAAAGCCATCGATGAGTACCTCGCCCTGGCGTACCACGCACGGCACGGTCTGCCGGTCGTCGTGGCGAGATTTTTCAACACCGTTGGCCCCCGTCAGGTCGGTGAATATGGCATGGTGTTGCCCAACTTTGTTCGGGCGGCCATTGAAGGACGGCCGATCCGCGTGTTCGGCGATGGCTTGCAAACCCGTTGTTTCTGCGACGTTCGAGATGTCGTCGATGCTCTTCCCCGGCTGGCTTCCGCTGAAGCCGCGTTCGGTCGGGTTTTCAACGTGGGTTCCTCTCGCTCGATTTCCATCACCGATTTGGCTCGAACGGTCGTTCGGGTGCTCGGGTCATCCTCTTCGGTCGAACACATCCCTTACGAGCAGGCCTATTCCCCCGGATTCGAGGATCTTCGCAAACGCGAACCCGATCTCGCACGCATCTGCGCAACGATTGCGTTCTCCCCATCGATTCCGCTCGACCAGACGATCCGAGATCTGGCGGAAGAGATCGTCCGCAGACCCGATTCGGGAAGTGAACCTGCCGATGTGAAGGATCCGAGATGATCCCCTCACCGCTGCCAACCATTCTCCAATCGCCGGGTGTCACTGGAGCGGCCAAGCACGCGCTGCCCGCGAGCGAGCCCGTCCGGCAGCGGATCAGCCAACTCTCGGGCGAAGTCGAGCGACTGAGCGAGCAGGTGCAGGAACTCGCTGCGGCGGCCGGCCTTAGCGAGCACACGGTCACGCGGCTCGACATCTTCCACGGCTACATCGGCGTCTTTATCGCCGCATTCGTGATCACGTTGCTGGTCACGCCGCTCATGCGTGTCATGGCGATCCACCACGGCATCGTCGATCGGCCGAGCGAGTCCCGCAAGGCGCACCGTATGCCGGTTGCCTACTTGGGCGGCGTCGCCGTTTATCTCGGTCTGCTCGCGGGTATCGTGTTCGCCTACACCGCACCACTGCACGGCCTGATCGACTTCCATCCCAGCGCCAAGACGCAGACCGGCTTCGCAGGCGGAGTGCCGCTCAGCGTGCTGCTCGGCATGACCGTCATCATGATCTGCGGGCTCATCGACGATGTCGTGGGGATCGATCCCCGCGCCAAGATCGCTGGGCAGTTGTTCGCCGCCGCAGCGCTCGCCACGCAGGACGTCGGGGTAAAGGTCGCCGCGGGCGTCATCGTGCCGCTTGCCAAGCAACTCGGACTTCCGACGACCATCGCCGGTGGATTCGAGACCCTCGCCTTCACGATCGACCTCGGCGTCGCCGTCATTCCGATCGATGTCGTCTACTGGGTCGGTACGGCGATCATCGCGATCTTCGTCCTCGGCGCATGCAACGCGAGCAACCTCATCGACGGGCTCGATGGATTGCTCAGCGGCGTCACGGCGATCGCGACCGGCGGGCTACTGGTCATCGCGCTCACGCTCGCGCTGATCGACGACGGCGCCCGCAGCGTCGGCCCCGGGTTCGATGCCCCCCGCATCGTCCTGTGCATGGCCCTGCTCGGAGCATGTCTGGGGTTCCTGCCCCACAATTTCAATCCAGCGACCATCTTCCTGGGCGACTGCGGCAGCCTGCTCATGGGGTTCATCACCATCGTGATCGTGCTGAGCCTCGGTGACACGGGCCGCACGCATCTGGTGCTTGCAGGCCTGATCATCTACGCGATCCCGATCATCGACACCACGCTGGCGATCGCGCGCCGGAAGATCTCGGGAAAGAAGATCAGCGATGCCGACGACCAGCATTTGCACCACATGCTCAAGCGATCGCTTGGGGTGCGGGGCGCGGTCTTGGCCCTGTATGCGATCGGCGTTGCGTTCGCGGTGTTCGGCGTCCTGCTGAGTGAAGAGCGCGGCCGAGTGACGTACGCGCTCGTCCTCGTCTTTGCTGCCTTCATCGGTGTCACCAGTTTCAAGGTCGCCCGCCGCGACGCCATCGAGCGGCAAGTGCTCCGTGCCGAGTCGCGCCGAAAGATCCAGCCGGGTGCGGCGGACCAGTCAGCCGTGTCCGGCCCACCTCAAACTTCGAAGTTGTCGGCCGATGAGCCGGCGCAAGCCGAACACCTCGGGCAAGGCGAACCGACAGCGCCTGCGAAGTCCGCAACCCAAGCCGCTCGCGAGGGAGCCTGAGCCCCCGGTTTTTTGGTGGCGTTCGTCCCGCTCGCCGGTCGTACACTCGGCCATGGATCCGTCCCCTCCCCCGGTTCGGGGCACCCCACCGGCTCAACACGCGACACGCTGCATCGCCCTTATGAATCAGAAGGGCGGTGTGGGCAAGACGACCACCGCGGTCAATCTCGCGGCCGCGATCGCCCGTGCGGGCAGGCGAACACTTCTGATCGATCTGGATCCGCAGGCGCACGCGACGCTCCACGTCGGGGTCGATCCCGGCTCGGTGTCGCGCCTGGCGGGTGGCAAAGGCTCGGTCTACGACGTGCTGACCGAAGAGCCGTCCGCGGCGGCGGAAGTTCTCGCGTCCGCGATGCTCAGCATCGCCCCCCAACTCTGGATCCTCCCTTCCGAGACCGATCTCGCCGCAGCGGAGACCGAACTGGCCGACGTGCCGGCTGCTGATCGAACCACGCGCCTGCGACGGGCGCTCGAGCGTTGCAGCGCGATTGCGAACGGCGGCACAGGTCCGGTTCCGCCCTTCGACTTCGTGCTCATCGATTGCCCTCCTTCGCTCGGCGTGCTCACGCTCAACGGACTCGCGACCGCGCGAGAGGTCTTCATCCCCATGCAGGCTCAGTTTCTGGCCCTGCAAGGTGTGGGCAAACTGCTCGAGACCGTCTCGATGATCGCCGGGGGTGTGAATCCGCGTCTGCGCGTGACGGGCATCATCCTGTGTGCGCACGACACCACCACGACGCACGCGCGCGAGGTCGTTGCTGACCTCGTCGAGTTCTTCGAGCAGGCCAGGCAGGCTCCCAGCGAGTCTCCCTGGAAGACCGCCCGCGTGCTCTCCCCACCCATCCGCCGGAACATCAAGCTGGCAGAGTGTCCCAGTTTCGGCAAGACGATCTTCGACTATGCCTCCAGCTGCCCCGGCGCTGCCGATTACGCGGCGCTCGCCGAGCGCGTCATCGGTGAGTGGGATGCGATGCTCGCCAAACGCGCGGGTGTTGCGGGCACGAACTCCGGCGAGTCCGAACTCGGGACCGCCCGACCGCCGAGCGTGGTCGTGCGTCCGCACTCTCGCGAGCCGGCCGCCGGAGCGGGGGCGTGAGGCCGGCTGTGCGCATCGGTGATGGTCGGTCGGTCGATCCGGGTGCCGAGTCGCTACGGAAGCGGCGGCCCATCGCCATCGCGTTCTTTGCCTACGCGCTCGGGCTCTTCGTCCTGACCCACTGGCCGCGTCTCACCGTGGAAGTCGAAGGGATCGACCGGCCGGATCTTTTCATCCACGTTGCGGCCTACGGGCTTTGGACAGCGCTGTTGATCGCCTCGGGCTTGCTCGGCAGTTGGCGGTCAACGGCGACGGTGCTGCGATGCGGGTTGGTTGCGGCGATCTGGTCTGCCCTCGATGAATGGAGCCAGGGGCTTCCGTTCGTGCAGCGGCACGCGACGTGGGACGACGCCTTCGCGAATTGGGCGGGTGTTGGGCTGGCGACGGCGGGGGGGCTGATCGTCGCGAGGCTCGCCAGCAGGCCGCGATGAGCCCTCCGTGGAGCCCGATTCCACGCCGGGGTTCCGTTGTCGTACCATCCCACTCGATTCCCCGATCCAAGGCCCGGAGTTCATCGTTCCATGGCATCGAGTTCTGGCCGCCGCGGCCTGCACGGCCCCCTTTGCTGGTTGCTGAGCATCGCCGCGGGCCTGCTGGTGGGTGCCTTGGTCTCTCGGGTCGCCCCAGCACGCTTCGATGCCGGGGTTCATGCCTCGGCAGAGCCGACCGAGGCGATCGTCGTTCAGATTGAACCGACCGGTGAGCGTTTCGAGCGAACGCCGGCGGGTGAACTCGTGCCGTGGGGCCAAAGGAGCCAATCCGGTTCCGATGCCGGTGATCCGGCGACGTCCGTCGGCGCTCTCGGGTCCGTTGCGTTGGCGGACGCTGAGCCCCGCGAGGGATCCGATGACGACCATGAGGCGCCACCGCCCGTTCCCGCCCACGCTCCCTCCGATCCGGACTCGGCTTCCGCCGACGAGCACGGGGCCGGGCACGATCATCGACCCCTCATCCCGCTCTGGTTGTGCGTGCCGTTCGCAGCGCTGTTGCTCAGCATCGCCGTGATGCCGTTCATCAGCGCGCCCTTCTGGCACCGCCACTACCCCGACATCGCGCTCGGGCTCGGCGCAGCGGTCGCCGCGTACTACGTCTCGGCGTTCGGTGTCTTCGGCCGGCACGAGATCATGCACGTCGCGGTGGAGTACTACTCGTTCATCGCGCTGGTGGGCGGGCTCTTTGTTGCCTCGGGGGGCATCCTGGTCAACGTCAAGGCGGTCGGTTGCGCGCGGACGAACGTGGCCCTCTTGGCGACCGGCGCGGTGATCGCCAACCTCGTCGGGACCACCGGCGCTTCCATGCTCCTCATCCGCCCGTACATGCGGATCAACCGGGGCCGGCTGCGGCCGATGCACATCGTCTTCTTCATCTTCATCGTCAGCAACTGCGGCGGCTGCCTCACGCCGATCGGCGATCCGCCGCTCTACCTGGGCTTTCTCAAGGGCGTGCCGTTCTTCTGGACGCTGGCCAACCTCTGGCCGATGTGGCTGGCCGTCAACGGCGTGCTCCTGGCGATGTTCTACGTCTACGACGCACGTGTGCCGACGAGCCGCGTCGGTCGCATCGAGGCGGCGCTCGCCGAGGGCGTCAGCCACGACCGGGACCACGGTCTGATCATCGGCCGCCGATCGATGGCGTTCCTCATCGCGATCGTGGCGTGCGTCTTTGTCGACGGGTTCCTCAAGGACCGCCTCGGGTATTCGGGGGCTTTCCCCGTTGGGGCCACGCTCCAGATCCTGCTCGCGGCCGGGGCTTACACGATGGGGAGCCCCTACATCCGCTCGGCCAACGGCTTCAACTTCGAGCCCGTCAAGGAAGTCGGGTTCCTCTTCGTCGGCATCTTCCTCACGATGGCCCCGGCCCTTGGCTACCTGGCCGTCAACTCCTCCAAACTCGGGCTCGAGACGCCGGGCCAGTTCTACTTCGGCACCGGCGCGCTCTCGGGCGTTCTCGACAACGCCCCCACGTACGTCAGTTTCCTTCAGGCGTCGATGGGTGTGCTGCACCTGCCGCTCACGCCCGCGGGGATCGAGACGCTCATCCGCTGCGGCTTCGACCTGATCGAGCCGGACGGCATGATCCGCAGTTTCGACGGCCGGGCGCTCCTGACGGCGATCTCGCTGGGGGCGGTCTTCTTCGGCGCAATGACCTACATCGGCAACGGCCCGAACTTCATGGTGCGGGCGATCGTCGACAGCGCGGGCGACGGCACCGGCGTGCGGATGCCCTCGTTCTTCGGCTACGCCGGCTACTCGGTGGTGTTCCTGCTGCCGGTGCTGGTGCTGGTGTGGGCGGTGTTCATCCGCGTGTGAGCCGACGCACGCCGACCGGCCGACAACGGTTCGATCACGCAGACCATGCCCGACACCGCGCCTTCCAACGCCCCGTCCCCCGGCTCTCCCGTGTCGGCGTCGCTGGGTGGGGCGGTGCGGTCGATGTCGCTGGTGACGCTCCTCTCTCGGCTCTTCGGCCTGATCCGCGACCTGGTGATCGTCCGCCTCTTCGGCGACTCGGCGGTGGGGAGCGCCTTCGCCGCGGCCTTCGCGATCCCCAACATGTTCCGCAGGCTGCTCGGTGAGGGGGCGCTGAGCGCGGCCTTCATCCCCGAGTACGCGCGGGCGGTGGAGGCGGAGGAGCGGGGGAGCGGGCGCAACGGGATTGGGGGGGAGTCGGACGGACTGGCGACGCTGGTGGTGGCTGCGCTGGGGGTGGTGACGGTGGCGGTGACGCTCGCGGTGGAGGGGCTGCTGCTGGGCCTCCTGCTCTTCACCGGCCCGGACACGACGCAGCGATTGAGCATCACGCTGATCATGGCGATGCTCCCCTTCATGCCGCTGGTCTGCGTGACGGCGATCCTGGCGGGGATGCTGCAGGTGCGCGGTCGGATGGGCCTGAGCATGACCGGGCCGATCTTCCTCAACACGTTCGTGGTGATCGTCGGCGGGTGGCGGCTGATGCAGGGGCGGATCGGTGAGCCGTCGACGGCGTACCTGCTCGCCGCGGTGACGGTGGTGAGCGGCCTGACGCAGGCGGTGACGTTCGCGTGGGCGCTGCGTCGGAACACGCGGTGGGTGCGGGTCGGCTCAGCGGCGTGGCGCTCGGCGGTCCCGGCGGCGAAGCGGGCCTTCAAGCGGTTCGTGCCGGTGGTGATCGGGACGGGGACGCTGCAGTTGAACGCGTTCCTGGACATGCTCATCGCGATGTGGCCGATCTGGATCGGTGTCACGGTGCTCGGCGTCGCCTACCCGCTCGACGAGCGGTCGAACGCGATCCTGGCCTTCACCACGCGGCTCTACCAGTTCCCGCTCGGGGTCTTCGGTATCGCGGTGGCGACGGCGGCTTTCCCGATGCTCGCGCGGACGGCCTCGGACGGAGCGCGGTTCGTCGAGACGCTCCGACGCGGGATCCGGCTGAGCCTCTACATCGGGCTGCCGGCGAGCGCGGGGCTGTTCCTGGTGCGGACGGACCTGGTGGGCCTGCTCTTCGGCCAGTGGGGGAGTGGGGGGGGAAGCGGGGGCGGGGGGGGAGGGGGGGG
>JAHBXK010000020.1 GCA_019636535.1 Phycisphaeraceae bacterium | reverse complement strand
ACCGCCTGCCTCTCCAACGTCAAGCAGATGAGCGTGGCGATGAACATCTACGCCAACGACATGAAGAACTGGTACCCCGTGATGCCCGTCTCGCTCGCGGGCGGCTCGCCCCCACCGATCGACACGGCCAACCTCTTCTCGCGTCAGTGGAAGTACGGCGGCGTCGCCGGGCTCTTCAGCCTCCGCCAGATCGGTGACGGCACCGACGTCGGCTACGGCGCAGCGTTCCCCACCGGCCTCGCGTACGACAACGGCAACCGCGAGCCGCTGCTCGCTTCTTACATCGATGGCCTGGCGGTGCTCAACTGCCCGGCTGATCAGGAAGACCGCCACTGGCCCGTCACGCAGGACCCAGGCGCCCGCACCTACAACAACGGGCGACCCAAGATCGTCCAGAAGATCGGCAAGCGCGAGGACGTCGTCCAGTACTGGATCAGTTACCTGTACATCTCCGGCCTTCGCCCGGATGAGCCGACCATCCCCTTCGCCGTCCCCATCTGGGGCGACGACACCAACGCCGTCGATATCGGCCCAAAGGCCTTCTGGGGAGGTGGACAACACACTGAGATTCAACCCCAAGGCCGCCAGGGCTTCTACAACAAAGTGGACAACCACAAGGATGCTGGTGCGAACTTCGCGTACTCCGATGGGCACGCCACCTTCGTGAAGGGCAACGCCGCGTCGCTCTTCTTCACGCCGTTCTTGCCAAATCCCGCCGATCCGGCAAATCCAATCCCGAATCCGAACGCGATCAACGTGATCGATCCGGCACGCAACGACCGCGTTCAGACCATCGACTGATCCACGGCCACCATCACCGCCCGGCACGGACCGTCGCACGACCAGGCTCGATGCGAGCCGAGTCGCGGCTCTTTCGGCTACATTGCGAGCGTGAGCGATCCCACCCCTTCACCCCGTCCCACCCCCCCCACCACCACTCCCACCGCCCCCTCGGGCACCGGTGGTGATGGTGCCGCCTCGCCGGCAGGAAAGCACACCGAACTAAACGCCACAACCCGCCGTTCGTCCGCCGGGCGAACGGGTTGGCGATCTCTCTTCGCCGCGCAGGAGTCCGGCCTGGTGCTGGTCATCCTCCTGTTCATGGCCCTGCTTACGTTCTTCGGCTCCAGCGCCTGGACGTCCTCGCGCAACTGGCTGGCCGGCGTGCTCCCCGAGCGCATCGCGTCGTACCTCCCCTCCGCTGGGCCCAAGTCCCTCCCCTTCCCCGTCGACATCCCCGCCGGGAGCACGATCGAGCAACCAGACGAGTACACGCTGATCGTCACCCAAGGCTCTGAGCACGTTTACAACTCGACCTACCACTATTCCGAATCGCGTTGGCGCATCCGCGAGCAGCCCGATGGATCGATGCGGGCCTTCGGCACGCGCATCTCCAACCGCTTCCTCGAGCGCGAGAACCTGGTCAACCTCGCCAACAAGGCCAGTTACTTCGCCGTCATCGCCGTCGGCATGACCGCCGTCATCATCCTCGCGGGGATCGATCTCTCCGTCGGGTCGATCTACGCCCTGGCCGCGATGGTCGGGGCGATGATCGTCTCGGGGCTGAACGATCAGACCGGCACGCTCGTCGCCGTCGTCGTGGCGCTGGTCGCCTGCTGCACGGTCGGGGGCGTGGCCGGGTTCGCCAACGGCGCGATGTCGGTGGGCCTGCGCGTCCACCCCTTCATCATCACGCTCGGCACCATGGCGATCTACCGGGGCATCGTCTTCGTCCTCAGCGAGGGCCAGACGGTCGGCGGCCTGCCGGACTCCTTGCAGAAAGGCTTCTTCAAGGCCGACCCGGGCGGGTTCGGCATCTACCCCGTGCCGACGCTCATCATGATCGCCGTGGCGCTGGTCGGCATGTTCATCCTCACACAAACCGTGTTCGGCCGGCGCGTCTACGCGGTTGGGGGCAACGAGACCGCTGCGCGCTACGCGGGCATCCCCGTCGGACGCATCAAGATCACCGTCTACGCCGTCACGGGCGCGCTGGCGGGCCTGAGCGCCTGCATGTACATCGGCTACTTCGGCGCCGCCGAGAGCGCTGCCGGCTCGGGGTACGAACTGCAGGTCATCGCCGCGGCGGTGATCGGTGGGGCCTCCCTCTCCGGCGGACGCGGCTCAGCGATCGGCGCGGTGCTGGGGGCGATCCTCGTGCAACTCATCGAGAACGCCATGATCATCCTGGGGATCGACCAGAGTTACAACCAGATGGTCATGGGCGCTGCGATCATCGCGGCGGTGGTGGTCGACCAGACCAAGGTGCGGATGAACGCGCACCGGTAGCCCGACCGTGGTGCTTGTCGCTCCGTCCGATCGCGGTGGCGTCAACGCAATGACGCGAAACGGAGGCGATGGCTTCAACGCGGAGACGCAGAGACGCTGCGGTGTGGGGAGAAGAGCGGAAGGGCTTGAGCGCGCGAAGGCTCGAAGAACACGAAGAAGCGGGCTCACCACCGAGCACACAGAGTTCACCGAGAGGGGATTTGGGTTTGAGCGCGAAGGCGCCCCCCACCCCCCCAAGATCGCGAAGCAAGACTCGGTGCCCGGAATATGCAGCCCGAGGGGGGGCGTGGCCTTGACCACCGTTCCCTGCTTCATGTGCCACCGACCCGCGCTTCGCGGGTCAGTGCCGATCCACCTTTCGGTCCTTCTGTTCCGTCTTTCTTCGCGTGCTTGGGGGGGCGAGCCTTCGCGTTCAAGCCCTTTCGAGATCTTCGCGTTTGAACCTTTCGCGTCTTTCGCGTTGTATCCCGCTCTTCTCTCCGTGCTCTCGGTGTTCTCGGTGGTGAATCTTCTTCTTCGCGTTCACGCCGCCCCCCCCGTCCCCCCGCCCCTCCTCCCCCCCTCCGTGCCCTTTGCGTGTCCTTTGCGGTCTCCGTGGACCGCCTGTGTTCGCGTCTTGGAAGGGGGCGAGTGGGTCGACGGCGGACATTTGCGTCGTGACGGCGGAGTTTTGTCGCGCGACGGCAGACATTTGTCGCGCGACGGCAGACATTTGTCGCGCGACGGCAAACATTTGTCTCGTGACGGCAGAGTTTTGTCACGCGACGGCAGAGTTTTGTCACGTGACGGCAAACATTTGTCACGTGACGGCAAACATTTGTCACGCGACGGCGGAGCGCCGTTCGGCGGTCTAACAACCGGAATCGGGTGCAGCGCCGTTCGGTCTGTGACGTTTGTGCCGACGCGGATGCCGCGAGCGCGGGTGATTCCGCGGATTCCGCCACCGACGTTCACGCGGCCGTCGTCAGCGCCCGATCGGTCCTCCCGCTCCCGTCGTGACGCTGCGGTTGCATCAGGTCTGGATCACGCCCGTCTTGAAGGGTCGCGAGTAGTCCCAGCCTTCTTGTGCTGCTGCCAGCGCCGCTGCGAGTTCGTCGCGGGTCCGGTGCGGCTGGATGATCCGGTCGAGCCAGCCGCGCGCTGCGCCGTGGCGGATGTCGGCCTGCTCGGTGTACCCGGCGTGGATCGCGGCGAGGATCTCCTTGTGCGTCTGCTCGTCGATCGTCTCGCCCTTGCGTTTGCGCGAGGCCTCTTCGATGGTGGCGAGCACGCCGGTGGCCTGGTTGGCGCCCATCACGGCGCACTTGCTCCCCGGCCAGGCGAAGGTCAGGAACGGGTCGAAGGCCCGGCCGCACATCGCGTAGTTCCCCGCGCCGTACGACCCGCCGAGGATCACGGAGATCTTGGGGACCACGCAGTTGCTCATGGCGTTGACCATCTTGGCCCCCGCGCGGATGATGCCGTGCTGCTCGCTCTCCTTGCCGACCATGAAGCCGGTGGTGTCGTGCAGGAAGACGATCGGGACTTTGCGCTGGTTGCAGTCCATGATGAACCGCGCGGCCTTGTCGGCCGAGTCGTGGTAGATGACGGCGGGGAGTTGGACGGAGCCCCCTGCGGTCTTGGTGACCTTGCGCTGATTCGCGACGATGCCGCAGGCAAGCCCACCCATCTTCGCGTACCCGCAGACGATGGAGGGGCCGTAGTCGGCCTTGTACTCGTCGAAGTCGGGGGCGAGGGACGTGTGCCCATCCGTGTTCGGCTCCGCGCGGACGTCGCAGAGACAGGCGATGATGTCGCGGATCTCGTACTGCGAGCCGGGGGCGTCGGAGAAGATGGAGTAGACGTCCTCGCCGGGGCGGAAGGGCTTGGGCGGCTTGGCGTGTGTCGCGGGGGCGGCGGGGGCCTGCGCGTACTTGCCGATGAGCGATCGCAACCGCCGGAGACAACTCGCGTCGTCGGGTTCCTTGAAGTCGATCGTGCCGCTGATCCCCGCGTGCATCGTGGCCCCACCGAGTTCCTCGTCGGTCACCTGCTGCCCGATCGCGGCCCTCACGAGCGCTGGCCCAGCGAGATAGAGCCCCGAGCCCTCGGTCATCAGCAGCGTGTCGCAGAGGACGGGGAGGTAGCCGCCGCCCGCCACGCAGTAGCCCATGATCGCGGCGATCTGCGGGATCCCCTCGGCGGAGATGACGGCGTTGTTGCGGAAGATCCGGCCGAAGTCGTCGGTGTCGGGGAAGACGTCCTCCTGCATGGGGAGGAAGACGCCCGCGCTGTCAACCAGATAGACCAGCGGCAGGCGGGCCATCATCGCGACGGTCTGGGCGCGGATGATCTTCTTGCAGGTCATCGGGAAGAAAGCGCCGGCCTTGACGGTGGCGTCGTTGGCGATGATGACGTGCGACCGGCCGTGGATGCGCCCGATGCCGGTGACGACGCCGGCGGCGGGTGCTCCCCCGTGCTCCTTGTACATCTCGAAGGCGGACCAGAGGCCGAGTTCCTGGAAAGAGGCAAGGGGGAGTTCGTCGCGGTGCGGGTCGAGGGCGGCGGCGGTGGTGGGGGCGGCGGCTCGGCGCGCAGCACCGTTGGAGGTCGTGGACTCGGGGGGATCGACGAGGGCCAGGACGCGCTCGCGCGCGGTCATGCGCCCCTTCTCATGCTGGCGCTCGATGGCCTTGGGCCCGCCGCCGAGGCGGATGACGGCCTCCTGCTTGGCGAAGGCCACAGCGCGGGCGGCGAGGTTCGTGGGAGGCGTTGAAGGACTGGCTGCGGCGGGAGTGGACGACATGCGTGCGGCCCGTTGGGATATGGGTAGGGGAAGGGGGGGGCGTGTAGGTTATGTGGGCCGGGCCGCGCGACGGAGCCTCAACCGGTGAGACTCGCGAGACCCGATCACTCCCACTCGATCGTGGCCGGGGGCTTGCTCGAGATGTCGTAGACCACGCGGTTCACGCCTCGGACCTCGTTGATGATGCGGTTCGAGACCGTGGCCAGCACGGCGTAGGGGATGCGGGCCCAGTCGGCGGTCATGAAGTCCTGCGTCTCGACCGCGCGGACGGCCACGCAACTCTCGTACGTCCGGCCGTCGCCCATGACCCCGACGCTCTTGACCGGCAGGAGCACCGCGAAGACCTGGCTGGTGCTCCGGTAGAGGTTGCTGGAGACGATCTCTTCGAGGAGGATCTCGTCGGCATCGCGGAGCACGTCGAGCCGCTCGCGCGTGATCTCACCGAGGATCCGGACGGCCAGGCCCGGGCCGGGGAAGGGGTGCCGCCAGACGATCTGGTCGTTCAGGCCGAGGACTTCACCGAGTTTGCGAACTTCGTCCTTGAACAGGTCGCGGAGCGGTTCGAGGAGTTCGAAGGGCGTGTCCTCGGGCAGCCCGCCGACGTTGTGGTGGAGCTTGATGCTGGCGCTCTGCCCGGCGTGACCGTGGCCCGACTCGATGACGTCGGGGTAGAGCGTCCCTTGCGCGAGCAGCGGGAGGCCCTTGTCGCACCCCTTCTCGGCGATGAGTTGGTTGGCGGCCTCCTCGAAGATGCGGATGAACCGGTTGCCGATGCGCTTGCGCTTTTCCTGCGGGTCGGTGACTCCCGCGAGGTCGGCGAGAAACTGGTCGGAGGCGTCGATTACGCGGAGGTCGATGCGGCTGGTCTCGCGGAAGGTGGTCTCGACGAGTTCGCGCTCGTTTTTGCGCAGGAGGCCCGTGTCGATGAAGATGCAGGTGAGTCGGTCGCCGATGGCGCGGTGGATGAGCGCTGCGCACACGGAGGAATCCACGCCGCCCGAGAGGCCGCAGATGACGCGGCGGTCGCCGACCTGTCGAGTGATTCGGTGCCGCTGGGTCTCGAGGAAGTCGGCCATCTTCCACGCGCCCGAGCACCTGCAGACCTCGCAGACGAAGTTACGGATGATCTCGACGCCGTGGGGCGTGTGCGTGACCTCGGGGTGGAACTGCACGCCGTAGAAGTCGGCCTTGGACTTGTCGCGGCGGTGGTAGCGCACCGCGGCGTGCGGGCAGGTGTCGGTGGAGGCGAGCGTGGTGAAGCCGCTGATCTCGTCGAGGCCCTCAACCTGATCGCCGTGGCTCATCCAGACCGCGGTCTTGGCGGGGATGGCCGCGAGCAGGCCGGTTCGATCCTTCACGGCCAGGTGCGCCCGGCCGAACTCGCGCGACTCCGCCCGGGCGACCTTGGCGCCCATGATCTGGCAGGCGAGTTGCATGCCGTAGCAGATGCCCAGCACCGGCACCCCGAGGTCGAGGATCTTCGGGTCGCACCTCGGCGCACCCGGCTCGTAGACGCTCGCCGGGCCGCCGGAGAGAATGATGCCCATCGGCTCGAGCGCCGCGATCTGCTCGGCGGTGGCGCGGGGAGAGATGAGCAGGCTGAAAGCGCCGGCCTCGCGGACGCGGCGGGCGATGAGTTGGGCGGTCTGGCTGCCGAAGTCGAGAATGACGACGATCTCGCCGTGGGGGAGCGATTCGCGGCTGGGGAGCGAGACGGCGGAGGCGGTGATGTCGGGATCGGTGGGAGGGGGGGGCATGTCGGTGAAGGAGAAGGGGGAGTCTTGGGGCGCGGACCGATGCGGCCGCATCCCGGACTACGCGGCGTGAATCGCAACGATAGGAAGCACCCCGGGGAGTTCCGGTACGATGCCCGAGACTTGTGGGAGCCGCTCATGACGCATCCGACAGACAGCACGGGCCGGGTTGGGGAACGGGCTCGCGCGCAGAGGATCTCCCTCGCGTTCGTTCTGCCGGGCCTCGCTCTCTTCTGGACGGCGACCGGGGGTGGGTGTCTCTCAGACCCTTCGGCCAACGTCGGATTCAACGAGCCGGACCCGCATGCACGCATACGTGCTGCCCGACTCGCGGCCGAGACCGACGACCGTGCCGCCATCCCCGACATGATCCGGATGCTCAACTCGGACGATGCCGCCGAGCGGATGACCGCGATCGGCGCACTCGAGCGGATGACCGGACTGACGATGGGGTACCGACACTTCGACCCGCGGCCGGTGAGAGCCGAAGCCATCGACCGTTGGACCGAGTGGCTGAGAGAAGGGGAAGCGAGGTCGGTCAAGCCCAACGCGGCGTCCGCCGGTGTAACCGGAGAGACGCCCGACCATGCCGTTGTTGGCGCTTCCGACCACGCCCCGGCTGATCCGGCGCCGTCGTCGATCCGATGATTGGTCCAGCGGATTCGGTCGCTCGGGGTTCGTCCGGCATCTGGCCGACTCGTCGATCGTGCGGATAACCTTGAACGACAGGCGGCTCGTCGTGCAGACCGCGCATCGTGCGGGTGTGCCCGGGCGGTCAGGAAGGCCGATCGGAACCAAACCGGATGTCCAGAGCACCCGCCCCGATGAACCTGCCCCCGCCCGCACCCAATTCGCAGGGCAGCCAGAGCGCGCAGGACTTTGCCCGCTCGGCCGAGTCTCGCCCCGAAATCGCCCTGCAGATCATGAGCAACCCGCTCTACCTAAGCGGAACGCGCGAGATGGTGGCCGGTGTGGCTCGGCGGCTGGGATTCTCCGAAGAGGTCTGCTCCCAGATCGCCCTCGCCGTGGATGAGGCACTCTGCAACGTCATCAGGCACGGATACGGCCGGGCGGCCGATCGTCCGATCTGGATCAGTGTGTTTCCGATCCCCGAAACCGGGGCCACGGGTCCTTGGGGAGACGGCTGCCTTCCGGAGGCCATCAAGATTGTCATCGAGGATGAGGCCCGGCAGGTCGATCCCTCGGTCATCAAGAGCCGGGATCTCGAGGAGATTCGACCGGGCGGATTAGGCGTTCACATCATCCAGACGGTCATGGACGCGGCCGTCTTCGAGCGACGGTCGAGCGTCGGAATGCGTTTGACGATGGTGAAGAAGCGGCAATCCGGCGCAGGAAGGCTCGATCGACGGGCCGAATCGGCGGGTGGCGGGTGTTGCGATTGCGGCCACTCGAACACGGGATCGGACGCAACCGGCGGAGATTCAGGAACACGAGCAGATCAGAGCGCCAAGCCCAAGGGCAGGGAGAACGACTGTGGCCAGTGACCAGAATGCCTCGGGCGATCTGACGGTTCGAGTTGAATCCCGCAACGGGGCGGCGGTGATCGTTCCCTCCGGCGAGATCGACCTGAACAGCTCGCCCGTGCTCCGGCAAGAGATCAAGAAAGTCCAGGCCTCCAAGCCCCCCCGCGTAATCATCGACCTTGCGGCGGTGCCGTACATGGATTCCGCCGGAGTGGCGACGCTCGTTGAGGCGATGCAGTTTGCCCGCAAGACCAGCACGCGGCTGGTCCTTTGCTCGCTTCAGGACAAGGTGCGGTCGATCTTCGAGATCTCGCGATTGGACACGGTGTTTACCATCGTCGACAATGAGCAAGCGGCGTTCGCGTCATAGTCGTTCATTCGATAGGTACTTGTCCGGTATTCGGGCGATGCTAGTCGCATCCTGCACGACGCTTGAGCCCTGTTAAGCGCCGAAGTTGCTCTGCTGCGACAAGGCCGCCTTGCCACGCGGAGTCGGGCTCCCATACGCTTAAACTTATGCTGAGCCTGCGTTCCGGCAGGCGGTGCCGGGGGTCGCGACGGTCGCGACCGAGGCACTCATTCGTTGTTCGTCGCCGCTCTTCGCATCCGGCTTGGGCGTTGTGCCCGGGTCGGTTGACGATCGGTCGGCTCACACAAGCGCCCTCGTGGCCGTGGGAACGGGGTCAGGGACGGACCTCCCAGGTTCGTCTGTCTGTCTCGCCGGAACGTTCGCTCGGTCGGTGTCGCTGAAAGGATCGTGCTCCCATGTCCGCGCAGCAGAGTTCACTCGTTCAGGATCTCATCGAAGCCGGTATCCACTTCGGCCAGCGCTCGGCCGGTTGGAACCCCAAGATGGGGCCGTACATCTACGGCAAGCGCAACGGCATCCACATCATCGACATCAAGGAGACGATCAAGGGTCTCCTGTTGGCCAAGAAGTTTCTGACCAAGACGGTCGCCGAGGGCAAGGACGTTTGCTTCGTCGGCACCAAGCGTCAGGCAAAGGCCGTGATCGAGCAGCGTGTCGGTGACATCAAGATGCACTACGTGACCGAGCGTTGGCTCGGCGGCACGCTGACGAACTTCCGCACGATCCGCTCGCGACTGAAGCGGCTCGAGGAACTCGAGGCCATCCAGCAGAGCGACAACTTCGCGAGTTACTCCAAGAAGATGGAGAGCCAACTCAAGCGAGAGAAGGACAAGATCTTCAAGAACCTCTCGGGCATTCGAGGGATGGACAAACTGCCCGGCGCGATGGTCGTTGTGGACACGAAGCGCGAGGTCAACGCCCTGCGCGAAGCCCGGAAACTGGGCATCCCCACGATCTGTCTGGTTGACACCGACGGCGACCCCGACTTGGTCGACATTGCCATTCCGGGCAACGACGATTCGATGCGTGCTATCGACGTCATCATCCGCGAGCTGTGCCTGGCCGTAACCGACGGCAAGAGCGCCCGCTCGATCAAAGAGACGGACGAAGCGTCCGGTTCGGGTTCGGCAAACGCGCAGGGCGGCCCGCGTCGCTCGCGCCGAACGCAGTACCGCGCCGATGACGCGTCGGCGCCGGCTCCGGACGATCGCGAGACCGCCGGCACTGAGGCTGTCGCCGCCAAGCCCGTCTGAGTCGGCCGCCCGCTCGCACCAGCGCCCAGACTTCCCAGAACGGCTCGGCGTGATTCCGGGCCGAACGCCGTCACCGCTTCAACGATCGAACCGCACTCGGTTAGTCAAGCCCGGCCGAATCAGACTCGTAGGCCATCGGAAGAGACGAGAAGGACCAGACCATGAGCATCGAGATCAACGCCAAGGACGTCATGAAACTCCGCAACCAGACGGGGTTGAGCATGATGGAGTGCAAGAAGGCTCTCACCGAGGCCGCCGGCGACTTCGCCAAGGCCGAGGACATTCTCCGCAAGTCCATGAAGGGCAAGATGGACACCAAGACCGATCGCCCGGCGGGCGAAGGTCGCGTGGCGGTGGTGATCTCGCCGACCGGCGCAGCGGGGATGATCGTGGAGGTGCGTGCCGAGACGGACTTCACGGCCAAGAACGAGAAGTTCATCGCGGCCGTCGAGAAGATTGCGCAGTTGGCGATCGAGAAGCCTTCTGGCGATGTGCCCGTCTTCCCCGAAGCGACGGCGATGATCGACGAATTGCGGATCTCGACTGGCGAGAACTGCTCCTACGCCCGCGGGCACAAGTTGGCCGGGCAGGAGGGCAAGACCGCCTTCGGCAAGTATGTGCACCACGACGGCAAGACCGGTGTCCTCATCCAGGCCGAGGGCGACGTCAGCGACGAGGTGCTCCGCCAACTCTGCATGCACATCACCGCCGCGGTCCCCGTGCCCAAGGGCATCACGCCCAACGACATCCCCGCCTCGATCGTCGACCGCGAGCGAAAGTTCCGGATCGATCAGGCGATGGAGTCGGGCAAGCCCAAGGAGATCGCCGAGAAGATGGTCGAGGGCGGCATGCGGAAGTTCTTCGAGGAAGTGGCGCTGCTCGAACAGCCTTACGTCATCGATCCCACGAAGAAGGTCAAGGACGTGCTCGGTCCCAAGGCGACCGTCACGGCCTTCCTGCGCTGGCAGGTCGGTGAGGTGCAGGCCTGACCGACGCTCCGCCGACGCAATTCGTCGCACGACAAACGCAACATCCGAATCGGCCCGGGCCACGCGCTGCCCGGGCCGTCTTTATGTCCGGAACACGCGGGCTTGCTCGGCGCCAGGCTCCGCGTTGAACGACACCGACCGGTCGATCGCGGTTGATGAGGCCGCCTGCGTCGCCGCGACGGCGATGTTCCGCAGCAATCGGGAACGGAATCTAGGTTGACTCGCTCGGCTCGGGCCGTCGGCGAAGCGCATTCGCACTGGGGCACTCATCTGGCCGGAAGTACCGGCATCTTGCTCTGAGAACTCTACAAGTCCCCAGTTGGGGGGAATCTCACGGAAGGAGAGCAAGCCAATCGGGGCCGCGATCAGCAGCAAATCCGCGAGCGCGTATCGAGCGATGATCTCGAACTTGACTCGACCGTGCAGGGCCAGATGGGTCTGCTCCAGCCTTCGGTTGATCTCGCGGTAACTTCCTGTCCTGCAACGAGAAAAGTCCCAAGTGGCCAGATCATCGAAGAGCCAGTCCGCGGCTTGTGTTGCCGCCGGGTCGGCCGTGCGGAGGATCTGTTCTTCCAAGGTCGTCCGGTGCCTCGCGAGTTCGTTCCGCGCCCGCATCAGCTCCTCCGTGCAAGAGGCGTCGCTCAGAAAGTCAGCCCGCGAAGCCTTGCACTCGACGATGACCGTCCGTGGCGTTGAATCACGACGAAGCGGGGCGGGGACCGCCGTATCTCGCGACGGTTCGTCGGGTGGAGTCGAAACAACGACGGGCTTCGGCTTTCGGGCTCCGCGAGGGAGCGGGTCGATGTACCCCGCCACGTCGATACGGAACCGCGAGAGCGGGCAGACCACTTCCGCTGCGCGGACACGAACGCCGCAACCTGCGAGCCATGCGAGGGATAAGGACTTCAGCCGGGCGTGCGTTGCACTTTCCATGATGCTTCGGACGGGCTCCCAGGGGACTGCTGGATCTGAAGATCTCATTCTGTCTTACACATTGCAGAAAATCGAGTGTCGCGTTGCTGGATCGGGGTGGTTCGGGCGTACTTTGGAGTACAGTATCTCAGAGCCGTGTCGCTCCGAGCATCCGCCCGGTGTGCGCGAGACCGATTGTGTCCCGGCCAGAGAGGACTGGTTCCCATGATGCTGGTGGGCAAACTCGTGATGAACAAAGAGAAGAACGGCGACGACAGACACCCGCACCGGCACCGCGGGTCATTCAACGTGCTCATCGCCGACGACGAGCACCTGGTGGCCACGGGCATCGCGGGGATGGTGCGCGATCTCGGCCACACGGTTGTCGGCGTTGCGCCCGACGGTGAGTCGGCGATCGAGTTGGCGCACAAGCACCGTCCGCACCTGGCGCTGCTCGACATCCGCATGCCGGGGCTGACCGGCCCGGAGGTGGCGGTGCGTCTGCAGGACGAACTGAGCATCCCCTCGGTCATCATCTCGGCCTACTCCGATGAGGAGCATCTGGACCGGATCCGCGCCAGCGGCCCGGCGTCGGGGGTCTTCGGCTACCTGCTCAAGCCGATCGACAACGACGAACTCCGCGTGACCATCAGCGTCGCGATGATGCGTGCGGGCGTTGAGGAACTGGCCGGCGAGCGCATCCACCAGTTGGAGAAGAACCTGACGAACCGGCGGACGGTCGAGCAGGCCAAGTGGGTGCTCGTTGAGAAGCACGGGATGAACGAGACGCAGGCGCACGACAAACTCCAGCGCGTGGCCCGCGACCAGCGCCGACCGCTTGTCGAGATCGCGGCGGAAGTGATCGAGCGCGGCGACGTGCCCGCATGATCGACAGGATCAACCGGTGAGCGCGATCTCCCGCCGGGTGGGAGAGGGGATAGATCGAAGGCGAAGGTGTGGGGTGTACGGCTGGATGCGGGCCGATCACCGCGCCGTTGCCGCTGCGCTAATCGACCATCCCACGGCCGTCGCGATGAGGCTGCCGACGACGCTCACCAGCACGTACCCGATCGCGTGCCCCCACAGCCCCTGCTGGATGAGGCGGAGCGACTCGATCCCGAAGGTGGAGAAGGTGGTGAACCCGCCGAGGAGGCCCACGAGCGCGAACCACCGCCAGACCTCGCGTCCCTCGGGCACGGTGTGGCCCGCGCCACCGAGGATGAAGGGGGCCAGGAGGCCGATCAGCAGGCACCCCGAGACGTTGATGAGGACGGTGGCCCACGGGAACCCGCGCGGATCGGTGGGGGCCATGGCGTGGGAGACCGCGTGCCGGGCTGCACCCCCGAGCGCAGCGCCGAGTGCAACAAGGATGACGGGCGGGAGTGACAAGTCGGCGGCATGGTACACCGGGTTGTGAACCGGCCGGTCTCGACGAGTCTCACCCGCGCGGGTACGCTCGCTCGAAGCGGCCGTCCGGGCGGTGCGCTGGTATTGAGGAGCCGAACGATGTCCAACGCCACCGACTCAGCGGCGTCCAGCACGCCTCGTCCCGATCCGACCGCCACCGGCACGGTCCGCCTGCACCGCGTGCTCCGCGCGCCGGCGGAGCATGTGTACAAGGCCTTCCTCGACCCGAAGGCGAAGGTGAAGTGGCTGCCGCCGCACGGCTTCACGGGGGAGGTGCACTCGATGGATGCGCGGGTCGGCGGCGGGTACCGCATGTCTTTCACGAACTTCCGCACGGGGCAGACGCACACGTTCGGCGGGACGTACGTGGAACTGACGCCGCACGAGCGGATCCGGTACACGGACCGGTTCGATGACCCGAACCTGCCGGGCGAGATGCGCGTGACGGTGACGCTCCGGCCGGTAATGGGTGGCACGGAGTTGTCGATCGTGCAGGAGGGGATCCCCGCGGCGATCCCGGTGGAGTTCTGCTACCTGGGCTGGCAGGAATCGCTGGGCTTGCTGGCGCAGGTGGTGGAGCCGGAGATACCTTGAGCGAGAGGTTGTTGCACATTCAAGGTGCGAGGTCGGTTATGGCATCGCACGTTGGTCGTCGCTCTGGCTGACATCGACAAAGAACTGCCGCGCGTCGTGGTTCGCGATGGAGCGGGCCAGCATCACCGGTGACACGCCATGGCCATTGGTCTGGTGCGGATCAGCGCCGGAACTCCGCAGCAGCGCGATGACCTCTCCACGCCCTCTCGACTCGAAGACGGCACGAAAGAGAGGCGAGTTTCCGTTCAAGTCCATTGCGTTGACGTTTGCTCCGGCGTCGAGCAGGGCGCGAACCGCTTTCGCGGACGAACTCTGGCAGGCAAAGTGCAGAGGTGTCCATCCGTTGTCGTCGGCGAGATTCGGATCGAGGCCATCGGTCAGGAGCCTCTGGATCAACGTGTCGTCGCCATCCAGCGCGGCGTAGTGCAACGGAGTTCTTCCGAGTCGGTCAATGCCGGGCGGGTGGGCTTGTTCGGGCGGCTTTCGTGGCATGGTGCGCGGATTCCGAGGGTGTGTGACCGACGTCGGCGGAAGTCTGCCCATCGCTGGCGCGTAGTTTACAAGCGCAGAGGGAACCGCTTCGGTTCCCTCTGCAACTCCCTCCCGCCTCTGGTGGGGCCTCCCACGGGATACGCTCTTGTCGATGTCGGACGACGCCGCCCAGATTCTCTTGCGCATGAAGGCCGCATACGCCGGATGTCGCTCATACGCGGACGAAGGCGTCGTTTCCACGACCTTCTTTGGTCCGCAGAGACGGACGGAACGGCGGCCGTTCTCAACCCGCTTCTTGCGTCCCGATGGCTTTCTCTTCGAGTTCCGAAGCCGTCGCGGCGAGGATCACTGGGATCAGTACGCGGTGTGGATGGATGACGGGCAACCCAGGAGTTGGTGGACTCTTGAGCCCGGTCGCGACGCCCCCGCGACGCTCGGGCACGCTCTTGCGGGAGCGACCGGAGTTTCTGCTGGCTCTGCCCATCGCGTGCCACACCTGCTGATGCCGGATCTCAACGAGAACAGGGAGGGGCCATCGGTCATCACCGCCACCATCATCACGACTCCCGAGGCCGCTTCCCAGAACTGCGTGGTCGTCGAGCGGCCACGTCGCATGGGCAGCGTCGAGCAGATGTGGATTGATTCGTCGTCCTACCTGATCCGACGCGTTGTGGAGCCGCGGCACACTCTTGGCCTGCCGCCCCCTGACGCGATTGAGGTCCTCAAGGCTGCGCATCCGGAGCACGCGGAAACGGTGGCTCGGGCCTTCGCACAACTAGCGAAGCAAGAGCCTGTCGAAGTCGAATCGATCACCACCTATCAGGGCGCGTTTGATGTGGATGTAACGATGGAGGAATTGCGGTTCATTCCTTCCGTCGAGTAACACGCGCTCGGGAATGAGCCCGACCCCGGCTCAGTTGTGAGGTCTGAACCGGTGCCGTCTTGGTTTTTCCTGGGGTGGAGGGTGTCGGGAGGCGAGGCTTCCCCACCTCCTGACGCCAGCGAACACTTGCACGTGTGCACCATGGCCACGACAACCGTGTTGCTCGCTGAGATCGGCGACAAGATGGGCACAGCGCTCGGCACGTTCTTGCTCAGCGCTGGCATTGCGCTGGTGATTCACCTGTTCAGCCGCCTTCACTGGTCGCTCGGGCTGCTCGTCTTCCCTGTAGCAGCGTTCGGGAACTGGATCACTCTTCAGGAGTTGAGAGAGCCGATTGGCACCGCCATTCTGAATGAGTTGGGCTGGCGCTGGGTTGGGTGGCAGCTTGTGGCGTTCAACACACCCCTTGCTGTCGTGGGTGTGTGGTCGCTGCACTTGCGACGAAGCCGGATCTGGGCTTCGCGTGCGAATCAAGGACGCTGCCTCGAATGCGGATACGACCTGCGCGGGCTTCCAGTCGGGTGCTGTCCGGAATGCGGGTGCTCATCGAAACCGGCCGCGGCTTAGTGGGGCTGAACCGGGGCCGGGGTGGCGGGTCGCATTGAAGCAAGGAGGGGGTGCCGGGGGAGGACCGCAGGCCCTCCCCGGCATGCGCAAACCAGAATCTGGAAGTAAGCGGAGAGGGGGGGATTCGAACCCCCGAAACGGTTACCCGTTTACGCGATTTCCAGTCGCGTTCCTTCAGCCTCTCGGACACCTCTCCGTGGTGTGGGCGCTGGGGGCGGAGTTTAGGGGGGCTGGGAGGGGTCGGCAAAGGGAAGGAGGAAACGGCAGAGCGGGCACGATCGCTTCGCCGCGAAGATCTCGACGGGTCTGAATGCGAGGGCAAAACCCGCCCCGCAAGATCGTGACATAGACCCCGAACGAGGGTTCTTTGATCGAACACAAGAAAGACCCCCGAGGCGTGAGTGCCCCGGGGGTCGTGTCTTTCACAACATTCCTCTCAGTGCTCGGTGGTCCAACCGCCCACAGTTCACGGCGCCCAGACGTTCGCCGAGTCGGCCTTGCCCACTGCGGCGGCAGCGCCGTTCGCCGTGCCGTTGGTCGGCAGGGGCGCGGCCAGGATCTTCTCGGCCACGTCGGCCTTGATCACGTCCACCGGGTGCACCTCGCGCGGGAAAGCCGCCGCGTGCGACGGGGGGACCGTCACGCCGTTGAGGTACATCTTGCCCGACGAGAGGCCGGGGAAGTGCTCCCCCTGCCACGACTTGGGGTAGGCCGTGTCGTCCATCTCCAGCGCGGCCTTGGTCGGGAAGAGCGGCCGGAAGGTGTCGCACATCACCGCCAGTTCCTGCGTGTGCGTGGCGGCCAGACTCGCCTCGATCGTGCCGGGGTGCGGGCCGTGCGGGATCCCCTGCGGGTGGAGCGTGAGGCTGCCGATCTCGATCCCCTTGCGCGAGCCGAAGTTCCCCTCCACGTAGTAGAGCACCTCGTCGGAGTCGAGGTTGGAGTGGTTGTAAGGAACCTTGATCGACTGCGGGTGGTAGTCGAGCAGGCGCGGGGCGAACGTGCAGATGACGAAGTTGTGCGCCTCGAAGGTCTGGTGGATCGGTGGGGGCATGTGCAGTTTGCCCGTGATCGGCGCGAAGTCGTCGGCGTTGAAGACGAACGGGTAGTAGCAGCCGTCCCACCCGACGATGTCGAGCGGGTGGTAGTGGTAGGTGTACGAGTGGACCAGGTCGCGGGCCTTGATCCGCACCTCGTGGTCCCCCTTCTGGTCCCACGTGAGCGGGAACTCGGGCAGGCGCAGGTCGCGCTCGCAGTAGGGCGAGTGCTCGAGGAACTGGCCGTTGGCCTTGGAGACGTAGCGCGGCGGCGGGCCGATGTGGCTGGCGTTAGTCGTCTCGATGAGCAGGAACTTGCCGTAGGGGCAGTCGGCGATCGGCGGGCCGTGGTCCTTCGGCTTGCCGTCGGAGCCGTTCTCGCGCTTGTCCCAGATGACGGTGTAGATGACGCCCTTGGGGATGACCAGGTAGTCGCGCGGGCCGAACTTGAGCGTGCCGAGCATGGTGTGGCAGACGCCCGAGCCGTAGTGGATGAACAGGCACTCGTCCCCCTGGCCGTTCTTGTAGTGGTACGACATCTGCTCGGCGGGGTTGCCCACCGCCATCTCGCAGTCGGCGTTGCCGAAGAGGACCACGCGGCCGGTGACGAAGTCGCCGTGCGGCTTCATCGGCGCGCTCTTGACGTGGCGCATCCGCATGATGTCGGTCTCGACGTACTCGGCCTTGGTCGGGTACAGCGGCTTCCACCCGTAGACCTGCGTCGGCGGGTGGATGTGGTACATCGTCGTCGTCGGGCCGACGAACCCCTCGGTGCCGAAGACCTCCTCTGAGTAAAGGCAGCCGTCGGGCCGGCGGAACTGGACGTGCCGCTTGCGCGGGAGCAGGCCGAGCTTTGTGTAAAAGGGCATGGAGAGGCTCCTTGCTGGTCGGGGGTCGGTGGCAGTCTGCCGCGCGGAGAATATCGCTGCGACTGCACGCGGAAGTCACGACGGAATGGTACGCGACGGCCCAGCGGAGGTCGGGATCGGATTGGCACGGACCCGACGCGTCGGTAGACTCAAGGGCATGGCCGAGTTCACGCTGACTCGAACGATCCAGTCCCCGCCCGCGCGGGTGTACCAACTCGCGACGGACCTCGCCGCGCTCCACGAGATCATCCCCGCGATCACGCGGGTGGAGGTGGTCTCGCCCGGGCCGAACGGCCGCTTCGGTGTGGGGACGCGCTGGCGCGAGACGCGCAAGTCGATGGGCAAGGAGATGACCGTCGAGTTATGGGTGAGCGCCTGCGACCCCGGCCGGTCGTTCACCGTCGACGCCGAGGTGATGAACACGCACTACGCGTCGAAGTTCGAATTCACGACCAGCGCGGACGGTCGGGGGACCGATGCGACGCTGCGCTGCGTTGCGACGCCCCGGACGTTCGGGGGCCGGGTGATGGCCGCGCTGACCAAGGGGGCTATGGCCAAGGGGATGCGGGGCGACCTGGACTGCCTGGCGAAGGCCGCCGAATCGCCAGGCCAAGCATGAGCACGGCCGGGGGGCAGGTCGGCGGACTCAAGAAGCGTAATTCTCGGGGAAGAGCCGACGCTCCACCACCTCGATGATCGTGTGCAGCACGAGCATGTGGACTTCTTGGATGCGGTCGGAGTGGAACTCGCTGACACCCTCGGGGGGACGGATGATCCACTCGTGGTCGGCCTGGCCGCGGAGCAGCCCACCGTACTTCCCCAGAAGCGCCACGGTCGTCATGCCCTTTGCACGGGCCTCGGCCACCGCGCACAGCACGTTGCGAGAGTCGCCTGAGGTGCTCAGCGCGATGAGCACGTCTCCCTTGTTGCCCAGCGCCTCAACCCATCGGGCAAAGACGTCCTCGAAGCCGTAGTCGTTGGCGACGCAGGTGATGTGCCCGGCGTCGGTGCAGGCGATCGCGGGGAGCGGCCGTCGGTCGTTGCGGAAGCGCCCCGTGAGTTCCTCGGCGAAGTGCATCGCGTCGCAGACCGAGCCGCCGTTGCCGCAGATAAGCGCCTTGTTCCCCGCCTCGAAACGCTCGGCGAGCATACCCCCCACCGTCTCGATGCGGTCGAGGTTCGCGTGTTCCGCCATGAAGGCGCTGAGCGTGCGGCGGGCCAGGTCGACGGCCTCTTGCGCGATCCCGGCGGCCTTGCCAGGTGAGGTGGGCATGTCGATAGTGTACCGGGGTGGGGTGATCTGTGGGAACGGTGGGATCGGTGGGCGGGAGGGAGATAACGGGGGGAGAGGATCAGCGGACCCTGGCCCGGCCGCGCTCCCTCAGGAACGACTCGAAGTCGCGCTCCCGGTCACGGGCTGCGCGATCGCCGAGCGGGTCGCGAGACACGTCTTCCGCGCGGATCAGGCCGTTGTCGGTCTGCCCCCACGCCGCGAACGGGACGTTGGGCGGCCCGACCAGCAGCGCATCGGTGGCGAGCGTGAGCCCGGTGGAAAAGGGCATGGTGAGCGTCTCGCCGGGTTGCACGTGGAAGGCGAAGTCCTCCACCGTCCCGTTGGCGTCCCGCATGCGCAGGATGAAGGGCGAGGAGTTGGGTCCGGCGTCCGGCGCCAGGGGGGCGGGGGAGACGATGAGCGCCCGGTACATCCCCTGGGGGATCGCTGCGCGCGTGCGCTGCATGGATCGGGCGTTGTCGGTCGCCTGGACAAACTCGGACGACTCGGCAGCGCCCGCCGGTCGCAGGGCGAGCGTCGCCGTCGCGAGGGCTGCGACGGCCACGAACGTGGAGATCACGACAACGCGGCCGCGGTGGGCTCTGCGCGGCGGCGAGATCTGATCCTGTGTGCTTGCGTTGGTCACGGTGCGGCTCCGGTGCGGGGTGCGTGGGCGGGAAGTAGGCGAACGGTGTGAGGATACCGGGACGGGTCAGCGGATGGGGGTCAGCGGGATGACCCCGCCGGGCCCGGTGCCGAAGACCGACACGAACCCGCTGCGGATGACCTCGGACTTGAGCGTGAACCGGCCGGGTGTGGCGTCGAGCACGTAGGTGTCCGATCGGCCGACCTGCAGCGCGGGGCGGAACTCGATCTGCACCGTCTGGCTCGGACCGATCACCAGCGGGAACGTGCCCGCGGGTGTCTGAAAGTCGACGATCACGCTGGAGTTGTTCCCGCCGTTGCCGAAGACCAGCGAGGCGTACTCACCCGGGGGCAGAGCCATCCGCCGCCACGGCCCGTCGTCGGTCCGGGGCTGGGCGGAGGATTCGGCCGAAGGCCGGGCGCCCAATCCGACAGCGATCGCCACCAATGCAAACAGCGCCACTGAACCAGTGACAAGACGCGTCCGTCGGAAGATCAAAGGGAACATGCGTGGTCTCCGTGTGTCCGGTTGAGTTGCGCACCGGCGAGCGATCGTGCAAGCCGTGCATCGTCTTCCGCAGGGGCGCACCGTGTTGTACGGCTCGAACGGTATCGGCGCTTCAGTTGGACGCAGCCGGGCGGACTTATGGATGTGCGGACCGACACATCGCCGGGAAGCAACCGATCCTCGCTTCGGATGATGCTCTCGCAGGCGGCGCTCAGGGCGTAATCGGCTCGCCCTTGATGAGCCGGTCGATCTTGTCGCCGTAGTGCTGGTCGACATTGCCCTCGAAACCCGTGTGCACGTAGCGGATGATGCCGTCGCGGTCGATCATGACCGTGAGGGGAATGGCGTGCGCCGCGTAGTTCCGGCCGATCACCCCGCCCGGGTCGAGCACGTGTCGCATGGCGTCGACCTTCCGCTCGGTGACGAATCGAGCCACGTTGCCGGATTGATCGGCGACGTTCAGGTTCACACCCAGGATCACGACCGGCTTGTCCTTATACCGCTCGGTGAGCCGGTTCACCGCGGGAAGCATGCGGATGCACGGAGCGCACCAGGTGGCCCAGAAGTCGAGCACGACCACCTTGCCCCGCAGATCGGCGAGTTTGATCTCGCCGCCGCCCAGAAGTTGGCCCGTGAAGTCCGGCGCCGGGCGCCCGACGAGTTGATTGGGATTCTGGATGTCCTCGATCGGTGGCGAGAAATGGTCGACCTTCCGATCGACGCTGCTAGGCTTGAGGACGAACGACTCGGTCGGGATGGCGTCGTTGACCCGCACGTCGGTGAAATCGATCGTGATCAGCGCCGTGTCGAGCGTCAGCGCCTGATTGGGCGGGGCGCCCTCGTACGCACGAAGATACGCGTCGCGCAGGTCCAGCTCCATCCTCGCCAGAAGTTGAGTCTGGGCGTCGAACCAAGCACGGGAGTGGATTGTCGAACCCGTCTCGTTGTCCAGTCGCCGGCCCTGCACGATTCGGACGGCCCGGCCGTTGAGCACCGAGTCGTTCACCCCGACCAATTGGTCGAAACCCGGAAAGCCGGTGGCCGTGTCCGCCCGGCCGGCGAGCAACTCCATCACGGGGTGCGAGCCGAGCATGTCGGCGAACTCGCCCGCGGAGTCGGTAAGGCGCTGGCCCGGCTGGACCGGACGCTCGATGTACTCGTTCAAGTCGGGGGCATGAAACCATAACCTCTGACCGTCGGTCGTCATCTCCAGCGGCACGCCGGTCACGCAGAACCTGTCGGGCTTGGCGTAACGAAACCTGGGCGTCTGCGTGACCGAGTGGTCTTCGGCCCTGCCACCGATGTTGGCCCGGAAGTCGAAGCGGTGGACCATCGTGTCGGAGTACGTGGACAGCGCCCCGTAGGCCGCGATGGCCCGATCGACAACCTCCTTCGCAGCCGGGTTCATCGTCGCCACCGGCGAAGGGGTCGTGACGACTCCGGTTGGAGCGGACCGGCCTTGTGCCCAGGTCGAGTGCACCGCGATCAACACACACAGGAACGCCGGGATCGAGCGTCGAAGGAATCGGGTCGGTGACATGGGGTTCTCACTGTGCTGCATGACGGAGCGTAGTTCGCGTGCCCTCCCCCCTCTTCCCTCCCGATGCCGCTTCCATCCGAGCAACGCCGCATTGCAATCGACCGAAGTTGATACCGCGGGTGAAGAACCGCGGTTCACTCGCGCAGAGCGGCATTTCCTGCCGATGAAATAGAAGTCACCCTTGCCGTAGATGGGCTCAAGCAAGGGGCTCCAGTATCCGACCATCACCCGAATGTAACGGCCTCCGAACCGATCACACGTCCGCCGGTCGGATGTCCCTCGTAAGCTGTGTGCTGATCCGCCTGCACGAACCGACCACGTCCCGATCATCTTCCCCGCACTCGTCGATTGACCGCTCCCCGCACCGACGGGATGCCCGAACCGATGGACTCGGCCACGACACCCCTGACGCACACTCCCTCTCGTTCCACCGCGAACGATGCCGCGCCGGCCGATCGAGCCGATGCCGCGTGGGATCGCGCCGTTCAGTCCTCGCCCTCCGCTTCCGGGCCTTCAACGGTTCAGTCCGGTTTCGATCGGTACACACGCCCCGCGGAGACGCCCAAATCCGCGTGCGAGCCCACCACCGAGCGGCACAAACTCACCACCGTCGATGGACGACCGATCCGGGTCGTGCTGCATCAGGCAAGTCTCGCGAAGTACCGCCTGCCGGTCTTCGCCGAACTGGCCAAGCGCTCCTCGATCGACCTCACCGTCAGTTACGGCGAATTGCCGGGGCTTCAGAACGTCGATCCCAAGGGCTTTGCCGCACGGTTCGGGCGTGTCCGCGCAGTCTCGCGTCGGCCGAGTTTCTACTGGCAGACGCAACAGTTCCGGTCGGCATTGCTCCGCGGCAGCGAGAAGCCCGACGTGCTCGTTCTGCCTTGGGACCTGCACTATCTGTCGCTGATCCCGGCGATGCTGACCGCACGCTCGCGAGGCATCGGCGTGGTGCTCTGGGGACACGGGTTCTCGAAGCAGGACAACGCCGCGAGAACCTGGGCACGAATGCGCGTCGGTCGCCTGGCCGATTGCGTGGTGCTCTACAACGCGCGGACCCGGGACTTTCTTCTCAGCCACGGCGTCCCCTCGAATCGGATCTTCGTCGCACCCAACAGCATCGATCAGGCGCCGGTTCAATCGGCGCGCTGGGACTGGGTGAGCGATGATCGCAGACTGGAGGAGTTCAGAACCGCCCACAGGCTCCGCGAGGGCCCGGTCATGCTCTTTGTCTCGCGCTTGCTGCCCGAACGTCGCGTCGATCTGATGCTGCGGGCGATGAAAACGCTCGCGGATCGGTACCCATCGATTCAGGCGGTCATCATCGGCGGTGGGCCCGAGGAGGGAGCTATTCGCGCCCTCGCCCGGGAGATGGGCATCGTGCAACTCGATCGCCACGGCGAACCGCTGGACCCGACGCAGGCCGCTGTCAAACCCGGTGATCCGCGACTGCGAGTGCGACTGCTTGGAGCCTTGTACGAAGAGCACGACCTTGCGCCATGGTTCTTGTGCAGCGATCTGATGTGCTTCCCCGCCTTCCTGGGGTTGAGCGTGCTCCACGCATTCGGGTACGGCCTGCCTGTTGTCACCAGCGATGAACCTTCGCAACACGGGCCGGAGTTTGCCGCGATTCGCGAGGGCGTCAACGGCAAAACGTTCAAGGCCGACGACGCCGAAGACCTCGCCGCTCAACTCGATTGGCTGTTGAGCGATCCCGAGCGGCTTCGCTCAGCATCAAACGCGGCGCTCACCACCGCGCTGACGGAATACAACGTCCCGAGCATGGTGGACGGACTCGAGGCCGCCATCCGCTTCGCGTACACGCGAGCGACGAACCGACGGTTGAAATGAGCGGGCAGCCCTTCGCGCGTTCTGTTCCCGGGCTAAACACGGAAAGGCGCGGGCCCGCTCAAGCGTGCGCCCGACGGGAACTCGACGGTCAGACCCTGACGCTCCATGCCGGGCATCGTCGCGAGTGCCTGCTCGGCGGTCTGGAAACCCCGCGACGGATCGAGGCCACGATCGAGCCAAGCGCTCCACGCCCGATCCAGTCGGGGCGCAAGCCGAATGGCAGGAATGATGGGCTCTTCCGCCCTCAGGCCGGTGACGAGTTCGTAGGCGATCTCGACCACTCGAACGACCTCTTCGCGTCCCGATTCCAGATCGCCCCGCGACAATCCCTTCAGCCGGCGGGCAAACCCGTAATTCTCGATGATGATCTTGCCGTGCCGGTCGACGAGCACCTCATCGAGGCTCAGGGGCCCATGAAAAACAGGAGCACCGGGGGCGCTTGAGTGCGCGTGTCCTACCGCGGCGAGGAGTTGCGAGACGGCCAGACCCGCCTCCAAGGGCGACATCTGCCCGCCCTTTTGTCTGAGAAGCCGTCCAAGGGTCCGCATGCCGTCGGCGTCGCCGGCGAACGGCGTGATCAGCCACGGGGTTGCGCTGTCCCACACAAGCGCCTCGATACGAAGCAGATGTGGATGCCGCAGATCCGACAGCGACTGGAAGGCGGCTTCGACCCTGGCGCGATCAACTTTGGAAGTGCAGGAAGTGAGTCGGTGCGCCACATGGGAACTGTGCGTGGCTTCGTGCAATGCGAGGAAGCGATCACCCAGCCGACTCGCCCCGAGCGGACGGGTCAACAAATACGCTCCCAATCGCGATTCGATCGCTTGGTCAACGGGCGTCTGCTGAACGGGAGGCATCTGCCGAGAAGAGTCGAATGGGTCGTTCATCGATTCCTGACCGTGGCCAATCGGGCGGACACTCCCCAAGTGTCCATGCGCAATGAATGCTCGTCGCTACGCCGCCGATTCAGCCCGATTCCGGGTGGGCCCACATGATAACGCAAATGGCCGGCAAGCGTAGTCGATGAGTCGTACGGAGTATCGGCAACACCGAAGGTCGATCGCAAATCACGGCTGTACCGCAGGACTCCACGAACTTTGATCGGATTTTGATCGGATAATGCTCACCAAGTGGCTGCCGCGCTTCCTCACGGAGCCGGGAATTCAACCCTTCCAACGCCAATGTCTAGCGGGCTTACCATTGTCTCGGCCAAACGGACTGTGGCGCGACAGTGCTCGGGATCAACCAGCGGATAAACTTATCCGCAAACACCGCCCGTTCGTTCCGCCCTTGCCAGGAGCCAGGACCATGACATCCGCAACCACGCAGCACACCGCCGCCGTCGGCAAGTCCTCAACAAACGACCCGCTGGCCTTGATCGATGTCGATCACGTGAGGTTCTATTGCGGCAACGCCAAGCAAGCGGCGTACTTCTACTGCCACTGCTTCGGCTTCACGTGCGAGCAGGTGTGCGATCAGACCACCGGCAGCCGCGACGCGGCCCATTACTACCTGACGCAAGGCAACATCCGCTTCGTCCTGACCACCGGACTCACCAAGGACCACCCGGCCTCGCGGCACGTTCAACTGTTCGGCGACGGCGTGAAGGACGTGGCGTTCACCGTTCACGATGCGGCCAAGGCCTATGAAGCAGCCATCCGCAACGGCGGCACTTCGGCTCAGGCGCCAACCGAGGCCAAGGGCGAGCACGGCACCGTCGTGACCGCGGCCATCAAGACCTACGGCGAGGTCATTCACACCTTCGTGCAGCGTCCGACAACCGGTGGATACGCGTTGCCGGATGTGAAGAAGGCGGTCGGCACCGGCTCAGGTTCATTCATGCCGGGATTCATGCAGACACGCCTCTTCAAGAATCTCAACGACTACAACGTGAAAGGCCCGTGCGGCCTCAAGTATGTCGACCATCTGGTCGGCAACGTTGAGATGGGCAAGATGAACCACTGGGTGAAGTTCTACGAGGATGTGCTCGGCTTCACGATGTTCAAGCACTTCGACGACAAGGACATCTCCACCGACTATTCGGCCCTGATGTCCAAGGTCATGGCCAGCGGCAACAACCTGATCAAGATGCCGATCAACGAGCCCGCCGAGGGCAAGAAGAAGAGCCAGGTTCAGGAATACCTCGACTGGCACAACAACACGCCCGGCGTGCAGCACCTTGCGCTCCGCACCGACGACGAGCTGCACTCGATCGCGGCGTTGCGCAGCCGCGGCGTGGACTTCCTGACCCTCCCCGACACGTACTACGACCTGGTCTGGGACCGTGTCGACAAGATGCTTGTGGCGCACGGCCACAAGCCGGTTCGAGAGGATCACGAGGCGATCAAGAAACTGGGCATCCTGGTCGACGCCGACGACGAGGGGTACCTGCTCCAGTTGTTCACCAAGCCGCTGCAAGACCGCCCGACACTCTTCTTCGAGATCATCTGTCGGCGGGGCAGCCAGTCCTTCGGCAAGGGCAACTTCAAGGCCCTCTTCGAGGCGCTGGAGATCGAACAGGGCAAGCGCGGCAATCTCTGATCGATTTCCGAGACAGCCAAACCGTCGACCCGGCGCACGATCGCATGAAACCGATTCACCGCCTGGCGGGGATTGTCAGCGTGCGCGTATTGGCATGCTCATCCGGATCGGACACTCGCAACTCAGCATCGCGGCCCTGCGGCAGGCCGCCTTTGGCGAGCGCACTGAGCATCGCTTCGATGTTCGCGATCGGCGCGCCGTTCACCTCGGCGATGGTCTGCCCCGGCCGGAAGCCCGCGCGTGCAGCGGCCGATCGTGGCATCACTTCGGTGATCATCACCGCCCCTTCGCGCGTCTCTCCGAGATTCTGAATCCCGAATCCCCGCAGCACGGCCAGCGCCTCTTGCAACTCGATCGAGGTTGGAGGCAGATTCGCCAGAGTCGGACGGATTGACAGGTTCGTGCCGTCACGCCACACGTCGATCACCACCTCCGCACCGGCCGCGGTGTTCGAGATCATCGATCGAAGCGCGGGAACGCTGATCACAGGCTCACCGTTGAACGCCACGATCACGTCGTTCGGTCTCAGCCCGGCCGATGCGGCCGGACCCTCAGAGACCACCTGCGTTGCGACGACACCAAGACCGCGATATCCCAGGGCGTTGAGCGCGTAGCGGTTCACGTCGTCCGTCGAGGGATGGTTGATCCCAAGGAAGCCCTTCACGACGACGCCCCGCGTGATGAGTTGGTGCACAACCGATTCGATCGTCTCGAGTGGGATGGCGAAAGAGATGCCCGAGTTCTGCCCCTCGGTGGTGCCGTCGGAGTTGATGCCCGTGGCGATCGCGACATTCATCCCAACGACGCGACCTCGCACATCCACCAGCGGGCCGCCCGAGTTCCCGGGGTTCACCGCCGCATCGGTCTGGATGAAGTTCGTGTACCCGTCCTGACCGATCACCGTCCTCGGATCTCTTCCCAACCCCGAGACGATTCCCTCGCTCATGGAGAACTTGAAGCCGAAAGGCGAACCGAACGCGAATACGCGATCTCCCTGCCGGAGCCGCTCACCGGTCGCACGCTCGGACGGCACCAAACCCTCGGTCGTCGCAACCCTGAGCACGGCGATGTCGGTGGTACGGTCCCAGCCGACGACTTCCGCATCAACCTGCCGGCCGTCCTGGAACTGCACGAACACCTGCCGCGACTCTCGCACAACGTGCGCATTGGTCACGATGTGCCCGTTGGCGTCGTACACCCAACCCGAACCCTGCGACACTCGCATCATGCCGCGACGGCCCGGTGTGGCGGTGCCGATGTGGACGACCGACGGAGACGTCGCCTCGGCGATCGCCCGCACGGAGCGGTTGATCCGCTCGAGAATGTCATCCGAATCGATCGATTGGCGTGCAAGCCTGACCTTGGCGGACGTGTCCGCGTAGCCGATCGCCCGCACGGCCGCCGGGGCGGCGACCAAGGTCGCCAAGCAAGTGATCAAAACGATGAGTGCCGGCCCGAAACTCACGAATCGTCGCATGGCTTACTCTCCGAGTCCGTTGAGTGAGATAGACCCTCTCCGGAGTTGCTCTTCGGTAAAGATCGGCTCGCCTGTCGGGGTCGGCTGAACCGATCGACCAGGAAACGCCCAAGGTGACTCACAACGTTCAAACGAGCGTTCGACTCACCTGAACCTTCTTCGCCTTCACCACGATTGATGTTCGCAGGACGCACACCGCCGATTCGGTCATTGGCCGGGATCGGGTGCGCTGCGCACCTTGGCGATCCGTCCGCGCGAACCGCCGAGCCGACCGCTGAACGGATCGAGTTTCTCTGATTCACCGGGCTTGAGCGAGTACGCAGCCCCGCCGATCTGCCGACCGGCCACCCGTCGAACCCACTCCTCCCCCGCCGCCTTCAACTCCAACCCAAGCCGCGCCACGGGATGAACGAATCGCGGCGGGTGATCGGTCATGCCCAACAGATCCTGTAAAACCATGATCTGCCCGTGGCATGCAGGCCCCGCACCGATGCCAATCACGGGAACGGAGGTCGCGGCCACCACCTTCTCCCCCACCTCCGGCGGCACCGCTTCAACCAGGATCATCCTGGCTCCGGCAGCCTCAAGCGCCATCGCATCTTCCACGATCAGGTTCGCATCCTCCGCCGTGCGACCGGCGGCCGCGTACCCGCTGGTGAGCGCCACGTGCTGCGGCTTGCTCCCGACGTGCGCACAGACCGGAACACCCGCCCTCGTCATGCGCTCGACAAGCGGGGCAAACGAAGCATCGACTTCCACTTTCACGATGTCGGCGAGCCCTTCACGAAGGAACCGCCCCGCGTTGCGGATGCCCTCGGCATCGTCCGCCTGGTAACTCATGAAGGGCATGTCCGCCATCACGACACTACCCGGCGCACCCCGCTTCACCGCCGCCGTCAGCGCCACGAGCACGTCCAACGGCATGTCGATCGTCCGGGGCAAACCCAGAATGACCTCCGACGCCGTATCCCCAACGAGCAACAGCGGCACGCCTGCACGAGCCAGCCACCGTGCGGTGGTGGCGTCATAGCACGTCAGACAAGCAAACGGCTCAGCGCCCGGCTCAAGCGCCCTCCGAGCCAGAGTTTGCAGCGTGTTCTTCACGGGCACCGCGCCGTTGCCGGACATGCCCAATCGTAGGTCGCAACCGATCCCGGCCATCTGCGGCTGTCCCGCTGGGTCAAAGCACAACCGCGCTACCTTTCGGCATGAGAAGCCTGTTGATCGCCTTGGCCTGCGTGTGGATGGTCGTGCTGGGGGTGGCTGCCGATCCGGCCCGTGCACAGCGGGCCGAACTCGTCGTTGAGGGCCTGAGCAAACCGCTCGACTTCCAGCCCGATCCCACTTCCAATGATCGGTTCTACATCGTCGAGCAGACCGGCGCGATCCGCGTGATCGAGAAGGGCAAACTGCTCGAAGAGCCGTTCCTTCGCCTGCGTCGCGAGCAGTTCAACGATCGCGGCTGGGAACAGGGCCTGCTCGGAATGGCCTTCGACCCGGACTACGCCAGAAACAAGCGGTTCTACGTCAACTACACCAACGCCAGGGGCCACACCCACATCTCGCGCTTCGTTGCGGCCGATCCGCGCCGGGCGGAACTGGAATCCGAACTGATCATCATGAAGATCGATCAGCCCTTCGGCAACCACAACGGCGGATGCCTCCGCTTCGGACCCGACGGCATGCTCTACATCGGCATGGGCGACGGAGGCTCGGCCAACGACCCGCGGGGCTACTCGCAGAATCTGGGCTCGCTGCTCGGCAAGATGCTCCGCATCGACGTGACTTCGACGCCGCCCGAGGGACAGACCTACGTGGTGCCGAAGGACAACCCCTTCGTCGATCGCGAGGGCGCACGGCCCGAGATCTGGGCGTACGGCGTGCGCAACCCCTGGAAGTTCGAGTTCGACTCGAAGAAACGCATGTGGATCGCCGACGTCGGCCAGAACCGCTGGGAGTGGGTGATGCTCCAACCGGCCGACTCCAAGGGCGGCGAGAACTACGGCTGGAACATCATGGAAGGTCCGGAGCCTCTGCAGGCGCGCAGGCGACGCCCGGCCGATGGAGCACCCGCCGACGATGCCGACGCGCCCGAGGTCGAGTTCGTCAAGCCCGTCTATGCCTACCGACACTCGCCCAACGCCTCGATCACCGGCGGGTTCCTGTACGAGGGCAGAAAGGTAAGTGCGCTCCGCAACCGCTACATCTTCGGCGAGTTCATGCGCGGCACGATCTCCTCCTTCGAACTGACCCCCAGCGGCAAGGCGTTCTCCGTCGTCGATCACACCGACAACTTCGCACAGGCATTCGGGGGACGCAAGCAACTCGAGCAGGCGATCTCCTCGTTCGGCCGCGACAACGAGGGGGAGTTGTACATCTGCGACCACCGCGGCGGCCGGCTCTTCAAGATCGTTCCGTGAACGCAACCTCATCGCGTCGACACGCTCTGTTCGATCGCGTTTGCTGTGTCATCGCTTGGAAGCAGCAGCCTTCCGAGTCTTGCCCTTCTTCACGTGCGATGACGGTTGACCGCCCGCGTCCGCATCGCCCATCGCCCGAAGGTCTCTCAGAATCCGCTCCGCTTGCCCGGTGGCACGCACGTTGTCCCACACCCGACGCACGCGGCCATCCGGGCCGATCAAGAACGTTGAGCGAACAAGGCCCACGTACGTCTTGCCATAGAGTTGCTTCTCTCGCCACACGCCGAACGCCTTGGCGGCTACCGGAACCCCCGCCCGCGAATGCTGATCTGTGAGCAACGTCAGTTTGAGATCGTGCTCCTTCTCAAAGCGAGCCACCGCCTCAGGTTCATCCGGGCTGATGCCGACCGGCTCGATGCCCATCGATCTCATCTCGCCGATGCGATCGCGGTAGTCGCACACCTGCTTCGTGCAGCCAGGGGAACCCGCTTCGGGATAGAAGAACAGCAGCACCGACCTGCCCTTCCACTCATCCAGCGACCGCGGCTTGCCGCCTGAGTCGAGCAACGAGACCCTCGGAACTCTGCTCCCCTCGGCAATCGCCGCCACGTCGCGTCCTCCTCAATCCCGCGTGCAACACGCACAGGCAGAAGAGTCTTCGCCACGCCTCGACTCCGCGGATTCGATGCGACCGTGTGCTGTCGGATGCAGCGCTCCGAGACCACGAACGGCTCAGGCCGCGATCCAGTTCACCAGGATCAAAGCAAACCCGACACCCAGACCGGCCGCAACGATCGCGAGCGACCGCACACGCCCCGCTGCACGACCCTCAGACCGCATCGCCGACGCCATGGAACCGACCGGCGACAGGTCGATCGAACCATCCCCACCCAGCGGGGCTTCATTCGCCACCATGCCGCGGCGAGCGCGATCCTGCACCAGCGCGATGACAAGCGCCGCATCGAACGGATGAATGCGCAACTCGTCGGCCAGTCGCATCAACCGCTTCCGACGCTCCGGCGTGAGCACCGCCGCTCGACCGTGCTCCAGCGACAGCGCAACAGTCCTGGCGAACGCCTGATGGTCCGAGTCGGATCTGACGGGCTGCGCGGGGGTCAGCCGAGGCAGTTGACCCGGCCGGCGGGTGATGCGCGCTGACAACGGTCGTTGCGGAGCGGCATCGTCGCCGTTGACCAATCGCAGCCGGGATGGTGCGGATGTAGCATGCATGACCGTCTATGCGGGCTGATGCAGCATCCGTGCCAATCGTCGAACGTCCGATCGCGGCGGCCTTGCCGCACGCAGCGTATCGCCCACCTCGCAACGCTTCAGGCCGTCTCACCGCCCTGTCGGTCGCGCCGGATACGCCAAGCCACGACGCGATTCGGCCGATAACCTGACCGGCGACTACGACTCACCAACGCCCCCACCATCCCATGCCCCACCGAATCGTCCTGCCAACTTCTGTCGATCGCGCGGGCGTCGTCGAACTGCTCGAGGCCGCCGCACGGCGCGGACGCCTCGCGGGCTGGACCGCATCTCCAAACGGAGAGGCGGCCGAAATGGGCCGGATCGCCGACTTCGGCACGCCATTCGAGAGCGAACTCATCGTTCGTCTTTCCACCCAGAGCGCGAACGCCGAACAGCCGTCGCTCGCGCTCACTTTCGACCGCCGAATCAAGCCTCGGGTGCCGCTCATCGTGCTGGTAACGCTGATCGCAACCGTCTGGCCCGGCGTCGTACTGACCGACTCGCTCCTCCGCACCTACTGGACCTCGTACGACTTCCGAACCTGGATGTGGTATCTCCCACTCACCGCGCCGTTCGTGCCGCTGGCCATGCGCTCCGCGTTGAAGCGATCGCGTGCCAGCGCCGAACCCGCCGCCGACGAACTCATCGCGCGGGTCGCCGAGATCACCGGCGGCAGGCTCGAATCCTGAATTCGGACCGGGCTTATTCGTCCTTGCCTTCGGCGACATCGGCGATGGGAGGGGGCGCATGGCGCACGAACTCGCCGCGATCCAGCCGCTCCAGGTAGCGGTGGTACGCCTTCATCGCCGTCTTCGAGAAGATCAGCATGATGGGAATGTTTGCGAAGAGCATCACACCGGTGCCCAGCGCCGTGAGCGCATCCAGTTCCGAGTCGGTCTTGATGAACCCAAGCGTGGCAATCAGGATGCAGACGCAGTAGATCAGTTTGTACGGCAGCACCGCCCAACGACCCATTAGGAAGACCACGCCCTGCTCACCGTAGTACGACCACGAGATGATGGTCGAGATCGCGAACAGCCAGGCGGCGACCGTCACGATCCACTTGCCCAGGTCGGGGATCGCCCGGTCGAAGGCGTACCCCGTCAATGCCGGACCGGGGAGATTCAGGTGCAGGTCGGTGTTCACAAACCACGGCTCGGTCGCTGTCGAGCGAGCGTCCCACTCGATCTCCAGCGTCTCGTCCGCGGACGCCCTGATCTTGCCCGTCACCTTGTGCAGATCACGACCTGTTCGCTTGTCGAAGTCGTCGGCCACGATCACGAAGACACCGTCATTCACTCGCCAGTGCTTGCTGATCCGCACCTCTTCGGCCGGCTTCTTCGGAGCAATCGCCACGTCGGGCTTCCAGGACGCGACACGCCCCGAATACACCTCGCGAAGCACCTCGATCGGCGATCCGGGCAAGGTCCCGGGCTCGAACGTCAGCAGGCCGTCGTTGCCGATCTTGCCGGAAACCGAAACGCGCCGAGGGCCGTTCTCGGATTCCACACGCACCAGCACGAACGCACGACCGTTCCCGCGAGCCCGCGCCTGCTCGGCAGCCTCCGCCGTGAGTCGGATCGGCGAGATCTGGTGCGTCCCGTCCATCGCGCTGATAGCCGGCGCTTCATCCAGCGTGGTCACCGCCTTATCGGCCAGCACGATCCTGTAAGGATCGGGAAACTTCGCCGCCGCCTCGCGATTCCACGCACCGGTCGACAGAATCACCAACGCCGTCAGCGTGCACACGATGATCGTGTCGATGAACGGTTCGAGTCCGGCCACCACGCCCTCCCGCACGGGCTCATCGGTCTTCGCGGCCGAGTGCGCGATCGGCGAAGACCCCTGCCCGGATTCATTCGAGAACAGCGCCCGCTTCATCCCCCACAGAAACGCGTAGCCGAACGTTCCGCCCAGGAAGGCGTTCACGGGTTCGGCGGATTGGCCGCCGAGCGATGACGGCAGCGCGTGCAGCACGATCATCCGCAGAATGCCGGGGATCGTCTGGTAGTTCATGATCAGGATCGTCACCGCGGCGATCAGATAGATGCCGCACATCAACGGCACCAGCCGGCCGGTCACCGAACCGATCCGCTTGATGCCGCCGATGATCACCAGTCCCACGATCACCGTCATGAAGATGCCCGCGACGTACCCAGGCACATCGGGGAAGTACGCCGTCGTAATCTCCGCAACCGACCACGCTTGGAAGATATTGCCGCCGGTGAACGTCGAAATGATCAGCGTCACACAGAACACGGCGCCGATGAACGTGCCCAGACCCGCCAGCCCGAACTTCTTGAAACCCTCTCGCGCAACAACCATCGGCCCGCCCAGCGGGTTGTTCGGATCTCGCAGGTCGCGGAACAGCATCGACTGCGTGACCTCGGTCGTCTTGATCGCCATGCCGAGCAAACCGACGACCCACATCCAGAAGACCGCTCCCGGGCCACCCAACGAGACCGCCACCGCGACCCCGGCAATGTTCCCCAGCCCCACCGTGCCCGACAGCGCCGTCGAAAGCGCTTGGAAGTGGTTGATCGCCCCGGGATCGCCCTTCTTCGAATACGCGCCCCGGATCACATGCACGCCGTGGGTCAGAGCCCGAACCTGGCCGACCTTGGTCCAAACCGTGAACAGCACACCAACCACCAACAGCGTGTAGAGCACAGCGTCGTGCCAGAGCACGGCGTTGATGGCGTCGAGAACATTCCACATCTATTGGGCCTCCGGCGCGGTGCGTCAGGTTGGACGCACCGATCACTTGCGTCAAGATACCGCAAACCGGGCCGTCGTGCGAGACCGGTTTTCCACCAGAGTTCCGACATTCTGCCGTGATACGCTCGGATCGTGTGGTCTACGACCGACCTCATCGAGACGATCGCCGCCGGGCTCGCCGAGCGTGAGCGAGCCCTGCGCGACGAGCAGGCGGTCCACGGGCTCGACGCCCTCGACGAAACCGCCCTGCACCCCCTGATCGCCACCGCCATCCACGCCGCGGGCCGGCCGATCGCCCGCGAGGTCGCTTATCCCCAATCCCGGGCCGGCTCCACGCGGCGGACCGCCGCCTCCCCGATCCTGAACCCGACGCCCGACCCGCCAGCCGAGATCACCGACCCGACCCACGACCGCGAGCGAACACGCTGCGACATCGTCATTCTGCCCGACGGCTTCGACCACGTTGCCGATCCCGTGGCGGGCAGGCGAACCGCCCGAAATCTCCGCAATGAAGCGAGCGGCTCCCTCTTCGAGCAATCCGCTGAACGCGACGCCGCCGCGGCCGTTCGCGACCACCCCCCAGGCGCCTGCTCACCCGAAGACGCCTTCTGGCTCGAGGTCAAGGCCGTCGGTCAGTACGCCTACGTCCGCGGCGTGCCCGGCCCGAACCGCACCTACGCGTCACAACTCACCCGGGGTGTTGTCGGCGACCTCGTGAAACTCCGAAGCGATGCGACCCTACTGCACACCGCGTCACTCTTGGTCTTGTTCTGCGAAAGTCTGCCCATCGCCGAGCACGACATCGGCTTGCTCGCCCATCGTTGTCTCGATCGCGACTTGCCCGTCTGGACCCCCGAAGTCCGTTCATTCCCGATCGTCGACCGGATCGGAAACGGCGTGTGCGCCCTGGCCCTGTTCCCCCTCCGCCGAGGCGGCGCCGACTGATCGTCCGTTCCGCAGCCCGGCAGCCACGCTCGGAGCGGTGCCCGAATTCGTTGCTCGCAATCCCAGCAGCCGCTCGATCTCGTCCGCCGCCGCACGGGCCGCGTTGGTCCCGTCGAACATGCTCGCGATCGCCCGCAGGTTCACCCGCTGATCGTCCGCATACCCGTCGCGACGAAGCAACTTGATCACCTCGACCGCCAAGGCCTCGCCGTCGCCGAAGTGCGGGATGAGTTCGGGGATGATCCGTCGACCGGCGATCAGGTTGGGCAGCGTGAAGTGCTCGGTCGTCACCAGCCAGCGTGCGAGCAGTTGATACACCAACCATCCCGGCCGATACATCGCCACCATCGGCTTGAACTGACGGGCGATCTGCAGCGTGACCGTCCCGCTCACGACCAGCGCGAAGTCGCACCATCGGATCGCGGCGTCGGTGTCGGCGATCACGACGTGCAGCCCCCTGGGCCAACCACCCCCGCCACCGTGATCCGTCGTCTGAGCGATCTCGCGGAGCCGACTCGCAACCTCCGGCGTCGTTGCCGCCACCACGCCCGTCGTGTCGGGAAAGTCCGCCTGAAGCCTGCGGTACGCATCGAGCAAGACCGGAAAGCACGCCCGGATCTCCGACGGCCGCGACCCGGGCATAAGCCCAAGCCTCAGCCGCGGTCCGATCCCCTTCCGGTACGAACGAGAGATGGCTTCCACCTCTCTCTCAATCTCCTCGGCCCTGCGAGCAAGTCCATCCTCGTCCAGCGGCTCGTCGAACAACGGGTGCCCCACAAACCTCGCCGACACCCCGCGCGCCAGAAACCACCCCTCCTCGAACGGCAACAGGCACAACACCCGATCCGTGCACCGACGCAACTTGCGAATCCGCCAGCGCCCCCACGCCCAGATCTGCGGCGCCACCAGGTGCATCACGCGCAGACCCCGCCGCTTGCTGTATCTACAGATCGGAAAGTTCGCCGCCGGCGAATCGACCGGCACGTGCAGACTCGCCCGTCCCTGCCTGATCCACCGCCTCGCCCGGCGGTTGATCCCCATGTGCTCGATGATCTTCCCCACGCCGGGCAAGCCCATCACCGCGCTCTCGCCCGTCCGCTCGACGATCGTCGCCCCGGCCCGCTCCATCTTCGGCCCGCCCCAGGCGTAGATCGGCAGGTCCGGCTGACGCTGACGCAGTTCGGCGATCACCGCCGAGGCGTGATCATCCCCGCTCGGTTCAAAGCCGGTGAACAGCACCCCGCGTTCCAATGGCCTGTTGGAGTGCGTCACGCTCAGAGCCCCGCCGCCGAAAGCCATTCCGAAGGTCGCCGATCCAGCGCCGACGCGACACCGATCAGGCTCTCGATGCTCGGCAGATGACTGCCGCGCTCAATCGAACTCAACTGACTCACGCTCAACCCGCAGGCCTCCGAGAGATCTCGAAGCGTCCACCCCCGCTCGGTTCGTGCCAGCCGGATGTGCCGACCCAGTTCCAGCCGCAGACGATCCAACGGACGCCCCCCCAGCCCGAACGCCGCCGCGGCCTGCGCAAGCGTCCTCCGCAGTTCGTCCATCGAAAATGGTTTGGCCAGATAGTCGAACACGTCCTGCTTGAATGTCTGACGCATCGAGTCCAGCGACGGATACCCCGTCACCACGATCACACACAGTTTCGGCCAGCGCTTCCGGATCTCTTCCAGCACCTGCTGACCGTCGAATCGCCCCATCTTCATGTCGAGCAAGAGCACGTCGGGCAGATCCGACTCGCAATGCGCATAGAACTCCGGAGGCGTCGCAAACACCCGCGCCCGATGCCCCAGCGACTCCAGCACCGTGCTGATGAACTGCCGGTAGTCGTCGTCATCATCGATCACAGCGACCGACAGCGGCGCCCCCGTTTCGGCGGACTGCTCTTCGGCGGGCGTGCTGGCCGCGGGTTCGTTCATCGGTCGTGTTCCTGCCCCGGTGCGGCGGAGTTTACGCCCGGCCCGCCCGCCAAACCGGCCGCAACGACCGATCCGAACGCACCGGGCAACAACACCTCGAACTCCGCCCCGCGCCGTGCAAGCCCCTCCGCATCCGCACGATTGCGCGCGACCAGCACCCCCCCGTGCTCGCGCACGATCCCCTCCGACACCGCCAGCCCCAGGCCCGTGCCGTGCGCGTCCAGCCTCGTTGAAACGAAAGGCTCGAAAAGGTTGGCCATCACGTCCGGCGCGATCCCCGGCCCATTGTCCGCGATCACGACCGACAACCACAACCGCCCATCACGCTCGACCCGGCTCGCCGTCACGCAGACCTCGGGCCGGCTCTCATGCCCGGCCATCGAGTCCACCGCGTTGCGAAGCAGGTTGACGAAGACCTGGATCAGTCGATTCGAATCGCCCTGCGCCGTCAGACCGGACTCGATCTGGCTCTCGAATCGCACACCCGTCGATCGCCGGTCCATCCGCACCAGCGTCCACGCCTCGTCGATCAGCGAGCGAATCTCCACAGGCTCGAGATTCAGCGGACGGGCCCGCGCAATGTCCAGCAACCCCTCGCTCAGCCCCTCGAGCCGGCCGATCACCCGCCGCATCAGCGCAGCCTCGTCCGGTGAGAGCCCCCCGTCCAACTCGCCGGGCCGGACCTTCTCCGCCAGCACCTTCAGCACCGCCAGCGGCGTGTTCATCTCGTGCGCAAGGCCAGCCGACATCATCCCGAGCCCGGCCAGTCTTCCCGTGTCGGCGAGATTCTGCCGTGCGGTCTCGAGCAGGTGGTTCTTCTTCTTCAGGTCCGCCGCCGCGTATTCCAGTTTCGTCAGCGCGCTCGCCAAGTCTCGCTCGTGCTGCCGAAGAGACCGCACCGCGTGATTCCGCGACCGCATGATCTCCCCCAGTTCATCCGCCGGAATCACCCGTTCCGGAATGATCTCCTCCTCCGTTCGGCCCGATTCCAGCGCACGATCCGCCTCGAGCATCGAACGAATCGGCCCGTAGACGTGCCGAGGAAGCACGAAGATCTCCAGCGCTGCCGCCACCAGCGCGTACACGCTCAACAGCGCCAACGTCGCGAGCACGTACAACCGGATCACCGCCGCCCGCGCTTCCTCAAGCCGAACCGAAACCACCACGAACCGATCCGCCCCACCGTGGTGCGCCACCAGCACAGGCTCCCGATCCGGCCCGAAAAACCTCAAGTACGCCGGCATGTCCGAACTCGAAGCGACCTGATCCGCGGACGCATCGACCAGCCCCGCTCCCACGCCCGAGCGCTCTCGCAGCACCGCGGCCTCCGACGCCGTCAGTCCCGCCGCTCGCTCATCCCCCACCCGCACCACCAGGCCCGAGCCCGACCTGTTCGATAGCCGATCCGCGAATCCACGCAACGCCTCGCCGTCGCCCGGCCCGTCGAGCACTTGCGCCAGCACCAATCTCGCTTCGTGCGACTCCGATTGCAGAATGACCTCGCGCACCGCCGGCCGCAACGCCAACGCCAGGATCGCCGCAAGTGCAAGCGAAAACAGCGTGTGAAGAAAGATCAGTTTCTTGCGGATCCGCATCCCCGCAAGCAACCCCGACGGCGGCTTCGGCGCACGCGCCGACTGCCGACCGCGCAACGCACCCGGCGCAACTCCCACCGAACTTGTCTCCACTCGATCCGGCATGCCCGCTCAAGTCTCCGCGCGTTCGCTCCCGGCGGGAGTCACGACCCGCCCAGACTATCGTTCGCCCGTGAGCGACCCTTCGCGACGATCGTTGTCCGGACACGCAGGCCATCGCCCGACGGGCCGCGGCCCTTCAACACAGCCCGCGCTCGACGATCTGCCCCGCCACACCGCGTTCCTGGCCGTGTCGCGGCAGGTCCGCCGCTGGCCCGACATGGACCTCGACGCGATCGACGGGGCGATCGACAAACTCCTGGCCCACGCCGACGACCGCGACCGCGCCTTCGCACGAGCGATCTACGACGCCGCGATCCGCCGCTGGATCACCCTCCGCTTCCTCGTCGAACGCCACCTCTCCCGCGGCTGGGATCAGACCGACCCCAAACTCCGCGGCGCATTGCTCGCCGCATCGGCCCAGTTGCTCGTTCTCAACCGCGTCCCGGAGTCGGCCGCCATCAACCACGCCGTCGAGTGGGTCAAAGTGCAGGTCGGCCCGGGCCCAGCCAAAGCAGCCAACGCCGTGCTCCGCCGCATCCTCGACGACCTTCGCGGAGGCGCACGCCACGATCCCGCGCACCATCGCGAGACCTTCGCCTTCATGCGCGACGAGTTGCCCCTCGGCGGCCGATCGACCGGCTCCATGCCGCTTTCCTCCCAATTGCTGCCCGAGGACGAAGCCGAGCGAGTCGCCGTCGCGACCAGTCATCCCACCTCGCTCATCCGCGCGTGGCTCACCACCCGCCCGCTCACCGATGTCCGCCGGCTCTGCCTGCACTCGCTCGTCGATCCACCCATCGTGCTCAACGTCGATCACGCAACCGAGCCGATCGATCACCCCGGCCTGTCCCCGCACGACGATCCGGGGAACATGGTGTTCGAGGGCGCCGCCGCCGACCTTCGCGCCTTGCTCACATCTCGAAGCGACATCTGGGTGCAGGACTCCGCCTCATGCCGCGCTGTCCGCTCAATCCGAAACCTCACGCCCGCGCCGAACCTGATCATCGACGCTTGCGCCGGCATGGGAACCAAGACTCGCCAACTCGCCGCCACGTTCCCCAACGCCGAGATCGTCGCCGCCGACGCCGATACCGCCCGCTCAAGCACGCTCGCCTCGGTCTTCGCCCGCTCCGACCGAGTCCGCGTTGTGCCGTTCGATCGCCTCGTCGCCGACTGGCACGGCCGGGCGGACCTGGTACTCCTCGACGTACCGTGCTCGAACACCGGCGTCCTCCCACGTCGACCGGAAGCACGCTTTCGATTCGACGATCAGCGCAACCGATCCCTCACCGGCATCCAGCGTCAGATCATCGCCGACGCGATCCCCCTTCTCCGTGAGCACCCCAGAGGCTCAATCCTCTACTCCACCTGCTCCCTTGAGCATGCCGAGAATCAGGCGCAGGCCCAGTGGGCAGTCCAGTGGCATCGCTTCGCCGCGACGCGGGAAAACCGAACCGAGCCCGGCGGACTGCCGGGAGACCCGCCCTCGGCGTACCGCGACGGCGCGTACTCGTTGCTCCTGCAAGGCTGAATCCACCCTCCAACCGACATTTCCACCGGTCCCAACCCCACCTTGAGGGGTACACTCACGTCCCCCGACGGGCTCGACAAACGGATGACGACTCCCATGATCCGTCTCGGCCGACACAAGGACGTCGGGACTCGCACGCCACGGTTGCACAACGAATGAAGTTGCTCGACATCATCTCACGAGAGTGCATCAAGGCGCCCCTGCTCGCGAGCGACAAGCACGCGGCGATCGACGAACTGGTCGACCTGCTCGCCGATCGCGGCAAGGTCAAGGCCGCCGCCGCGCTCAAGGACGCCGTGTGGACGCGCGAACAGACCCGCACCACCGGCATCGGCCTCGGTCTGGCCATTCCCCACGGCAAGTGTTCCGGCGTTGAGAGCCTCGCCGTCGCAATCGGCAAGCCCGCCAAGCCCATGGACTTCGCCGCGATCGACGGCAAGCCCGTCAAACTCATCATCCTGCTCGCCTCCCCACCCGATCGGACTTCGGACCACATCCAGGCGCTGGCACGAATCTCCAGCCTCATGGCCATGGAGGACTTCCGCGAGCGCATCTACGCCGCGAACTCCGAGCAGGAGGTCTACGACGTGCTGCGGGCGCAGGAGTCGCCAGTCTGACGCCGTCGCGTTCGCCCCCACAGTGCCATCGCGAACAAACGAGATTCCTCGCGTACCCGGCCGCGCGAACGGCACGCTCCCGCCGCAAACGCTCACGAAGATGAAGACGCAAGCCCAGGCCACCACCAGCACGCAGATCGCCGAGGGCGCGCTCCCCGCGGAAGTGGCAGCGCCCGTCGCTCGCTTCGACCGGTACCTCCTCAACGTCATCGACTCGCTCGATCTTCCCGCCAACCTCCGCGACGCGCTGCGCTACGCCGCGCTCGGGCCGGGCAAACGCCTCCGCCCGCTCCTCACGTGGCACTCCTTCGTGGCAACCGCCGACGTACGACTCGACCCCGAAGCCTGCCTCCCCGCCGCGGCCGCAGTCGAGATGGTCCACGCGTTCTCGCTCGTCCACGACGACCTGCCGGGCATCGACAACGACGATCTGCGCAGAGGCCGACCCACGCTGCACCGTCACAGCAGCGAGGCCATGGCCATCCTCGCGGGCGACTCCCTCCTCACCCTCTCGTTCGGCCTGCTCTTCGATTCCTATCCCGCGGCCATCGCAGCGCCACTCGCCCGGGAACTCGCCGTCGGCACCAACGCGATGATCGCCGGGCAGGTCTACGACACCCTCGGCGGCTTCGAGCCAGGCCTGAGCGACGAGCAGAAGCTCGAACTGATCCACCTGAACAAGACCGGGGCGCTCATCGTCGCCGCCTGCCGCATGGGCGCGATCGTCGCAACATCCCACGCGGGCAAGCGCGACCCCGACCAGGCAAAACTCGACGCCATCACCCGCCACGCTCACGCGATCGGCCTCATGTTCCAGGTCGTCGACGACCTCCTCGACGTGACGCAATCCACCGAGCACCTCGGCAAGACCGCCGGCAAGGATGTCTCCGCTGGCAAACTCACCTACCCCGCCGTGCTCGGCATCGAAGAATCCCGCCGCAAGGTCCGACAACTCCACCAGTCCGCCGCCGAGGCGCTCCGCCCGCTCGGACCCGCGGCCCGCACGCTCGATATCCTCGCCGACTTCATGGCCGTCCGCACGCGCTGACGCGTCTTTCGATCCGCGTACCGGCCCACCGGCATCGATCCGACCGCACCGCTCGAACACCCAACCGGACCCTACCAACCCAGACCGTTCCGGAACGCCGGACCCTCTGTTCGCGTACCATCGCCACACGGCCGGACGCTTCACCAGGCCTTCAAGGACGACGAATGCCCCTTCTCGACTCGATCCGAACCCCCGCCGATCTTCGCAGACTCCACGTCGATCAACTGCCCGAAGTGGCGGCCGACATCCGCAGAGCCATCTGCGACCAGGTCTCCCGCACGGGCGGCCACCTCGCACCGAATCTCGGCGTCGTGGAACTGACCATCGCGATGCACTACGTCTTCGACTTCGGCCACGACCGACTCCTCTTCGACGTCGGCCACCAGTGCTACCCGCACAAACTGCTCACCGGCCGACAGCACATGCTCGCCAACCTCCGCACCAGCGCCGGCATGGCCGGCTTCCCCGAACCCTCCGAGTCTCCCTTCGATCTCTTCCGCGTCGGCCACGCCGGCACCGGCATCTCGACCGCCGTCGGCATGGCCAGGGGCGATTCGCTCCGCGGTGAGGGTTACGACCCCAAGTCCAACCCCAGCGGCCGACGCGTCGTCTCGATCATCGGCGACGCCTCCATCGTCAACGGCGTCGCCATGGAGGGGCTCAACGGCGCGGGCGTTCTCAAGCGTCAGTTCCTCGTCGTGCTCAACGACAACGGCATGAGCATCTCCAAGCCTCAGGGCGCGGTCTCGCAGTACTTCGACCGGGTCCGAATCTCCCACCGCTACTCCGAGATGAAGCGCTCCGCCGGCGAGATCCTCGCCCAGATCCCGGGCGGCTCGCTCGTCAAGGAGGCCTACCACCTCGCAGGCGAGGCGGCCAAGGCCGTCATCCACGACGGCGGCACCGGCGGCGGCGCACAGGGCGGCTGGTTCGAGCACTTCGGGCTCGTCACCGTCGGCCCCATCGACGGCCACGACTTCCCCACCCTCATCGAGTTCCTCACAGAGGCGCGCGACTTCGACCGACCGATGGTCCTCCACGTCAAGACCGTCAAGGGCAAGGGCTTCGACTTCTCCGAGCAGGACTCAAGCACTTTCCACTCCCCCTCACCTTTCGTTCGCGAAGGCTGCCGCGTCGAGATCAAGAAGGACGGCCGGTCGTTCACCTCCGCGGTGGGCGATGCGCTCGTCGACCTCATGACCCGCGACCCCAAGGTCGTCGTCGCCACCGCCGCCATGCCCGACGGCACCGGCGTCAGCAAAGTCCTCCCCAAGTTCCCCGATCGTGCCTTCGACACCGGAATCTGCGAGTCCCACGCCATGGACATGATGGCCGGCCTCGCCAAGACCGGCTTCCGACCCTTCTTCGCCGTCTACAGCACGTTCCTCCAGCGAGCCTTCGATCAGGCCTTCCAGGAAGTCTCTCTGCAAGGGCTCCCCGTCCGCCTGCTCCTCGATCGCGCTGGCCTCGTCGGTGGCGACGGCGCTGTCCACCACGGCTTCTGCGACGTCTCCCTGCTCCGTACGCTCCCCAGCGCGGCGATCATGGCCGCGATCGATGAGCCCAGCCTTCTGGCCGCCATCGAGTTCATGCGAACCTACGAAGAGGGGCTCTCCAGCGTCCGCTACCCGCGCGACACCGTTTCGAGCGTCGTCGCCGACAAAGTCGGCGCCACGCCCGCCTTCGAGTTGGGCAAGGCTTGGTGCCTCACCCCAGAGCTCGATGCTCCGAACGCGCCAACGCCCGACGTCGCCGTCCTCGCCTTCGGCACGCCCGCCATCGATGCGCTCCGCGCCCGCGACATGCTCTCGGGCGAGTACCGCGTCGCCGTCTACGACGCTCGCTTCGCCAAGCCCGTCGATCAGGAACTGATCCGCTCGCTCCTCGAACGCCGCATCCCCGTCCTCACCGTCGAGGATCACTCCATCGTCGGCGGGTTCGGCTCGGCGGTCCTCGAAGCCGCGCAGGAAATGGGCCTCGACGCCTCGCGACTCTCCCGCCTCGGCCTGCCCGACCACTGGATCATGCAGGACTCGCGAACCAAGCAACTCGCCGATGCGGGCCTCGACGCCCACGGCCTCGCCCGCGCGATCCGTCTGGCCGCCGCAGGCCGGCCCGTCCCGCAAGCGACCACGATCGCTCACGGCGCACGCCAGGGCGTCAACGGTTCGGTCCACGCCGCCCCCGCCGCGCCCACAACGGTCTGACCCGGCACTCTTCGACAGGCGCCGCCGCATGCCCCGTTCGGTCCTCCTCCTGGTCAACCGCGACAAGCCCGAGGTCGCCGGTGCGCTCGACGAAGTGCGCTCGCTCATCACACACCGCGGCCGAGTCACCGCCGAACTCGACGCCGACTCATCGCCCATCGACCCCGCCCGAGCCTCGGGCGCTGACCTGATCGTCGTCCTCGGCGGCGACGGAACACTCCTCTCCCAGAGCCGCCGATGCGCGGACCTCGGCCTCCCGATGCTCGGCGTGAACCTCGGCAAACTCGGCTTCATGGCCGAGTTCGATCTCCCCGCCCTCCGCGATCAGGCGCCGACGCTCTTCGACGGTTCCCCGCTCGTCACGCAAGACCGTCCGCTCCTCAGCATCGGCGTCGAGCGTGCCGATCCCGCTCCCAAGTCCGGCCCCGCGAGCCCGTCCTGCCACGCCCTCGCGCTCAACGACGCCGTCATCACCGCCGGCCCACCGTTCCGATTGATCGCACTCAGGTTGGAGATCGACGGACACGAGGGCCCCTCGCTCACCGGCGACGGCGTCATCGTCTCCACCCCCATCGGCTCAACCGCGTACAACGCCTCCGCCGGCGGACCGATCGTCTCGCCCGATGCGCCCGTGCTCGTCGTCACGCCCCTCGCCGCGCACACCCTCGCATTCCGCCCCGTCGTGCTCAACCTCGACACGACGGTGCGCATCCGCGTCGATCGCGCCAACCAGCCGTCACGATCATCCAAGTCCGATCACCCAGGCTCCGGCACCACCCTCGTCGCCGACGGCCAGGTCTTCTGCGGTCTCCACTCCGGCGACTCAGTCCTCATCCGCCGCCACAGCACGCCCGCACGCTTCGTCCGAAACCCGCGCGGCAACTACTGGCACACCCTCGTCACAAAAATGCGATGGGCGGCACCCCCCACGCTCAGGCCCGACGCCTGACCGCGGAGAGAGCCGCCCCATCATCGCGGCGTGGCGCAAACACCCGCCCGCCGCTCCGCCAGTGGCTCAGCTCTTGGAGACCACCGGCACTTTCCTCGCGGCAACGCCGTTCCGCTTCTGCACGCTCACGTGCAGCACGCCGCCGTTGAACTCGGCCTTCACCTGCTCAGGATCGATGTTCTCAGGAAGCATCACTTGACGGAAGAACGAACCGAACACGCGCTCGGAGCGATGGAAGTTCTTCCCCTTCTCCTCACGCGTGTCCTCCTTCGTACCGCTGATCGACAGCGCACCGTGCTCGACCTTCACGTCGATCTTCGACGGATCCACGCCCGGCAACTCCGCCTCAACGTGGATCGCCTTGTCCTCCTCCCAAACATTCAGCGGCGGAAACGACCGCACAGGCGTGCTCCCGCCCGTCTCGCCGAACGTCTCTCGAACCATGTCGTCCATGACGCGGCTCAGGTGCGACAGCATGCTCGGCTCAACCGTGACCGGTGAAACTCGTCGGATCAACATGGCCCAACCTCCTTCGCGATTCGGGACTCACACGTCCCATGCGCCCGGCGATCGACGCACTCCGACCCCGCGTCGGACGTTCAACGCGCTCGCCGAACATCACCCCCGAATACAAACTCCGTGCCAACCCAGCCCACCCGCGTCACGCACAGCCAACGCGACACCACAAGCTCCAACACACGCCCACCGCTGCCAACTTGGCACTCCCCGCCTGCCTCGGCTGGCTACACAAACCACCACCGAACCCATGCCCCCACGCGAGCCAGCCGGTGCGCCCCTGCCGCGGCGGAGTCACCGCGCTCCGCTTCGCAAGCCCCGCACAACCGGCTTAAACCGGCTCTGGCACGCCGCTTGATTCCCTACGCTCGACCGCCGGGCCAGGCCGTCGTTCGCGCCCGCAGCGGTTGACCTCCGGAGCCCGCATGGCCGAGTTTCAGGACTACTACGGAACACTGGGTGTCGCACGCTCCGCCAGCGCGGAAGAGATTCAGCGCGCCTTCAGAAAACTCGCCCGCGAGTACCACCCCGACGTCAACAAGTCGCCCGAGGCCGAGAAACGCTTCAAGGCCCTCAACGAGGCCTACGAAGTCCTCAAAGACCCGCAAAAACGAAAACTCTACGACCAACTCGGCAACGACTGGAAGGCCGGACAGGACTTCCGCCCCCCTCCCGGCTGGCGAGGCACCAGCCAACCCGGACAATCCGCCGGCTTCGAGGGCACCGGCGACTTCAGCGACTTCTTCGAGTCCCTCTTCGGTCGCGGCGGACCCTTCGCCCAAGCCGGCGCACGTTCCGGCGGCATGGGCGGGGGTGGAATGGGAGGAGGGGGCGGGTTCGGCGGCATGGGCTTCGATTTCGACGATCTCCGCGCTGCGGGCGGCGCTGCCACGCGCCACGCACGAACCCAGCGAGCACCGCGACGCGGCCGCACCATCGAGGCCGAGATCGCCATCCCGCTCTCCGATGCCTATCACGGCGGCACGCGCCAGATCTCGCTCGCCGATCCCAACAAACCCTCCGAAGCGCGCCGAATCGACGTTCGCATCCCGCCCGGCGTCACCGACGGCTCCATCATCCGCCTCGCCGGTCAGGGCGGACAGGGCGAGAGTCCCTCTCACGCGGGAGATCTCCTCCTCACCATCCGAATCCAACCCGACCCGCGCTTCCGAATCGAACCCGAGACGCTCAACCTCATCACTTCCCTCCCGCTTGCGCCGTGGGAGGCCGCCCTCGGCGCCAAGCGCCCCGTCCAAACGCCCGATCAGGAAGTCATCATCACCATCCCGCCCGGCTCGCAGGGTGGCCAGCGCCTGCGAATCAAGAACAAGGGTCTGCCCCGCCGATCCGGAGATCGCGCCGACCTCCTCGTCGAACTCCGGATCGTGATCCCCAAACAACTCTCCGACGAAGAACGCCGACTCTTCGAGGAACTCGCCAAGGTCTCGAACTTCGATGCTCGGTCGGCGTAAGGTTGTCAGCACACGTTCGCGCGGTCGGTCTGATCACGCAAACTCGCATTGGAAACGGGAGACCGTCGATGTTCACGATCCTGCAACTCGCACAGAACTTCGTCCCCGCCGGTTCATCCGGCGGCGGTGGCGGCGGCTTGCTCTCGGGCTGGGGGCTCTACTTCCTGTTCATGATCCCCCCGCTGCTCCTGGGCCTTTGGGCGCAGTTCAGGGTCAAGTCCAGTTTCGCCCGCGCGGCCAAGGTCCGCGCCTCTTCCGGCATCACCGGCGCTGAGGCCGCCCAGATGATCCTCGACTCCCACAACCTCGTCGGCGTCAAGATCGAGCCCGTCCAGGGCTTCCTCTCCGATCACTACGACCCCAAGCACAAGGTCCTCCGCCTCTCCCCCGACGTCTACAGCGGCCGCTCCGTCGCCGCACTCGGCATCGCCGCCCACGAAGCCGGCCACGCCATCCAAGACGCAACCAGTTACGGCCCCCTCGTCATCCGAAACCGCATCGTTCCGATCGCGGGCATCGGCTCTCAGGCCGGCATCATCATGATCATCATCGGCATGTTCATGGGCGCAGCCGCCACCGTTGCGGGCCAGTGGCTCATGATCACCGGCATCGTCCTCTTCTCAGCCGTCGTCCTCTTCCAACTCATCAATCTCCCCGTCGAGTTCGATGCCTCCGCTCGCGCCAAGCGACTCCTCTACTCCTCCAACCTCGTCGGGCAGGGCGGCGAAGCCAAGGCGATGAACAGCGTCCTCTCCGCCGCGGCCCTCACCTACGTCGCCGCAACCGTCGGCGCGATCGCCACGCTCCTCTACTACGTCCTCATCTTCATGAACTCGCGCCGCTGAGCACCGGACCCGCAGATCCCAACGCACTCCCGCCCAGAGCGCTCAGCAAAGCGCTCACGCCTTCCCGCGCGTCACCAGCGTGCTCGCCTTCACCTCGACGCCCTTGAGTTCGCTGTCCAGCGCATCGCGGTTGGGCGCATACGCCATCGCCACGCGCGCTGACACCCACCCCTTGTTCACCAGTTCCGCAAGGCTCTTGATCGTGCTCCGCATCCCCTCGTGGATCGACGCGTTGATGATCGACGGAATATCCGCCTCCTGACCGTCCCGGATCCGCTCCACCACGATCGGCGTGTTCAGCAGCACCTCCGTCGCCGGCACCACGCGAACCTCAAACTCCTCCACCGTCGGCAGCAGACGCTGCGCGCAGATCGCCCGCAGCGTGTTCGACAGCGACCCCCGGATGAACGCGTGCTGCTCGCGCGGGAAAAACTCGAGCATGCGCGCGAACGCCTGCATCGTGTCCGCCGTGTGCAGCGTCGCGAACACCAGGTGCCCCGTCTCCGCCGCCTGGATCGCCGCCATCACCGTCTCCTGATCGCGCAACTCGCCGATCAGAATCACGTCCGGGTCCTGGCGAACAACGTGCCGCAGCGCCGACGGGAAGTCCGGCACGTCGATCCCGATCTCCCGCTGCGAGATGATCGACTTCTTCGGCTTGAACCGGTACTCCACCGGGTCCTCAACCGTGATGATGTTGCAGGCCTCGGTGCTGTTGATGTGCTCGATCATCGCCGCGAGCGTCGAGCTCTTCCCGCTCCCCGTCGTCCCCACGATCAGCACAAGCCCCTCGTTGGTCTTGCTCACGATCTGCCCGTAAACGTCCGGCAGGTGCAGATCCGCGTAACTCGGAATCTCCGCCTTCACGCGCCGGATCGCCGCGTTCACGTGCCCGCCCGCGCGATACATGCTCACGCGATACCGATCCCCCTCGTCGTCGTGCGTCGCAAAGTCCAGGTCCCCGTCCACGTCGTACTTCGACCGCAACTTCTCCGGCACGATCGGGTCCAGCAGGTGGTCCGCCTCGTCGTCCGTCAGCCCTTCCGTCCCCAGCACCTTCAGAATCCCGCCCACCCGATACACCGGCGGCGTCCCAACCTTGATGTGCAGATCGCTGGCGCCGTACTTGCGCATCCCCGCGAGCAGTTTATGGATCGACAGGCCGCCGCTGATCATGCGTCACCGGGCCGTTTCTCCCCGCCCGCCGCCTTGCCCCTCACCCGCACCAGCCGCACACCGTCAGTGTACACGCTCCCGCCCGATCCGCGCGCCACGCCACACCACCGCCGCCCGAGTCCCTCAGATCTTCCTCACATTCAATAAACACCTCCCAAGTTACCCACCACGATCCGAACATTGAAGATTTTTTCTACTTATTTTCCGCTTCCGGCTCACACGGTTGTATCTTCTACGACTATCTAAGCAGGAGCGAGAGTTTTTCGGCGTACAGACCCGTACGCCGGTGACACAGACTCTCGGAGACTGCCATGCTTTCACGGACCATCTGGGATCGTCGTCGTTCTGGGACGCTGGCCATCACGGGGGCGGTCGTTGCCTGCCTATCGAGCGTCACCCTCGCCAATCCCATCCCCCCCTCCGGCATCCCGCTGACACCGACGGCGATCGCCTCCGGCGGGCAGATCACGGTGGACCACGGCATCGAGTTCGTCACGATCGGCGCACCCGGCAACGCGCCGTGGATGGGCGACGGCACGCCTCAGGACCGCGCCATCGGAAGGGGTGCGGTCAACTACGAGTACCGCATCGGCCGCTTCGAGGTCACCACCGCGCAGTGGGTCGAGTTCTACAACGCGGCGTTCGATCGCCCGGCTGACGATCGCATCCCGCACCTGATCCCGCCCGATCACTGGGGCGCGGTGGGCACAGCGCCGACGGTGCCCGGCGGCCAACGCTGGCGTGTGCCAGACGGCAACGAGTACCGCGCGGTGGGGGACATCAGTTGGCGCATGGCCGCGATCTACTGCAACTGGCTCCACAACGACAAAGCGACGAACAGAGAAGCCTTCCTCAGCGGCGCGTACGACGTCAGCACGTTCGGCATCGACGACAACGGGTTCACGGACCAGGCCGCGCGTTCGCCGGGGGCGAAGTACTTCATCCCGACATGGGACGAGTGGCTCAAGGCCGCGCACTACGACCCCAACCGCCACGGGCAAGACCAGGGTGGGTGGTGGACGTGGTCGAACGCGACGGACATGGGCATCATCCCCGGCCCACCGCCAAGCCTCATCCCCGGCGGCGGCACCGGCGGGGCGGATGGTCAGGCCAACTCAGGTGGATGGGGTCAGATTCACACCGGCCTGTCGCCGTTCAGCATCCCCCTCGGCTCGTACCCGACGGTCCAAAGCCCGTGGGGCCTCCTCGACGTGGCGGGGGGGACTAATGAGTGGACCGAAACGATCGTTGCACTTCCCGGCACTGCGCCAGAACGCTTGCTAGACGGTAGTTGGTGGTTCGATGGACCACCCATATCGGATCGCATCAATGCGCATGGCACGCAGTCGCCGAACGTTTCCATCTTTCAGTACGGCTTTCGAATTGCCGCTGTCGTTCCGTCACCCGCATCGGGCGTGATGTTCACGCTCGGGTTCTTCCTGTTCACGCACAGACGCAGGAGATAACAAGATGAGAGGATCACGATTTGTGTACGCCCTGGGCCTGTTGGCCCTGGGCGGCGCGGTGGTTGCGCAAGCGGACATCAAGTACCGCGTCAACGGCGGCTCGATCGTCACGCCTTCCTTCAACAACGACCGGGCGGTGGTCAACCTCGGCGCGATCACGGCCGATGCCGTGGTCCACGTCTTCGACGACGCGACGAGTTCGACAACGGGGCCTTCCGACAGTCTCGACGGCATCGAACTACGGGCCGACATGTCCGGTGCTCCAGGGAATCTGAAGATCAGGCTCATCGTTGGCAACGAAGATCTGGAAACCGATTTTCGACCTGATGTCACAGCCAACATGGCACCCGGCGTGATCGACTTCGGCGTCGAAGCCACGGAGGCGATCGTCTACGTTGACACGGACACTTCCGACCCCGATCCGACCAAACTCCGCGACGCCGTCATCCTCGCGCTCGCGGTCAGCGGCAACGTCGAGGGCGACCTCTCGGTCGGCCGCGTCTGGCGTGTCCAAGCCTCCAGCACGTCCAGCGGCAACGGGTTCATCCGGGGCAACGTCCTCGCTTCGGCCAAGGATGATCTGGAGTTCATGCCGTTTCCCGCTGACCCCGAGACTCGCGAGTTAGGCGAGTATGCGATCAACGTCGTCACGGCAGCACGCGGCATACAGGGGCTGTCAGGGCCGATGAAGCGCATCGAGAGCGAGGTCGGCTCGGATTCGACCGGCGGCGGCATCGCGCGCGTTCTGGTCACAGGCGCTTCCGGCGTCGTCGGCCTCCAGGCCCACGTCATCTCCGGCAAGGACATCACCGCCATCTTCACCGCCGGCCCCATCGGTGAGACAGGCCGCGTCAACATCTACGCCCAGCGACAGATCGAGCAGATCCGCACCGTCACCTCCGGCGGGGAGATCGTTCTCGAAGCCAAGGCTGACGTTGTACTCCGAACAGGTGTGAACCGCTTCGGAGATCTGATCTCGGCCTACGACCGACAGGGGTCTCCAATGTTGCAGGAGTTCACGGGCAACCCGAGCGAGGACGCGCCGCTGGGCTTGATCGAAGTCGGCGGCAATCTCGAGGGCTTCATCTATCTCGTCAACCTCGCCCCCGTCCCCGGCCTGCCCGCACGCAAGGCGGGCATTCTCGTACACGGTGTTCTCGACGCCAAGGTGCAGATTTTTTACAATCTCGACTACAGCAAGATCATCGCAGAACAGATCCTCGGCTTTGTCACGATCGGGTTGCGTATGACGGGAGTCATCGCCGAGTTCGACCGCGAGATCCACTCCACGACCAGCCATAGCGGCGGCTCGCTCTTCATCGGCAATCTCAACGGCTTCGAGATGCCGGAGCCCTACGCGGAGTTCACCAGCGGCATGACCGGGATCGACTGCACGCCGGTCGAGATGGACGTGGCCAAGTGGTGGTTCGAGACCGACGACTGCGAGGGCGGCACGTTCGACTCACTGATCCGCGTTGGGATCTTCGGAAGCATCAATATCGACCGAGTGACGCTCGAAACCACGCCCGGCGAGCACAGAAAGTACATGCCGCGCATCGAGTTTCAGGAGGTGCCTTCGCTGACCATCGGCAGCATGGAAGCAGGGGTAGTCTGGTCCGGCGACCTCTACGAACAGGAAGGCCTGGCAGCCGATCCGCAGTCGTTCGATCCCACGGACCCCGAGGATCACTACGCCAAGGTCACCACCGTTGTGATCGGCTGCGTCTCCCCCACGGCCGACCTCTGGCTCGCGACTTCGCCAATCTCGACGTCATGCGCGACATGCTCGGCGAAATCCACGTTCCAGAACTGTCCGACGAGTTCGGTCCGATCGTTTTGCCGTCGTACCAGATCATCCGCATCGGCGAGCGCCTCGGCAACCTCGTGGACGACCGCCAGTATCTCAACGACGAGCAGGAGTGGGTCTGCCGGTGCGGCTCAACCACGGAGTTCCTGACCGAGGTTGAGGCGTGCGGCGTCCAAGCGGAGTACCCCCTCGAAGACTGCGTCTTTCCCTGCCCCTTCGAGTTCGAGGAAGACTCGCCGCGCGGCTTCGCCGGCGGCGAGCGCTTGGCGGGGCAGGGCCGCATTGCCGTGGCCCAATCCCTCGGCCTCGCCGGGCAGATCGTGATCAACGCGGCCAACGTGCACGACTACCCCGACTGCGGCGGTTTCGATCACGTCGATGCACGCTCGTTCTGGACCGGCTTCGTCCAGGTTCCCCCTGTCTCGGCCGGTGCGCCGATCATCCTGGGTCCGCTCACCACAACTCCCGGCGGCGTCTGCTGCTTCTCCCGCCAGCCGGTGCACGCGGTCGCCGTCGAGGCCTACGGCGGCGGCGATGTCGGCGAGGTCCCCTTCCGCATCCACTACCAATCGTCGAGCCCGTCATACATGCGGTCATGCAGCGACGCGGTGGCCGCCGCGATCTTCGCCGTCGAACTGGCCGACGCCGCGGACATCGAGGAACCGGCGATCACCGTGCGCTACGACGGCCCGATCACGTTCGAGGCCAGCGACGATCCTCCGACTCCGCCGTCAGGCAGGAACATCGGCGTGGTCGACCGTTGGACCGGGTCGGAATGGATCGAAGCGCTGGACCTGTTCGCCGTTGCCCTGAGCACGTCGAACAACCGAGAAGTGCTCATCACCCCGCTCAACACCGACCCGGCGGTCTACGCCGCGAGCGCCCAGTCCGTGAACTTCCGCTTCCGCCCGGTCCGAGGCGACGAACTGGACGGCAACAGCGCTCCCATCCCGTACGACAGCAGACTCATCTGCCACCCGGGTGCGCTGCTCGTCACCGAGGGCACGGTCCCGGTCAGCAGTGAGATGTACCACTTCACGGTGATGGGCGAGCCCGGCACTCCGGGTCCGTGCGATGAACTACTCGGCGACTACAACCAAGACGAAATCGTGGACCTTACCGACCTTATCGACTTCCTCGCGGACTGGAACCCCCACCTCGGGCAGTCGGTCACGCCCGGCACGAACGGAGACTTCAACGGCGACGGAGTGGTTGATCTCGCAGACTTGATCGAGTTCCTCGGGTACTGGAACCCGCAACTCGGCTGTCCATACTGACCACGATCGCCGAACCTCAACGAGCACCTCTCCCAAGCAACACGCACACGGGGCGGGCCACTTCGGCCCGCCCCTTTCCATTTGGCCCCCAGCGATGCCGCCTCCACACGCTTCTCCCCCTTCCCCTCGTGTTGACGCGCACGCCCGGCCATGTTCTACTGTACGAAACGCTCCGACCGCACCCGCTCCACCCCGAACAAAACCACCGCGCTGAAACACCCAGCGCGACGTTCACCGAGCCACGCGAGCCGACACCATGACACAGTTCCAACCCCCTCCGCCCGCCAACCCGTTCACGCAATCAGGCCTCAAGCCCCATCGCGGCGGAACCATCCTCACGCTCGGCATCCTCTCGCTCGTCCTCGGCTTCGGCTGCGGCATCGGCTTCCTGCTCGGCATCATCGGCTGGGTCATGGCAAAGGCCGACCTCGCCGAGATGGACGCCGGCATCATGGACCCCGCCGGCCGTTCCAACACCCAGGCCGGCAAGATCTGCTCCATCATCTCCATCATCCTCGCCGCCATCGGGATCGTGCTGGCCATCATCTACTTCGTGGTCGTGGTGCTCATCCTCGGTGTCGCGGCCGCATCGAGCAGCGGCTCAACACCCTGACGCCACGCACCGGCAGCATCCACCTGCGCGCTCAATGCGCTCTCGCGCTGTTCACGACGTCGCCAGCAGACACACCACGATCCACGCCCCCGCCGCGATCATCGCCACGCACGTATACCCAACGACCTCCGCCGCGCGCGTCCGCGTGATCGCCAGCAGCGGCAGCGCCCAGAACGGCTGCAGCATGTTCGTCAACTGATCCCCGTACGCCACGCTCATCACCATCCGCTCGGGCGCAATCCCCAGCGCTGAGCCCGCGCTCAGCGCGATCGGTCCCTGCACCGCCCACTGCCCGCCCCCGGACGGAATGAACACGTTCACCACCGCCGCCGAGACGAAACTGAACACCGGCGTCGTCCGCTCGGTCCCCAGTTCCGTCAGCCCCGACGCGAACATCCGCACCAGCCCCGACGCCTCCATCATCGCCATGATCCCCGCGTACAGCGGGAACTGGATGATGATCCCCGCGCAAGCCCGCGCGCCCTCCTCCGCCGCCAGCGCGTACGGCCGCAGCCCGCCGTGCAACACCAGCCCGAGCGCCAGCATCACCCCGTTGATCTGGTCCAGCCCGAACCGCCCCCACCCCATCTGACCCGCAAACCGCACCGTCGCCACCAGGATCAGCGACGCCAAGATCACCGCCGGCACCGCCGACCGCTCCAACCAGTCCGGCACGCGTCCCATCTCCCCCGCCTCACCCACTTCCCCTCTCCGCGCCCGTCCTCCCTCCTCTTCCGCCGGCGTGCCTCGCTCAACACGCACCTCCCCCCCATCCCGCCCCGCCCTAGGCGCCAGCAGCACATACACCAGCGGCGTCAGCACGATCAGCCCGCCGGTCACCAGCACGTTCAACCTCGACCCAACCGTCCGATCCAGCCCGATCCACGCAAGCCCCGCCGCCTCCGACGCCGACATCCCCGCGGGCGTTGCGCCCAGTTCCCGCAACTGCTCAGGCGAAAACGTCTTGAGCGCGTTCCCCACCGTCGTCACGCTCAACGGCGCACTCCCCGACAATCCCCCGTGCCACACCAGCAGCGCTGAATACCCCGCCGCGGCCAGCAACCCCATCGGCACGCGCACGCCCTTCCGTCGCATCGCTGCGCCCACGTCGCGCGCCAGCAGCGCCCCCACGATCAGCCCCAGCCCCCAATTCACCACGCCGGTGAAGCATGCCACCACCGCCACCATCGCCACCGCCTGCCGAGCGTTCCCGGGCCACGACGCCACACGCTCGATCGCGCTGCGCACCACCGGCGCTGAGGCCATCGCATGCCCCGTGACCAGAACCAGACACATTTGCATCGCGAACGCAAGCAGGCTCCACAGGCCCTGATCCGGCCGGGCGATCGCTCCCCATGCGTCGATCGTCATCACCGCACGCCTCCACACCCCCGCGCACGGGACGTCTCCCAAAGTGGTAAAGCCCACCCCCACCGCCAGCACGCCCGTTAGCAGCGTGAGCAACAGCGCAATGACAAACGGGTCCGGCGCGGTCGCCCGAAAGGCCCGCCCAAGCGCCTCACCCAACCGGCTGATCATCCAACCAGCCTACCAGACCACGCGCCCCGCCGCGCTCCCCCAGACTCACGCCGCCGCCGCCACGCGCCCGCGCGTGCCGCTCTGCACCACCGTCGCAACCGCCGCGACCGCAGCCTCCCTCACACGCTCGGCTCTCCGCACCTCAACCACCGCCGGCACGTGAATCTGGCTCACCCACCCGCCAAACGGGTTGCGCTTCACGCCAGAAGCCGCGTAATCCGCCATCCACACCGAGTCATCGACCAGGTACGAGAAATCGTGGTCACCCACCGGAACCTCAACCGTCACGCTCCACCACCCCGTATCCTCCCGCTCCATCCTGATCGCCCGCGTCCGCCACGCCGTGAAACTCCCCACCAACTCAACGCGTGACGCCTCGGGCAGGTACACCCGGAACGTGAAGGACCGCTCATCCGTGCTCAGCACCATGCGACACCTCGTCTGGTTTCACCCGCCCGCGCCCCCCGCGGGCACGGGGTTATCGGAGGATCCCGCCACCAACTTGCCCCGCCCCACCGAAATTCCGCTCAACGCCTCCACCCGCCCCGCCCGCCGCGCACGCTTTGCCGATCCCGCCCGCCACCCGCTCCCCCTCCTCGCCTCCCTCGCCCTCCTCTTCACCCTCCCCGCCTGCTCAAACTCCACCCCGCGCTCCACCGCCGCCGCCGCCGCCGTCTCCGTCCGAACTTCCCGCGTCGGTGAGCCCGGCCGCTACATCAACCGCTTCGACGCCGCCGCCGCACCCATCGTCTGGGCAAGGGCCGGCGAGCGCCTCATCGTCCCCGTACGTCCTTCCCCCGAGCAGATCGCCGCCGGCGAACTCGTCGCCCGCCTCGACAAGGGCCGATCCCTCCCCGCCCCGCTCTACTTCGTCTGGCCCGACGCCGACCCCACCGTTCCCGCGCCCGCGCGCCCACCCGCCGCACGCTGGCTCAACGGCTTCCCGGGTGTCGCGCCCCTCGCCGACAACTCCGCCTGGCGCTCCATCACCGCCGACCGCGCTGCCGAACTCCTCCGCCGCACCGACGACCGCTCCGAACTCGCCCGCCTCTTCGGAACGTGGGTCGTCGTTCTCGACATGCCCACCGACGCCGCGGGCCAGGGCCTCTGGCTCGCCTCGCGCCGGGTCCCCATCGGCTGGCTCCTCGATCCTCCCTACCGACCCGCCCAGCCCGACCCCGAAGGCCTCGTCCCGCGCGAGGCCCACGCCCGACTCCTCGACACCCTCGAACCCGCGCTCGCCTCTCCGTTCCTCCGCTGGCGCGCAAGGCTCACGCTCCGCGCTGCCGGCTACGAGCGCTGGCGATCCGCCGGCGACATGCCCGACGCCGTCACCGAGCGTCTCGCCCGCCAGATCGAAGACGAGTGGACATTCGGCCTCGACGTTCTCTTCCTCACACAGCCCGCCCTCGAACGCCAACTCCGCGACCGTCTCGCCGGCCTCATCGTCCTCGCCTCAACGCCCGAAGAACCCGCCGCGCGCGCCACCGTCGCCTGGGACCCAAACCTCGCAGGCCTCGACCGCCTCAAGGCCATCCTCCTCCGCGCCAACGAGTCTCCCGCCAACCGCGCAACACTCGTCACCAACTGGATCGAGTCCGAACCCTCCCTCGGCGCATGGGTCATCGACGATGCGGGCCTCTTCGACGCCGCCTCCGCGCGTCCCGTCGCCACCATCGGCCTCTTGCGTCTCCCCGGCGTCGCGGGCGCAGCCGCCAGCATCGAACTCGCCGCCTTCGGCGCACCCAGCGACGCCGGCGCACGCGGCCGAACCGTTCTCGCCATGAAGCCCGGCGAACTCGCCTCGCTCTCCCTCCCCGTCGGCGTCAGCCCAACCCCATCGCGATTCGGCGCTCCCGTCGACGTCGGCATCGGCCCGTGGCGCACCCAGCGCCGTGTCCTCGACACCACGCTCCAAGTTCAACCCCCCGGCCTGATCATCGCCCCCATGCTCGACGATTGGTCGCTCGCATCATGGTGGGCCAACGCCACCGCCCACCCCGAAGGCCCGCTCCCACCCATCGCCGATGCCCCCTTCGCCGCCATGCTCTTCCGCCACGCCGCCGCCTCAGCGCTCCCTCTCTCCTCGCGCTCATCGCCACCTTCCCCCGCCGACGCCGATTCCTGGGTCCTCTACATCGAGGCCGACCTGCCCCCCGCCACACCCGCAACCCAAACCCCCGACCAGGTCCGCATCTGGATCGGCCAGCCCTACGCACCCCTCGCCACCTGCACCGTCTTCAGCGACGGCCGCTCCCAAGCCTCAGGCCCCGCCGGCCCGGCCATGCACGCCGAAGTCCTCCGCTGGTCCGACTCGCGCACCATCCCCACCACCCCCGTCCGAACCTCCAGCGCGCAGCCACCACCCGCCCCCACCGAATCAAACCCCGCGCCAACCTCGCGCGCCCGCTGGAGCGCCTGGATCAGAATCCCCGCCTCCTGCCTCGAACCCGCCGACCCCGTCCGCGGCACGGGCCCGCGCCAAACACTCCGCCTCGGCATCGAGCGCACCGACCCGCGCGGCCGGCGCAGCGCCTGGCCACGCCCCATGACGCCCTGGCAATCCGAGCCCGGCCGACTCCGCATCGATCTTTCGCGATGGGCCACGCCCGACCGCGCTGACGCACTCACGCGACCGTGAGCGGCAGCGTCGACACGATGTTCGCCACCACTTGGTCCGGCGTCACGCCCTCCGCCGCCGCCTCGAAGTTCAACAGGATCCGATGCCGCAACACGTCCGGCATCAGCGCCTGCACGTCCTCGATCCCCGCCGCCGCCCGACCTCGCATCATCGCCCGGCACTTGGCCCCCAGCACCAGCGCCTGCGCTGCACGCGGCGACGCCCCCACGCGCACATACCGATCCGTCATCGGTGTGCCAAACCGCCCCGCCCCAGCGCTCTCCCCTCCCCCCGCCACGCCCGCGCCCCTCGGGTGCGTCGCCAGCACCGCCCGCACCGCATAGTCCCGCACGCTCGCCGTCACCACCCCCCGCTCCACCAGCCGCTGACACTCGATCAGCCGCGCGGCGTCCATCACCCGCTCAACCTCCGCCCGCGCTCCCGACGTCGTCCGCTCCACGATCGTCGACAACTCCTCCCGCGACGAATACCCCACCAGCACCTTGAAGAAGAACCGGTCCAACTGCGCTTCGGGCAGCGGATACGTCCCCTCCTGCTCCAGCGGGTTCTGCGTCGCCAGCACAAAGAACGGCCGAGGAAGCGCGTGCGTCACGCCCCCCACCGTCACCGACCGCTCCTGCATCGCCTCCAGCAGCGCGCTCTGCGTCTTCGGCGTCGCACGGTTGATCTCGTCCGCCAGCAGCATCTGCCCGAACACCGGCCCAGGCTCGAACACAAACTCCCGACGCGACCCACCCCCCCCACCCCCACCGCCCCCACCACCCGCCGCCGACTCCACCTCCCGCACGATCGTCGTCCCCGTGATGTCCGCCGGCATCAGGTCCGGCGTGAACTGAATCCGCGAGAACGAAAGGTCCAGCGCCCGCGCCAGCGTCCGAACCAAGAGCGTCTTCCCCAGCCCCGGCACGCCCTCCAGCAGCACGTGCCCCGAGCAGAACATCGCCACCAGCACCCCCTCCACCACCGACTCGTGCCCCACGATCACCCGCCCGATCTGCCCGCGCAGCCCCTCCACGTCCGACCGAAACCGCGCGATCGCCTCCTCCGCCTCCGCGGCCGTCTCCAGCCCAGACGAAGCCCCGTCGGCCGTCCGCACGCTCCCCGCCGCCGCTCCCCCCGAGTCCTTCCATCGATCATCCGGTGGTGTCATCGCCCAAGCGTAGAACCCGCCCGATGCACCAACACGACGACCACCCCACCGCACCCGCCCGAGCCTCGCTCCGGACGCCGGTGGAGACCGTGCCGCGGAGAATGACCTGAGACAGGGCAGTTGACGGGCCGATGGTGGACGTTGTGCTGTCGTCGAAGACGTGCACCACGGTGTCGGTGGTGACGTTGCCGATGTCCACCGTCACAACGCCGTTCGAGACGTCGGGGTTGGCTGCGGAGCCATTGATCGTTGCGTCGAGTGATTGCGCGGAGACCGCGCCACCCAGAGCCAAGAGGCTCAGGGCTTGCACAAAGCCGAACAGTCGCATGGGTTACCTCCGTGTTCTTCGTGTGAACAGGTGTGCGCCGATCATGAACACCATGATCGATCCGGGAGTCGGGACCACGGCTGCGACACGGAAGCCGTGTTGAAAAATGGACACGTTTGGAAACTCCGAGGCGCGAGAGTGAATCGCATCGAGACCGGGCGGGCCGTCAAACCAGAAGCTCCCGTCATACATACGAAGCGGCGGTAATCCCGGTCCAGAAATGATGCTCTCCGTCCACTCGGCCGTTCCCCCCGCCACGTCGAGGAGTCCCCAGGGGCTCTGCACGGTGGGGTAGGAGCCGAGGGGGACGTCGAAGGGCGACGGGCTGGGATGCACTTGCCACCAGCCGCCCGCGTTGGCCTGGCCGTCGGCCCCACCGGTACCACCACCCGGAATGATGCTCGGGGGCGGGCCGGGAATGACGCCGGTGTCCGTCGTGTTCGACCACGTCCACCACCCGCCCTGATCTTGTCCGTTCTTGTTCGGGTCGTAGTGCGCGGCCTTGAGCCACTCGTCCCACGTAGGGATGAAAAACCTGGCGCCGGGCGAGCGGGCCTCCTGATCCGGCGGGCTGCCGGGGGCGAAGGTGCTGACGTCGTACGCGCCGCTGAGGAACGCTTCGCGGTTGGTTGACTTGTCGTTGTGGAGCCAGTTGGCGTAGATCGCGGCCATGCGCCAACTGATGTCACCGACGGGGATGTACTCCCTTCCGGCGGGCACGGCCCAGCGTTGACCGCCGGGCGTGTTCGGAAACGTCGAGACCGCTCCCCAGTGATCGGGCGGGATCAGGTGCGGGATTCGGTCGTCAGCGGGCCGGTCGAACGCGGCGTTGTAGAACTCGACCCACTGCGCCGTGGTGACCTCGAAGCGGCCGATGCGGTACTCGTAGTTGACGCCGCCGCGGCCGATGGCCCGGTCCTGCGGTGTGCCGTCCCCCATCCACGGGGCGTTGCCGGGCGCGCCGATGGTGACGAACTCGATGCCGTGATCCACGGTGATCTGCCCGCCGGAGGCGATGGCGGTGGGGGTGAGCGGGATGCCCGAGGGCGGGATGGGATTGGCGAAGGTTGTCCCCGTGGGAATCAGCGCGCACAAGAGTGCGAGCGCGGCACGGCATCGGCAGGATGCCGATGCCACACCAAACCGCGAACCTGCGTGGGTGGGGGGGCGCAGGGCGTCGCAGGCGGACAGCCGGTCCCCCCGCGCTTGCATCATCCACCGGCGAGCGTGCTTCAACACCAGGCAGTCTCCGAGAGTCTCCGTCACCCGCGCACGAACCCGTACGCCGGAATGCTCTCGCCCCTGCC
>JAHBXK010000002.1 GCA_019636535.1 Phycisphaeraceae bacterium | reverse complement strand
GCTCGGCAGCGTCGCCGCGTCCAACGACGCGCGCACACGCTCGTCCGCTCGCTCCATCAGCGTCCGAACCATCTCCAGCGTCGCCGGTGTCCCCGCCATGAACCGCCGCTCCAGCACGCCCACCGACTCCGGAACCGCCGCCGCCGCCGAGTCCTCGGCCAGCCGGCGCAGCGACCCCATGTCGCGCTCCAACTCCGACTTGATCTCGATGAACTTCAGCGCAACCGCGCTCCCCGCTGCGCCCCCGTTCAGCGCGGCCTCCGCCAAAAGCCCCTGCAACTCCGCCGCCGAGCGCTCAAACCCCGACGCCGCACGCCGACGCTCCTCCACCAGCGCCCGGCTCAGCGATCCGCCCAGCGACGGCGCCAACTCCGCCGCCGCCTGGCTCGCCGCCATCGCCCGCTTGTGCAGGTCCCCCCACTGCGCCCGAATCACCGACGGGTCCGCCGAGCGCGACACCGCCTCCAGCCGCGAGATCGTCTCCGCCAGCGTCTGCAACTGAGCAAGAACCCGCGACGCAGGCTCGCCGCTCCGAACCGCCACGTTCTCGGCCGACGCCGGCTCCGCCCCCGCCGCAACGCCCCCGCCCGCCGTCAACCCCGACCGCGCTGACTCCGCGAAAGCGCGCACCCCAGCCTCGATCAGGTCAATGTCGGCGCCCCGCCGCAGCGACGCGTTCACCACCACCGGCTCGTCATGCGCATACAGCCACGCGATCGCCCCCTCCAACAACCGCACGTCCTCGCCGACCGATCCCTGCTCGACGTCCGGCGATCCCAGAATCGCGTACCGCACCAGCGGCCCGGGCCGCGGCGCACGCTCCGCAAACCGCGCCCCGGCCGAATCGCCCGCCACCGTGTACAGCCGAACCAGTTCCTTCAGCGCCTCCGTCGCCTCCGCCGACCACACCGGGTCCGCCTCAAACGCATCCGACCCGCTCCGGATCCGCATCCGCGCAGCGTCCAGCAGCGGCACCACCACGCTTGCGCGAACCAGCGCCCGCGCGGCCTTCGCCCGATCGTCCGAAAGCAGACTCGACCCCCGATCCCCCGCCAGCAGCGACACAGGCTTGAACACCACCGGCACCGCGATCACCCGCTCCGCCGCTTCGCGCAGCGCCTTCGGAAACGCCGCACGCCGTTGCAACGCCGGCTCCACACCCTCGATCGTCGCAAGGTCCCCCGCGTCCGCCTCGAACCCGCGATACCGAAAGAACGCCTCGCCCGCCAACTGCTTCTGCACGATCGGCAGCAAGTGACGATCCGTCCCCAGCCCGGGGTCCACCGGCACCTGCACCGCCGAGTACGCCCGCGACGTGCTCGACCAGAACGCCAGCGGCTCCAGCACCGCCGTCGACAGCGTCTTGGCGCCGAACCACGTCAGGGCCGCCAGCGCCAACACCCCCGCCACCGCCGTCCCAAGCACCGCCAGCGCGCGAGACCGCCGCAGCCTCGCCGTGTTCAGCACGCGCGTCACCAGCCCTCGCTCGCGGAACACCTTGTTCATGAACAGATCGCGCAGGAAGAACGCCCGATCACGCTCCCACACGCGACCCTCCGGCAACTGCCCGATCGGCAGCCCCAGCGCCTCCGCAAGGTCCGCGTCCAGCGCTGATCCCTCGCGCATCGAACTCGTGAAGTAGATCCCGCGCAGGAACAGCGGCTTGGCCGACCACTCACCCTGCACGAAGATGTGCGACAGATACTGCCGCAGCCGGGGCCCCAACTTCTGCAGCGACTCCGGGAACGCGAACAGCGCATCGACCTGGTCCGTCCGCCGACCGTTCGGGTCCTCCGTGTGAACCGGGTCCAGCAGCAGCGCCTGCCGACGACGCGCCAGCCGCGCACACACCTCCGTCAGATGCTCGTCCACCTTGTCCGGGTCAAACGCCGTGTCGAGGTCGTCCGGGTTCGACCAGCCGAGCATCTGGTGCTGAAGGTGCGGCTCTTTGATCGTGTCGAAAAACTCCCTGAACCCGTTGATCAGGTCCGCCTTCGTGATCACCACGAACACCGGGAACCGAACCCCCAGCGTCCGTTGCACCGTGTCGAACTGCCGGGCGATGCGCGACGCCTTCGCCTGGATCGCCTCCGCCGAGTCCGTGATCAGGCTCTCCGCCGGGATCACCAGCAGCATCCCGTTCACCGGACAGTTCGGCCGAAACCGGCGCAGCAACTTCAGAAACTCGTTCCACTCGCTCGTCGAGCCGGGCGGAACCTCCTCGAACATCAGCCGACCCGCCGTGTCCAGCAGAACCGCGTGGTTCGTGAACCACCAGTTCATGTTCAGCGTGCCGCCCGAGCCCTGCAACTCGTCCTGCAACCCGGGCGGGAAGCCCACGTTGCAGTGCCGCACCGCCTCCGTCTTCCCGCTCCCCGGCTCACCCACCACCAGGTACCACGGCAGCGAATACAAACTCTTCCCCGCCGCCTTGAACTTCTCCAGCCCCGAGTCGAACGACTTGCGCAGGTCGTCCATCCGTGCCCGACGCGCGGGCTCGCTGATCCCCACGGGCGTTGCGGCGCCCGCCTGCGCCAGCGCCTGCTCGAAGGGTGACGAGTTCTTGCGGCGACGCGCCGACAGAACCCCCTGAAACGCCGCCAGCATCAGCACCACCAGCACCAGCCCGCCCAAAACCACGAACAGCGCCACGCTCCCGCGAAAGATCACCGCCAGCGGCACGATCACCGCCGCCACACCCAGAAGCACCAGCGCCTTGCCCACCAGCGACAGCGACGAGAATCGCCCGAGTAGCTCGCTCACTTCGCTCCCTCCCCGCCCGTCGCGGCGACAGTCCAGCCCGAGATCCGCAGGATCCCCCGCAGAGTCTCCTGCAACTCACCACGCCGCTGCGAGTACAGCGTCGCGTTCGCCGCGACCACCGTCACCGCCAGCCCGATCACCACCACCACCAGCGCGGCGATCCGCGTGCCGGGCGGCTCCGCGAGGTCCGCCGTGTTCACGCGCTCATACGCCTCCGGGCAGATCCGCTCCGCGCGGTCCGATTCCGACCGCGACCGCACCCGCGCGTGGATCTCCTGCATCTTCTTCCGCAGATACTCCGACTGCCCCGCGTACCACCCCGCGAACCCCAGCCCGACGCACGTATAGAACACGCCCAGCCGCTCCGTCGCCTCCGCCGAAGGATCCTTCAGCGTCTTGTCCAGTTCGTCGAAGAAGTCCTCGTCACCCCCCGGCTTGCCCTTGTCCAGCGCAAGGTCAGTCCACGACGATGCGAACGACAACTTGCTCGACCGGATCATCCAGTCGCAGAAGTAGATCAGCACGATCTCGACCGCGTCGAACTGCGCGGCCAGTTTCGGGTCCGATCGCGAGTCCGCCCGCGCCTTGGCCAGCGTCTCCACGATCTCCGCCCGCGCGGCCGCCGGCTCCGGCGACACGCCCTTCCGCGCGGAGCGGTTCAATCGGCACACCAGTTGAAACAGCGGTTCGCACAGGTCTTGCAGGGTCATGAAGCGTGCCTCAGGCCGACGCGGCGGCGGTGCGGAAGAGCGACTCGGCGTGCGCGGCCATCGACGCGTGCAGGTCACGCTCGATCGTGTCGGCGTCCAAACCCTGCGCCAGTTCCGCGTACTTCCGCCAGCACTGCACCTCGTGCCCCACCATCACGCTCTTGCCCCCCAGCCGCACCCCCGCCTCGATCTGCGACGGCGAGAGGTTGTTCGCGTGCTTCTGCGCGTACTGCCGGCCGGCCTGGTTCAACGACGCGATCAGCGCGGCGCCGAGCGCCCGCAGCCGGTCCAGCTCCGCCTTCACCTGCTCGCGCGTCACGCCGGGATCGCCCGCAGCATACTTCGCCACAACCTGCCGGAGGTTCTGCTGACGCTTGATCGGCGAGTTCGGCGCCACCGCCTTCCACGTCCCCCACACCAGTTGATCGAAGTTCCCCACCACCTCGTTGAACATCGCCGCCAGTTCCACCGCTCGCTCGTGCGACAACTGCCGCTCGTCGGCGACCCCCAGCATCGCACCCGGCTTGAAGGCGCCTCCCCCAGACATGGACGGTTGAGACATCGCGTGAACTCCTGCGGACAACGGTGCGAGCGACAGACCGGTAGAGATGGATGGAAGCACCGGCCGGGCCGGTCCCCACCCGCCCGATCGGCCTCCCAACCGGGCTGGTGGAACGGCATGTTATCAGCACCCGCTCAACCGCCCAGAACCGGTTCTCCCGACGGGAGAGCCGTCACCGCCCGCACGTTCCTCCCGCTTTCGGGGGTGATCCCGCGCCGACCAACGGGCACCCTCCAGAACCGGCCCCTTCCGCTCGATCCCTCACACGCGGCGAGGCTCTGCCCCGCACGCAAGGAGATCGTGCCATGACGATTCGTGCGCGTCGAACGATTCTGGTGGGAACGCTTGGCCTCTTCGCAGTCGCGGCCTCCGCCGGCTGCCACAACGCCCAGAGCACGATCCGCAATCAATACAAAATGGGCACCTCCGAGCCCGCCCGCGTTCGCGCCCAGACCCCCGAGCAGCAGGCGGCCCACGCCAACGCCACCCAGTTGGCACACGCGCAGCAGCCCCGCCAGCGGACCCTTCTGGTCGCCAATGACAACCTCGGCGGACGCATCTTCCCCGACGTCGCCCTGCCCGCCTCCACGGCCAACAACACCGCCATCGCCAACGTCCCCGCGTCCGGCGAGTGAATCGCAACCACATCCGCTGTATCAACCCCGCCTCAGCCGTGCGCGGCACGCGCTGCGCTCACCGAGCGCCCGCGCAGCGCCACGCTCACGCCGTACAGGCCGAACAAACCCGCCGAGAACAGCGCATCCGACGCCAGCGTGTTCCTGAAGAAGGGAACCGCCAGTGTGTAGCACTCCGCCAGCCCCGCGGCCGTGTGCCCGTAGTACCCCGCCATCCACACGAAAAAGTTCGACACCACAAAGAACACGCACGAGCCGACCACCGTCGCCCCGGCCGCCGCCGCAGCGCGACGTCCCAACGTCGATTGCCGGCGAACCAGCCACCCCAGCCCCACCGCCAGCGCCAGCGACACGTACACGCCCGCCATCATCGCCGGCGTGTACATCCCGATCGCCAGATCGCTCACCAGCATCGCCGCAAGCGGCGTCCCCACCGCCAGCGCCCGATTCCGGAACACAAACCCGCTGAACAGCGCCACCGCGCCCGCCGCGGCGAAGTTCGGCTCATGCACCAGCAGCCTTGACGCCACCACCAGGCCGATCAGACCCGCGGACAACAGCAACGACAGAAGAAGTCTCGACGACATCGCGGCGGCATCCTCCGTGAGGGACTCACTCGACCGTCCGGACGCCTTCCGGCCGGGCGTCCAGAGCCCGGAAGATTAGAACCCTCCCCCAGCCATCGGTGATCACCCCACTCCGGCCCTACTTCCGATCAGGAAAGACGTGCTCCACACCCTCGAACGTAGCGGGCTTCACCGGCCCGAAGAACCAGACGACCTCCCCCCCGGCCGCCACCGCCACCACCCCCGCCGATCGCTTCGACATCTCACCGTCCACGCGGAACATCCAGTACCCCTTCCCCTTCCCCTCCGGCAGTTCCGTGCCGTTCGCCAAGTCGTCGATCCGCCGAATGAACGCCGACGAGCCCGTCCCCGTGAAGTCCACATCGATCCCGCGCGGATGATCGTCCGCCAGTTTCAACGCATCCAACACCGTCATCTCGTCCTTCCACGCAAGGCTGTAAAAGACCTTGCGTACCCCGTCCCCGTAATCCACCACCACCGTGACCGTCCGTTTCGCCTCTTCCGCCGGCGGCGTCCCTTCCTCTTCACTCCCCGACCTCGACACAACCCCGTCCGCCGTCCATCCCGCCGCGGCTGGCCGACCATCACCGAACGCGATCGCCAGCGCCAGCGCCACGCACGCCAGCGGCAACACCACCAGCGACAGAACCCGGCTCGTCGGCGCTGAAGACTCGCGACTTGTCAAGTAGTCCTCCGTCGATTTCTGGTGAACGCGATCCGAACCAACGCCACCAGATCTGGGGGCGACGACAACCATCGCAGTATACGGAGTTCTTGAAGGTCAGCGCCCGACTGTCGGTAACCGCTCCGCCACGATCGCCGTCAACTCGCCACCACCCTCCACCGCCCCGCGCAGCCGCAACACGAACACCGTGAGCGTGCGAGATCCCTCCCCGCGCAACTCCTTCTGCAGCGCATCCGTGTCGCAAGCCCCCCCGCGCGTCTTCACCTCCACCACGCCCGCATCCAACGACCGCATCACCTCACGCAGCCGCTTCACCGAATACGCCACCACCTCCAGCACACCGAACCCCGCGCACCACGCCGACTCCACCCGCGCATCCGAACTCAACAGCCCCAACCCCGCGTGCATCTCCCCCAGTCCCTCCCCCACCTCCTCACACAGCGCCGCAAGCAGCCGCGCCCGCTCCAGCGCCGGGTCCGGCTCATAGACGTACCTCCCAAGCCCCACCACCCCCGGCCGGCCCGCCTCCCCGCGGATCGTCCGCGCCCCACCACCACCCAGCATCGTCGCCGACACCCCCGTCGATCCCGCCAACGCCCCCGTCCACACCACCGCCTGCGTCATCCGCCCCCCCTCGCTCACATACTCCACCTCCATCCCCCGCGCACCCGCACCACCCAGTGCCTCCACCACCTGCTCCCGATCCGTCCCCGGCCCCAACTTGATCGCAACCCCCGCCGCCGTCTCCACCACCCGCCGCCACACCCCCGGCCCCGGCGCATGGTCCACCAGCATCCACCGCCCGCGCACCCCCGGCGCGCCCCCGACGCTCCGCCGCGCTGGGTCCAGATGCACCGCCCCAACCACGCCCGCCATCTCACCCACATCCCCCACGCGCACCCCGCACCCCGCGTTCTGCGCACACATCCACGCCCGCGCCGGGTCCACGTCCACCCCCGTCACCTTCATTCCCGCCTCCACCAGCCCGATCGCGTCCGCCCCGATCCCGCAGCACAGGTCCATAACCTCCGCCGCGCCAAACACCCGCGCAAACCGCCCCGCCTTGTGCGCAGCCGCCGCACCCGACGTCGCCATCTCCGCCCCCGCACGATCCGCCACCATCCACCGCCACCGCTCCGGCCACTTCCCCGCCAGCCGCCGCCTCCCCTCCGCCAGCTCCAGCGCCGCCGACACGATCTCCGCCGGCGCCCTCCGCCTCAACCGCGCAACCCCCGCCACGTCCCCCGCCTCCACGCCCTCCGCCTCAGCGCGCAGCGCATCATGCTCGCTCGAAAGCAGCCGCTTCCAAACCTCAACGTCCGCCATGCTCCCAGCGTACCCCCGCCCCCCCGCTCCCCCACGCCCTCACGACCCCGGCAGGTGTTTCTCGATCCAGTCGTCCTGCTTCAGCACCTCCGCCCGGTTCCGCCTCGCCTTCGCCTCCGCCCGCCGCTGCGCAAGCCGCAGCACCATCGCTCCCTGCCGCCGCCCCAGCCCGCCCAGTTCCACGCCCTCCTCCCCTCCCCCCGCCGCCGCACGAATCGCCGACGCCGCGCCCGCCGCGTAGTGCATCACCAGCTCATCATCCAACGCGGCAAACACCTGGCTCGACCCCGGATCCCCCTGCCGCCCCGCGCGCCCGATGAACTGCCGATCGATCCGCTTGGCCGTGTGCATCTCCGTCAACAGCACGTGCAACCCGCCCGCCTCGCGCGCTTCCCGATCCAACTTGATGTCCGTCCCGCGCCCCGCCATGTTCGTCGCCACCGTGATCATCCCGTGCCGGCCCGCGCTCGACACGATCTCCGCCTCGTCCTTGTCAAAGCTCGCGTTCAACACCCGGTGCGCCAGCCCCCGCCCGCTCAGCCGACCCGCCAGAAACACGCTCGCCTCGATCGACCGCGTCCCCACCAGGATCGGCCGCCCCTGCCCGTGGATCTTCTCGATCGAATCGACAATCGCGTCCCACTTCGCCTGCTGCCCCGAAAACACCCGCACGCCCCACCGCTCACGGATCACCGGCCGGTTCGTCGGAATCACCGTCACCGGCCGCTGATACACACGCTCCATCTCCAGCGCCGCGTCCGCCGCCGTCCCCGTCATCCCGCACAGCACCGGGTACATCCTGAAAAACCGCTGGAAACTGATCCGCGCCAGCGTCTCGCGGTCCGCCGTCACGTCCAGCCCTTCCTTCGCCTCAACCGCCTGGTGCAGCCCGTGCTCCCACGATCGATCCGGCAAAAACCGCCCCGTGTACTCGTCCACGATCACCACCCGCCCGTCCACGATCTCGTACTGATGCCCGCGCAGATAGCAGTGCCGCGCAACCAGCGCCTGCCGGACCAGTTCCTCCGCGCGCCGAGCCGCCCGCCAGATCGGCTCCTCCAGCTCCGCGAACATCGCGCCGAGCCGGTGCCGGCCGCGCCGCGTCAACTCCGCCCGCCGGTTCGCCGCCTCGATCTTGAAGTCCGCGTCCGCGTCCAGCCGCTCCGCCAGCCGCGCCGCATCGCCATAGATCCGCGACATCTCGTCCTCTTGCCGCGCCCGCGCGATGATCAGCGGCACAACCCCCTCGTCGATCAGCACCGCGTCCGCCTCGTCCACCAGCGCCGCGTGCAGCCCCGGCACCATCGGCCCGCTCGCCGCGTGCGGCGTTGCGCCACCCGCCGATCTCGCGATCAGCCTCCGCCCCGCCCACGCGCTGTTCAACTGCCCCAGCCTGATCTGATCCCGCAGATAGTCCGCCGTGATCTGCTTCGGCGTCCCGTACACGATCGGCTTCGCGTACACCCCGTACCGCGACGACTCGTCCATCTCCTGAACCACCGCCCCAACGTCGCACATGCACCGCCGATAGATCGCACGCCGGCTCTCCGCGTCGCGCGACGCAAGGTAGTCATTCACCGTAAAGATGTGAACATGCTTGTGCCGCCACGCCAGCATCGGCGCCACGATCGAGCCCGTCAGCGTCTTCCCCTCCCCCGTCACCATCTCGATGATCCGGTTGTGGTACAGCGCCAGCGCCCCCATCAACTGAACCACGTACGCCTCTTCCCCCGTCACCCGACGCGCAACCTCCCGAACCACCGCCAGCGAACGCCGCTCCCACTCCAGCCCCGGCGCGCCGCGAACAAACCGCTCCCGGCAACGCTCCACCAACTCATCCAGCGCCGCATCCGAAGTCGCCCGCATCTCCTTCGCCAGCGCATCCGTCTGCTCCGCCTGCCGACGAAGCCACGACAGCGTCACCCGACGGTTCCGAACCTTCATCGCCGCGTGCGCGGCAAAAAGGTCCAGCCCCTTCGGGTTCTCCGGCCGCCGACGCCGGCTCCGCACCGACTCGAACAGCGCGTTGTACTGGGTCATCGCCTGCGACATGCGACCGCCTGAACGCTCCTCACACCCCACTCCCCCCAACGCCCCCGCGCCCTCAACTCACAACTTCACCCGCCCCTGCAACTCGCGCTCCAGCCGCTCCCACCACTGCGCAAGCCACGGCCGATCCTCCAGCGTAAACCGAACATGCACCCGCGCACCCGGCAGCGTGCTCGCCAAGAGCGCCTCCGGCGACTTCGGCTCCACATATACCGTGAACACCGGCCGCTTGGCGATCCGCCCGCTCCGGTCGTCGCGCTCCGTCTCGATCGTCCCGCCACCCTCAAACCCCAGCGCCGGCCCAGGCAGGATCCGCTGCCCCGCCCCCGGCGTCGACACCCGCCCGCCCACCAGCAACTTGTGCGCATCCGAGACCGCACGCATCTCCACCTTGTACGAGTCCGGCTCCAAACCCGCCAGCCAACCCGCCTGCCGCTGATCCAGAATCGCCGCCACCCGCACCGACTCCGTGTCCACGATCTCGCACACCGGGTCGCCGCGCTTGATGAAGGCGCCAAGCAGCAACTCCGGGTTGCTCGTCACGATCACCCCCGACTGCGGCGCCCGAACCACCAGCCCGTCGATCCGACGGTTCAGTTCCTCCATCTGCTCGCGAAGCACCCTGATCCGTTCCCGCGCGATCTCCGCACCGCCCGGCTCACCCTGCGTCAGCGCCAGCCGCTCGATCACCCGGTTCTCGCGGATCTGCGACTCCACCGCGTCCCGTTGCGCCACAAGGTCCGGGTTCGACAGCGTCAGGATCGCCTCCCCCGCCTCCACGCGATCGCCGATCCGCTTGTGCGCTTCTTCCACGAAACCTTCGCTCGTCGTAAACAACCCCGCGCGCGCCAGCGACTCCACCACCCCCACGCCGCGCCGACGGTCCGGCATCGGCACCCACCCCACCAGGATCAGCACGCCCGCGATCATCGCCAGCGAGATCCCGATCGAACGCTGCCGGTGCTCCCCGTGCTGCGAACTCGTCGCCAGCCAGTGCACGAACTTGCCCGTCGGAATGATGAACCACGCCGACGCCGTCCAGATCGCCAGCAACAGACCGATCGCAAACGCCACCCCCAGCACGTACAGCGTGATCGTGAAGAACAGGAAGATCCTGTACATCATCGCCAGCACGCCGTACACCACCAGGATCGTCGATTCACCCGCCAGCGTGCTCGGGAACGTCACGTTCCGCAGCCGGTACAGATACTTCTGGCACAGCGCCTGCAGCATCTTGTTCGAGCGCTGCGCAAGGTTCGGCACTTCCAAGAGGTCCGACAGGATGTAGTACCCGTCGAACCGCATCAGCGGGTTGGCGTTGAACAGCACCGTCGCCACGCTCGCCGTGAACATCACGTTGTACGCCAGTTGCTTCGTCAGGCTCCCCTGGTCAGCGCTCAACCACACGAACGCCGCCACCGCCGCCGCGAACAGCTCGAAGATCATCCCGCCCGCGCCCACCGCGATCCGCTTCCACTTGCTCGCGAACGCCCAGCACGCCGACGCGTCCACGTACGGCGACGGGATCAGCACCAGCAGCATCATCCCCATCTCGGGAACCTGCCCCCCATACCGCTTGCAGATCACCCCGTGGCCAAGTTCGTGCCACAACTTGATCACCACGAACGTCACCGCGATCCAGTGCCAGTTGCTCGGCGCGATGTAGTCCTGGAACCCCCCCACCAGCGTCGGCCACGCCCCCGCGCGCGTCAGCGCCGCCAGCGCCGCGAACAGGAACACGCACCACAGCGCGAACGCCCACACGTTGATCACCGGCCGGAAAAACGGCTCCACCGCCGTCAGGATCCGATCCGGATTGATCATCCGGATCTTGAAGTACATGATCCCGATCGCCTGCGCCGCCGCCTTCTTCTTCACGCGCTCACGCCCGCGACGCAGCAACTGCTCCGTCTCCGGCGTCGTGTCCACGCTCAGCAGGTTCGAGCTGTACAACTGCCCGATGAGCTGGATCACCTCGTTCTGCGTCGGCGCCGAGTCCCCGAACTTGCTCAGCGAGACCTTCCACGCCTCGTCGATCGTCCGCGAGCCGTCCAGCGTCCCCACAAAGTCGTGCGCCACCGGGTTCAGCCGGTAGAACTGGTTGCTCGTCGGGTCGTGCACCACGTGCCAGCGCTTGCCGCGATACCGCTGCCGCGTGATCTGCACGTGCGGACGCAGTTTCGGACGCATCGCCCGCACGCGATGCCAGAACGGGCTGAATGTCGGTCGTTCGTTCGGAGGCATGACTTCTCACCGCCGGCTTTCCCGCCGGACGCTTCGTTCTTCCTTACTCGCTCACCAGAGCCACAGACGCACCGTGTCGATGATCTTCCGCGTCCCGATCTCCAGCAGGCTCATCCGCTCCGTGTCGAACTTCGCCACGCCCTCCATCCCCACCACCAGCGTGTAGTCCCGCAGCCGCTCACGGTTCTCCGGCGTGTCGTCCAGCCGCGCGCGAACCTCGAACGTGTTCTTCCCCTCACCCGCCTGCGCCAACGGCACGATCCGCTCCACCGTGAACGCCAGCGGCCGAGCCGGGCTCGCCTTCGTCGCGATCGAGCCCGCCGCGCGCTCCCCCTCTCCCGCCGCGCGCTCGAACGCCGCTCGCACGAACCGGATGTCCGACTCCTCCACCCGCGCCGTCACGATCAGGTCGTCCAGCGCCGCGATCTGCATCAGCGTCTCGCCCAGTTTCACGCTGGCGCCGATCTTGTCCTTCAAGTCCCCCGCGATGATCCGACCCGAAATCGGCGCCGTGATCCGCGACCGCTTGATCCGGTAGTCGTACAGCGCCGCCTCCGCGATCGCCCGCTCCAACTGCGCTTCGGCCTGCTTCACCTTCCCCTGGTCCTGCTCGCGCTGCGCCGCGGCGATCTGCGTCCGCGCCTGCAAGATCTTCGCGTTCGCGTCCGCGAGCCCCAGCCGCAGTTCCTCCGTGTCCAACTCCACCAGCAGGTCTCCCTCCGCCACGTCCCGCCCCGGCTCGATCCCAGGCCCCAGCCGCCGGATCTGCGCATCGAACGGAACGCTCACCACCCGACGCACGCGCGGCTCGATCGTCGCGTCCGCGCCAGGCCGGTACGTCGTCTGGTACAGCGCCACGAACGCCGCAAGCGCGATCACCGCCACACCCGCCAGTTTCCAAACCGTGTGCTTCGTCCCCACCAGCCACCCCGCCGCCTTCACGCCGTCGTCGTACGCGCGCAGAGGCAGGATCCGGTCGTCGCTCTTGCGGATCCGAAGCACCGGCGCGATCAGGTCCATCGCCGCCTGGATCATCTCGATCCACGCAACGTCCGGCTTCGTCTCCCCAGCAACCTCCAGCGTCACCACACCCACCACGTCCTCGTCGGTGCGCAGCGGGATCGAGCACACCTTCGCCGACGCGTTCCCCGCCGCCAGTTCCCGGTGCGAGTGAACGATCGACTGGCTCAGCAGCACGTCGCCCCCGGGCCCTTCCGCCGGCGGCTGCGGATACACGATCGCCTGCTCCTGGTCCAGGCACTCGTCCATCGCCGCCTGCAACTTCTGCACCGTCACCATCCGACGGTCGAAGTGCTCCACGTCGCTGATCGACTCCACACGCACCTTGTCCGACCGCACCCAGCCCAGCGACACGCGGTCCAGCGCAAACTGCTTCGCCAGGTCGTTCACGATCTGGATCGCGGCGCCCTTGAAGTTCGTCGACGTGTTGATCGACGCGATCAGCCGCGTCGCAAGGTCCAGCGCCATCGACGCCGACTGCGTCCGCTGCAGCGCCGACCGCGCCGTGTGCCCCGACAGATACCCCGCCAGTACCTCCGCCATCGCCAAGGTCGAACGCACCGCGTCCTTCGCCCGCGGCTCGATCAGCAGCGTCACCACCCCCTGGATCGCGAACGCCTGCTCGCCCTTCGCGTTCGGCACCCCCACCGCCTGCACAAGCGGCACCGCGAGCAGAAACCCCTGCTGCGGACCCGCATCGTAATACGACTCTTGCTTGTCCAACCCGAACGCACGCGCCTGCCCCGACGTGAATGCCGCCCGCGCAGCGCTCCGCGCTTCGGTCTCCTGCTCGATCGCCGCCGACTTGCTCGGACGAACCTGCCCGCCACCCCCCGTCACCGCCTCCGCTCCCGACGCAGGCGGCCACACCATCTCCACCTGCGGCTCAACCTCCTCACCGTCCGTCCGGTTCGGGCTGAACAAGACCGCCTGCCGCGCGCCGCTCACCTGCGCAAGCACGCGCACCAGCCGCTCCAGGTACGCCCGGTCGTCCGGCGCGGGCTGGTTCAACTCCGTCACCACCCGCTGCCACCCCGGCGACTTGATGTTGGAAATGTCGATCATCGCTCGCTCGCTCCCACCGTCCGGTCGATCGTCGTCGCCGCCGAGGCCGTCCGCTCCCCATCACCCTCACCATCACCATCGAGTTCACTCGTCTGCATCGGCGCTGACCCCGCGCCCGCGCCGGGACGCGACTCGATCATGTGCTCCATCCACTCCTGGCTCGGCTGCGTAAACCGCACCGCACCCTGCAAACCCGCCGGCCACTCGCGCGGATTGTCGATCTCCACGCGCACCCGCCGGGTCTGGCCCACGTAGTCCGCCGCAGGCGACACGTGCAGCACGCGCCCCTTCAGCATCACCGACTTCCCCGGCACGTTCACCAGCACCCACGCCGGCGAGCCCTGCGCAAGGTTCAGCCTCAGCGTCTCATCCGTCGGCGGAAACGCGTCCAGCCACAACTGCTCCGTGTTCACCAGCCGCAGCACGTCCGTGTTCTCACCCACGCCGCGACCCACGTCCACCAGCACCTGATCGATGATCCCGTCGAACGGCGCTTCCAGCCGGTACCGCTCGAACTGACCCTCCAACTGCTTCAACCGGCTCTGCTGCGTCTCCAAGTTCAGCCGGGCCTGCGCCAACTGCACGCGCGTCGTCGCCGCGTCCGCCTTCGCGCGCTCGAAGTCCTCCGGCGTGAACACCTTGCCGATCTTCAACTGATCGAACCGGAAGTTCGCCAACTCGTGCTGCACCGTGGCGCCCTGAATCTCCAGATCCGACCCAGCCACCAGCCGCTGCTGCTCCAGCGCGGCCACGATGTCCGCGTCCCGCGCGCGCACCAAGAGGTCCCCCTGCTTCACCCGCTCCCCGCCGCGCACCCGAACCTCCGCCACCTCCGTCGGGAACGCGAACTTCATCACCACGTCCCGGCACGGCAGGATCTGCGCCGCCGACCCCCCGAACGACTGCACCTGCTCCTCCCACGTCCCCCCGCCCGCGCGCGCAGCGCTGCCCGCCCGCTCCTGCGGTCCGTCCACCGACCACACCGCCCCCGGCGCCGACAGCACCGCCAGCGCGGCCACGCCCGCCCTCATCCGCCGCGACAGCATCAGCACGGGCCAACCGCCGGTCCATCTTCGTGACCAGTTCATCGCAAACCTCTTTCTGTCAACTCGTGAAGCGACCCGCTTCGCCCGCCGCTTCCCGGCCGGGTCCCCGCGCTCCTCGCCCCCCCCAAACGCGTGTCTCCCAGTCTATGCGGCGCCGCGCTCTTCATGGTTCGCCCATGCATCGGTTCGGTTCCGCACGCGGAGCGGACTTTCGCGCTGTAACTCCTGATTCCCCCGCCGTGCAACGACTCCCCGACTCCCGAACCGGCCACAATTGCGCCGACGACTCCCCTAAATAGGTGTCATTCCACCCCACCCCGCACCTTCCACTCAATCCGCGCACCTTTCCCGCCGATCCGACAACCTCTTCCGACACCCCACCCCGCTTCCCGAGCCAAAAAACGCGGGAGGGGGGGGAGGGAGGGGTGTTCCACGTGGAACACCCCCTCTTCAAAAGGTGCGCCTTGTGGAAAACTCCGACTCGAAGCCGGACAGGAGCAAAAAAATGGACCGCCCGCATCCGCTTCTGAAAACTCGTCGGCCGGTCGTTCTCGAACACCCATCTCGGGGAGAGAAAAGGGAGGCGGGAGTCCGAGTTGTCCGTCTGAAACCGACACCCGCCCAGCCGGCCGAGCGGATCGAGATTCCGGAATCGGCCGGGGCGATTCCTGAGCGGTCGGAACTGGCGAACCTGGTCGAAGAGGCCGGGGCGCGGCTGCTGGTTTTGAGAAGGACGCTCGACGAGGCGGTTTCGGTGACGGCCGCGGCGAAGCGCGAGGTCGGCGGGCTCGCCGGGGCGCTCGGGACTTTGGATCGAGCGTCGGAGGCGATCGGCGTGCTCGAGGACGTGCTCGGCCGGATCGGGTCGCTGCGCGATGCGCTCGCAGCGGACTTCGATCGGCGATTGGACCGGCACAAGCGCAAGTTCGAGGAAGTGATTTCGGAACTGAACGCGCGGACCGAAGCGCGCGTGGCACGCGTGGAAGAAGCGCTGAGCCGGCGCGTGGACGCGGTGGAAGCGCAGGGGATTTTGGAGATCGAGCAGGCGGCGGAGCGGCTGCGCGAGAAGTCAACGACGGCCGCTGCGCGCGCGGCGGAGGCGGAAGCGAACTCCGCGGCGGCGTGGCAGCGCGCCGGGGCGGAGATCGATCGACGCTCGGCGCAGGCGCAGGCGCGGACGGCGGTGCTGTTGGATTCCGCGCGTGAAGAACTGGCGGAGATGGAGCGGCGCGCGCAGCGGATCGCGGAGGCGGGCGCGCACGGGCTTCGCGAGCTCGGCGAGCGCGCGGCGTCGCTGGTGGGCGCGGAGGAGGGGATCGACTGGCGGAAGAGCGCGCGGCCGGGCTCGCTCGCGGAGGTCGTGCGGCACGCGGAGGAAGTGCTGACGACTCTGCAGAGCGTTTCGGGTCGGGCGCGCGAGGCGTCGCTCGCCGCGGAGGAAGCGGAGGCGCGGCTGACGGAAGTTGTGGATCGGAGTGAGGGACGCTCGGCGTTGCTGGAGCGGTGCATGGCGGACGCGACGAAGCACGCTGAGGACATGGCGCTCTCGGCGCGTCGATTGTCGGAGTTGCTGGCGCGCGTTGACGGGCGGATCGGGGCGATTGTGCCGGGCGAGAGCGCCGGGGAGCGCGCGCGCGGGAAGCGGAGCGCGCGGGCGGCGTAGAGCGGCGGGAGCGTGTGCGTGCGGGACGGGCGCATCGCCTAACGTTGTGCTCCACATTCGCACGGCTCGGACCGCCCGGCCATTGGTTTGCTCAGCGCGGTTCGGGCGGGAGATTTCCTCGATGCCCGCATCGGCCCCCCCCACCACCCCAAGCACTTCCGACGTTTCGGCTTCGCCCGCCTCGAATAAGGCCTGCGGCTGCGGTTCGCAGGGCGGCTGCGGGGGAGGGAGCGCGGGAGCGCTTGCGGTGAACGGAGGCGAACCGGTGAGCAAAGCGCCGGTGCCTTTCATGTCGACGGCGATGCAAGCGCCGGAGATCGAGGCGGCGACCACGGTGCTGAAGAGCGGGATGCTGCGAGCGGCGAAGAAGTGCGAGGAACTCGAGCAGCGGATGGCGCAGATCAGCGGGGCGAAGCACGCGATGACGTGCGCGAACGGGACGTGCGCGTTGCAACTGGCGTACGAGCCGCTGACGGAGCGCGGCGACGACGTGCTGGTGCCGGCGTGGAGTTACATCGCGACGGTGAGCATGGTGGTGGCGCGGGGCGCGCGGCCGGTGTTTGTCGATTCGCTCGAGGACACGATGCAGATCAACGTGGCGGACGCCGAGCGCCGGCTGACGCCGAAGACGACGGCGATCGCCGCGACGCACCTGTACGGCTGCCCGGTGGACATCGAGGCGGTGCAGGACCTTGCGAAGCGCAAGGGGCTTCGGGTGATCTACGACGCCGCGCAGGCGCACCTGGCCACGTACAAGGGAAAGGGGATCGGCGCCTTCGGCGACGCGGTGACGTACTCGTTCTACGCGACGAAGAACCTGGGGACGGGTGAGGGTGGGATGATCACCTGCAACGACGATGCGCTGGCCCGGCAGATCAGACTGCTGCGGTCGCACGGCGAGACGGACAAGTATCTGCACGAGCAGGTTGGTTACAACTACCGGATGAACGACATCACCGCGGCGATCGGGTGCGCGCGGCTGGATCGGCTGGAGGCCGAGACGGACAAGCGGCGCGAGGCCGCGGCCCGGCTGGATTCGATCGTGTCGGGGATCGACGGGCTGATCGCGCCGACGACGACGGCGGGCGCGACGGCGGTGTATCACCTGTACGTTGTGAAGATGGATCTGAAGAAGTTTGGGTGCACGCGGGACGAGTTCTGCAAGGCGCTGGGGGCTGAGGGCGTGCCGACGGCGACGCACTACCCGCGGAGCCTGACGCAGCAGCCGGCGTTCGCGGCGTACGCGGCCGAGCAGGGGCACCCGGCGGTGGCGGCGAACCTGGCGCAGTGTGTGTTTGCGCTGCCGATGCATCAGGCGCTGACGGAGGAGCACTTCAGGACGATCGAGGGGGCGTTGAGAAAGGTGGCGGGCGCGATGAGGTAGGGAGGCATCGAGGCGTCAAGGCCTCAAGGCAAGATTGGGGGATCGAGGGCAGAGCACTGACCTCGCCGAAACGGCGAGGTCAGTGTCACACGAAGACGGTCAGTGCCACGCTCCCGCTCGGCTGTATACTCGGTTCACACCATGAACGACATTCCATCCGGAACGCTTGTCTTCATATCCGATCTTACTCGGAGTCAAGGAACGAGAGTCGAAGTCGGCGAGGACATGCACAAATTTCTCGCAGACAACGCGGACGCGCTGCCGACGATAGCGGTACAGATGATCTGCGCCGTCATCAACAAGGTAACGATTGACGAAGACGAAGCGCAGCGCCTCCAATGGGAGGTGACGGAAGCGATGGCGCAGAAACTCACGAACTTCAAGCGAATCGCTGGCGTGCCCGACATGCCCACCACGCCCAAGCCCACTCCCTCCGAGTTCGAGCAAACCGCGAGAGACTTCGCGGCGAAGTTCCGCCCATGCTTGATCCTGTCTTCCGCCGTTGTCGGGCACGAACAAGATGGTAAGCCGAAGACGACGTTCGCTTGCCAACGCGACGTTGGCGAGAACTGCCCGGTCAACGACGCGGTTGCCCTCACCGGCGCGGTGGGCCTTGGTTACGAGTTCCACCTCCAGCAAGTCGCTGACGAAGTGGGCATCACCACGGAGAAACTCCGAGCTGCAATCGCGGCGTCGATCACTGACGCGAAGCCAAAGTCGCGGGACGTCTAGCGGATGGGCCATTGCAGATAGACTGCGAAAGACCACGCGGAGAAACACCTATGCCCATCCAGTGGGGACCGAGCGTCAAGAAACTGGCCGAAGTCGGAATAGATGGATGCGAGTTCTGCCACGAACCTGCGCCGTTCAGTGTTTACGAACAGTCCTACCAAGTCCGGCTCATGTTTCTGGTCCCACTGGCGAATCTCAACAGCAAGAGGTTCCTTGTGTGCGAACGGTGCAAGCACTCGTGGGAACTGGAGCCTTCCCGAGCGCTTGGGCTGATCGCAGAATCCAAGATGCTGCCCGGTCACGAGGCCGCTGGAGCAATCTGGAACGCCCTGGACGAAGCAGTAGAGCGATGGGTGTCTAAGGGCGAACTACGGGAGGAGTGCGAGACGGTGGCCGAAGTGGTGGAGCACGTCGGCGGCAAACTCAAGTCCCAGTTCCCCGCAGCGCACGTGGACGCAATATCCCACCGCTACTTCGAGTGGTGCAAGCGCGAGGACTAGCCGAAGAACGCGGCGATGGCGGCGCCGGCGCCCACCGCCGCGGCCTTCCCCAACCACCCGAGCCACTTCTGACGCTTCGAGTCGCGCGCCGTCACATGAATGATCGAGAATGCGACATTCAGGACTCCCGCGCCGTGATTGTCCATGAACGCTTGGAATGCCGCTTTGTCCGCCACGGGGTTCGTGCCCGCGCGAGCGAACGAGATTGCGCAGGCTTGGAGCCACTCCACTTCGAGCCGCTCCCGATCAGTCAGGAGCATCGGAGATTGACCGATTCGATGGGCGAGTAACTCCGCAGCCTCGCGCGCCGGCACCGGCATGAGCGCAATCGCGGCCAAGATCGCCGAACGGTTGGGCAGAATCCGAATGTCCACGGAGGCTCCGAGTCTACCAGTTACCAGAGCAAAGTCACGCCGAGAGTGTTCGGTTCAACGAGTCATCGTACCCGCCGAAGTAGGACTCCCAAAAACCGATTTGTGGCCAAAAAGCAATCTTGAAACAAGCGTTCGGGGCGCCCCAAGAAGTCGCTGCAAGCATCGTGCCAGATCTGCTTTCAACTGGGGGTAGAGTCACTCGAAGCCACGGCAACCACTCGATCAACAGGCAGGACACACAGATCGAACGTCGGTGCAAGCCACCGTCGGTGTGCTGTGCGGGGGGTGCCCGAACGGCAGGACGCTAAACGATCGGGTCACCTGTGCGGGGGGCAAGTTTCCCGCCAACCCCCTCATGAAGAAGGAAGCGGTGGGTGATGGGTGGAGAGGGGTGTGAGCGGGCAGAACGGGACCCAGGGGCTGCGGTCCCTGGGTTCTGGGTTGTGGTGGAAGGGGCGCGTTACGCGATGTGGGGGTGATGCTCGATGGTGTTGATGCTTGTGCAGGTGGCGTGCCGCCCCCTGCAACCCCCTACTGAGGAAGGGATCGAGGGAAGGATGGAACGAGGGATCAAGAGAGCGGCGGAGCGGCAAGAGGGGCAGAGTGGAGGAGAGCACCGACCGCCAGAGCGCGGTCGGTGGCACATCATGCAGGAACCCAGGATCTGCGGTCCCTGGGTTCTGGGTGGTGATGGTCTGGATGCGGGGGATGGAAGGGTGTCGTAGACTCCGGCCATGACGGAGGCTGGAGACGGACGGTTTGGCGGGTATCGGGCCGTGCGCGAGGTGCATCGCGGGGCAGTGGTGTCGGTGTTTGCGGCGACGCGTCCGGGGGGAGGTGGTGGTGAGGCCCGCGAAGCGTTTGCGGTGCGGGCGTGCCGGCCGGCGGTGGACGTGGTTGGTCGGGTTGGGGCGGAGCGTGCGGCGGAGCGGTTTCTGGCGCGGGCGGAGTTGCAGCGGTCGTGGCACGCGACGGCGGAGTTGAGCGGGTACATCGCGGCGGTGCACGAGACGGGGCGGTGTGACGGGACGGCGGTGGGTGAAGTGGAGGCGGGAGAGGCGGCGGGTGCGGGGGCGTACGCGGTGATGGACCTTGCCGGGCTGGGGTCGATCGGGCGGGTGGCGGGGATGGGTGCGGAGTTTGATCGATCGACGCTGCAGGCGGTGGCGGGTCGGCTGGCGGGCGCGCTGGCGGCGATCAAGAAGACAACGGGGCGCGGGCACGGGGCGCTGACGGCGTCGAACGTGCTGTTGATGAAGGGTGCGGGCGCGGGGAGCGGCGGGAGCGGCTCGTCGGGCGGCAAGGCTGGGGTGGCTGCGGGTGGTGCGGCGGTGGAGGGCGGGTCGAGCGGCGCGGCGAAGGGGACGGGCGCAACGGGCGAGGCGGAGAGCGGGAGCCTGGCGAGCGCAACGGTGGTGCTGTGCGACCCGGCGCTGGAGTTCAAGGGGCCGGAGGACGAGAGCAAGGACGTTCGCGGGTTTGCGGAGATCGTGCACCTGATGGCGGTGGGTCGTCCGCACCACGGCGGGTGGGCGTCGAGCGCGGCGAAGCGGTGGGCCGCGCTGGGTCCTTCGGGGGCGGCGTGGCGGAAGTTTGTCGAGTCGGTGCTGGACCCCGGAGCGCAGGTTGAGGGCGGGCGCGTGGCGGGGGTGGGGATCGATGATCTGCCGAAGCTGGTGGAGCGGCTGGGTCGCGCGTCGCGTCGACGGCGCGGGGTGATGATCGGCGCTGCCGCGGCGTTGCTGCTGGCGCTGAGCGCGGGCGGGTACGCGTACAAGGTTCACCTTGATCGCGCGGCGGGGAACATCGTGCAGCGGTGGAACATCGACCCGGAAGCGCCGCAGCGCTGGACGGAGTTGTGCGAGCAGTATCGGGCGTGGTTTGCGTACTTTCTGCGGAGGCTGGAGGAGCGGCCGTCGGACGGGGTGATTCAGGCGGCGACGGCGAGCCTTGGTGACGGGCCGGGGGCGCGGCCGACGAGGATCGGGTCTCGGCGCGACTTGTATCGGTTGGACTCGGAGTTGCAGGCGCTGATCGGGGCGCTGGACAACGAGCGCGTGCGCGCGGCGGGGCTGGACCCTGATGCGCGGTCGGACCCGTGGTCGATCGCGGGGGCGAGCCTTGATCGTGACCTGGGGTTGCTTGCGCAACAGCCGCCGGAGCGTGCGAAGCACGACAGCAGCATCGAGCGGACGGAGCGGCTGCTGGAGATCATGTCGGCGGTTCGGGATGGGTTGGCGAACTGGAAGGGTCCGGACGTGTTGCGCGAGGCGGCGGGGGAGTTCAACGGGCTTGGGTGGACGCGGGCGGGTTCGTACCTGGACGAGTTGTGCGCGCGGTTCGGGCAGGGCGGGCAGGGGGCGTCGCTGAGCGACGACGTGGCGGGTGACCTGGACGCTGTGGTGGCGGTGAAGCCGACGGTGGACCAGATCCGGGCGCGGTGGCGCGCGATCAAGGAGCTGAAGGAGACGATCGCGGAGTGCGACGACCCGGTGGTGGCGCGGTTCGCGGAGGCGGCTGCGGGGATGGTTCGAGGCGCGGGGGGGACGGGGGTGGGCCGGCCGGCGGATTTGCGGTCGTTAAACGAGCAGGTGGCGCAGGTGGAGGCGCTGGCGCGGGACCTTGCGACGTTTGCGCGGGAACGGTGGCCGGCGACGGACACGGACTCGCTGCGCGAGAGCGCGGAGTATGCGCAGATGGCGTCGCGGACGGCGACGGACGGGGAGTTGCTGCGGTCGTTCATGGCGCTGTGCGGGCAGCACCCGAGTCTGGACCCGATGCTGGACCCGCGGCGGACGTGGGTTTCGCCGGCGCGGCTGGCGGCGATCGACGCGGTGGTGGAGGAGATTTCGCGCGAGCCGCTGGCGGTGGGCGCGGAGACGTATGACCGGACGCGGCTGGAGGCGCTGCGGCGGGACGCGGAGACGATCGGCGCGAGGACGGTGGTGTGGAACCGGCGGAACCAGGCGCGGATCGAGGGGGAAACGGGCCGGCTGGACGGATCGCTGACGGGGTTCCTGAGCGAGGTGGAGCAGCATCGGGAGGCTCGGCGCGCGGCGATCGCAACTGCGGCGGAGGAACTGCGCGGTCGGCTGCGCGCGGAGGGCTCGATCACGGCGTCGGGGGCGATCGATGGGGCGTGGCAGCGCGGGCGGGATGCGCTGATCTCGTCGATGGCGGATGAGCGGTTCCCGGCGCTGGAGGCCGCGGCGAGCGTGCTGCGCGACGGGTTGCGGCGCGTGGACGGGGCGGTGCCGGGGGCGTTCGAGTCGGCAGCGCTGCCGGCGGGCGCGGCGTGGGCGGGGGCGCTGGTGGAGGAATCGAAGAAGCGGCGCGAGGTGGTGTTGGCGGGGGTGGTGTCGGAGTTCTCGGTGGACGGCGCGGCGGGCGTTGAGGAGGGGGCGATCGGGGTGTTGACGGAACGCGCGGAGCGTGCGGGCGGGGCGTATCGGGAGTGGCTGGAGGGTGCGCGCGGACTGGCGGAGCGTGCGAGCGCGCTGGAGCGGGCGCTGCGCGCGGGGTATGGGACGGCGGAGGCGATGCCGGGTGATTCGTCGGTGACGCTTGCGCGGACGGCGGAGTCGCTGCGCGCGGGGGCGGAGACGTTGGGTGCGGCGGGGCCGGGGGTGGTGACGCTGGCGGAGCGGGTGGATCGGCTGCGGGAGATCGAGGGGACGGACGATGCGCGGGCGCTGCTGGAGACGATTCGGGCGAGCGGGGCGGGGGCGGCGAACGGCGCTGCGGGCGGGCCGGAACTGACGCTGGGCGCGTGGCGACGGCTGGGGAGCATGACGGGGCGCTGGCCGGGGAGGGTGGAGGACGTGGACACGCTGATTGCCGCGCGTGCGACAGCGCTCTCGGCGGTGGAGGCGGTTGAGGATGCGGAGCGGGGAGCGCGTCTGCGTTCGCAGTTGATCGATCGGCAGACGGCGGCGATGGTGAGCGGGCTGTGCGAGGGACTGGGGACGGCGGCGGACCTGGAGCGCGTGCTCGGACGTTTGGGGGAGATGAGCGTTCGTGAGGAGGACCTGTCGCCGCGGGTGCGGTTCAACGCGGTGGTGCTGTCGTCGCGGCGGGAGTTGGGCGGGCGTCGGCTGAGCGATGCGCAGGCGGCGGAGGAGGCGAAGGGGATTCTGTCGAGGCTGGAGGCCGCGGGGCTGAGCGCGGATGAGCGCGCGTCGCGCGCGTTGGCGCAGGTGAGGGAGGTTGCGGACTGGGAGCCGCCGAAGGTGGAGTTGATCGATCCGAAGACGCTGGGGCCGGCGAAGCTGGCCGGGTGGAGCGCGACTGAGGACCCGGAGACGGGACGGCTGACGTTCAGGCGGTCGGGGGCGGGGCCCGCGCTGGCGATCGAGTTTGATCGGGTGGAGGCGGACGACACGCTGGGTACCGAGGCGTTCTACATGACGCGGTACGAGGTGTCGCTTGGCGTGGCGGCAGCGCTGTTGGCGGGTGAGCCGACGCGCGGGAGCGTGCCGGACCGGTTTCCTGCGCCGCAGCCTGAGGGGCGTGTGTGGAGCGGGCCGCGCGTGTGGCGGCTGGAGGAGACGCCGACGGGGAAGAGGCTGTCACCGGGGCGCGGGTGGCTGTTCATCGACAGCAACATCGACGAGAAGCACCCGGCGTATGCACCGGAGTTTCTGGCGACGGGATCGTACTGGAACATTTCGGACGCGCGCGGGGGCGAGCCGAGCGTTGACCATCCGATCCAGCGGATCAGTTTCGCGGGGGCGGTGTACCTGTCGCGGCTGGCGAACTGCCGGCTGCCTTCGGGTGAGGAGTGGGTGGCCGCGCACCGGGCGTTTGTGGCGGGGCGGAGCAGCGCGGGGCCGTGGAACGTGCGCGACCGGACGTTCGACGCGCAGACGGCGCACGTGCAGCGGATGCGGGACATGCCGGACGTGAAGACGCGGACGAGCTTTCAGTGGCCGAACGTCGGCGGCGTGTTCGCGGAGCCGCAGCGGCTGCCGGAGGGCAAGCCGGTGCCCGGCGCGGGGAGCGACGACGGGGTGCTGTACTTCGCTCGGGTGGATGCGCCGTTCGGCGATCCGCCGCACCTGATCGGGAACGTGGCGGAGTTCGTGTTCGACGATCCGGTGGCGATCGAGGAGTTGCCGATTGGCGACTTGACGGCGGCGATCAGGCTGTACAACCGGTTCGGGGAGAAGATCCGGATCGCGGGCGGATCGGCGATATCGCCGGTGCAGGTTGCGGTGGACACGCCGCAGAAGCTGAACGACGAGCAGATCATCTACGCGGAGGAGGGGTTCGCGGACGTGGGGCTTCGGCTGGCGTTCAGCGCGAAGGGGACGGCGGCTCGGCAGGAGCCGTTGATCGCGAAGCTGATGCGGCGGCTGGGGGATGAGTCGCTGCTGCTGGCGCGCGAGTGAGAGATCGGGCAGACGGCGGCGCTCAGACGGGCGCGCGGTAGCCGCGGTTGAGGAGCTTGGCGAGTGCGCGGCCGGGGTCCTGCTCGCGCATGAGACTCTCGCCGATGAGGGCGATGCGGACGTTGTGCTTGCGGAGTTTCATGAGATCGCTCCACTCGCGGATGCCGGACTCGCTGACGAGGATGGAGGGGTCGTCGACGAGATCGACGAGTCTGAGGGTGTGTGAGAGATCGACGGTCTGGGTGTCGAGATCGCGGTTGTTGATGCCGAGCAGCGCGTAGGAACGGTGCGGGAAGCCGACGTGGGGCCGGACGCGGAGGAGGTTGTCCATGGAGTGGACTTCGAGGAGCGTGGTGAGTCCGAGTTGCTGCGCGAGGATGAGCATGTCGACGATCTGACCGATGGTGAGGATCTCGGCGATGAGCAGGACGGCGTCGGCTCCGGCGGCGCGGCTTTCCCAGAGTTGCCAGGGCTCGAGGATGAAGTCCTTGCGGAGGACGGGGAGGGGGACGGCTTCTTTGATCTTCTCGATGTAGGCGAGGCGGCCGCCGAAGAAGTGCTCGTCGGTGAGGCAGGAGATGGCGCGGGCGCCGTTGGCGTGGTAGAGGCGGGCGATGCGGGCGGGATCGAAGCCGGGGGAGGCGGGGTCGGTCGGGTCGGCGTCGTCCTCGAACTCGGGGCGGATGAGCCCGGCGCTGGGGGACCGGCGCTTGATCTCGGCGATGACGGAGACGTGGAGCGGGTCGGCGTGGTTGGTGACGGCGGCGAAGAAGTTGCGGGGCGGCTCGGCCTGCGCAACGAGGGCTTCGAGTTCGGCGAAGGGGAGGCGTGCCTTGCGCTCCTCGACCTCGCGTTTCTTGTGCTCGACGATCTGGGCCAGCACGCCGTTCATCGGGTCGATTGTTGGGGGGCGGGGGCGGATCGTCACGCAACCGACGGGAGCGTGAGGATGTTGTTTGCGCTGGAGGCGAGCGGGGGCGCAACACTTGGCGGTGATTCAGTCGTACGTGCAGATCGGGCTTGCGGTGGTTGGGGGCGCGGTGATTGTGTGCTTGTGGCGTGCGGACGTGGTTCGGCCGGGGAGTTTCGGGCGGGTCGGGCGCACGGGGCACGGTCTGCGGGCGATGCCGGAGGCGTTGTCTGGGACGGCGCCGGGTTCGGAGACGGGTGTGCGGGCGGGACTGTCGGGCGTGGACTTTCTGATCGCGGCGGCGGGGCTGTTCGCAACGCAGGTGGTGGCGGCGGGAGTCGCGGCGTCGGTGGTTCAATCGCGGATGGGCGGGGCGGGCGCCGCGGGGGAAGTTGCGAGCGCGGGGATCGAGCGGATGGCGTTGATCGCGGCGGTGATGTATCCGATCGGCCTTGCGGCGGCGGTGGGGGCGTGGCTGGCGCTGCGGTGGGTATGGCGAGCTCGGCGCAGGGCGGAGGGGCTGAGTGTTGCGGACGGCGATCCGGGGCTGAAGGTTGGGAAGCCGTGGGTCCGGACGCTGGCGGTGAGCGCTGCCTGCACGGCGGCGGTGATTCCCGTGTGCGTCTTGGTGAACCTGGTGGTGACGAGGTTGGCGGTGTGGATTGGTGGCGCGCCGATCGACCCGATTGCGCACGAGACGCTGCGGGCACTGATGGAGGCGTGGAGCGGCGGGGTGGCTGAGGGCGGCGGGGCGCTGGTGATGGCCGCGCCGTGGGTGGTGACGCTGAGCGCGCTGGTGGCCGCGCCGATCGTGGAGGAACTTCTGTACCGCGGGTGCGTCCAATCGGGGGTGCTCGGGCTGGTTCGGTCGCGTTGGGGGGCGATTCTGATCACGAGCGTGGTATTCACGGTGGTTCACGTGGGCGCAACGCCGTGGTACGCTCTGCCGGGGCTGATGGTGCTGTCGGTGGGGCTGGGGATCGCGTATGAGCGGACGGGGCGGATCGGTGTGCCGATCCTGATGCACGTGGGGTTTAACGGCGTGAACCTGGGGGTGGCGGCGGCGGTAACGATCGCGGGGGGCGGTTAGCGCGCACCCGGAGCGATGAGCGTGATTGCAACGCTTGCCAGCATGTTGGGATCGTGGGAGTGGGTCGCGTTGATTGCACCGTTAGCCGCACTGGGGTTCGGCGTGTGGCTCGTGGCCTCGTCTTCGTGGAGTCGTGCGCGGCGGTTGGAGAAGTGCTGCCGCTCGTGCCAATACGACATGGGAGGCACGCCGGGGCTCAGGTGTCCAGAGTGCGGGCGAATGCACGGGTCGGATGCGGAACTGAGGCCCAGGGGCGGGGGGAAAGTGCGGATGGTCGTCGGCGCGACAGTCTTGACGATGACGCTGCCCTTGGCAGTGGGTGTGTTCTACGCGAAAATGGTGGGAGTGAGTGGAGCCCCGACGGTGTTGCTGGCCTTGGGCCTCACGGTGCTCGACTCGCCGGACGCCCGACTGTTGGCCGAGATCGGCACTCGCGTCGACGCCGCGCTTCCCGCGAGCGACGGGCTGGACTGGGCGTCGCGTCGGCTGGTTCGGCGCTACGTGGAGCGTACGTTGCTGCACTCGTCGCCCTTCCCAAGTTCAGATCTGAAACGCTGGCAAAACCCGGTTGGGAACTACTGGCCCGATAGATATCTGGATTGCATGGACTTGGCCGTGCGGCTCGACTCGCCGAGCGGCCGGCCCGCACGCACGATCTTGCTCGGACTGCGCAACCCGAATCAGGACTCGCGGCACGCCATTCTCACGCGGTTGGACGCGCGGCGGATTGGCGGTCCGGACGTTGCCGCCGCCGTCATTCCGCTTCTGACTTCATCGGAATCTTGGGAGCGGGAACGCGCGAGGTCGATCGCGCTCAACGGACCGGACGACTTCAATCCGCACATCGGCGAGTTCTCTCAGTCGATACTCATGGATCAACTGCCGCTTGAACGGTTGTTGGCGTTCGACGCGGAGGGCGCCTGCGAATTGCTTCGGCTGGCGAGAGACGATCGCGTCGGCCATCGCGCGTTGCGTGCGCTGGCGATGACTGAACACCACCGCGACTGGTTCCTGCCCGAGTTGACCGACATTGCAGAGGCGTATCCACACGCCGGTCATCGCACTTATGCGATTCTGGCTCTTGGGAAGTTGTTCTCCTCTTCAAAGGTGGTTCACGATCTGCTTCCGCGCCTGTGCCGGCACGACACGGACGGAGAAGCCCGATTCACCGCCTTGTGGTGCCTCGGCCGGGTGGGCGTCGATCCGTCCGTGCTGCTGCGTGAAGTGAGGTTCGCGTTGGTGGACGACTACGGACGGGTGCGATGGCTGGCTGTAGAACTCATCGGCAAGCGGTTTTCATCGGATGCTGATGCGATTGATGCGTTGAAGACCCTCATCAACGACGAGGACGATCAGGTTCGATACTCCGCCAAGACTGTTCTGGCCCGGATCGACGCGTTGCGCGAATTGAAGCCAGCACAGGAGAGGGAGGGAGGATCGCAGGACATCGACCTTGAATGAGCATTGCACGCCCATCATGTTGACTCTCTGCCAACAGACCGCCTCCGACTGGATCTTGTCGGTGACCTGGGCGTTCTGGGCCCTCGCCGCGCTCTTTGCCGTGCTCGGGCTGCTGCTGCTCTATCGCGGCCTGTTGCGCGACCGGCCCAGGGGTAAGCGCCGCTGCCGCAAGTGTTGGTACGACATGACCGGTGTGCCGGGGCTGACGTGCCCGGAGTGCGGGCGGACGCACGGCGAAGAGCGGCAGTTGCAGAGGAGGAGGCGGTATCGTGGCGTCGCAGCGCTGGGTGTGCTGACGCTGGCGCTGGCGTTCGGGGTTGCGATGACGCCGCGGGTGGTGGAGCGGGGTGTGCTGGGAAGCCTGCCGGGGGTGGTGATCGCGGCGGCGGCGGTGGTGTATGACACGGAGGAGGCGGACCTGCTGGGGGAGATCGGCGGGCGCGTGAAGCGGGCGGACCCGGAAAGTCTGGACCCGGTGACGAGGCGGGTGGTGGGGGTACGGGTGGATCGGATGTTGCGGCGGTTTGACTCGTCGGCGTATTACCGCAGACCGGCGGCCGGTCGAGCGACTTGGATTTCGCGAGAAGGCCCCGCGCCGCTGCTGAACGCGATGCACCTGGCGGGGTGGCTGGACGATCACTGGGCGGTGACGCCACGGAGGTTGTGCAGGGGGCTTGAGAACCCGGACGAGACGACGCGGTCGCTGGTGGTGTGGGAGTTGATGCGCGGGAATGGCCCGAGCAACTCGGACGCCCAGCGCGTGATCGAGGCGATGGGACGATGGCCCGTTGGGACGGTGGGCCCAACGTTTGTGATGATCAGGCAGCGGCCGGCTGTGTTCGTGCCGTACGCCGATGAGGTGGCCCGGGCGGTGGATCGGCACGGGGAAGGGTGGCAGGCGTTGTTTGCGCTCAGGGCGGAGGGGGCCGCACGGGCGGTGGGCTTGATCGACCATCCGAAGGTGGGAGTGGACGTGCTGCGGACTTTGGCCGGAACGGATGACCTGACAGATGAGGCGGTTGGGCCGCTGCTGGCGTGTGCACGGAACTCGGTGAGCGCGGAGCGGCGCGGGTGGGCGGTGTTTGTCGTGAGCAAGCGATTTAGTGATGACGAGCGGGTTGTGGGAACACTCTCGGAGATTTTGCTGCGCGATGAGGAGGCGCAAGTTCGGAGGGATGCGGTGATGGGGCTGGTGCGCACAACGGTGCATCGGAAGCGGGCAGCGCGGGCGCTCGGGCGGGCGCTGGAGGATGATTCGATCGACGTGCGGGCGCTGGCGGCGTGGCAACTGGGGGAGTTCGGGGCCGATGCTGCGTGCGCGCTCTGGGCGCTGGAGCGGGCCTCGGTCGACGCGAACGTGCGGATGGCGACCTCGGCGATGAAATCAGCGAGACAGATCCGGCTCGCGGTCGAGTTCGGCACCGAGCAGGCGGGGCAGTGATGCGCGGGCGGAAACGATGCCCTCGCGGCGGATGCACGTTGCGTGGAGGTTTCTCCTACGCTTGCTCCCCATGCACGCCTCACCTCCTCAGCACGACCGCCACGCCATCAAGCCGCGGATTCTGACGGGCGACACGCCGACGCACACGGGCCTGCACCTGGGCCACTGGGTCGGCTCGCTGGAGAACCGCGTTCGGCTCCAGGACGAGTTCGACTGCTACTTCCTGATCGCGAACGTTCACGCGTTCACGACGCTGGCCGACAAGCCCGAGCAGATCCGGGCCAACACGCTGGGCATCGTCAAGGACTGGATCGCCGTGGGGATGGACCCGGAACGGTCGACGTTCGTGCTGCAGAGCGAGGTCCCGGCGATCGCGGAGTTGACGTTTCTGTTCGCGATGCTGCTGCCCTTCAACAAGGTGATGCGGAACCCGACGCTGAAGACGGAGATCGACTCGAAGGGGCTTGGGGACACGTACTCGTTCGGGTTTCCGATGTACGCGGTGGGGCAGTGCGCGGACATTCTGGTGTTCCGGCCGGAGTTGGTGCCGGTGGGAGAAGATCAGGAAGCGCACATCGAGATGTGCCGGGACGTGGCGATGAAGTTCAACCAGATGTACTGCGGGGTTGGGAACCGCGTGCCGCAGGAGGGGCACGTCGCGGCGGGGGGCGTGTTCCCGATTCCCAAGGCGAAGATCGGGCGGGTGGCGCGGCTGGCGGGGCTGGACGGCGTGAACAAGATGTCGAAGAGCCTTGGGAACGCGATCTTCCTGTACGACAGCGCGAAGGACGTGCAGAAGAAGATCAACAAGATCACGGTGGTGGCGGAGGAATCGACGGGGCTGGTGGCGCAGAGCCACGTGCTGTTGCAGTATTGCGATGCGTTCTTGAGCAGGGAACGGGCGGAGGCGATCCGCGCGGACTATGCCGAGGGGAAGAACGTGATGCACGGGCACATCAAGGCGGAACTTGGTGAGGCGATCAACGCGCTGCTGGAGCCGATGCGTGCTCGGCGCGAAGCGCTGGAGACGGCGGAGGGCGAAGCGCGGGTGCTGGAGATCATCCGGTCGGGGATCAAGCGGGCGAACGTGGTGGCGGAGGAGACGCTGGCGATGAGCAAGCGTTCGATGAAACTGGACTTTGCGGAGAGGCGGATTTCGTATTGAGTCGTGCGCGGGCGTGATCCGGCGGGTGGGCGGTGGATTGTGCCGAGGCGGGTGAGATCGCGACGGGCGGGGTCGAGTACACTGTCAGCGCGTCCGCGAGAAGACGGAACTTCAACCACAACCGGAGGCTGACGATGCCGCTGCCAGAGCACGATCAATGGGCGGTCTTTCCCATGGACGAGGACGAGCCGTCGGTGGTGATGACGAACATGGCGCTGGCGGAGGAGGCCCCGCACGGGGACCTGCCGGTGGCGGTGTGTCTGCGGGTGCCGTTTCAGGATCTGGGGGAGTTCGGGATCGGCAGCGACGACGAGTACGAGGCGATCTGCGCGGAGGAGGACGCGGCGTCGGAGCGGATCAGGGCGGAGTTGGGCGGGGTGTGCGCCGGTCGCGTGAGGATCGAGGGGCATCTGGACGTGTGGTTCTATGTGCCCGACGGGGTGGCGCAGGCCGCGGCGGAGATCATCGGCGAGTCGATGGGCAAGCGGGAGCACGAGGTTGGGGCGGGAGAAGACCCGGACTGGACGGTGTTTCAGGAGACGCTGCTGCCGGACTCAGCGCAGATGCAGTGGATGCTGGATCAGCAGTTGGTGAGCGCTTTCGAGGACATGGGGGATGATCTGAGCGTGGAGCGGCCTGTGCGGTTTTTCTCGACGTTCGGCGATCAGGCGTCGGCGGACGCGTTTGCGGATGACGCACGCGGGGCCGGCTTCGAGACCGAGCCGGGGGTGGTGGAGGACGAGGATGGGGAGGAGGTCGATCGGATCGGCGTGCTGGCCACGCTGACGACGGCGATCGACTTCGACAGCGTTCACGCGGTGACGATGGCGGTGCTGCAACTGGCCGAACGGCACGGGGGCGAGTTTGACGGATGGGAGGCGGAGCCGGCGTCGGCGATGGGGCCGTGAGGCGGGAGCAGGCTGCGCCTTACGCCGCGAGGAGTGCGGAGAGGTTGTGGGTGCTCCACGAGCCGAACTGGTCGATGGCGAGGAGTTGGAACTCGCCGCCGATGGATCGGGAGACGATATAGGTCTGTCCCGTGGACTCGTCGAAGTAGGTTGAGGCGTAGGCGGAGAGGACCGGGGCGTCGGGGATGTTGACGCTTGCGCGGTTCCAGGTGTCGTTGCCGTAGCGGTAGCGGTAGAGGGTGAGGTTGCCGTCGAGGTCGATGCCCGCGACGTAGGCGGGCGCGCCGGGCATGATGAAGGAGGAGAGGCCGCCGGCCTGGAGGAGGGTGTTTCCACCGACGTCGGTGATGCCTCGGTAGATCCATCCGCTGTTGGCGCGCCAGCGGATGGTGTGGGTGCCGCCCGAGGCGTCGTTGCCGATGATGGTGATGCCGCGGCCGGGGGTCTGGAAGGCGGTGATGTCGCCGGTGATGGCGGCGGGCATGTTGACGAAGTCGGAGAGGATGATGCCGGTCCACTCGGTGTTGTTGACGCGCCAGAACATTCGGATGCGGCCTTGAGGATCGACGGCGGCCATGTTCATGGTGCCGCGGGGGGTGGTCCAGGTGGTGAGGCCGGACTCGAAGCGGGCGGCGAGGCCGAGTGGGGCGAGGTCGCGGTCGCTGACATTTCGGAAGTAGAAGCGCGGGTTGCCGTTGGGGAGGTTGTTCTTCAACTGCTGCCAGAGGACGACCTTGCCCTGCTTGGTGAGGCCGGTGATGGTGACCAGGCCGTTCTTGTCGAAGACGAGGGAGAGTTCGGTGCCGATGTTGGTGGAGCCGGCGGTTCGCTTGACGACGTTCATGCCGATCCAGTGGGAGCCGTTGACGAGGCGGTAGAGAACGATGCCGAGGTTTGCGCGGACGGCGGCCATCTGGTCGCCGGTGTTGACGTCGGTGTAGTGGACGACCTCACCCGTGAAACTGGCGGCGTTGAAGACGGTGGAGAGGTCGGTGATGGACCAGGAGCCGTCGGAGTTCTGCGCGGCGAACGTGGGCTTGCCGAAGGCGTTGAGGTAGGTCATGACGACTCGGCCGTCGGCGCCGAGGCCGATGTTGGCCTTGACGGCGTCGGCGGGGCGGTGGGTGTCGTCGATGACGCCGGGGCCGGGATGCTGGGATTGGGGGGACTGGCCGTCGACGACCAGCGCGTAGGCGCCGGCGCCTGCGCCTTCGGCGGAGACGAGGAGGAAGTATGCGGCGCCCTGTGTGGCTGTGAAGGTGACCTGGGCGTACTGGCCGGGAGAGGATTCGGAGGCGGTGCCGAGGAGGATGCCGGCGGAGTCATAGACGCGGAGGGTTCGAGTCCAGCCCGCGCCGCCGCCGAGGAGGATGGTGGTCTGGCCGGCGCCCGCGGCGACGAAGCGGAAGAGATCGGTGTCGCCCGCGAAGTTGATGGCGCCGCCGGCCGCGCCGTCGCCGACGGTGGGTGAGACGGGGATAAGCGTGGCGTCGGTCCAGTCGCCCGCGTCGGCGTGGTCGTCGGCGATGACGGGCGTGGTGAACTGCGCGAGGAGCCCGTCGATCTTGGTGTTCCACGCGCCGAGGTTGACGGTGCGGGTGAGGATGCGGCCGGTTGACTCTTCGGTGAAACGGAGGGTGTAGGAGCCCTGCGGAAGATCGAACTGGTAGTTGCCGGCGGCGGTGGTGGTGTAGGTGGCGATGGTGACGTTGGGGCTCGCGGCGGAGGCGACGTCGATTCGGACGCCCGCCCGACCCTCGCCGATGGTGTAGAAGTTGTCGCCGCTGGTGTCGTCGTAAACGACGCCGAGGATGAAGGCGGTGTTGCCGGCGCGGACGCCGAACTTCTGGACGTAGTAGTTGTTGTATGCGCCGCCGATTCCCATGCCGATGCCGGGACCGAACTCGTCGTAATGGAACGAGTTGTCGAAGTTGGACCAGAGGCTCAGGACGTTCTTGCGGTGGCCGACGGACTCGAGCCAGGCTTTGTGGGCGGCGTCGATGGAGGCGTAGCCGGCGGCGATGTTCTCGCCCGCGCTGCCGACGTAACCCGCGGCCTGTGCGCGCTGGGTGGGGTTGAGGCCGCTGGGGTTGATGTGGTCGAAGAAGTTTCGCGCGGCCATGTCGAGGCCGTGGGCGCGTGCGGCGATGGTGAGGTACTGGTTGAGCGCGAGGGGCTGCTGGGGGACGAGGCGCGCCTGCTCTGCGGAGGTGAGGCCGGCGGCGAGATTGATGCCCAGGCGCGTGCCCTCGGCGAGGGGGTTGGCGCGGGCGCGGTTGACCAGTTCGGCGAGGTAGACCTCCTGAGCGGTCCAGGAGAAGGAGAGGAGGGTGCGCGGCTCGAGCGCATCGAAGCAGGGGAGGTCGTGCCGGGGAGCGCGACGGCGGGTGTCGGGCCGGGAGGCACGTCCGAGAATGCCGCGATGGCGGGAGCGGTCGAACACGAACCCAAGATCGGGGTCATTTTCAGCCGGGATAAGTGGGTAACCCCCCGGATGGGGCGATGTGCGTGGAAGGATGGGGGTCGGTGGGTTCCTGCGGCTCGTGCGGCGGCTGCAGGGGGACCGGGGGGATGATCGGACGCGGTGGAATGAGATTCAGGCCCGGACGGAGCGGCGAGCGGCGGCACGCTGTCGACGGAACTGGATCTGGGCTTTCAAGAGGCGTTTGAGGCCCTTGCCGGAACGTGTTGTGCCCTGCGGCATCGTGGGGGTGGATCGCAGACCGTCGAGGCCGCCGCGGAGGGTGGCGAGGTGGCGGGAGAGGCTTCGGCCGGCGAGGCGGTGGGCCCAGAGGTAACCGGCGAGCGCGGACTGAAGAGCGAGTCGGCCGCGGGCGTTTCGACGGCAGGTCCAGATCCAGTTTCGCGTGGCGAGACGGTGCCAGCGCTCGCTCTTGGGAGAGCCTGGAACGGCCGGGGTGTCGTGCCAGACGATCCAATTCGGATCGAAGTGGACCTTGGAAGGACCCTGAGTTGCGTCGAGGATTCGGAGGGCGAGGTCGGTGTCGTTGCGATAGAGGAAGAAGGTGGACTCGTACCCGCCGAGTCGCTGCCAGACGTCGGCGCGGACGAGGTTGGCGCAGCCCATCACGGGCCAGAGATCGACCGCGACGCGACGGCCGGCGTGGTTGCGACAGACGGACTCGAAGAAGGGCCACTCGCTCGCGGCGGTGACGGGGTGGCGCGGATGGAAGGTGACGGCGGCGAGATCGGGCCGGCGCTCGAGCAGTCGCACGGCGTCGATCAACGCGGCGGGCTCTACGACGGCGTCGTCGTCGAGGATGAGCAGGAGGTTGGTGGGCGATGGGGGCGCATCGCTGAACGCTTCGGCGGCTGCGCGGTTGAAGGCTTCGACGCCGAGGTTTGCGCCCATGTCGGCGAGATCGATGCGCGCGGCGGGGTGGCGCTCGCGGAGATCGGTGAGGCTGGGCGCGGGGGAGTCGGAGGCGTTGTGGGCGATGAGGATTCGGCCGGGGGCGGGAGCGCCGTTGGTTGAACGCGTGAACAGGGGATGCTGCGCGAGGGCCGCGACGGTGCGTGCGAGCGCGTCGGGACGGCTGTGGCTGAGCACGACCGCGCAGAGCGAGACGGCCGTTTCGGGCTTGCCTGCGCCCGTCGCGGAATCGCTTGCACGTGCAACGGGCGACGGACGGACCATCTCGGCCGGGAACATGCGCGGCGGGGGCGGCGTTTTGAGCGCTGCGCGATACATGTGCCAGCGCGATCGGACCCACCAGGCGGCCGCGCGAAGGACGGTGGCGAGGCGGGCGGGGCGTCGGATGACGAACCCGCCGGTGGTGACCTGCACCTGGATGGGCGCGGAGAACCAGTTGAAGGCCTGGCCGCGTGCGGGAACGACGGCGACGTGCGGGCGTGGGGCGAGGCCGATTCCGCGAAGCAGGACGCCGAACAACTGGAGGTAGAGGTTGCGGTTGTAAGCACGGACGCGGGTCCACTTGCGCAGGCCCGCGGCGGCGAGTTGGTCGAGCACCGCGCGCTCTTCGGCATCGGTCAGCAGCAGGTGCGGCATGATGCGGACGCGCAGACGCGGGCGGAGGGTTGGTGCGGCGAGGCTCTGGGCGATGAGCGCTTCTTCGATCGCCGGGGCGAGTCGAGAGAAGGGCTGCATGGGCAGGACGTTGATGACGCCCGGCTCGGCCTTGCCGTCGACGATTCCGGAGCCCGCGTCGGCGAGCGCACGGACGTGGAGGGCGCTGAGGTCTTCACGTCCCATGAAGCACTGCTGGACCGCGCGGACGGCTTCGCGCCTGGCCTTGATACGGCGCGTCTTGAAGCCGCGGTTGACGCAGGCGATGGGGCCGAAGGCGTTGCGCGTGGTGTAGTAGCGGGTCCAGGTGGGGAAACGGTCGAAGCGCGGGTGCATGGCGATGCTGTCGGGGACGCCGACGATGCGACCGCCCGTGACCTGACCGATTCGGACGAACCACTCGACATCGTCGCCGTTGAGGAAGCGGTCGGGCATGACGCCGGTCATGCGCACAGCGCTTGCGCGGACGAGCGCGCAGCAAGCCGCAACGTAGTCGGCCTCGACGAGTCCTCGCACGCCGACGAGGCCCATGACGTAGGGCTCGTAGTTGCCGTTGCGACGGTTGATGTGGCCGCCGAGTTCGAAGACCTGGCCGCTGAGCGGGTCGGCGATGGCGCTGCCCGCCGCGGCGATGGAGGGGTCGGCCTCGGTGACTTGCAGGAGGCGGGCGAGCGTGTCGGGCGCAACGCGGGCATCGGAATCGACCATCCAGATGTAGTCGGGGTCCCACGGGCCGGCGTCGGGGTCGGCGGCGTACTCGAGCGCCCGGCGCATGCCGGCGTTGTATCCGCCGCTGCCGCCGGTGTTCTGGCTGAGTCGGAGGTGCTCGAGTCGGAACCACGGTTCGGTGGGGGAACCGTCGGCGTCTGTGATCTTGAGGGTGCTGAGGGGTACGTCGGAGGCGTTGTCGACGAGGATGACGCGCAGGTCGATTCCGGTTTGGTCGATCCGGAGGAGATCGCCCAAGAGGGCTTCGGCGTCGGGCCGGCGGTTGAAACAGGGGACGACGGCAGCGATTCGCAGGGGACGGGGCGGGGACGGCGCGGGCGAATCGGATGGAGACGGGCGAGCAGCCGCTTCGCGGGCTCGGGCGGCGGGGCCGACGGGAACCTCGACGGGCCTGCGAGTTGTGCGCAGAGTGCCGACGGCGGAGGCGAGGGCATCGGAGCCCGCGCGTTCGAAGGCCGCGCTGACGCTTTCGTGAGAGGCGGGGGAAGGCACGCGGCAGGACTGTACGCCGGGCGGGGGCGCAATGAACGCGTGTGCAACCCCTCGGGCCGTCGATCCGTACGGTGATTTGACGGGGGCCGGGCTGTCGGTACACTCGTGGGATGGGTGTGCCGGCGCGCTGCGCCGGACCGCGACGGGGGGCCGGAAACGGGGGAACCGAGCGATGGCGTCGACGGGCGGGCGACGGCCGATCCCCACCACAGATTCGGTCCGGATCACGGGCTCATTCGGCCGATGATCGGGCACACGAATCTAGGACTGACTGGAGATGCGCTGATGCGGACACGGAATGTCGATCGGAAGAACTCTCGGCGTGGGGCGGATGGGTTTCGGTTCGAGAACCTCGAGAGCCGGATGCTGCTGTCGAGCACGCCGCTGCCGATGGTTTCGGAGATGAACAACCCGTCGAACACGGTTGTCCGGTTCGAGACGAGCCTCGGGACGATCGACTTCGAGTTGTTCGACTCGCAAGCACCGATCACGGTGGCGAACTTTTTGACGTATGTGCGCGAGGGACGGTATGACCAGTCGTTCTTTCACCGGCTGGCCAAGCAGAGCGGCAACCAGCCTTTCGTGATCCAGGGCGGCGGGTTCAGATTGAAGAAGGACCCGGATCCGCTGGATCCGCTGCCGTTCCGGACGATCCCGGTGGACCCGCCGATCCAGAACGAGTTCAACCAGTCGAATCTTCAGCGGACGATCGCGATGGCGCGCGTGGGCGGGCAGGTGAACTCGGCGACGAGCCAGTTCTTCTTCAACATGGCGAACAACACGTTCCTTGACAGCGTGGACCAGGGGTTCACGGTGTTCGGGCGCGTGCTGAACGACTCGTCGTGGGCGGTGCTGCAGGCGATCGACATGCTGGAGGCGGAGGACATCGATCCGGGGGATTTCTCGGATCCGTTCGGCGAGGTGCCGCTGCGGCCGGGCGCGGACCTGACCAACGGCGTGCAGGCGAGCGACCTGGTGATGATCTACGACGCCGAGGTCATCAAGCCGGCGAACGTGGCGGGGTTCTACACGTTCCGGTACTACTTCCCAGAAGGGTTTGCGTCGAACCGGATCAACGAGTTCATTCCGCTGCAGAACGCGACGGGGACGGAGGTTCACTATCAGATCATCGTGCGGGCAGAGCGCGAGGCGGACCAGCCGCCGACGGGGGACTTCTGGTTCCGCGACCGAGTGATCGCGACGGGGTCGGTTCAGCCGAACCATCGATCGGGGCTGACGGTCTCTCGCGGCGTGGCGGGTGTGTGGCTGGTGGATCGCAACACGCCGTTCGCGTACGAGATCTGGGCGACGGGCCCGCTGTCGGCGAACCTGTCGCACTACGACAACGGCTCGGCGACGGGCGAATCGTTCACGACGATCACGGCGACGGAATGGACGATTCCCGACCTTCGCAAGGGCGGAGCGAACCGCGACTTCGTGCTGTGGCAGAACACGCACGAGGCGCCGGTCAACATCGAGATCACGTTCTACTTCAGCACGGGGCAGACGACGTTCAACACGACGACGGACGGCCTGCGCCGGGGCGGTTTCAACGTGCACACGTTCGGGACGATCCCCGAGGGCGAGTTCAGCATCAAGATCACGGCGGACCAGCCGATCGTGGCGTCGATGACGCACTATTTCATCAACGCGCCGCTGCTGGCGTTCCAATCGCTGGCGATTCCGGGCGATGCGAAGACTCGGGGGGCGCTGGCGCTGGGGAGCCGGTCGAGTTCGATGTCGAACCCGTCGACCGAGGAACTGGTCTTCCTGAATCCCGGGACGGCGGTCTCGATTGTGACGCTGATCTTCACGTTCGAGGACGGCTCGACGCCGATCACGATCACGCCGGCGCAGTTGTTCATCCAGCCGGGGCGCAAGGCGGTCTTCAACCTGAACAACGTGACTGGGCTTGACGGCAAGCGGTTCACGGTGAAGTACTCGTCGGGCTCGAACGCGGTGTACGCGTCGACGCGGCACAACGCGTTCGACGACGACCTGGGCACGACGTTCGCGTACAACGCGGCGATCCGCACGGGCTTTGCCGAGGGGTTCATGGTCCGTGCGCGTGCGGGCAACAATCTGTTTGAGACGATCAGCGTGTACAACCCGTTCGAGATGTTCTTCGGCGTCACGGCGGCATCGGCCGACGTGACGTTCCGGTTCATCTACAACGATGGGACGGTTGTGACGGAGATGCGGACGATCGCGGGCGGCGGGCGGCTGGACCTGGACCTGCACACGTTCGAGCCGATCCTTCAGCAGTCGGACATGGGTCGGCGGTTCTTCTCGATCGAGGTCGTTTCGACGATCCCTGTCGTGGCGAGCATGCGGCACTTCGACCTGTTGTCGAACAACCGTCAGGCGCCGGGCGGGTTCACGGTGGCGGGCGTGCAGCGGAGCGTGTTCGCGTTGGACAACCTGTCGTCGTTCGTCTGATTCACGGCTCGGCGCGGCCGCGGAGCAGGCGCAAGAGGCCGCGGAAGGGCGCCGCGAGCGGGCCCGGCAGGCGATCGATCGTCTCGTGCAGTCTGCGGCTCCAGCGGAGGGCGGGCTTCTGCTCGTACTCGGCGGCAAGGCGGGCGATCTTGCGTTCGTAGTCCTCGCGGAGTTCCTCGGCGTGCTTTCGGGCCGACTCGGCCTCACCGACGAGTTCGATGTTGCGTGCACGCAGGTCTCGGACGTAGATGGCGTCGAGATTCTCGTCGAGCCAGTTGGCGTCGGCCTTGCGCAGCAGCACGTTCGAGCGGATCACGAGTTCGGCGAGTTTGGGGGAGTAGAGATCGGCGTGCTTTGCGACCAGCGACCTGAAGAGCTCTTCGTGTCGCGTCACGGCCTCCATGACCATCGTGGTGTCGCTGTGTCGGCGCCAGTTGAAGAGGGGTTCGCGGACGCGCAGGCCTCGCCATGACCGCGCGGCGAATCGCAGCCACAGGTCCCAGTCTTCGTAGCCGCGGCGCATGGTTTCATCGAACCCCCCCACCGCCTCGAAGCACTCGCGCCGGATGAGCGCCGTGACGGGGTGCAGGTTGGTGATGAGCAGGAGCGTCGGGTCCCACGCGGGCACGGTCCAGATGCCGAAGGCCTTGTCGGTCAGTCGCTCCTGGCAGTAGGCGTGCGACACGACGCCCGGGCCGACTCCCGAAGCCGCGTCGGCGCCGGCACGGGCGATCTCGGCCGAAAGTCGCCGGGCGAATGTGTGCTCGATGGTGTCGTCGGCGTCGAGAAAGACCAGGTAATCGCCCGCGTGCTGCGCAGCGCGCTCTGCGCCGGCGTTTCGCGCTGCGGGCAGGCCGCGGTTGGGCTGGTGGATGACTTCGACCCAGCCGGGCAAGCCCCGGCAGGCGTCGCAGGCCTGCTTGGAGTTCCCGTCGTCGGAGCCATCGTTGACGACCACCACGCGCGGCTCGCAACCGGCTTGTTTCAGGCAGGACTCGACCGCCTCACGCACGAAGCGGCCGTGGTTGTAGCAAGGGATGATGAACGAGACGACTGGGTCGGCGGCCTTGGCGGGGGGCTTGGCGGAAGAGGCGGCGGTTGGGGCCTGGACCTGCTCTTCGCCCTTGCGATCGGGACGAGCCTGGCCGCCCGATGCCTGCTCGCCGGAGCGCCGGGCCGCGCCGAAGACCCGCACGATCCTGCGGCCTCGCTCGCCCGGCGACTGGGCCGGCTGGTCGCCCGAGCCGACCTCGGCCAGCGGAAGGGCTGGGCCGTCGGGTGGGTTTGCGGGCTGATCGGGCGTGGTTGACATGCGCGTGGGAGTCGATGCTATCCGCGGCGGCGGGTTCGATCGGCCAGAGTGCCCTAAAGTGACTGCCCGGCGCTCGTCGGCGGGACTCTCGCGCTGAGGCGGTCGCTTGGGACAGACCGTCGACGCTGGACGGCTTGGCCGGTCAAACCCGTTGAAACACTTCTGGACCTACGCCCGATTGATGCTCCGCTACCGCCTGACGCTGGCGACGGCGATGGGGTGCGCGTTTGTTTCGGCGGGGGGTCTGGGGGCGGGGATCCTGGGCATCAAGCCGATCCTCGACCAGGCGCTGGGCGACCCCAATGACCGCAGGGGCCTGCCGGAACTGGCGTCGGACCTGAACGCGGCGATCTCGCGGAATGCGCCGTTCCTCGGGCAGATTCCGCGGACGTGGATCGAGCGTCTGCCGGAGGGGCCTTTCACGGCGGTGGTGTGGATCCTGATCGGCCTGGGCGTGCTGACGGTGGTCGGCGCAACCTTCAACTTTCTGCACGCGTATCTGTCGCTGACGGTGATCGCGCGGACGATCGCGAACATCCGATCCGCGGCGTTCGATCGGGTGATCCACCTGCCGCTGGGGACGGTGCTTCGCGTGGGGCCGAGTGACCTGATCTCGCGGATCGTGTACGACAGCGCTGCGCTGAGCGTGGGCCTGAACGCGCTGGTGTCGCGGGCGCTGGCGCAGGCGAGCAAGGGGCTGGTGGCGGTGCTGGTGGCGTTCTGGTATGACTGGCGGATCGCCGCGGGGGCGCTGCTGGCCGGGCCCGTGGTGTACACGATCATCCGGAAACTGGGGAAGCGGATCAACCGTGCGTCGCGCTCGGCGCTCGAGGGGCAGGCGTCGCTGTATCACACGGCCAACGAGGTGCTGTCGGGCCTGCGGGTGGTGAAGGTCCACACCGCCGAGGATCGCGAATCGGCGCGGTTCGACGGCGTGAGCCGGCGCGTGGTTGAGCAGGAGTTCAAGGTGCGGACGGCCCGCGCGCTCTCGTCGCCGCTGGTTGAGACCGTGACGCTGATCGTGCTCGGGGCGCTCTCGCTGGTGGCGGTGAAGGCGATCATCTCGGGCGACCTGAACGCGACGACGTTCTTCATCGTGCTGGGCTCGCTGGGCGTGGCGGGGGCTTCGCTCAAGCCGCTGTCCGGGCTGGCGAACGACATGAGCCAAGCCGACGCCGCGGCGGGACGGCTGAGCGAACTGATGGCTTTCGAGGTTGAGCACGGGCGCGAGCCGGGGCTGGCGGCGATGGCGCGGCACGGTCGCACCGTCGAGTTTGACAACGCCTGTGCGGCGTACACAGGTTCCGCCAAGCCGGCGGTGGACGGGGTTTCGCTCACGGTTCGCTTCGGCGAGACGGTGGCGTTCGTGGGCCCGAACGGCTCGGGGAAGACGACGCTGCTTTCGCTGATTCCGCGGTTGCTGGAGTGCTCGTCCGGGCGCGTGCTGATCGACGGGAAGGACGTTCGGACGGTGAACGTGCGGTCATTGCGGTCGCAGATCGCCGTGGTGACGCAGGAGACGGTGCTGTTCACGGGGACGATCCGCGACAACATCGCGTACGGCGCTTCGCTGCCGGATGACTCGGCCGCGGCGGATCGGGTCATCCGCGATGCGGCGCGCCGTGCTCGGGCCGAGGACTTCATCCTGGCCAAGCCGGGCGGGTTTGACCATGCGCTGGGCGAGGGGGGCACGGGGCTCTCGGGCGGGCAACGGCAGCGGCTGGCGATCGCGCGGGCGATTCTGCGGGACCCGGCGATCCTGATCCTCGACGAGGCCACGAGCATGATCGACGCGGAGAGCGAAGCGCGGATTGCCGAGGCGATCGCGGAGTTCGTGGCCGAATCGCACGTGCGTACGACCGACAATGCCCCAAGGCAGGACACCGCGCCGGCCGGTCGCACCTGCCTGATCGTCGCCCATCGACTCTCGACCGTGCTGGCGGCCGACCGCATCGTCGTGATGGATCAGGGTCGCATCGTCGATCAGGGGAAGCACGCTGAACTGCTCAAGCGATGCGTGTTGTATCAAACACTCGCACGCGAGCAACTGACGGGCGATGCGCCCGGCGCTGCGGACTGAACTACCGAGGCGAACCATGCACCGCACACGCCCCGACGGCACCGTGATCGAATCGCTCTGCGACTATTGCCGCACGGTGTTTGACCAGAACGACCCGGAGCAGCCGCCGATGATCGAGGGACATCAGGGCGCGCTGATCTGCCTGAAGTGCCTGAGCGTCGCGTACGCCGAGGTGGTCGGGCTTCAGGGCGGGCACGAGCATTCGGGCTCAAAGTGCACGATGTGCCTTGAAGACCGCAAGCAGCCGCAGTGGGCGAGCCCGCTGGACCGGGAGGTCCGCGTCTGCCTTCGCTGCATCAAGCAGGGCGCGACGGCGATTGAGAAGGACCCGGACGTGGCTTGGAAGCGGCCGGTTTGAATGGGCGATCGCCTGCGAGGTCAGGAGCCCATTAGGCTCGCGAACGGACCGCCCGAGCCCGACACGAGATCACCGAGGCCCATCGCTTCGGCCTCGCGCGTCAGGATCTTGCGAGACTCCTCCTTGGCCTGATGGATCGCCTTGTTCGCGGCCTCAACGATGAGGCGTTCGGCCTGCTCGACGCCGGCGGGGTTGGTGAGCGAGAGGGCGAGCGCTGGGGCCAGCGCCACGCTCAGCACTTCGAGGTCGCCCGAGACCACGACGCGGGCAGCGCCGCCGCCGGCAGCGCCCTCGCACCGTAACTGCTTCATCGCGATCTTGATCCGCTCGGTTGCGGCCTTCATCGCGTCCTTGTTCTTCATCAGACCGGCGATCGCGCCGGCGGCCTTCAACGCGTCGAGCATGGCGGAGTGTCTCCAAAGCCCGCACCGCCCGCGGGGATCGTTGGCGCAGCGTCCGCATGCTGCACATCGGTCAAATGAAAGGGCCCGGATTTCTCCGGGCCTTGGGAGGGTAGTGCATCGACGCGGATGGTGTCCGTGAAGGGCGTGGGCTCAGGCGCCCGCGCCGACGGGCTTGTCGCCCTCGGCGGTGCTCTTGGGCGTCTTCTCCTCGGGGATCGACTCGGGGGTGAAGTAGAGGTGGTCCTCGCCCTTGCCGTCGGGGCCGGGGAAATCCGGGCCGTCGCGGCGTGTGACCTTGATGAGGCAAGGCCGCTTGATGTCGCCCTGCAGGAGCATTTCGCTGAGCGGGTCCTCAACGTACTGACCGACGGCCCTGCGGAGCGGGCGGGCGCCGTAGTCGGGGTTGAAGCCCTTGTCGATGAGGTAGTCCTTGGCCTTGGCGTCGAGTTCGAGGTGGATGCCCTGCTGCATGAGGCGTGAGATCACCTTGCCGACCTCCAGATCGACGATCGTGTTCAGGTCGTCCTTAGTGAGCGGGCGGAAGACGATGACGTCGTCGAGTCGGTTGATGAACTCGGGGCGGAAGAACCGTTCGATCTCCTTCATCAGGATCGACTTGATGCTGTCGAAGTTCGACTGGTCGGTCCGCTTGGCGAAGCCGAAGCCGCCGCCACCCTTGATCAGATCAGCGCCGATGTTGCTGGTCATGATCATGATGGTGTTGCGGAAGTCGACGTGACGGCCGAACGAGTCGGTCAGGCGGCCTTCCTCCATGATCTGCAGGAGCATGTTGAAGACGTCGGGGTGCGCCTTCTCGACCTCGTCGAGCAGGATCACGCTGTAGGGACGGCGCCGGACGCGCTCGGTCAATTGGCCGCCCTCTTCGTACCCGACGTAGCCGGGGGGCGCGCCGACGAGTCGGCTGACGTTGTGCTTCTCCATGTACTCGGACATGTCGAGCACGACGAGGGCGTCCTCGTCACCGAACATGAACTCGGCGAGCGTCTTGGCGACGAGCGTCTTGCCGACGCCCGATGGACCCACGAAGATGAAGGAGCCCATCGGCCGCTTGGGGTCCTTCAACCCCGCGCGGGCGCGACGGATGGACTTGCTGATCGCCTTGATCGCGTCGTCCTGCGAAATGACCTTCTTGTGGAGTTCCTTCTCGAGTTCCATGAGTCGGGCCGCCTCGTCCTTGTCCAGACGCTTGAGCGGGACGCCGGTCATCTTGCTCACGACCTCGGCGATGACTTCCTCGTCGACCGTGCCGGAGACTTCCTTGGCCTTGTCTCGCCACGACCGCTGGATCGTCTCCTTTTCACGCCGCTTCTGCTCGGCCTGATCGCGCAGCTCCGCCGCCTTCTCGTAGTCCGCGGCCTTTACGGCCTCGTCCTTCTGGACGGTGAGTCGCTCGATCTCCGCCTCCAAGTCCGCCAAGTTCGGCGGCTTGGTCATGCTCTTGATCCGCACGCGAGCGCCCGCCTCGTCGATCACGTCGATCGACTTGTCGGGCTGCACGCGTCCGGAGATGTACCTGCCCGACAGCTCCACCGCCGACTTGATCGCGTCGTCGGTGATCTGGACGCGGTGGTGCTGCTCGTACTTGTCGCGCAGACCCTTGAGAATGGCGACGGTCTGCTCCTCACTCGGCGGATCGACCGGGATCGACTGGAACCGGCGCGCAAGCGCCGCGTCCTTCTCGATGTACTTGCGGTACTCGTCGAACGTCGTGGCGCCGATGCACTGGATCTCGCCGCGGGCGAGGGCCGGCTTGAGGACGTTGGACGCGTCGATGGCGCCTTCCGCGCCGCCCGCGCCCACGAGCGTGTGCAGTTCGTCGATGAACAGGATCACGTTGCCCGCCTTGCGGACCTCGTTCATCACGGCCTTGATCCGCTCCTCGAACTGGCCGCGGTACTTGGTGCCGGCGACCATCATCGCCAAGTCGAGCACGACGAGTCGGCGGTCGTGCAGGATGTCCGGCACCTCGCCGCTGATGATCCGCTGCGCGAGGCCCTCGACGATCGCGGTCTTGCCCACGCCCGCCTCGCCCAGGAGGACCGGGTTGTTCTTTGTTCGGCGGCAGAGCACCTGCACCAGGCGCTCGATCTCGATCGCCCGGCCGATGACCGGGTCCAACTGATTCTCCTTCGCCAGTTCGGTCAGGTCGCGGCCGAAACTGTCGAGGGCGGGCGTGCGGCTCTTGCCGCGGCGCCCTTCGCCCGAGGGACCGCCGCCGGGACCGGCCGAGGGGCCGCCCGCGGTCTCGGCCGCGCTGCCACCACCGCCGCCGGACTCGTCGCTCTCGGCCGTGTCGGCGCCGAGCAGGTTCAGCACCTCCTCGCGCACCTCGTCCAACTTCAGGTTCAGGTTCATCAGCACCTGCGCGGCCACACCGTCGTGCTCGCGCAGCAGGCCGAGCAGCAAGTGCTCGGTGCCAACGTAATTGTGATTGAGGTTTCGGGCCTCTTCGATCGCGTACTCGATGACCTTCTTGGCGCGCGGCGTCTGGGGCAACTTGCCCATGGTCACCATGTCGGGGCCGCTCTTGACGAGTTTCTCGACTTCGAGTCGGACCTTGCGGAGATCGACGTCGAGGCGCTTGAGCACGTTGGCCCCAACGCCCGAGCCTTCCTTCACGAGACCGAGCAGAATGTGCTCGGTCCCGATGTACTCGTGGTTGAACCGCTGGGCTTCCTGGTTTGCCAGGGCCATGACTTTGCGGGCGCGGTCTGTGAATCGCTCGAACATGGTCACCTCTTTCGGCGGGGGCGGGCGTCTTTGCCCTGTCCCGCTCTGCCCCTCGCTACGCCCCAAAGTAGGGGTTAGTTCGGGAGTGTGCGAACGGATCCGATCGCCTCGTGCGGTTCGGACCGGAATGCATCGGCTGTCAGCGCCTGATCCCTGATACCGATGGCACTCCAACATGCGGTTCGCGTGGCGTCTGTGCCGGATGCCCTCGACCGATCGATCGGCCGGCTTGGGTTTCGGCCAGCGCTGCGAAGTCACACGAAAGCGAGGGAGCACACGGCGTGCCGGTTGACACAAGTGCTTGATGGAGCGAACAAGGGATTTCACAAGTTGAATACTGGTGCCGTTGAGACCTGAACGCGAACCAAACGCTCTTTCTGACTCACAGCATGCCCTTGAGCCTGCAACGCATCCCCCTAGACCGGGGATTCCGCATGCCGCGCACTGTCACGTGAAAGCGACAGGTGACAGATTGGCAGATGCGATGGTGGAGTTGCGTGGCCGAGCGTGCGGGTGACTGCACGCTTGCACACCCGTGCGAATGATGCGGCATGATGAATCCGACTCTGGCTGAAACGCGCCACGCTGTTGTCGCCCCCCTTCTCGCCGTGTTCGCTCTCTTTGCCACGGGGCTCGGCGGGTGCGCTTCGAATGGCGGCATGCGCTCGATCGAAGTCACTCAACTGCGTGACTACCTCAGCGGCTCATTCGCCTCCGCCGAACAAGCGGAGGCCGACCCGGACTTTGCCGACATTCGACTGAAGGTCGTGCAGGTCTGGCCGGAGCGGGCGGACGGGCCTTGGCTGTACGTCGAACAGGCCGCGGCGTCGACTCTGGATCGACCCTACCGCCAACGTGTTTATCGCCTGATCAAGACGGGGGCAAACACCTTCGTCAGCGAGGTGTACACGCTTCCAGAGCCCGAAGCGCAATGGGCGGGCGCGTGGGCCGACGATCGGCCGCTCGCATCGCTCAGCCCGGCTCGGCTCTCGCTCAAGGACGGCTGCGGTGTGGCGCTCACTTATCACTACTGCTCGAGCATGTTCGACGGCGGGACGCGCGGCACCGCGTGCGGCTCGTCGCTTCGCGGCGCGGCGTACGCCACGAGCGAGGTGACGATCTGGGAGGATCTGATGATCTCGTGGGACCGCGGCTACAACGAGGGCGGGGAGCAGGTCTGGGGCTCGACCAAGGGCGGGTACCGCTTCAAGAAGGTCTCGCCGGATGTTCGCATGGACCTGCGTGCTGGCACGATCGTCAACTGACGCCGGTCGCGGTCGGCATGGTCCGACCGCGCTCGTCGAGGAACTTCCTGAGCATGGCTCGCCACTCGCCGTAGCGATAAGGCACATCGTGACGCTCGTGGATCGAGCGCACGTCGGCGAGCATGACCTCGCTGAGATCCTGCTGCCACTCCTGCGCGGTCGGGTCGCAGTAGTAGACGCGGCAACCGAGCGGACGGATCGGGTGGACTCCGCACAACTTGCCGACTTGAAAGGGGCAGCCGCCCTCGGCGAGCGCTCGGGCCAGACCGGATGCGTCGAGTTTCGCCCTGCCGTGATGACTCGCTGAACCGGCCTGCATCAGCGAAACGGTCCGAGTCGACGGGCTCGCGTTCGCGGTGGGAGTGTGGATCGGCTGATCGACTTCGCCCAGCAGCGCCACCGTGTAGGCTGCTTCGAGGCCCGTCACGTAGAGACGGTGCCCCCACTGTTCGAACTTGCAGCACCGTCCGGATGTCTCGCAGACCGGGCGGCGCGACTCCACCGCCTGGCTGATTCGCGCGTAGACCCCCTCCAGTTCCGCCCGCACGTTCGTCGTGCCGAGCGCGGCCAACCAACTCCGTGCAAGCGAGTTGTCGTCGGCGTCATGCTGCATGCAGGGCGTGGAACCTCGGACGGATGAGCCGGGATCACAGTTTCTTGAGCGCGTCGACGAGTCCGTCGATGTGCTCGTGGGTGTGCGCAGCCGAGATCTGCACCCGCAGCCGGGCGTGGCCCTCGGGCACAACCGGGTACCCGAAGCCGATCACGAAGACGCCCAACTCCAGCAGGCGCTTGCTCATCGCGATGGCCTTGGCGGTGTCATGGACGATGATCGGGCAGATCGCGGTCGGCGACTCGATCACCTCGAACCCGGCCTCGCGGATCTTCCGGCGGGCGTAGACGCCGTTCTCACGCAGTCGCTGCACGAGCGCCGGCTCGCGATCGAGCACGCGGATCGCGGCGTTCGCGCTGCACGCGACCGTCACGGGCAGCGCGTTCGAGAAGAGCGTGGGCCGTCCGCGTTGGATTAGCATCTCCACCGCTCGGCGCGAGCCGGCCACGAACCCGCCCGCCGCACCGCCCAGCGCCTTGCCGAGCGTGCCGGTGAGGATGTCGACGTGCCCGACGAGGTGGAAGTGCTCGTGCGTTCCGCGTCCGGTTCGCCCCATCACGCCGTGCCCGTGCGAATCGTCGACGACGAGCATGGCGTTGAAATCGTCGCACATGCGCCGCATAGTTTCGAGGTCGGCGATGTCGCCCTCCATGCTGAACACGCCGTCGGTCACGACCCAGATCTGCGCCTCGCGACCGGCCGCGGCGGGTGACTCGTGCTCGATGGTCCGTCTGGCCTCTTCGAGCCGTTCGCGCAGACCGCCCGGCCCTTCGAGCAGGTTGTGTTTGTACACCGCCTTGTGCACGCCGCGCTTGATGACGGATGCCAGCCGGATCGAATCGATGATGCACGCGTGGTTGAGTTCGTCGGAAATGATGACGTCGCCGGGTTCGCAAAGAGTCGGGAAGACCGCCTCGTTCGCCGTCCAGGCCGAGACGAACGTGTACGCCGACTCGAACCCGAAGAAATCGGCGATGGTCGACTCGAGCACCTCGTGGGGACCGAACGTGCCGCAGATGAACCGCACGCTCGCGGTGCCCGCGCCGAAGTCGTGCAGCGCCTTGCGGCCCGCTTCAACGACCTCCGGGTGGTTGGCCAGGCCGAGATAGTTGTTCGAGCAGAAGCACAGGCACTCGCCGTACCCGCGAACACGCACCACGGCGTCCATCGGCCCTTCGATCGTCCGCAGGTGCTTGAGCTGGCCGCTCGCCTCCAGGTCGGTCAGCACAGCCAGCGAGCGTCGGTCGAAGGGGTGCGCAACCGTCCGATCCGCCGCGACGTGCGAAGCGCCAGCCCCCCCCACCGCCCCCGCCGCTCCGTTCCCTGCCGGCGGATGAACGACCTTGGCTGTTCCGGCCCCTGCGTGCGTTGCGGACATGGCTCACTCCGTCTTGTGCGGCCCCCTCCACACCGCCGTCGATGCCCCCATTCCACACCCTCCAACCTAAACCCTCACCTCTCCAGTCCTTCACCGGTTCGCGACCGCGAACCTGATGGAAACACGCCCGGAGGGGCTCGAACCCCCAACATCCAGTTCCGAAGACTGGCGCTCTATCCAATTGAGCTACGGGCGCAGCGGTCGCGGCCGGGTCTGAGTTCGTCCGGCCACGTTGGATGGTAGTTCGCGATTGTGTGCCGGGCGTGGGTTCGCGCGGTACGCTCAAGGGATGTGGGAGAGGCTCGAAAGGCTGTTCGGCTCGGACGACCTGTCGGTACGGGCCGAGTTCATGCGCCGGTTGCACTCGCGTTGGCTGACCCGCGCGATGCGCGTCGGGTTTGTTGCGCCGCGCATCCCCACCCGCCGAGTCGATGAGGGCGGCTTCGACCCGGTGATGAGGACGGCAGAGGGACGAGCCTGGGCCGCGGAGTGGTGGGATCGGGCGCTCTCGCCGGCCGAGCGCGATGCCTGATGCGCGCGGGTCGACCAAACCTCCCAATTCCGTCGATCACGAACCCGCGACGCACGCGGTAAACTCTGCCCGTTCAGCCGACGCGGCCGATGTCCGGCCGCGACGATTCTCCGCGAGGGCTCACCGCGATGCACACCACACGACTCGGACGCCGCTGGCTCACGACCAAGTTCATCTTCATGGTCGTGCTCTTCGGCTTCGGGGTCTGGGGATTCCTCGACGCCACCGTTTTCTACAAGAACCGGGGGCTCAACGACGCCTCGTACAAACTCCGCGTGTACCTCGAAGCCGCACGGAGCGCCGGGCGGCTCTCGCCCGGCAGCGTGCGAGTCGAGGACCCCGTCGCCGCACGCACGGAACTTCGAGGACGCCGCAACCAGATCGCTTCGGCCGCGGTCGGCGACAACCTGGCGTCGCGTCAGGCCGCGATGGAATTGGCCCGCCTCGACTGGCTCGATTCGCTCGCGGCGGTCTGGAAACTCAGCGTCGATCCGCAGCCGCTCGGGGCGTATGCACCCAGCGCCCCGGCGGGCCCGGCGGCGGGTTCGGCGCCTCCGGACAAGCCGCGTCAGTTGTTCTTCGACCCTGTCCGTGGTGAGGGGTACGCAACGGCGGGCCGAGCCGACGACACGCGCGTCACGGTTGAACTCGGAGGCCTGCTGGACGAACTGACTCGCAAGTGGAACACGCAGGCCAAGAGCAAGCCGCTGAGCAGTTACGACATGGCCGTGCAGTGGATCTTCGTCGTCGTGGGCATCGGCGGCGGACTTTATCTGGCCATCGTGCTGCTTCGCGCCGCATCGACCAAGTTCCGCTGGGACTCCGCCGCCAAGCGTCTCGAACTGCCGGGCGGCAGGGCCATTGTTCCGGCCGATCTCAAGGATCTGGACAAGCGTAAGTGGCACAAGTTCTACGTGACCTTGAATCTCAATGACGGCTCGAACATCGAACTGGACCTCTACAAGTTCGATCCGCTGGAAGCGTGGGTGCTGGAGATGGAGCGGACGGCGTTCCCCGACCGCGCCCGCGCTGAGGCCGAGGAGGCCGCGGCCGCCAAGCAGGCTGGCTCGGATGGAAGCGCTGTCAATGAGGTGCGCGACGATGCTGACGGTGGTGGAGGGAGCGGGGGTGACGGCGGGGGCGGGAACAGCAGCGACGGGGGGAGCGGGGGCGGCGGGAGCGACTGAAAGCCCGCGCGCTCATCGCCCAACCACCGTCTGGGTACATCATGGACTGGCTCAACATCACCATCGGCGGTTCGGTCGTCATCGCTGCGCTGGTTGGCGTGTTGCTCACCGCCGCGACGCTGCCGGGCATCTGGTTCATGCTCCTGTGCGCGGGCCTGGCGCAGTGGTGGTCGATGACCCGCGGCCAAATCGCACCAGTTTCGGCGACCGATGCGACACTCGCCGAGCAGTTGTTCTCACCGCCGGTGGTCGATGCCCAGATGTTCAGTTGGTGGTCGCTCGGCGCGGTGGCGATTATCGCCGTCATCGGTGAGATCACCGACTTTGCTTCCTCTGCCGTTGGCGCGGCGAAGGCCGGGGGTACTCGCCGGGGCGCGGTCGGCTCGATCATCGGCGCGATTGTCGGCGCCATCGCCGGCACGCCGCTCATTCCCATCCCCGTCTTGGGCACGATCCTCGGCGCAGCCATCGGCGCGGGCCTGGGGGCGCTGATCGCGGAGCGTCATGCGGGCCGCATGACTTGGAAGCAGGCCGGCAAGGTCGGCTCGGGTGCAGCCGTCGGGCGGCTTGTCTCGATCCTGATCAAGACCGCCCTTGCGCTGATTGCCGCCGGGATCCTGATCGTCGACGCGTTCGTTTGATCCCCGTTCGTTCGCATCAAGTTCGCATGTTTCCCCGCCCGCGTGCCTTTCCGACAGCCAGCGGCGTGCGAGTCGGCTTTATCGGATGTTTGCATTCGGGTCCGCTGATCGAACGTGCCGATCGTGTATCCTGAACAACATCTGGTCGATGTGGTCCCGTGAGGATGAGCGGAGGGCATCGACCAACACCACGCAAGCGCCAAGAGGGCCAACCGCCCCAGGCCGCAAGGAGTGCGTCAGACACGATGTCCACGATCGCACGCAAGACGCCCCGAGCGTTGGGGCACGATCGGAACGGTGACGGACTAGGCGACCCGACCACTTCGGAGGACGATGCCACGCGCCGGGCCGACCAGCCCGGAGTGATCAAGCGATTCGTTCTCGACACCAACGTCCTGCTGCACAACCCCAACGCGCTGTTCGTCTTCCAAGAGCACGACGTCGTCATTCCGTTCGCCGTCATCGAGGAACTCGACAAACTCAAGCGAAACAACGACGACATCGGCCGCAACGCCCGCGAGTGCATCCGACACCTCGACCGTCTGCGCGCCCGAGGACGGCTGATCGACGGTGTCACCTGGGGCGAGGCAAGCCCCACCGTCGGGCAGGCCGCCAGCACCGCGTCTCGTTCCGCGGGCAAAACCGGCACCGTCCGCATCGACGTCGCCGAGCACACGCGTCCGAGCGTCCTGAAGGAAGACTCGCCCGACAACCGCATCATCGCGGTCGCCTGGAGCCTGCACCAGCAGGGCAAGCCCGCCGTCTTTGTTTCCAAGGACCTGAACGCGCGGATCAAGTCGGATGCGCTCGGCATTCGGACCGAAGACTTCGAGAACCAGAAGGTCGACGCCGACCGTCTCTACAACGGCTTTCTCACCGCCGTTGTTCCCGGCGAACTCATCGACGAGCTCTACGCCGAGCGCATGCTCGCCGTTGAGCGACTCGGCGATGCCCTCAACACCACCAGCCCCGAGGGGATCGCCTACCGGCGCGACGTCGTCTCGAACCAGTTCGTCCTGATGAAGGATGCTCAGGACGAGACGCACACAGGGTTGGCGCGACGGCTCGCCGACACCGACCACCTCATCCCCATCAACGGTCCGAGAAAGCCTGTCTTTGGGATCATGGCCCGCAACGTGCAGCAGACCATGGCCCTGGATCTGCTGCTCGACGACGAGATCCGCCTGGTCACCCTGCTGGGCAGCGCGGGCACGGGCAAGACGCTGCTGGCCGTCGCCGCGGGCATGACCAAGGTCTTCAACGAGGAGCGCTACGAGAAACTTCTGGTCGCGCGCCCCATCATGCCCCTGGGGCGCGACATCGGCTACCTGCCCGGCGACAAGGACGAGAAACTCGAAGCCTGGATGCAGCCGATCTTCGACAACCTGACCTACCTCATGTCCACGCGCTCGAGCCCGATGCAGACCGCCGAGAGCCACTCGACCGAGCAGCGGATCCGCAAACTTATGGCCGACGGACAACTCGTCCTCGAACCGCTCACCTACATCCGCGGCCGCAGCATTCCCCACCAGTTCATGATCGTCGACGAGGCGCAGAACCTGACGCCGCACGAGATCAAGACCATCGTCTCCCGCGTTGGAGAGGGGACCAAGGTCGTGCTCACGGGTGACATCCAGCAGATCGACAACCCCTACCTTGATCAATCCTCCAACGGCCTGTCTTACATCATCGAGAAGATGAAGGGCCTGGGGCTGGTCGGGCACGTCACGCTCGCCAAGAGCGAGCGCTCGGAACTGGCGAGCCTGGCGGCGAAGTTGCTTTGATCTCCAAGATGCAGTGCCGCCGTGCGCGACCGCTCGCTCAGACGGCGGTCGAGCGTTGTGCGATTTCACCGTACGCGCGCTCCGTGCCGCACTCCGGGCACGCGTCACTCTTCAGCCCCGCAAGCGAGTATCCGCACTTGATACAACAGCCTCGACGATCTCGTAGCCGCCGTCGAACCAACCGGATACAGACAGGTACTACGCCGATCGCTGAGCCCCAGACGATGGCGTTAACAATGAGTCCGGACCAAAGCGGGTACCAAGGGATCGGGTAGTCCAAGTGAAACCCACTCCAAGAGCGTTGGAACCAATGAATTCCGCCAGAAGGCGGCCCGACATGGGTCTGGTATAAAGGCACTTCCCACCATCCCCACGCACTTCGCAATGGCCACCCACATTCGATCACGCCCAGTTCCGTTGACTGGAGACCGCGGTAAAAGGGCGGGCCGCACGTTGTCTGCAAACTCCGGTCATAGCGGGCACTGCGCATCTGTTTGATCGTCTGGCCTCGCATCGTATCGGACGACGGATGGCTGCCTTCCCAATACCGCTCCGTGGCAACCCGTGAGCGGCAAATGAACATTCTGCCTTCCAAGTCGCCGCGCGTCTCCGGCTGGACGTACTCCTTCGGGGTATCCAGAATCGCTCGCGCCGCCGGGCTCCATTGCACGGCCCGCGTCGCCGCCAACGCCACCGCGAACGACACGACCGCCCCGATCGGCCACCACACCGCCGCCCACCGCAAGAACCGACGTGTCCGGGAACGTCTCACCATGCTGTCATTCAGAGGGCTGATGAACATCGATGCTCGCGATTCAGCACGGCCACAACTTACCCGCACCCGTCCCGCCTCAACCTGAAGCACTCCCACCCCCGCACTCCGGACACACCACGCCCCCATCTGTATAGACCGGAGACATCGTTTACACCCGTTCGGGGACATGGTTGACACATTAGCAACGGCGAGCCAACAAAAGTCTTCGATGGCGGCGAGGAGTCGATCGAGCCGCGGGAGCAGATTTGTCTGGCGGTCGCCGGGCGCGGAACATCCGGGAGTTGTGCCGGCGGTTCGGGATCAGCGCACCGACGGGGTACAAGTGGATCGAGCGGCACGGGGCCGGGGGTGAGCCGGCGTTGCACAACGTCTCACGCCGCCCGCATGCGAGCCCGTCGAGGAGCGACGCGGCGATCGAAGCGGCGGTGCTGAAGGTGCGTGATCAACACCCGGCGTGGGGTGCCAGGAAGATCCGGGCGGTGCTTGAGGCCAGCGGCCGGTCGGCGGGAGTCCCGGCCGCGAGCACGGTGCACGCGATCCTTGTGCGGCACGGGAAGATCGACCCGGCGCAGGGGGAGAAGCACCGGCCGTGTCAACGATTCGTGCGAGAACGACCGAACGCGCTCTGGCAGATGGACTTCAAGGGGCACGTTCCGCTGCATCGGGGTGGTCGCCGCTGCCATCCGTTGACGATCCTGGACGATTACTCGCGGTACGCGGTGGCGTTGCGGGCGTGCGACAACGAGCGGGAGCCGACGGTGCGTGAGCATCTGATCGACGTGTTCCGCCGCTTCGGCCTTCCGGAGACGCTGCTGGCCGACAACGGCCCGCCGTGGGGGACGCCCCTCGGGGAACTGGGGCACACACGTCTGACGGTGTGGCTACTGCGGCTGGGCGTGCGTGTGATCCACGGACGGCCGTGCCATCCGCAGACGCAGGGGAAGGCCGAGCGGTTCCACCGAACGCTCAAGGCCGAACTGCTGGGCCGCACGGAGCTTCGGGACCTGAGCGAAGCGCAGGAGGAGTTCGATGCATGGCGAGGGGTGTACAACATGAAACGTCCGCACGAGGCGATCGGGATGCGTGTCCCGGCGACGTGCTACGAGCCCAGTGAGCGTGCCTATCCGGAGCGGCTGCCCGAGTTCGAGTACGGGCCGGGGGACATCGTGCGCAGGGTGCACCGCGACGGGATGCTCGTGTTCGCGGCACGCCGCTGGTACATCAGCGAGGCGCTCGTCGGCCAGCGTGTGGCGTTGCGAGCCACGAACGTCGACGGGGTGCTGAACGTGTGTCTGGGCCCGCACGAGGTCGGGACACTCGACCAACGAGACGGCACCCGCCGCGCGGCCCGTCGTCGTCCTCAGCTCGCTGCGCTCGCTCCGGACGACGACGGGAAATCCACCACCCACCTGTAAACGATGTCCCCGAACACCCGTCAACCATGTCCCCGGGCGCAACACCATCCCCACCCCCTCCAGCCCCCAGCCCCGCGAGCGAGTACCCGCACGCCACGCACCGCCCAGCGCGTTGTCGGCGCCACCGCCGCACTACGCCCGGCACAAGCAGCACCGCCCACCATCCCGCACCGGCCAGCGACGAGTTTACCACGAGCCCGCCCCAACGCGGGCGCAGCGGAATCTCCCAGTACTCCCAAGGTCGCGCGTTCCAGAACGGCACCTGACCCGCAGAGATGAGCACGCCGCCACGCCGGACGAATTGAACGCTCGGCAGCCCGTTCGGCGAGATCGGCCCGTTCTTCGCTTCGGATTCCAACTCGAAGGCGAGCATCGGCCACCCCGCCGCCATGCGATGCCGCACGATCAACGCCGCCCCCGGCGCTGGCCGAACTTCCGACACCGGCCCGCGCTCCGCGTGCTCCGGGGCGATCAGATCAACCGCCCACGGTTCGCACACATACGCGATCCGGTCGCGCGACACATCCCCCACCGCTGCTCCCGGCGAGCGCATCCCCCAACGCACCGGCCCCGCCGTATACGCCCTCGCGTAAGCGGTTGACACCGTCACCATCCCCGTGATCGCGTTCCGCGTCACCGCGACGTCATCCACCCCGCTCCCCGACCACGCCCCACCAGCCTCATCCGCTGTGAACCACCACGTCGCGCGCCGATCCACCGACCCCGCGTACGACATCCACATTCGCCCACGAAACGAGCAGTACACCGACACCGCGAAGTTCGTCATCACTCCCAAAGCAACGACCACCACGCAGCGCTTCCACGGCGTGCGCTCGCCCATCACTTCACTGACAGGGCTCTCTCCGCTCACGCGACGCCTACTCGCAAGACCCGCAAGCCCTCCCCGGCCAGCAGGATCGCACTCTCCGACACTCCTGCCGGGATCATCACCGTCGTCCCGCGCCCCACTCGCACCGGCTCGAATGCCCCATCCGCCGAGCGCACCTCACCCTCACCCGCCAGCACCATCAAAATGAAGCACCTCCCTCCCCCCCCCACTCCCTCGCGCCCGCCGCCGACTTCGCGTCCATCGCTGACGGCCTGCAGCCCCCCTTGCTTCCCGCACTTGTACCCGATCGTCAGCTCATCCCCCTTCTTCGGCCTGGCCTCATCGATCGTGTAGAACTCCGTCGTCGCCAGCCTGCCGCACAGGGCTCCCGCTTCCAACTTCCCCGCCGGGGGCGGCGCGGGCGTCCGCCTTTCGACGGGCGTGTCGGCGAACGTCGCGCACGCCAGCGACTCCGCCACGTGCAACTCGCGCCCCTGCCTGCCCCAGTCGTACACGCGGAACGTCGTGTCGCTCGCCGTTTGAACCTCGGCCACCACCACGCCCGCACCGAGTGCGTGCATGGTGCCGCTTGGCAGCGTGTGACACTCCCCTGCCACCGCCTGCACGGTGATGAGCACCTCCTCCACTGTCCCCTCTCGCACCCGCCGCTCAAACTCCGCGCTCGTCACCCCCTCCTTGACACCGATGTACAACTTCGCGCCCGGCTCTGCGTCGACGATGTACCACGACTCGGTCTTGAGATGATGCCCCAACTCTGGATGCTCGCGCAGATACGCCCGCGACGGGTGCACCTGCACCGACAGGTTCTCGCTCGCGTCCAGGTACTTGATCAGCAGCGGGAACCCCGCCCCCCCCGCCCCCCCCGCTCCGCCCCGTGTGGCCGAGTACAGGTCGTCCCCCCACAAGTCAGCCGCATCGCACAGCGTCTTGCCCGCCAGCGCGCCGTTGGCGATCACCGTCCGCACCGCGCCACCGCCCGCACCCGACGCGGACGTTGAGGCCATGTCCGCCACTTCCCAACTCTCTCCGTACTTCTTCGCCTCTTCGGGCAGCGCTTTGCCGAGCCGGGCGAGCCTCCTGCCCCCCCACACCTTCTCAAGCACCACCGGCCGAAAGATCAGCGGGTACGGCCGCGTTTCGCTCGCGCTCTTGGTCGTCATGGCCAACCCTACGCCGCCCGCTCGCGCTGACCATGTGGAAGCCCCGGCCCTGACCGTTCGCGAGTCCCTCTCCGCCCGACGCATATCCTCCCCATGCGATGGCCAAGCGCCGCATGCTCATCCTCGTCCGATATGCGCAACCGCCCGCGCCAAGCGACTCCGCCGATGAGTCGGATGCGGACGATACTGCTGCGGGCTTTGACGCCTCCGACGCGGACAAACCCAAAAGCGAACGCAAGACCGGGTTCATCGGCGTCGGCGGGACCGCCGTGGGGTCTGGCGCTTCGGCCGGGTCGGCCACCGCCCCGGCAATGATCCCGATCGGATCCGCCCGCGAGATCGTCCGGACCTTCGCCCCCTTCAACATCGCCCCCGACGGCTCCGGCCCGCACGGCTGGGGCGAGACCTACGGCATGGCGACGCTCTATGGACCCGGCTGCGTCGTTGAACTCCCCTACAACGGGGAGCCCGACAACGAACTCAGCCAAGCCATGGTCTCGGTCACCGACGACGAGTTCGCGTGGCCGGTGCTCAGCCGAGCCTGCAAGGCCGGGAACTGGAAACTGATGGACCCGGACTCGGGCCGGACATTTGGGTGAGGCAAGCTTCACCGCCATCCCGCTGGGTGGCATAGGTCGAAAACGACGGCCTGCAAACTGACCATTCGTCCTACGCGCGTCCCGCGTGCGCCTGTTCCCTCCAACCTCCACCGCCCCCTCTAAACTCCACCACCATGCCCCAGGAAACCAAGGCCCACGGACCCGCCTCGACTGCTTCCGCCGCCGCGATCGCACCCGCAAGCCCGGCGGGCTGGAAGGTCGACACGCTCGCCGCCGACCCCGCCGCGACCTTCGAGGCTTTGGAGAAGGCGTTTGACTTTCGCGGCGACGTCACGCTCACCCTTCGCGGCGGTGAGACGCTCGCCGGCTACGTCTTCGACCGAACCAAAGGCTGCGGGCTGGCCGGTTCGTCCGTCCGTATCTTGCCCGCCGACGGCTCGCCCCGCCGGAGCGTCCCCTATGACCAGATCTCGCAAATCGCTTTCAGCGACCGCGACCCCGCCGCGGGCAAGTCGTTCGAGACGTGGGTGAAGAAGTACGTTGAGAAGAAACTCGCGGGCGAGAGGGCCAGCATCGAATCCGAGCCGCTCGACGCCTGATCTCGGAGGATCCTGCGCCATGCCAACCTATGTCTACGAGGTTCTGGACAAGAAGGGCGAGCCCACCGGCGAGACCTTCGAGGTCGTTCAGCCCATGAAAGATGCCCCGCTCACGAAGCACCCCGAGACGGGCAAACCGTGCCGCCGGGCGATCGTCGCACCCGCGATTGCGGGCAGCATGTCGCCGTTGAAGACCAAGAGCGCCCTCTCGAACAAGAACCTGGAGCGGCTGGGTTTCACGAAGTACGAGCGCAAGGGGAAGGGGTACATGGAGCGCACCGCCGGGAAGGCGGGGCCGCGCTCGATCTCGGCCGAGGACTGACCGTCCGGCTCGCCCCTGCTCCCCCGGACGCCCTCCCCCGCTGCTCACGCCGTCCGCTTCTCGCTTTCGCGGCGGCGCTGGGGGTGTGGCATCACCCCCCCTCACACTCTCTGTGGCTCAAACCGCACGCGAGGTTGGCCAAGCTTCGCCTGATCGCGCGGGTCGGCCGGGCGTGTTCTCGGACGGCTGGCTGGTTCCGATATCGTAAGTTGCCGCGAATACTGGCTTTATCGCGCGGAAAGATCTTGACCCCACGATCAGGGTGTGGTTTACTCAGGCTGGCTTCACGTTCGGACAGTTCGAGACCAGTTCCCAGGCGCGTGCGCACCGCGCCTTGGCGGCTTTCTCGGGCTCCCGGGCCGTGACGGTGTGTTTTTCCTGTCGCGAGGGTGGGTGGGGTTTGTGCCGGAGCCACGACAATGCGAGTGCGTTTTGTTCCAGCGGTTGCGCGCATCATGGGGTGTCTACTCCCCCTGTTGATGGCTGCGCAGACGGCTTTGGCCGCGACGTTCACGGTGACCAACACGAACGCGTCGGGTCCGGGATCGCTGCTTCAGGCGGTGATCGACTCGGAGAATAACCCCGGGCTGGACACGATCGAGTTCGCGATTCCGAGTGCGGGCCCGCACGTGATTCAACTGACGACGCCGCTGCCGGCGATCACGCAGCGGTTGACGCTGGACGGATGGAGCCAGGGCGGAGCCGGGTACTTCGGCAATCCGCTCATCGAGATCGACGGCAGTTTGGCGGGGGATGCAAACGGGCTTGACATCAGCGGCAACGACTGCGTGATCCGCGGCGTGGCGATCGTCAACTTCGGCACGTCGGTAACGACGCCGAACAACGCGGCGGGGCTCCGGCTAAGGGCGAGCGCGCAGCGCGCGATCATCATCGGTTGCTACTTCGGCGTGGGGGCCGATGGGCTGACGAACAAGGGGAACCGGAACTACGGGATCCAGATCGACGCGGGCTCGAACGGTCACCGAATCGGCACGAACGGCGACGGCGTTCGCGACAACCTCGAGCGTAACGTGATCTCGGGTGCGCAGCGGCTCAGCGGCATCTTTGTCGGCGGCAATGACATCGTGATCGCGGGCAACCTGATCGGCGTCGCGGCGGACGGACTGACGGCAATTCCGAACGCCGCGAACGGCGTCTCACTCTCACTGGACGCGGCGAACAACCGGATCGGCACGGACGGTAACTCGACGAATGACGCCGCGGAGCGGAATGTCATTTCGGGGAACAGTCAGCACGGCATTTCACTGGTCAAGTCGGGTCCCGGGAACCGGATCAGCGGCAACCTGATCGGTCTGGGGATCGACGGCATGACAGCGGTGCCGAACGGGAGCGCCGGCGTGTACTGCCTTGACACGCCCAGCGTGCTGATCGGCACGGACGGGTCGGGGAACGCGTTCGACGTGCTGGAACGGAACGTGATCTCCAGCAACGGGGGGATGGGGATCAACATCCTCGGGGCGGGCTCTGTGGGATGCGTGGTGGCGGGCAACTACATCGGACTGGCGGCCGACGGGATGACGGCGCGAGGGAACGCGAGGTCAGGGGTGATCGTGCAATCGGGTGCGCTCCAGTCGCGTATCGGAACGAACGCGAACGGCGTTGCGGACCTGCTCGAAGCGAACGTGATCGCCTCGAACGGGGAAGACGGCGTGACGATCGCGGGGACGGGAACGGAGCAGCACACGATCGCGGGGAACGTGATCGGCCTGGCGGCGGATCGGCTGACGCAGCGGCCCAACGGCCGACACGGCGTTCTGACGAACAACTGCAACCAGGTGACGATCGGGTCGAACATGGACAACCTGCGCGACGACGAGGAGGGCAACCTGATCTTCTCGTCTGGCAATGCGGGCGTGCGCGCGAACAACGCGACGCGGATCATGGTGTCTCGGAACACGATCCGCTCGAACGCGAACAACGGCGTCGACGTGATCGGCACGGCCGCGCGCGGTGTGATGATCCTGCAGAACTCGATCGACGTGAACGGGATGCTGGGGATCGACCTGAACAACGACGGGGTGACGCCGAACGACCAACTGGACCTGGACACGGGCCCGAACGACCTTCAGAACTACCCGGTCATCACGTCGCTGACGGCGAACGGGCAGGTGACGGCGACGCTGAACAGCCGGGCGAACATGCGGTACGTGGTGGAGTTCTTCGCGAGCCCGACTCCGGACGCATCGGGCTTTGGCGAGGGTGACAAGTTCCTGGGCTCGGTGGTGGTGATGACCAACGGCTCGGGCAACGCGGACATCAACTTCTCTTTCACGCCGGAGGCCGGTCGGCCTTGGATCACGTCAACGGCGACGGAGGTTCAGTTGTCCGGCCCGCTGTTCGGGACCGGCGGCTCGACCCCGCCGGCGGGAACGAGCGAGTTCTCGGCCGCTGTTCTGCTGCCGAACCAGCCCCCGGTGGCCGTGGACGACATGTACACGACGGCGGAGGACACGACGTTGACGGTGAACCCGGCGATGGGCGTGCTGGCGAACGACGTGAACTCGATCGCTGGCCCGCTGACGGCGGTGCTGGAGACGACGACGAGCAACGGTTCGCTGTCACTGAACGCGAACGGCTCGTTCTCGTACACGCCGAACCTGAACTTCAACGGCCTGGACACGTTCACGTATCGGGCTCGGAACACGGACAACCAGAACTCGAACATCGCGACGGTGCGGATCACGGTGACGCCCGTGAACGACCCGCCGGTGGCGGTGGACGACGCGTACACCACGCCCGAAGACACGACGCTGAACGTGTTGGCGGTGAACGGTGTACTGGCAAACGACAGCGACCCGGATGGTGATCCGCTGACGGCCGTGCTGGTGACCACGACGGGCAGCGGCTCGCTGACACTGAACCCGAACGGCTCATTCACGTACACGCCGAACCTGAACTTCAACGGCCTGGACACGTTCACGTACCAGGCGAGAGACGCCTCTGGCGCGTTGTCGAACATCGCGACGGTGCGGATCACGGTGACACCGGTCAACGACCCGCCGGTGGCCGTCGATGACGCCTACACGATGCTGGCGAACACGACGCTGACGGTGCCGGCACCGGGCGTGCTGGCGAACGACAGCGATCCGGACGGCGACTCATTGACGGCCGTGAACTTCAGCGCTGCAAGCGTGGGCGGGGTGACGGCGATGAGCAACGGCGGGTTCATCTACACGCCGCCGACGAACTTCACGGGCCAGGCCACGTTCACGTATCAAGCGCGAGACCCGTCGGGCTTGCTGTCGAACGTGGCGACGGTTCGGATCACGGTGAACCCGAACGACCAGCCGCCGATCGCGGTGAACGACACGTACACGACGAACGAAGACACGCAACTTGTTGTGAGCCAGGCGCTGGGGATCCTGTCGAACGACATCAGCCCCGGGAATCTGCCGTTGACGGTCGTCATGGCGACGACCACGAGCCACGGATTGCTCGTGCTGAACCCGAACGGCGCTTTCACGTACACGCCCAACGAGAACTTCTTCGGGCAGGACACGTTCACTTACCGCGCTTCGAACGGGACGCTGACTTCGGCGACCGCGGCGACGGTGACGATCAACGTGTTGTCGGTGAACGATCCGCCCGTGGCGCGCTGCCGCGACGTGGTGATCGACGCACGAACATCGTGTCCATCGCTCTTCGTGACCCCGCAGCAGGTGGACAACGGGTCGAGCGACAAGGACGACCCGACGGACAGCCTGACGCTCTCCTTGAGTTTCACGGGGCCGTTCCCGGTGGGCGTGACGCGCGTGACGCTGACGGTGACCGACCCGCACGGCGCGAGCGACTCGTGCCAGGCGAACGTGACGGTGCTCGCGAACGACTGCAACAACAACGGGATCCCGGACGCCTGCGAGATCTTCAGCGGGACGATGGCCGATTGCAACAACGACGGGATCCCGGACGAGTGCCAGTGCTTCTGGGACAACGGCGCAGCGGCCGCGGCCGCGGACGTGATCAACGGCCAACTGTCGCACCTGGGCGGCGGCGTGCCCCTGGGCGCCAAGGCTGCCGACGACATCTACCTGTGCGATAAGCAGGTCCACCGGATCTCGGGCTTCTCGGGGCAGATGATCACGGACTCGATACTCCTGAAGGCGAAGTTGGAGATCTACGACGACTGCAACGGCAAGCCCGGCGACCTGCTGCACACGTTCCTGAACTCGACGGTGGTGGAGACGCTGCCGGTCGGGAACGGGTACCGCCTCGTGACGTTCTCGTTCGATCTGTGCGACAAGAAGTTGTGGCTCAAGGGCGGGACGTACTGGCTCTCGCTCGTCGGGCTGACGGACGGCCAGGGCACGGACAAGAGCTACTGGGCGAGCGTTGAGAACGGACGGACGCTTGCGAACGTTCCTTGCAAGGTTCAGGGCCAGACGCACGGTCTCGGCTGGAGCGAGTTCGTATTCGGCAAGTGGGAGTCGATCAGCGAGTGCTGCATCGGGTGCACCGACCTCGCTTTCAAACTGACGGGCGAGAGTTGCCCGCTCGTGTGGGACAACGGCGGCCCCGCTCTGGTCGGAACGTTCATGGACACCACGACCGGGCTGATCCAGAACTGGGCGAACGGAGCGCCCTCCGGCGCGAACGGCGCCGTGAAGTCGAGGACTCTTGATAACTTCGTGATCAAGACGTGCGAGGATGTGGACGTCTGCTACATCGAAACGTATATTTGGACGGATTGCTCGCCTGTGAACGGCTTCGTCGAGATCTACCCGGACGATTGCCTTGTGCCGGGGATGAGCATCGTGCCGGGGCTGACGGCCTCAGCATCGAAGGTGATCGATCTGTATCAGACGGCTTGGATCGAGGGTCGGCAGTACAAGTTGTACAAACTGATCTTCTGCGATCTGGACTGGACGCTGCTGAAGGGGACGAACTACTGGATATCGTCCGGCGCGAGGCCGACGGGCTCGTTCGTGGAACGTAGTTTCTTCGCGTACTCGTACGACTGCAAGCGGCCGTGCCAGATCAAGATCTCGCCGGGCAAGACGATCGACGTGCATCCGGTGGTCGGCGACTGGTACAGCAAAGGCAAGGACTATGCGTTCCGGATCGGTGCGCGGGTTGAGCAGCCGCTGATGTCGATCGGCAATCCGAACGGAACGAGCGCTCCCGGCGGCGAGTGCGCGGGTGACTACAACAACGACGGCGTGTGGGATCTGCGCGACCTGTTGGACTTCCTTGAGAACTGGCTGCCCGGGTGTCCCTGATCGACTGACGAGGTGAATGACGGGTCCGGGGCTGGACGCTCCGAAGCGACCCCTGCATCAAGGCAAGCGGAGTGCTTGACGGGACTCAAGCCGCCCGGCGGATCGGCGCCGGGCGGCTTCGCTTGTTTGAAGGGTGCGAGATAGTCCAGCGAACAATGCGGGCGACAGGAATCGAACCTGCAAGGCCTTTCGGCCACGGGAACCTAAATCCCGCGCGTCTGCCAGTTCCGCCACGCCCGCGGCGGGGTTTGGGTGATGGTAGATGACCTGTCGCAGTCGATAACATGGTCGGGAACGGGTGTCGATGGATCGGCACGCGCAGCCCGCCAACCCCACCCGAACTGGGCTGCAAGGAGGTGGCATGAGCGCTGGCAAGGGAATGCAAGGATGCGCGGCGTGGGCGCCGCTTCTGCTGAGGCTGGCGGTGGGCGTGACGTTCGTCTGGGCGGGCTTGGGGAAGTTCCTCGCGAGTGCCGAGTTGCCGAGTTCGACACGGCCGGTGCTGCGGGAGATGGGCGCGATTCGGACGTCGGCGGGGAAGGCTGAACAGCCCAGAACGACGGAGGGCGATCACGCCAAGACTGGCCAGAAGGACGACGGACCGAAAGAGGATGAGGACGAAGCGAAGACGATCGCGGGGGCTGTGGGATCGGGCGAGGATGCCGAGTCCGGCCCGGTGCGCGTTCGGCGTGTCTGGGCGCTCGGGCTTCGGGTGTACACATCGGCGAATCCCCAGGCTGTCGGAAAGGTTGAAGGAGCGCAAGGCAGCCCGATGGCGCTGTGGCCTCGGTTTATCGGCTCAGCGCGGTGGTCAGCGTTCTGGGGGTGGTCGGTCGGGTTTGCGGAAGTGGCGTTCGGGGGGATGGTGCTGGTGGGACTGCTGACTCGCCTGGGGGGCGTGGGGCTCGCGGGCGTGATGCTGGGGGCTTTGTGGCTGGACCAGATCGGCCCTGCGGTGCAAATGGGTGGCGCTCGGCTGGGTTTCCTGCCGACACACGACATGTTTGATGTACGGGGCTGGATGCCGCTGCTGTGGCAGGTCTCGCTGCTGGCGTCGTCGCTGGCGCTGGTGCTGCTCGGGAGCGGTCGGTTGGCGTTGGAACGATGGCTGTTTGGGTCAAAGGCGGGCGATGACCACGACGAACTCTGACATCGCTGAGGGGGCGAAGGGCGGGCTTTGCACGGATGCTGACCCGATGGAGCTTGCGCTGCGCGAAGTCGCCGGGGAGGTGGTGGTGCCGATCTCGGAGGGAGCGGGCGCGGTGGATGCGCGGGGCGTCGCGGTTCGGGTGGCTCGCGCGGTGGATGTGCGAGAGCGGAGGGGCGGAAAGTGGTCAGGAAGTCACGTTGAGGGCGGACGGGTGCGCTCCGCGCTGTGGCGAGCGGCAGCGGTCTCGGCGGTGGCCCATGCCCTGATCGGTGTTGGCGCGGCAACGATCGTGCTGAACCGACCCTCAGCGGTCGATCGGCGCGACGCGGTGCTGACAATCGAACTGGATGCGGTCGGGACGATGTTCATCGCCAGCGCGGCGGAAGAGCCCGACCCGCGCGCTGAGCAAGCCGCGGTCGTGCAAGCGGTGTCGGAGCCAGATCAGAAGACCGATCGGCGGCTTGATCCTCCCGAGGAGCGCACCCAAACGGAGGCACGAACGGATGTGGTCGTTCAGGCCGAGGTGGTTGCTGCGCCGGAGCGGACGCGGAGTGTTCGCGTCATCGCGGGGCCGTCGCTGACGGGGTGGATTGCCGGGCCGCACGAGGACAGCGCGGAGTGGGGGTCGTTTGCCGCACGCGATGGATCCGAGGTCAGCGATTCGGCCGCGCGCGAGACGGCAAGCACACGGACCGGGCGGATCACCCAGGATGGCGCGGGCGGGACGGTCGAATTTGCCGGTGCGTCGACAGAGTCGGCAACGAGCGTGGTCTACGTGGTGGACGCCTCGGGGCCGATGGTGACGAGCATGCGCTTTGTGTTGGAGGAACTGCTCCGGAGCGTGTGGCGTCTGGACGAATCGCAGTCGTTCAACGTGGTGCTGTTTCGAGAGGATCGGAGCGGCGGCGGGGATCGATCGGAGCCTTTCGCGGGCGAGTTGGTATCGGCGACGGATGCGAACAAGCGGGCTCTGGCCCGGTGGCTGAGCGGGACGCGTGCGGAGGGGCGAAGCAACCCGCTGGTCGGATTGGAGATGGCGCTCGGATTCGATCCGGACGTGGTGTTTCTGCTGTCACGCAGCGTGGAGCGATCGGCAGGCGGCGTTTGGGGTGAGGGTTTCACGGCCACGATGGCCCGGCTGGAACGGCTGAACCCGCTGGTGGGAGCCGACGGGCGTGCCGTGCAGATCCAGGCGATCGCGTTCCTGGAGGACGACCCGACGGGGCTTCTGCAGGCGATCGCGGAGCGGCACGGACCGCGCGACGGGACGGGGTATCGGGTGGTTCGCGGGGCGGAGGAGTTGAAGCGGGCGGCGAGGTAGACGGCCGCGGGTTCCACGACGGCGTGGATCGCGGCGGCGGCTTATGCTGACTGCCCGTGGCGAAGTTGAAGGACCGAATCCCGGGTTGGGCAAAGCCGGTGCTGGGGCTGCCGGTGTACGCGGCGATTCGCGCGGCGATCGCCATGCTGGCGATCGGCGAACTGGAAGCGAACGTTGCGCGGGCGCGGGCCCTGGGACGCCTGTACGCGAAGTTCGAGCGGAAGCGGTTTGAGCGAACGGTTCGGACGCTGCGGGTAGCCTTTCCGGAAATGGGTGAGGAGGAGTTACGGTCGCACGCGGTGCAGGCTTATGAGCACCTGTTCACGCTGGCGGTCGAGACGGCGTACGCGCCGAGGCTGTTGACGCCGGACTCGTGGTCGGCACACGTGCGGCTGGGCAACCTGAGTGACGCACTGAAGGTGCTGCTGAGCGGCCGGCCGTGCGTGATGATCACGGGACATTGCGGGAACTGGGAATTGCTCGGCTCGACGCTGGCGCTTCTGGGCTTTCCGATGCACGCGCTGTACCGGCCGCTCGATCTCAAGCCCTTGGATCGGTGGGTGCGGTTCACGCGTCAGCGCCGCGGGCTGATGCTCGTGGACAAGTTTGGCGCAGCGCGGATGATGCCGGAGTTGATGCACACGGGTGCGAAGGTCGGGGTGATCGCCGACCAGAACGCGGGCGATCGCGGGCTGTTCGTGCCGTTCTTCGGGCGCCTCGCGAGCACGTACAAGTCGATCGGGTTCATGGCGATCCAGCACGATGTGCCGATCATCTGCGGGCAAGCGAGGCGGCTGGTGATGCCGCGGGATGCACGCGGCGATGGCGCGGGATGGGACGAAGTGGAGACTTCGCACACGATCGGGTTTGCTGACTGGACAGGCGAGCCGTTTCGGTACCGCATCGACGTGATGGACATCATCCAACCGGAGGAATGGAAGCAGCAACCGGACGAGTTGTTTTACGTCTCAGCGAGGTATCGGCGCGCGCTGGAGGAAATGGTGCGTGCAGCGCCGGAGCAGAACCTGTGGCTGCATCGGTATTGGAAGAGCCGGCCGCGCCACGAGCGGCTGAACCGGCCGTTCCCGGCGGAGTTGCGAGAAAAACTGCGGGCGCTGCCGTGGATGACGGACGACGAACTGGCGCGGATCGAGGACTGGAGCGAACGCGACAAGCGGTCGGTCGCAGCGGGGGAGCGAATCGTCTGACTGTCAAGGTCAGTCCGCGCGGCGTTGAACGGACAGGATGGTCTCCAGTCGCGTGCGTGCGGAGCGTGACTGCACGCCCTGCCCGAGACGTGTGGCGACGACGATGGTCGCCGTCTGCTCCAATCGGCGGGCGGTTCGGTGTGTCGTGTCGTAGTCGGCCGAGACGGCATGGCGCTGCTCGGCCAGATTGACGGCCGGCGTGAGGGCTGAAGGTTCCGAATCTCGTGGTTTGAGAGCGATCCGACGCGTGGCCTCAAGGCGAGCGAGTGCGTCCGTGATTTGGGTGAGCGTCCAGTCTGTGACGCGGGTTGCCTGACCGATGAAACTGAGGCTGATGGGCTCGGACACGGACCAGCGGTCGCCCGGCCTGCGAGGCGCGGGGGTGATTGGCTGGCTGGCGGATTTGTCGCCGGGCTGGTCGGGGTCGAAGCACCAGAGTGATTCGAGCGTGCGGGCCATGTGCCCCGGGCCGATGGGGCCAAGGGTGGTAGCGAGGTCGGGGTGATCGGCCATGAACTCCCGGACGCGTTCGAGCCCGGTGAGCGAGTGGACCTGTCCGTCGGGAGCGATCTCGACCCGGAGCGCGCAGCGGGCGAAGACGCGGGCGAGGTCTGCGAGGAGAGAGCCGGGTTCAGCCCGCTCGGGCTCGTCGGCGGGCTCGGGCGTGAGGTTGCCGTCGGCTTCGGCGGACTGATCGGCGGAACTAAGTACGACTCGCTCGAACGCAACGCCAAGGGTCGCCGCGCCGTCGGCGGCGACGGCGAGAACGGTGACACGCATGTGGAGCGTCTGCGCATCGCGGTGCGGGGCACCCGCCTCACCGCCCTCCGTGATCGCCGTCATGGTCTGCGTCGCTTCGAGTTGCCAGTGCGTGCGGTCGCCGGCCTGCCAAGCAGGACGGAGGAGCACCGCTTCCTGCGCGGCTTGCGGAACAGTCGCGACCGAACGGGTCTGGAGCGACAGGAGCGTCACGGCCGCGATCAGGAGGATCGCGGTTGCGTACGAGAGGGTTCGCATGGTCAACGGTATGGGCGCGGGCGGGTCACTTGCCTTCGTACAGGCGATCACCCAAGTAATCCGAGAGTTCGGGGATCGCCTTGATTTTGTTGGCGATGGCGTCGATGTCGTAGGGAACGCGGACAAACTCGATGCGATCGGGGTGCAGGATCGCGTAGCAGGCGCGAGGGTCGCCGTCTCGCGGCTGGCCAACGCTGCCCACGTTCACGATCGCCTTCTCGTCGATGAAGCGGTAGGTGTTCTCGGTCAGTTCGTTGGGCGGGTAGAAGTCGGGCTCGTCGGTGAACACGCCGGGGACGTGGGTGTGCCCGACGACGCAGAGCCGCTGGACGCGGTCGAGAATCGTGGTGACCTTGTCGGGGGCGTTGACGACGTCTTCCTTGAAGATGTACTCGTTGATGGGCCGGCGAGGTGAGCCGTGGACGGCGAGGACGGGGAGTCCTTCGGCGGTCTTCTCAACGACACGAACGGGGAGACGACCGAGAAACTCGTAGCGCTCGCGGCGTTTGGCCTCGTCGGCCTCGGCGTCGAATTGGGCACGAGTCCAGTACGCTGCGGTCTCGGCGCCGGGGTTGAAGTTCGTGGGCTCGTAGAGCACGGCGAAGTCGTGGTTGCCCATGAGCGACCACTCGGCGTGCCTGCGGACCAGGTCGACGCACTCCAAGGGGTCCGGGCCATAGCCGATGATGTCGCCCAGGCAGACCATGCGGTCGATGGCACGGTTCTTGATGTCGGCGATGACAGCCTTCAAGGCCGGCGCGTTGCCGTGCACGTCGCTGATGATGGCCGTGGTCTTGCCGGTGGTGGTCATGCGTGTTGGCGCCTCGATCGTCGTGCGCGCGTGCCGAGAAACCGTTCAACGGCCCACAAGCACGGCCCCCATTCCCCTCTCCGGACTCCCCCTCCCCGCATTCTTCCCCCTCCCTCCCCCTCGACTCCCCGTTAGGTGGGTCATCTTACCTTGACTGCCCGATCGATCGCGGCGGCTCCGCGCTGGCGGGCGAGTCGGACGGATCGCCGGAACGGGGGTGAGGATGGTACAGACGGCGCGGACGTGTCGACCAGCAGCGCGGGCGGTCGGTCTGCCGTTCTGACATGGCGCGGGGCGGGAGCGCTGAGCATGGCGGCTGCGAAAGTGTGCGAGAACCGCACAACCGATCGGAAGTTCGGCACCATCGAGGCCCGGCCTTTGCCGATAGACGGTCGCTAGGATGCACCAGTAAGGAGCCGGGCGCTGTCGGCGCACGGCCTTCGGGGGATTCCGAGCGGGCGGCGGGGGAAGTCCGGAGTCACGCTCCGCAGAGGGCGAAGATCGCCCCGACGGAGAGCAAGGAGTGATTGCATGCCCGCCGCGAACGTCACGTATCAGCGCACGCGAGAGATGACCCTGGACGAGTTGCTGCTGGAGAACAGGGTTCTGTTCCTCGTGGGCGAGATCAACCAGGCGTCGGCCGCGAGGCTGATGATGCAGATGTTCTACCTCGAGAACCTCAAGCGGGGTCAGGACATCCACTTCTACATCAACTCGCCGGGCGGCGCCGTGGACGACACGCTCGCGATCTACGACACCATGCGGTTCATCACGAGCCCGATCTCGACGTACTGCCTCGGAAGGGCGTACTCGGGCGCGGCGGTGCTGCTGGCGGCGGGGTCTAAGGGGAAGCGCTTTGTGCTGCCGCACGCGAAGGTCATGCTCCACCAGCCCTACGGCGGGGTGATGGGTCAGGCCGAGGACATCCGCATCCAGGCCGAGCAGATCATCAAGTCGAAGAACGAACTCATCCGGATCCTGTCGAAGCACACGGGCAAGGCCGAGGAACAGATCCGCAAGGACGGGGAGCGGGACAAGTACTTTTCGGCGATGGAGGCGAAGGAGTACGGACTTGTCGACGAGGTGATCTCGGAGCCGCCTAAGGAGTGATCTCCGATCGTCCGTCGCGTGAACCAATCGCACCGAAACAGCCCGCAGAAACAGATCGAAAGACGACCCACGACACCCATCAAGGCACACGCCATGTCACACCTTGTTCCCATCGTTGTTGAGAGTTCCGGCCGGGGCGAGCGCGCGTACGACATCTACTCACGGCTGCTGAAAGACCGGATCATTTTCCTCGGCGGCCCGGTCGACGACGACATCGCCAATCTGGTCGTCGCGCAGCTGCTCTTCCTCGCCAACGAGGACGCCAAGGGCGACATCCACTTGTACGTGAACTCGCCGGGCGGCTCGGTCTCGGCGGGCCTGGGGATCGTTGACACGATGAAGTTCATCCAGCCTGACGTCTGCACGTACATCATCGGGCAGGCGGCGTCGATGGGCTCGGTGATCGCCACGAGCGGCGCAAAGGGCAAGCGCTTCAGCCTGCCGAACGCCCGCAACCTGATGCACCAGCCGCTGATCGGCGGCGTTCTCGAGGGACAGGCCACCGACCTGGAGATCGAAGCCCGAGAGATGCTGCGGATCCGCGACCGCCTGTACCAGATCTACGCGGAGGCAACAGGACAGCCGATCGACCGGATCGCGCGCGATTGCGACCGCAACCTGTGGCTCGACGAGCGCGAGATGGTCGAGTACGGCCTGGTCGACCGCGTGCTGACCAGCATGCCGAAAATGCGCACAACCGACCGGACAGACGACTGACCCGCTGTGATTGGAACCCAGTTGCTTGTTCAGAGCCCGCCGGGACCTTGCCCCGGCGGGCTTTGTCGTTGAACTCCTGGGGGAGTCAGGGCGTGGGAGAGGGTGCCCGGCCCTGCATCGACACGACGACGGCGGCCATGACCAGCAGAAACGCGACGATGTCGTTGGGGCGGAGTCGCTCTTTCAGGATGAGAATGGAAAAGACACCGAAAACGGTGAGGGTGATGGCCTCTTGAATCACCTTCAACTGCGGGGCTGTGAAGGGCCCGCCGTGGGCGAAGTGCCCGAGGCGGTTGGCGGGAACCTGCAGCATGTACTCGGGGAGGGCGATGAGCCAACTGATGAGGATTGCGAGGGGGATGGTCCACGCGGACTTCTTCAGGTGTCCGTACCAGGCCCACGTCATGAAGATGTTGGAGCCGATGAGGAGCAGGACGGTATAAATCGCTCTCGCTGACATGCGGCGAGGGTAGATGGGGATCGGGATTGGGGGCGCGCGGCATCGAAGACCGACGGACCCTCCGGGGCAAAGGGCGAAAAACCGAGGACGCGCCGGTCAGAGATTGCCAACGGGTGCGGCGGCCTCAACGCCCGGCAACGGGTGCTTCTCGCAGAGGTGCCGCACACGCTCGCGGACGGAAGCGCAGACGGCCTCATCACCCCCGCCGGCGAGAACCTCGTCGATCAGCCCGGCAACCGCATCCATGTCGCGCTCGGAGAGTCCCCGCGTGGTGAGGGCGGGCGTGCCCAGACGCAGTCCGCTGGTGAGTTTCGGTGGGCGTGGGTCGTTGGGGATCCCGTTCTTGTTGACCACGATCCCCGCCTTGCCGAGCCAGTTCTCCGCGTCGTGGCCGGTGAGATCGGCGCTCTTGGGTCGGAGATCGACGAGCATGAGGTGGTTGTCGGTGCCGCCGCTGGTGATCCGGTAGCCGCGGGAAATGAGGCCCTTGGCGAGCGCCCTGGCGTTGGCGACGACGCGGCGGGCGTAGTCCTTGAACTCAGGACGAAGGGCCTCACCGAAGGCGACGGCCTTGCTGGCGATGACGTGCATGAGCGGGCCGCCCTGAACGCCCGGGAAGACCGCGCGGTTGATCTTCTTGATGAGGTCTTCTTCGTTGGTGAGAATGAGCCCGCCGCGCGGCCCGCGGAGCGTCTTGTGCGTGGTGGTCGTGACGACGTGGGCGTGCGGGAACGGCGAAGGGTGGACGCCGGCGGCGACAAGCCCGGCGATGTGGGCGATGTCGGCAATGAGCAGCGCTCCGCACGCGTCGGCGATCTTGCGGAATCTCGCGAAGTCGATCGTGCGCGGATACGCGGAGTAGCCGCACATGACGACCTTCGGCTTGTGCTCCGTGCAGACGGCCATGGCCGCGTCGTAGTCGATCTGCTCAAACTCCGGATGGCTCTGGTCGTAGTGGAGCGGGTAGTGGACGGGCTTGTGATAGACGCCCGAGAAGTTAAGGCTCATGCCGTGGGAGAGGTGGCCGCCGTCCTTGAGGATGAGCGAGGCGAAGGTCTCGCCCGGCTTCATGACGGCCATGAAGGCGGCGGTGTTGGCCTGGGCGCCGGAGTGCGGCTGCACGTTGGCGAATCGGCATTTGAACAGATCGCAGGCGCGTGCGATGGCCAGCGACTCGATGCGGTCATGGAACTCGCACCCGCCGTAGTAACGTGCCCCCGGATATCCCTCGGCGTACTTGTTGGTCAGGCACGTGCCCATGGCGTGCATCACGGCGGGGGAGACGTGGTTCTCGCTCGCAATGAGTTCGAGCGTGAACTGCTGCCTGTCGGCCTCGTGCGCCATCAGATCGGCGATCTCGGGGTCCTGCCGGCGGATGAGGTCGTTGACGCTCTGCGAGATGGGGTCGTGCATGGGCAAGGGTAGGGCGAGATCGGGACGACCCTGCTCCGAAGTGGCTCTGGCATTGGCGCGCAACGATCTGAGCTATGCGGGCCAGGCGAAGGTGCCATGACACGGTCTCAGCCGGAAACATCAGCGCTGCGCGGCTGCTGGTCCGCGTACCAGAGGGCGAGCAACTCACGCCGCGATGAGACGGCGAGCGTGGTGTAGATGCCCTTCACATGGTCGTGGACCGTGTGCGGCGAGCGGCCGATGCGCTCGCTGATCTCGCGCTCGGAGAGATCGTCGATGAGATAGGGAATGATGCGACGCTGCGAGTCGGTGAGACGCTCGAGGATCTGAACCCGTCGGCGGTCGTGGCCAATGATGTGCTCGGCGAGCGTCTCGACGGCGACGATCATGGCGAGTCGAAGTTCCGAGTCGGCGGTGGGAGACAGGCAGAGCGGTGTCGTTGTGGCGACCGAAGCGGAGGGCGAAGGGCTGGAATCAAATCCCCTCGCGATGGCGCGCAGGTGCAACCCCCCCGCGGTACTGAAGGCGTCGACCAGTGCTCGATCGGTGTGAGAGCGGGCCGCGTGACGCCGCTTCTTGCTTGAGTCTCGGGGAGAGGATTGGGAGTCGTCGGAGTGTCGGCTGGCGCCGATCTCGACGCAACGCCCGGTGGTCGTGTCGATCACCTCGACGATCACTCGACCGGGAGCGTCGGCATCAACCGCCGCGTGCTCGATGAGTGCGCTGTGGACGAGCAAGGCAATGGCACTCGCCCATTCGCCCGACTCGCCCCGCCTGGCGCGGACCGCTTCACGAAGCAGTTGTGCCAGACCGTGATTGCCAGGCCTGGTCTCATCGCCGGCGTCCATCGAAACTCCCAAGCAGGTGCGCACTGCGATTGAACAAACGACTATAGCAAAGTCGAATCGTCCGAATCGGCTGATTTGGGTGAATCGGAGTGAACGATCGCACTCGAAGCGATTCACACATGTGCTATCTACGGCACGGGATATCCCGACACTCGCGACGAAGAAACGTCGCCGCTGTCAGATCGCGATAGACCTTTGGTCAAGCGATGGGACGGAACGCGCCGACGGCGGCGTGCGCGTCGATCGGCGTGGAAAGGTCGAGATCGAGAAAGCCGCCGCGCGAGTGGTCGGTGTTCAGGATCACGGCGGCAGGTGACAGCAGTTTGACGCCGTGCTCGGCGAATTCGTGTCCAAGGACGAAAAGGCCGACCGACCAGCGTGCCGCAAGCGAATCGATCAAATCGTGCGACTGGTGCCTTCCCCAGACCATGATGTGGGCGGAACCTCGACGCGGGATAAAGTCATCTTGGTTGAGGTCACGACCGAGGAGCGTCGGATCGAATCTCTCCATCATCTCGGGTGCGGGCAACGAGTGAGCGCAGAGCAGATCCGAAGGGTCGGAATCGGACCCTGGCATTCGCACCCGCAGGGCGATCGGCATGGAACGGACGAACTCGTCCGTTGCGGCCTCAACGTCGGTCCAGGCATCGGAGAAGACCGAGGCAAGGCCGTCGCGGAAGGCCTGCACGCAGCGCACACCGTCTTTGAGCACCTCTGCGCGAAGCAACTGCGCAAGTTCGTGGTTCGCCAGGATCGTGTGGACGTGACCGGGATGCGCGGCCTTGAGCGCAGCCGCCCGAACCAGCACGCGATAGGAGAGATCGACTCCGCCTTCGATGCGGTCGGAGTGGATGAGTTCGTGGAGAGTGAGATGGGCGCGAGGCCCGGACGAAGCGGGATCGTCTAGACCCGCGGCCTGGACGACGCGGGCCAGGTAGACCGGGTTATCGTGGATGTCGCCCGTGGCGATCAAGCGCGGCCGATCGGCGGCATCAGGGTCAAATGGACCGATGACATCGCAACTGCCCTGGCGGCAGGGGGCGGAGCGGTTGGCGCGGGCACCTTCGATCAGGGTTCGGATCACCTGATCCGCGTCACGCGTGTCGAGACCATCGAAGACCGGCAGCAAGCCGGTTACTCCCCGGACCCAACGGCCTTGGCCGCGGCCTCGCCGACGGAGTTTTCGCGTGAGGACTGGCCCGAGCGACGGAGAATGGCCCCGGCGGCGAGTTTGCCGCGGATGAGGTTGAGGCGCTCGATGACGCTCTCCATCTGCGGGCGGTCGTCGGGGTTGGGCACCACGCAGTCCATGACCAGCGCGGCGAGGAGTTCCGGACAGCGCTGGTTGAGTTCGCGGACGGGCTTTGGCTTGGGGATGAGCGCCTCGTCGATTCCCTGGACGAGCGAATCGGTCTTGCCGGTGAGCGCGGTGGGAACGAAATTGCGGGTGAGCACCCAATACATCGTGGCGCCGAGGTTGTATACGTCGGTCTTGGGGGTAATGGCGCGCCGGTGAACCTGCTCGGGAGCGATGTAGTCCGGGGTCCCTTGGATCCGCTGTTTGATGGTCCCGATCTTGCAACTCTGGCCAAGGTCGATGATCTTGGCGCCCTGGCGCGAGTCGACGATCACGTTGTTGGGCTTCATGTCGGCGTGGACAAAGCCCTCCTTGTGAAGGTCGGCGAGTCCTCGGGCGACCTGCTCAAAGATGCCCACGGCGTCCTCGAACGTGTACGGCGGCTCTCGCTCGAGGCTGGAGCCGTCGATGTGCTCCATGATCAGGAACAGTTCCGAGGTGCTCAGGAGCCCCTCGCGCTTGCGGAGGAGTTTCTCGATCTTGCGGATCGCGTTGCTCTTGACGCGAGAACCGATCTTGTACTCCTCCTCGGCCTGGTCGAGGAAGCGCTGGTCCTTGTCCGTCTCTCTTTTGACGTGCTTGAGCGCCCAGACCTGCTTGGTCTTGGGGTCTTGGACGAGGTAGATGATCGAGGCGGCCCCGCGCCCGACTTCGGCGAGGATTCGGTACCCCTCGACGATCTCACCGGGCTTTTTGGGTTCAAGCGGCAATCGTCTCGCCTCGCACAAGGATCGGGAACACCGATACGACCAACAGCCTCCGGGCGTTCCCCGGAGCGCGAACTTCCTTCCCCCCGACCCCGCGGCCAATCCCCCCGATTCGACTTCCGCGTCCGCCGTTCCACGGCCTCCACGACCCGGCCCAGACACCCGAGCTCACCCCGTCGACCGGGCCCCGGGGCACCACGGGTCGCCCAGGTCACGACAGCCACAGGGAGGTTATGGCCCTACCGATCGAGCCGGAGCACATCACCACGAAGAACGTTCGTGACGGGCAAAGTATCGGCAAGGGGGGTCAAAAGTCCAACCGGGCCACAGACGAGCGACCCAGAGCGCACCGGACAGACGGCTCAGACGGCCCATCGGGAAGCAGGTGGACAACGCACCGGCTCGTCGGGCACGGCCAATATGGAAGGAGTTTGGAAGGGGGCCGCCGAGTGGGAGGGGCGCGATCTTCCGCGATCAGCGGATAGCGATGGCGTCGGGCGGGAACAGCCGCCCCGGATCGCTGACAGGGGCAATCTGCGAGTGCAGATACACGCGGTCGGCGGGGATATCCATCTCCCGGCAGAGCACGGCCACCAGTTCACGGAGGCGGGCTACCTGTGCCTGCGTAAACGGCCGGCGGTCGCCGTCACCCACAAGACAGATCGAAACCGACTGCAGGTTGAACCAGTCGCCGTTGGGACCCACGGCGTGGGCGCCGGGCAACTGGTCCAGCCAGCGATAGCCGATGTGCAACTGGCCGTCGTCCATTCCCTGCCCGTTGCCGATCACGAAGTGATGCCCAAGGCCCTTGATGCCCCGGTCTTCGTGCTCACGGCTGATGGTCGCGGCGGTGCCGACAACCGAGCCGGAGTGGTGCACGACGATGGCCTGCCAGCGGGCAACGTCGAGCGGGCTGCGGGTTCGCAGCACGGGATCGACCTTCGAGCCGGTGGACGTCGCGGCGGCCAGAGGGGAGAGAGAAAGGCCGTCCATGCGAGGAACGGGCTTCCAATCGAGCATGAGCAGCCCGCCGGCCACGGCCGTCATCGCCCCGAGCAGCGAGGCCCAGACGATGACCACACGCCGACCCTGCGCATCAATTGCGCTGTGGGTCCGCTTGCGCTGCCGGGATGTTGAAGGGGTTTGGCGGGGCATGAAACGCACGTTCAGCGAATGGTACACAACCATCGGAGGTTTGCACGCTTGCGCTTGCATTTTGCACAACGCGGACCGGGATGCAAGCGCTAGCGGACCTTCCGATTCCGCGTCGATCGCACACTTGCGACAGGTTGCCCACAGACGCACGTTATGGGGCCGCTGTCCGCACGATCCGAACAGCCGTCACGGCCGGTAACGCTGTGCGATCGGGAAGCGACGGCCGACGCCGAACGCCGTCGCGGTGACCTTCAGGCCCACGGCGGCTTGCCGTCGCTTGTACTCGGATCGATCGATCATCGTGACGATGCGGCGGACCAAATGCGGGTCGAGCGAGGCTCGACGGGCGATCTCGTCGGAGTCGAGCCTGGCCTCGACGTACCCCTCGATGATGCGGTCGAGCATGTCGTAAGGTGGCAGTGAGTCCTGATCGGTCTGGTCGGGACGGAGTTCGGCCGAAGGCGGCTTGGAGATCGATTCAACAGGGATCGGTGGCTTGCGGAGCGCCAATGCGGCGACTGGCAAACCATCGTCCATGAGGTCGATCTGGTCCGGGTGTTCGTTCATCCAGCGTGCCAGGCGATAAACCCACTGCTTCGAGACGTCGCTGAGCACGGCCAGCCCGCCGTTCATGTCGCCGTAGAGCGTGCAATACCCCACGGCCAGTTCGCTCTTGTTGCCGGTGGTGAGCACCAAACTCCCGAGTTTGTTCGAAAGACCCATCAGCAACGTGCCGCGGACTCGCGACTGCAGGTTCTCCTCGGTGATGTCGCGCTCGGACTTGCCGAGTCGCTGGAAGATCGGCGCGAGCGAAGACTCGAGAGCCCGCACGGGCGGCTCGATCGGGATCTCCTCGAACGCGATGCCCAGACGTCGGGCCAGTTCGCGCGCATCACTCAACGAACCCTCAGACGAAAACCGAGACGGCATCGCCACGCCCATCACCGCGGTCCGGCCCATCGCTGCGGCCGCGATGACGGCCGTGACGGCCGAGTCGATGCCGCCCGAGAGACCGACGATCGCTGACGTGAACCCGGTCTTGCGAAGATAGTCGCGCACGCCCCGAACAAGGGCGCGGTGCAGCAGCGCTTCGGGCGCGGTCGTCAGCACAGGATCGGTCACCGCCCGCACCGAGTCGGAAACACCGGGCACGTCGACCACGGTCATCGACTCGACGAACCCCGGCCCCGCGGCGACGAGCGTGCCGGACGGATCGAAGACCGCCGCGTGACCGTCGAAAACCAGATCGTCGTTCCCGCCGACTTGATTGACCGCGGCGATGAAGACGCCGTGCGTTTGCGCATGGTGTGCGAGAATGCGACGGTGCCGCTCGCCCTTGCCGAGCACGAACGGACTGGCCGAGGGGCTGACGATCACCCGTGCGCCCGCGGCGGCGAGTTCGGCCACCGGGTCCGGACGATCGGCGTAACGCGCCGCGAATCCAGCGTCCCGGCCCTTCCAGTGGTCCTCGCAGATGGATAGCCCGACAGCTGTGGTGCCACCGTCAGCGCACCGCACGGAAACGACGACCGCCCGATCGCCGGACACGAAGTGCCGGTCCTCGTCGAAGACGTCGTACGAAGGAAGCAGCCGTTTGTCGTAGTACTCCAAGTACTCGCCGTCGCGATAGACCAGCAGCGAGTTGCACACGCCGTCGGGCTGCATCGGATCAGCGCCCGGCGCTGAAGGTTCGGCAGGAAGCGGACACCCGAACACCAGCGTCAGCCCCTTCGAGGCCGACTCGCCGACCTGCTTCGCGGCGCTCGCGCAGGCGTTGATGAACCCGCGCTGATGGAGCAAGTCCTTCGGCGGATAGCCGCAGAGCGCCAGTTCAGGAAACACGACCAGATCCGCGCCGACTTCGCGTGCTTTCTCTGTCCACGCCGAGATCGCTTGCGCATTGCCCGCAAGGTCACCGACGGTCGGATTGAACTGCACCAGCGCCAGTCTCACGCCGCAAGCGTAGTGAACGGATAGCCACGCCGGAACCCGACGACCGAAGACGTTGACGGATCAAGGAGTTGACCAGCGCCTGTGCGTACCATCGGGGCCTGATGCGAAAAGAGCCCAACAAAGTGCTGCGTGCGGTGGTGCCGCTGGCGATCCTCATCGTGCTCGGCGGGAGCATCGTCGCGGCGTTCGTGCTCGGCGGAAAGGCCGGGCAAGGCGCGGGGCAAACGACGGGTGCCGGCACATCCGACGAACAGGCAGCCGCAACGGCTCCGCTCACCTCCACGCCGTCCGGAACTGCCGCCCCAACAGCGGAGCCACGCGGCACCGAAGCACCCCCACCCGCCCAATCCCCCACCACCGCGCAGACTCCCGCCGCCGAGCAACCCGCCGAGGCCGCACCCCCACTTTCGCCAACAACCGATCTGTTCGCCGGCCTTCGTGCAACCGAGATCAACCGCGTCGACCTGACGCCGATCGGCTCGATCACCTCCGCTCGTGACGGCGGCAAGTACTCGATGCGCCTGGAGTTCTCAGCGATCGGTGCAGGCGTCGAACGCCTCACGCTCGCCAACCACTTCGAGCACGCCGACCGTCGCACAAACGAAGTGCTGCAGCAGTTCGCTCGGTCGTACCTGAGACCGGAACTCGGAATCGTGCCCTACGCGGCCGAGGCCGTCACGATCAACGGTCAGCGCGTCGTCCTGAGCGTGAACACGGCCGACACGAGCAGGACGTTCTGGCGAGAGGTTGCGCCGGGCGAGTTCGAGGCCACGATCGAGAACGGTTCGGCGACGCCCGTCGCCGTCGTCACGCGCCGATACGAACTGCCCGAGGACTCGTACGAGTTCGTGGTCAGACAGCGGGTTCGCAACCTGACCGACGCGCCGATCGAGGTGCGCTTCGAGCAGTTCGGCCCGGCCGATCCGCCCCTCGGCGTCATCCGCTACGGCGGCGACAGTCGCAGGCTGCGCTTCGGCTATCTCCTGCCGCTCAACCGCGATCCGGCTCGCATCACACAGTCCGACGAGTTCCTCATCACGCACTACGACCTTCTGTCGGGGCACAGGCCCAACCCGAGCAGACCAGATCTGCCCTTCTGGGAATCGAAGAAGGTCTGGCCGAACGACACCTCCCAGAAGGAAGGGCTCGATCTGGTCTGGGCCGCGATGACCAACCGTTACTTCGCGGTCAGCGTGCAATCGCCCGTCTCCGACGCCGCCGCGAGCGGAGAAAGCAAGCGGCTCGACTCGGTGGAGACGATCGAGCGGTTCGTCGTGCCCAACGGCCGCCCGGCCACGATCTCGTTCGTCGAGAGCATCTTCAACTTCGTCGTCGGACACCAGCGCCTCCCGGCGGGCGAAGTAGCACTGAAGTTCACGTCGACCACACAACGCGTTGCGGGCGGCGGCTTCGCCGACTTCTCGATCGCCGCCTACGCCGGCCCGATGGCCAAGAGCGTCATCGGCGCTCAGCCCATCTCCAGCGCCGTCGGGCTTCGCGAGGTCGTGGTGTACAACTTCGGTGGGCCGTGCGCGTTCTGCACGTTCCAGACGCTCACACACCTGCTCCTGGCCTTCCTCACGACCATCCAGCGGTACGTCGTCTTCGACTGGGCCCTGGCCATCATGCTGCTGGTGGTCTGTGTCCGAACCATCCTGCACCCCGTGACGCGCTGGAGCCAGGTGAACCTGCTCCGCTTCGGCAAGCAGATGCAGGCCATCGCGCCCAAGCAGCGGGCGCTGCAGGAAAAGTACGGCAAGGACCCCAAGAAGCTGCGCGAAGAAATGGCCCGGCTCATGCGCGAAGAGAACGTGAACTACGCCGGGGCGCTCGGATGCCTGCCGATGTTCCTGCAAACGCCGATCTGGATCGCCCTCTCGGCGATGCTCTTCTTCGCGTTTGAGTTGCGCCACGAGCCCGCGTTCTTCGGCATTATCCAGACGCTCACAGGCGGAGGATGGCTCTTCCTCGCCGACCTCGCCGAGCCCGACAAGTTCCTGGACTTCCGCAGCCTCTTCGGCATGCAGAAGGGGATCCCCCTGCCGCTGCTGTCCGGGTTCATCGGCCCCGTTGACAGCCTGAATATCCTCCCGCTGTTGATGGGCGTGCTGTTCTACATCCAGCAGAAGTACATGCAGCCGCCGACCACCGTCACCCTGACGCCCGAGCAACAACAGCAGCAGAAAATCGCCAAGGTCATGATGGTCGTGCTCTTCCCGCTCTTCATGTACAACGCCCCCAGCGGCCTGGCGCTCTACTTCCTCACCAACTCCGCCCTGGGCATCTTCGAGAGCCGCTGGATCCGCGCCCATGTCGACAAGAGCGAACTCGAACCCAAGAAGCCGACCACCGGCAAGAAGCGCAGCGGATGGCTCGCTCGAATGCAGGAGCGTGCCATCGAGATCCAGAAGCAGCGCGAGCAGCAGGCACGCCTGGCGCAGAAGTACAAGAAGAAGTAGCCGCCACGCACAAGACGGATCCGGCGATCATGGCCGCAGAGTCAGGCAAGATTGCCCGTTCAAACGACCGCGGGTCGCCCCGACGAACAACCTCCGCGCGTTCCGCGCGCCAGCGCCCGGTCGATCCGCAAGCCGCGGTGGCGGTCGAGTCGGCGCGTGCGCTCCAGGCATGGTTCAACACGCCCGGCAACGCGCGCGCACTGCCCTGGCGAGATCGGCCCGCCGGCGAGCGCGACGCGTATGTCGTGCTCGTCGCCGAGGCGATGCTGCAGCAGACGCAGGTCTCGCGCATCGCCGATCGCCTGCCGAAGTTTCTCGCGAGATTCCCAACAGTCTCCCGCCTCGCCGCAGCAAGTCAGGACGACGTGCTCGCGGAGTGGTCGGGCCTCGGCTACTACCGAAGGGCCAGGAACCTGCACGCCGCAGCACGCATGGTGGTTGACTCGCACGGGGGCGAACTGCCGAACGACGTTGAGTCTCTTCGCTCGCTCCCGGGTGTCGGGCGATACACCGCCGGAGCCATCGCGTCATTGGCCTTCGACAAGCACGAGCCGATCGTCGACGGCAACGTTGCGCGTGTGCTGCTCCGTCTGCACGGCAAGAAGGCCGCGAGCGACGACCGCGCAGCCCAGGCATGGCTGTGGGAGCAATCGACGAACCTGGTGCGTGCCGCGAAGCGCCCCGGCGTGGTGAACGAGGCGATCATGGAACTCGGCGCCACCGTCTGCCTGCCCGCGCCGGCAGCGCCACGCTGCGAACGCTGCCCCCTCGCGAGCCTGTGCGTGGCCCGAGCGCAGGGAACGACGGCACGCATCCCGACCGTCAAGTCACGCTCGGCACGGAAGGCGCTCTACGCATCGACTTTGCTCGTCCGTCGTCGCGACGGCGCACTGCTCGTCGAGCAGCGACCCGGAGGCGGCATGTGGTCGTGCATGTGGCAGGCCGTCACCGTCGAGCGCCACGACCGCCACGCAACGGCACACGAACTCTCCGTGGAGACCGGCACGCGGATCGCGGCAGACACGCCCGATGAGCGCTTCATCCACCGCACCACGCACCGCGACGTGCACTTCGAGGTGTGGACAGGTGTTCCGGGCCGTGCAAAGTCACCCCGACCGCGCAGGGGCGAATGGGTCGATCCGCGCCGGCTCAGCGAACTAGCCCTCTCGAACGCGCAGCGTCGCATCCTCTTCCGCGATGCCGGGCTCTTCCACGAACTCGGGCCGCTCAGCCCGCGGCCTCGGTGACGCGGAGAATCTCCTCGACCGTCGTCAACCCCTTGGCGACCTTGGTCATCCCGTCGCCACGGAGCGTCACCATTCCGCGCTCGATGCAGAGTTTGCGGAACTCCGCCACGTTCGGATTTCTCGCCACGATGTCGCGGAGTTGGTCGTCGACCATCAGCAGCTCGTAGATGCCGACGCGTCCGGAGTAGCCCGTGTTGCGGCACTTCTCGCATCCCTTGGCGATCCACACGCCGTCGGGGTCCATGCCCTGCATCGCGAGGTACTCCGCGAACTCGGGCGAGGGTTGTTCGTTCGACTTGCAGTGCTGGCACAGCCGGCGAACCAGCCGCTGCGCGAGCACCGCCCGCACCGCAGCACCGACCAAGAACGGCTCGATGCCGATGTTCACCAGCCGCGTGATCGAACTCGGTGCGTCGTTGGTGTGCAGCGTGCTCAGCACCAGATGGCCGGTGAGCGCGGCCTGCACGGCGGTCTGAGCCGTCTCAAGGTCGCGGATCTCGCCGAGCATGATGACGTCGGGGTCCTGACGCAGGAGCGCCTTGAGCGCCTTGGCGAACGACATGCCGATCTTCTCGTGCGTCTGCGTCTGGGTGATCCCATCGAGATGGTACTCGACGGGGTCCTCGACGGTCGAGATGTTCAGCGAGATCTTGTCGAGCGTTCGCAGGGAAGCGTAGAGCGTCGTGGTCTTGCCCGAGCCGGTCGGGCCGGTGACCAGAACGATGCCGTGCGGTTCGTCGATCGCCTTGGTCCACAGCGTCAGCGCGTCCTCACTGAAGCCCAGCTGGCCGAGTTCGACGTTGATGCTCTTGGTGTCGAGGATGCGGAGCACGACCTTCTCGCCGTACCCGTTCGGCAGAGTCGACATCCGCAGGTCCAGTTTCCGCCCACCGACCGTGCAGCGGATGCGGCCGTCCTGAGGCAGCCGACGCTCGGAAATGTCGAGGTTGGCCATGATCTTCAGACGCGAGATGATCGCGCTGCTCATGCTCGCCGGCGGGTTCATCATCTCGAACAGCACGCCGTCGATGCGGAAGCGAACCTTCAGGCGTTTTTCCGCAGGCTCGATGTGGATGTCGCTGGCCCCCTCTTTCACCGCCGTCTGGATGATGAAGTTGACGTAGCGAATGACGGGCGACTCGGCGGCCTGGGCCTCGAGATCGACCTCCTGGTTCTCCTTGGCCTTCTCGACCTGAACATCACCCTCGTCCACGTCGGACAGGATCTCCGAGATGTCCAGGTCCTTCTGCTCGCCCACGCCGACGATCTCGATCGCGGCCCGGATGTCGTTCGGCGGGCAGACGACGATCTTCACCGCCGTCCCGCCGACACGCCGACGGATCTCGTCGATCAGGAAGACGTCGTCCGGGTTCGTTGCGCCCACCACGAGCCGGCTGGGTGCGCCGGTGCGTCCCTGCCCGGTCTGCCGCAGCGGCAGCACGGTGTGCTGCTTGCAGAAGTCGATCCCCAGCCGCTGCATCGCCCCACCGTCGAACCCGCCGTCGAGCCCCTTGTCCAGATCGACCCGCTCGAACGGAACGTCGGCAAACTGCGCGAGCGCCTTGTACACCGCGATCTCGTCCGCCCCCTGCTCGATCAGCACCTCGGTCAGACGCCTGCCCGGCGAGGCCCGGAGCACCTGCTGTGCGGCCGTGTACTGCTGTGGCGTCACGGCGCCCGCACTGAGCAGGAACTCACCGAGCGCACGACCCGAGAGCACGGGCACCCCCGCCTCGTCACCCGGGTTGAACACCTCGGCCAGCGCGTGCCCCACGTTGGACTGCGGCGTCTCGGCGGGCCTCACGGGCACCGCCGGGTCGTCCTCGACGACGACTTCACGATCGAACGACCGCTGGCCACTGGGCACCGCGGGCAGCGGCGAGAACGCGTCGCTCGCCTCGTCGATGCGGTGGCGTTTCGTTGGGCTCACGGTGTCGGCGGTTGCCCCGGACGTGCCCGAACCGGGAGCGCGACGACGCGACTCGGCCGGCGCATCGGGGGAGACGCCCAGGTCGTTCAGAATGTCGTCGATGTCGAACTTGCCCAAGTCATCACCTCTTGCGCTGCGTGCGTGGAGCCCCCTTGCGCGAAGGCTCCTCATCGAGCGACAGCAGATACGTCACGCCGTCGGCCTCAACCTCGATCGAGCGGTTGTTGATCGCCTTGACCTTGAACAACTCCTCGATCGTGTCGCCGACGCGCACCATCGAGTCGCCCACGCGGGCCATCGGCCGCGCTCCCGTCATGATCGAGTTGATCTTCAACTGCGTCAGCCGCGTCTCGATCTGACGCTTGCGAGCTTCGGCCTCCTTGCGCGTCTTCTCCTCGGCCGCGCGACGCTGCGCCTCGCTCCGCTTCGCGTCGTCGTCGCCCGGCGCTGGGCCGAGCGCGTCGGCGAGCCGGAACGGGTTCTTCTGAACCTGCTCGGGCGGCACCTGCGCCGTCAGCGCCGCCGCCGACAACTCCCTGAGCACACGCTGATGGTCGGAGTTGGCCACCGAGACGCCCTTGGTCACGTCGTACTCCGGCGCCTTGATCGCGCCGAAACTCTTGAGCGGTCCGATGCCCATCTGCCGCATCCCGTACACCACGCCGCCCGCCGCGACGATCAGCACCGCGAAGAACGCGGCCTGCGTTGCACCGGTCTTCCGCGGGGCCGACATCTCCGACGCGTCGGCCGCCGAGCCGGGCGACATCGCGTCAAGCCTGAACGTGCCGCCCACGAGCCCCTTCTCGGTCTCGTTCGGAGCGCCCGCGGCGTCGCGGAGATCGATCTGACCCAGGTCGTTCGCCGAGGAATTGCGTGTCATTTCGTGTCCTTGTCCGTGCCCTCGTAATAGATCGAGAGCGTCAGTTTCGTGATCATCTCACCGTCAACCTTGTCCGAACGCACGATCGAGAAGTCCGGTATCCGCGTGATGCGCGGCAGTTGCTCAAGGTCCAGCAGGAACTGGTAGAACCCGTCGAAATCGCCCGCGATCTCGATGTTCAGCGGCTGCTCCATCGCGGTGCCCGCCGTCAGCACCTTGTCCGAACGCTTGAAGGCCGGCACGCGAAGCCCCGCACGCGACGTGAGGCTCGACACCTGCCGCAGAACCTCGTCGAGTTGCTTGCCGTCGGGCAGCCGGGCCTCGATCGACTCGATCGCCTGACTGATCTGCTGGTTCTGCCGCGCAAGGTCCTGCGTCTGCGCTGTCGCCTGCTGCAGTTTCTCCAGCATCGCCTGCTTGTGCTCGATCTCCTTCCGTGCCTTCTCGATCTGCGTGTTCTGCGGCTTGAACACGAAGAAATACGACGCGATCGGCAGCGCGATCAGCAGCGCAAAGAACACGGCCTGTCTCAGGGCGCTCGGCATGACGGATTACTCCTTCGTCCTCGGGTCGACATTGGTGAAGACGGGGCTGTTCGGCACGGTCGGATCTACGCTCGACGGATCGAAGTCCGTGATGTCCATCACGTTCGGACCCGTCGCCAGCGACGGCCGCGGCGGCAGGCGCGGCACCTGCAGCGGCTCGATGTTCCGCGCGTCGATGTCCGTCCGGATCGATGCTTCGAGCCGGAACTTCCGCATCGGCACGTCGTCCACCCGCACCGCGCTCGTGTAGATCAGTTCCACGTTCCGCAGCAGCGGGCATGCCTTGAGTGCCGTCTGGTAGTCCGCGATCTCGTCGTCCGTCGCCGCCAGCCCGATCATCTCGAGTTTGAAGTCGTAACTCGGCGGCCGCACGCGGGGCTTCGGCGGGTCTGCGGCCTGCTGCTGCGTGCCCGCCCGCGCCGGACGCGTCGCTCGAGCCCGGTTCGTCGCCGCCGACGAACCCGTCGCCGTCGGCCTGCGGTCGATCTTCACGGGCTTGGCATCCAGACGCGTCGACTTGAGTTGCAGCGACGTCAGCGTCAGTTCCTTCGGCATCCGGTTGATGATCTCGGCGAGCATGATCGACCGCGGCACCTTCTCGATCAGCGCCGTCGTCACCTCCGCCTTGTCGATCATCTCCGATTTCTGACGCTCCAACTCCTTCAACTGCTCGATCTTGGCCGTCTCCACCGCGTACGCACGGTTGATCTCCTCCTGCCGGGTCTTCACCGTCGCCCACTGACGGTTCGTCACGAAGAACGCGCCCACGATCCCCGTGATCACCACGCAGAACAATCCGAAACTGATCACGATCGAGCGGATCTCCGCCTTGCGGTGCAGGTATTCCTCGGGCAGGAACGAGCCCGCGTGCGAATCTGATCGGGATGAGAAGCCTTTCATCGGGTTCGTCCTTGTCGTGCCTCGTTCACTCCTACCTCACACGGAGCCGCACCGCGTCGGCCCCCTCAATCGCTCACAGGTCCGTCGGCATCATGCTCAGCCCCAGCGGAACCGCCCAACCGGGCTGACGGATCTTGAAGTCCACGCCGCTCACCGGCTCACCGCCCGTTCGCGCCACGCGTGCCATCGGGTCCGCCGCGTGGGCTGGCAGTCGCAGCCGCCGCGCCACGTGCTGGCACAACCCGCGCCCCAGCGACTCGCCCCCGAAGAACACACCTCGCCCCAACCGCTTGCCGGGGAAGATCGACTCGTAGTAGCGCACGCACATCGCGATCTCGTCCGTCAGGATTTCCAACGTATCGCTCAGGTCCGCATCCGCCGGGCTGGCCGATTCCTGCGGCAGTTCGCCCACTTCCGCCGAGAATCCCGGCGCCGTCCGGTTCACACGCCGGTCTTCTTCGAGCGCCACGTCGCCGGCCGCATCACGCCGACGGTTCGAAGCCACGGCGGCCGCTCTCGCCGGCGTCACGGACGGGTCCGCCATCGCGCCCTTCGACAACCGCATCTCCCGCGCCCTGGCAAGATCGCACCCGGCCGCGTGCGCCACAGCGCGGTCCAGATCGATCCCACCCAACTGGATTGTCTTGGCAAACACCAGTTGCGCGCCGTGCGCGATCAGCACCTTCGTGGCACCCGCCGCGATGTCCAGGTACAGCGTGCCCGACTCCCGATCCGACTCGCGCCGGTTCAGATGCTCAAACGCCTTCAGGCTGCACAGAAACTCCGGGTGCGCACCGACCAGTTCCAGTTTCGAGTCGCGGCAGACCTGCATCACCCGTCCGATGAAATCTCTCGCGGCGGCAAAGCAGATCACCTCCTGCTTCGCGCCGTTCGCGGGTGAGTTCGATGCGCCCGCCATCCCCCCCACCATTCCCGACGTCTGCCCCGCCGCGCTCGCACCCTCAACAACGACGTGCCGGCACATCAGCGCGTGCGCTGGACACTCCAGCATCGTCGGCACCGCGTGCTCCACCAGTTCCGCCACCGACACGCTCTCGCTCTTCGGAAGTTGCAGATGCTTGCAGAACAACTGCGCCGCAGGCAGCGACACCACCGCGCGCCGAGACTTAAACCCCACCGCCTTGATCAGTTTCGGCAACGCCTGAAACTGAAACGCGAACCGCTTGCCCGGGTCGTTCATCAGGTTCTCGGGCGTCTTCAGCGCCGCCGCGGCCACCAGGTGCGGCGGATCCCCCGCCTGCAATTGCAGCACCTTCAGCGATACCGCGCCAAAGTCGATCGCCACGGGGAGCATCGTCCCCTGCAGCGTGCTCATGGCAGCGCCTTTCACCTTGCCGAACGGTGAGAACAGCATCAGCGACCGCCTCCACCGGCGCAGGCCGGCTCCGTACCGAAGAACAACCCCGGTCTTGGGGAGAATCGGCCCCCGCCGCCACCCGGTTGAGAAGCCGGGCAGGGACGAACGCCCGTGCCGACGGCTCCCCCCGCGCAGTCCGCGCAGGCGGCAGACACACGCGCTGCAATCCGCCGCACGCACCCGAGCGTCCGAAAAATCCGCTCCCTCAAACCCGCGCGATCTCCCCCACCAGCGTGCTCAACCGCTCAAACGCCGCACGCAGATCCCACCGCTGCTTTGGCCGATCCCCCGCCGTGTTCGAAATCACTCGAACCTCAACGAACTCCACGCCCACGCCCGCAGCGCCATCCAGCGCGTTCCAGCGCGCCACCGCGTGCCCCACCGCAGCGCCCTCCATCCCTTCCGCGATCGCGCCGGTTCTGCCTCGCACCTCCGCCGCCCGTTCGTCCGTCCCCGAGCACGTCGAGACCGTCGCGATTGCCCCCTCCGCATCGCCCATCGAACGAACAAGCCTCAGCAACCCATCCGATGCGGGCACCGCCGGGTCGGGAAACGGCCCCATCGCAAAGCCCATCTCCGCCGTGGTCTGAAACCCCGTCGGTGTCACGAGCCCCTCATCCGCGTACACGCTGCTCGACCCGACCACCACGCTCCCGATACCCAACACCCCCTCTGCGTCCCCTCCGCCTCCACCGCCCGGCAACAGGCCCGCCACCCCCACGTTGATCACGCGTCGCACGCCCTCCTTGCTCAGCGCGAGCACCGTCGCCCCCGCCGCGTTCACCTTGCCGATCCCGGTCATCAACACCCCCACACCACCACCGGCGTTCACCACCTGCCACGCTGCGCTTGCCCGCACTCCTCCCACACCTTCGCCTCGACCCAAGCCCGCCATCACCGCCCGATACTCCCCCTCCGCGGCCACCACGAGCAGCGTGCGAACGTCGGAAACCGGACCTGATTCGCCTCGTTCTTGCATCGGTACGCCGCACCCATCGAACTCCCGCACACCCACGAGCGAACAATGGTAAGGCGACCGTTTGGTGATACTCACCCCACTCCTCCGCCATTCGTATCAACCTCTCACCGATCGACCGGTTAAATCCCGTACGGGTATGTCCACTCCACGCCCCACAAGGAACCGCATGACGACCCCGACCAGCCCACACACCTCCCAGCCCGACGCCCGCACACGCTCGACCCGCCGACGGCGCTTGCTCGGCGGGAGCGCGATTGTGCTGCTCGTCGTCGCCGCGGGGTTGGCGATCGGCACGGGCGTCCCCGGCCGGGGCTCCTCGCCGTCCGCCCAGCCCGCCTCGTCACCCGCCGATTCCCGCTCGGCCTCGCGCTCAGCACGCTCGCCCGCCCCGCTCGACGTCTTCGAAGTCGCGATCACGAGTTTCGACATCACCACCACGTCGATCGGTGAGGTCCGCGCCCGCACCCAACTCGACATCCGAAACCCCCTCGAGGGCGACACCACCATCGTCGAGATCGTCCCCGAAGGAACCATGGTCCGCAAGGGCGACCTGCTGGTGAAACTCAACGCCGAGAACATCCAGCAGCGCCTCGATCAGGAACTCCTCAGCCTCGAGTCCTCCCGCGCAGCCGTTGTCGAAGCCGAAGAGGGCTACGCGATCCAACTCAGCGAGAACGAGTCGGCCCTCCGCGCAGCGACCCTCAAGGTCGCACTCGCCGAACTCGACCTCAACAAGTGGCGGCAGGGCGAAGTCGAAAGCAAGCGTCAGGACCTCGAACACGAGGTCGACCGCACGACCAAGGACGAACAGCGCCTCCGCGACAAGGTCGCCAAAAGCCGCGAGCTCCTCTCCAAGGGCTACTACAGCGCCGACCAACTCAAACAGGACGAACTCGCCTGGGAGCAATCTCAGGCCGCCCTCGCCAAGGCCACGCTCGCCCGTCAGGTCTACTGGCAGTTCGAGCACCCCAAGGATGAACGAACCAAACTCTCCGCCGTTGAGGAGGCCCGCGCCGAACTCGAGCGAACGCAGCGACTCAACAACAGCCGCACCGCCAGCCGCGACGCCGACCGACGAAACAAGCAGCAGTCACTCCAGATCCGCGAGCAACTCGTCGCCAAGTACCAGCGACAGGTCGAGAGCGCCACCATCTTCGCCCCGCAGGACGGTCTGGTCGTCTACGCCTCCAGCCTCGAAAACTCACGCTGGGGCGGCGACGAGGGACCGCTCCAGGTCGGCAGCAGGGTCTGGCCAAACCAGAACCTGATCGTCCTCCCCGACACCTCCGAGATGATCGCCTCGGTCCGCGTCCACGAGAGCCTGGCGAGCCGAATCCAGCCCGGCCTGCCGGCCACAATCAGAGTCGACGCCGTCGGAGACCGCAGGTTCAAAGGCGTCGTCGAGGGCGTCGGCATCCTCGCCGAGCAGACCTCCCGATGGATGGACCCCAACCTGCGCGAGTACTCCGTCCGCATTTCGATCCAGCGCGATGCGAGCGACGAGCAGTCCCAGCGCCTCCGACCCAGCATGCGCTGCGAGGCCGAGATCCAACTCGGAAGGTGCGAAGACACCCTCGCCGTCCCCGTGCAGGGAATCTTCACCGAGGGCCTGATCCGCTACGTCCACGTCATGGAGTCACCGGGCCGCTGGGTTCGCAGGCCCGTGCTGGTCGGGCTGCGCTCCGACCGATTCGGCCAGATCCGCGCGGGTCTAGGCGAGGGCGACCGCGTCCTCCTCCGTACTCCCAACGCCGGCGAACTCCTCAACCGCCCCTGGGATCCCGAGCAACTCGCCGTCGCCGGCCTCGGACTCGACGATCAGGGACAGGTCGTTCGCATCGGCGGAGATTCGGGGCCGAACGCCGGCGGTGGTGGCCCGCCCGGAGCGCCCGGCCAGCGCCGCCAGAGACCGCGACCAGCCCCCGCGCAGGACGACATCGCAGCGCCCGCAGCGCCGCAGCCGACCGCCCGGCCCGAGGTCTCCACGACCGATCCGGCACCGGCCGGCCAAACCCCCACCGCTTCCAAGTAACCCCATCGAGCCCGCCTCGCTCACGCCGCTTCGGCCGCCGGCGGATCGTGCCTCACGCCCTCCTCCGCCTCGAGCATCGCGCGGGCTTCGGCCTCGATCGACATCGCCATCAGCCCCCCCGGAAACGCCTGCAGCCGCAGGTCGAACTCGCCGGGCGTCTGCGGCTCGAAGTGATCCCGCTCCACCCGCTGACCGTCCGCCTCCACGATCATCAGGTCGCGACGACGCGACAGATCGATCGGGTCGCCCAGCCGCAACTCCTCCCCGTCGACGTCGAAACCCAGCACCGGATTCACCGTCGGCCGGCACGGCTGATTCGGCACCCAGCCCGTCACCACGCACGATCGGCCGTCCGAGAGCGTCACGAACGTCCCGGGTGCGTACGCCGGCACGCACGCGCACAGCGCCTTGAACACCACCGCGTCCAGCCGACGCGCCCGCACCTCGCGCAAGACGCCCGCGAGCGCCCGAACCGTCGGCACGGGCCGATGCTCGCGACGCCCGAGCAACCCCGTCGGCTTCGGCGGATGCCGCAGCCGCTCGAAGTACTCTGCGATCGCCACGATCCGCGCAAAGATGTGAATCTCCCGCCCAGCCAGCGCCCGCGCTGGGCCCTGCAGCCGACGACGCGAGGGGAAGCCCGACCCGTCCAGCCGCTGATGATGGTGCAGCACCGCCGCCGACGCCGTCGCGGGCAGCCGCCCGCGAACCAGGTCGAACCCGTAACTCACGTGCCGGCGGAACTCCGGATCGTTCTCGTCGCGCTGCGCAAACCACCGCTCCATCACCTCCGGCGCGAGCCGCAGCACGCCCACGTCGTGGAACAGCGCGCCGATCCCCAGATTCTCCACGTTCTGGGCACGGCGCGGATCGATCCGCGGACGCTCGGTGATCAGGTACGAATCCAGTTTCAAGCCCATCAGCAGCGACAGGTAGCACACGTGCGACGAATGCGTCAGCAGGTGCGACGGCGCATCAAGTAGGCTCCCGAGGAAGATCGCCGCTTCCGAATTCTCCAGGATCGCTTCCATCAACCCGCGCACCGCACCGAAGTACTCCCCGAACTCGAACTGCGCGAAGATGTCCCCGCTCAGTCGATCGAAGCAGTCCCCCAACCGGCTCGCCAGCCGGCCGTGCGCGCGGATCAGGTTCGGGTTCGAGTACCGCAACAGGAACTCCGTCTGCGGATACTGGATCCACAACTCGTGGATCCCGAGTTCCTCCAGTGCCTTGATCCCGTAGTCATCCAGCGTCGCGTTCGGTTTCAACAGCACGTGCCCCGGCTTGTGCGGGTGCAACACGGGCAGCGCAAGCATCATGCCCGGCATCGCGCGATGGGTGGAGATTCTCAGCATGGTCCGACGCGCGGCCTCCGCGTCCCCCGCCTCCCTCACCGCGGGGTAACGTCCGCCCTTTCATCGGCAACTTGTGACGGTCGCACGCCCGACCCCCGGCTCCGTCCGAGCCGACCGCGCGGTCTGCGACGGCCGTGCCGTTCACACCGCCTCAACCCCGACCCGACACGCCCCGCCGGATCACTCCCCCAGCAGCGTGTAACGCTCCGGCACCCGCGGGATCAGCACCAGCACCGTCCGACGTCGCGACCCCGCCGTCGGCTGCACACTCGCCCCTCGCTCGCCCAGCACCGGCGCAGCGATCGGTCCCCCCGCCGCTCCCCACGCGGGCGTCAGCATCGCCGAGCCCAGCGTCGGATACGCGGGCACACCCGACAATGGGCCAGCGGGCCGAGGCCCGATCGGCGACAACGGCGCTCGCTCAGGCTCGCCCCCGCGCGCCCCACCGTTCGCACGCTCACCACCCCTGGTCACCCGACCCACTCCCCCACCCGGTGCATCACCCCCCGCGCGCGGCCCAACGTCGCGCACCTCCGGCTCCGCCGCCGCCATGGTCATCCAGTCCGACTCCGGGCGATCGGGCACGATCAGCACCGCCCGACCGCCGTTCATCACTCCCGCCAGCGCGAGCCGCTCGAACACCTGCCCCTCTTCCAAGTCGTCCATCGTCGGGCCGCGCAGGTCCAGCCCCGCCTCAGACCCGCGCCGCACTGTCTCCTGATACTGCGGCACAAGTTCCACGCGCAGCGCTGCACGCGGACCCGCCGAGCCGCCCGCCCACGACCCCGTGCCGTTCGACTCCGGCCACGCCGGATTCACCCACGCCCGCACCAGCAGCCGAAACCGACCCGACGGCAGCGACACGCGCCCGCTGTCCATCGCCAGCACGCGAGCATCCGCCGACGCTGGCCCGCGATACACCGCGGTCCAACCGCCCAACTGACCGAGCCACTGCCGGTCCGACCCGCGCACCGCAGCGCTCCCCTCCAAACGACGCTGCACGTTCGCCAACTCCGACATCGGCACCGACACGCAGCGCAGCCCGTTCGCTCGCCACAGCGAAACCGTGTGCGGCGCAAACGGCTGCGGCTCACCCAGATACTCCGACAGCGCCTCGGCCAGCAACCCCTCCGACGCCTCCGTCGACCACACCTGCAACTCGAGTCCGATATCCCGCCCCAGCAGTCCCGCCGTCTCCGTGCGAACCGTCCCCCCGCCCCGCACCGAATCGCGACCCCCATCGCGTCCAGCCTCCGACGCTCGCTGCACGCCCGATTCCGACCCGCTTCGGCTCGCACTCCCCCCGCCGCACCCCGTGCCCACCGCCGACAGGCAGCCCACCAAACCCAGCAACAACAGCAGGCGCCTCGGCAGGTTCATCACACCCGATCGTACCAACCCCTCGATCCGAGGTTCCCCTCCGAGCGTACAGAATCTCGATCGGAGATCAAAATGAAGACCCGCCCCGCAGCGATCGCCTGCTCGGTGATCACGTGGTCCATTGTCGCAGCCAATGGCGCCAACCCCGAACCCCCGAAGCCGACCACTACGCAGGTCGCCCCGCGCGCTGAGCACGCCCAACCTACCGCCTCACCCGCCGACGCTCCCACCGCCGCAACACGGATCCCCAACACGGAGGCACCCCCTCCCGCAACCACCACGGCCACACCCACCACCGCCGCACCCCAACCCGCGCGCGACGCACGCGTCGCCTTCGGCGACATCCGCATCAGCCGCCCACGCTTCGGCGAGATCCAGCCCGCACAAGCCACCGACGCCGCCGGCATCATCACCGTCCCTTCCAACACCCTCGGCCCAGGCGAAACCCTCCAGCACCGCGCCTCCCGCGAGGCCGTCGAGCGACGAATCGCCGAGGCCGATGCGTTCCAGCGCGAGGCCGACGCCCAGTTCGCACGAACCGAGGCAACGCTCGCCGAAGACCAGATCCGCGGATCAACCGTCCTGTTCACGCCCTTCGGCACGCGCTTCTACGCGCCCGCCTTCCGAACTTCCCACGCCCGCCTCCACGCCCCAACCGTCACGGTCGAGCGCTTCAACAGCGACGCGGCAATCCACCGCTTCGCCGAAGCCGCCACCCCGCCCATCTTCCGCATCCAGGAAGGCATCGACCGCGCCGTCATCGGCAACCGACTCGACCGCACCGCCGTCACCACCCCCGCCCCCAAGCCGCGCGCTGAGCACCCGCACCCACGCCGCTGATCCGCCTCACGCAACTTCGCACTCGTTGATCCGATCGATCAGCCGCCGCACCATCCCGAACTTATGCCGCGTGTGCGTGAAGCACAGCCTCGGCAGGTCAAGGTGATCCTCCTCAACCTCGTACGGGCCGCGCAGCACCATCTTCCGCGAGCCGTCCTCCGCCGGCCTGATCAGCACCGAGAACTCCGCCGCCAGCCGATCCACGTCCTTCTGATGAATCGGCTTCCGCAGCCTGATCACCAGGTCATCGCGCACGTACCGCGACGAGTGATAGTTGCGATAAAACTTCAGGATCACGTCCCGCGCCGCCGCCGGAGTCTTGCACAGCGTGTACAGGTTCAGATCCTCAGGGCTGATCCAACCCCGCTCCAGCAGAAGCACCCGCATCGCCTCGTGAAACTGCTCCCAGTAGTTCTGCCCCTTCCCCTCGCACAGCACGATCGGAATCATCGAACTCTTGCCCGTCTGGATCAGCGTCAGCGCCTCGAACGCTTCGTCCATCGTCCCGAACCCGCCCGGAAACAGCGCCACCGCCTCCGACTGCGACAAAAACATCAACTTCCGCGTAAAGAAATACCGGAAGTGAATAAGCTTCTCATCCCCCGCGATCACCGGGTTGGTCGTCTGCTCAAACGGCAGCCGGATCGCCACGCCAAAGCTCCGCTCCCGCCCCGGACCAACGTGCCCCGCCTCCATGATCCCGCCGCCCGCGCCCGTGATCACCATCCAACTCGCCTCGCCCATCAACCGCCCGAACTCGCTCGCCGCCGCATAGTCCGGATGATCCGCAGGCGTCCGCGCCGATCCAAAGATCGAGACCTTGTGCGGCTCCGGATACGCCCCGAACACCCGATACGCATACCGCAACTCCCGTATCGCCGCCGAGATCAACTTCAACTCACCCGTGTTCCGCCCGTCCGGGATCAACTTCAACCCTGTCACCAGCACGTCGCGAACCAGTTTCGACTCGAACGATCCCGGCTCTCCGCCCACGCTCGCGATCAACCCGTCGATCGCCGACGCGATCTCCGGATCATCCGCGCGACGCGTCGACGGCTCCTCGGCCGGAATCCCCACCGGCGGAGGCACCGGCGCTGCCGGCGGATCCAGTTCCTGACGATTGGCTTGGCTGCTCATGTTCGCTCGATTGCCCTTTGTATCCGCGATCCCAAACAAAGGGCCAATCTTACAACCCCCGCACGCTCCAGGCGCACCACCGCCCACACCACGCCGCCAACTTCACCAAACCCCGGCTTCTCACGGCTCGACAAGCCCCACCGCACCGCCATCGCGCCGATCTCGCGTCGACGGCCGCTCACGCTCTCGGCCACGCTCGCGCTGCGTGTCCGTCAGTCGCCGAATCCTCTCCCGCTCCCGGCGGATCGACTCCACCGCCTCCGACGTAAACGCACCCGCCGCCTCGCGCTCGCCATCAAACAGCCCCGAGAAAAACCGCCGCGTCCCCACCAGCGGGCTCGACGAGACCTCCGGCTCCGCAACCGTCCCAGTGATCCGAGTCGTCACCAGTTCGTTCCGCATCACCTCCAGAACGTCCGACAGAATCGGCACCCGCGTGTTCGCCCGGCTGTTGAACGTCATGTCCACGCGAAGGTCCGGCAACTGAATCGTCCCGAACCCCAGCACCGAGATCGACTCCGACATCAGCGCGATCATCGGAAACGAGATCCGCTCTCCCTCAACGTGGCACACCGCCTGCAAATAGTCCAGACGGTCGTTGCTCGGAAGCACGAGGTTGCTCACCTGCATGAGCTGAAACACAACAGGCAACCGCAGCACCTGCCCCGATGTCACCCGGAGCGACCCGCGACCAACACGCGTGCTCGGCTCCCCGGCACGCCCGGCCAAAGACACCCACGCGTCCAGAACCCCGCGCGATGCGTCCGGAAGCCGTTCCGCCGCTCGCAGTTCCTCCACAAGTTCCCCTTCCACCACCAGCGCAGCCCGATCCTCCGCCGATGCCGCAAGGTCCTCCAGCAGCGGCGCAAACGCCACCCCCGCCGCCATGAAATCCATCCGATACGCAGCGCCGGACAACGCAGCCGATCGCTCACCCTCACCCTCCACACCGTCCGTTCGCACCTCCCCCCGAGTCTCGATCGACCCCGATCCATAGACCCGCCCGCCGTGGCACGACGCGATCATCGATCGAATCTCCACCCGAGTCCCCGCGCCCTCCAACGCCGCGCTGCCCGCACTCCCCGTCTCCAGCAACGCCGACACGCGACGAACCTGCACACCCTGCACCCGCGCGTCCACACCCTCTAGTTCCAGCCTGATCGGCGCTTCAGCCCGATCCGTCCGAACGTCGATCCGCATCGACCCCGACGCCGACCCAACCTTCACGCCCGGATCAATCGACGCTTCCGCGAACCCCAGCACCGACTCAAACCCCACCACCGGCGCCCCACCCGTCGGCGCTGCCACCGTCAGCCGAACCCCCGACAGCCGCCATGCCTCGTCCATCCTCAACTCGATCGACTCGACCGCCTCTCGCGCATCCCCCGGCAACAGCGCCGCGTGCCCCGGCGTGAACGAAGCCCCCGACGCCTCACCTTCCGCGCTCAGCGCAAACCCCGCATCCCCATCGAAAGACCACTCCCCTCCCATCCGCGCCTCAAACCCGCCCCCGGTAAACCGCAAGTCGTCCAACAGACCACGCAGCGTCCACACCGCTGAGCCGCCTCGCCCCTCTGCACCCTCACCTTCCGCGCTCCGCACCCGCCCGCTCGACGCCCTCAGCGTCACGCGCCCCGTCACCACCCCCCCCTCAAGCGCATCCCCATCCCCCGCCCGACCAAGCCCCACCACCAGCGGCCGAAGCGACGCTTCGATCGTCGGTGCGCCGTCTTCCATTCCCACACGCGCGTCGATCCGAACCTCCCCCGTCACCTCCGCCTCGCGCCAAAGCACTGCCCGCTCCTCCCCGAGCGCTTCGCGAATCAGCCCCGCCACCAGCGCCGACTCGATCGGCACGCCCGCGATCTCCCCGCTCGCGTCCGCAGGCTCCCGGAGCCCCATCGCCGGCGTCAACCCAAGACGCCCCTGAGCCACCACCCGGCCGCACGGCTGCCCGTCAAACCGAAGGTCCGCGTCAACCCCGTCGAACGTCACCAGCACCCCGTCCGGGTCCTGCACCATCTCCGCGCCCCCTTCGCGCAGATCAAACCCAAGCCGACCGCCCATGAACTCCACCGACACGTCCTGCGCCCGTGAGATCCACAGCCGCGTCCGCTCGTCCTCGTCCTCCTTTCCATACTCGACGCCCAGCGCACGCTCGAGCCGAAGGTCCACGTCGATCAACCCCCTCGGGCGCAACTCCGCCCGCAGGTTGTTCACCAGCGACCCCGCCTCCGTCGAGAACGCCGAAACCAGCACCTCCAGCGGGCTGTCCAGCCGCAGCGACTCCGCCCGAACGCTCACCCGCGCCCGATCCTCTTTCTTCTTCGGGCGCTCTCCCTCCACCCCAACGTCGCTTCCGCCCAGAGAAGCAAGCATCGACAGACGCAGACTCGCCGCACGCTTGCGATCCATCTCATCCGACAGCGAACGCTCCCACAACTCCCCCTCCAGCGACTCGATCAGCAGCCGGTCCGGGTCCACGTTCAGGCTGCCGCGCAGCGACTCCAACCGGAGCGTCCGATCCTCCGGCCGCCACTTCGGTTCAACCGCGATCCCGTCCAGTTTCACCGTCACGTCATGCCGGATCGGCTGCGCTTTGCTCGGCCCCTCACCGATCAGCGCCACGCAATCGATCGACCCTTCCACACTCAACGACCGCAGAATCTCCTGCGCAGACAGCGGCGGCGGCGGCGGTCCGATCCGCTCCTCATCACCCGCGTACCACGCCCCCCCGCCTTCCGCCTCGGTCTCCGGAATCGCCCGAACCAACAACTCGTTCACCGGTATGTCACGCGCCTCGATCCTGATCCGCGGCTTTGCCCGAAGGGGCTTCCCGTCCTCGTCCTTCCCCTTCTGACGCTCCACCACCGCCGTCAGACTCGCCGTCCCGCCCGTCAACCCCGCGTACTCACCTTCCACAACTTCCACGCGCTCCCCAGTCACACGCACGTGCACGTTCCTCGCTCGGATCGGATACGCAAACGCCTCGGGAAGCACCCCCGCCTCCGCCAGACGCACGTCCACGTCCACGCTCCAGCCCGAAGCCGCGCCCCGCGGCGAATGCACCCGCAGTTCGATGTCCGCCGGCCCACCAAGGTCGAACGCAGGCATCTCGAGCTTCCGCACCAGCGACGCCGACTCCTCCAGCAAGGACGCCACCTCCGGCCCCATCGCCGGCAGTTCGAGCATCATCGATTCCAGCCGATGCTGCACCGCGTCCAACCGCTGCCGCAACTCCTCCCGCCGCTCCCCCGTCATCACGTGCCCTTCGCCCAGCAGCCTCGCGTACTGCTCATCCGAAAACACCTGCTCGATCACCCGCCGATCACCCTCCGGCATCGCTTCCAAAAGGTGCTCGTCCAGCGGCACGCCGCGCGCGGAGACAAACACCTCCACCTCAGCCGATCGGTCCAGCGGCTCGATCCGCGCCGAACTCGTCATCGTCGCACCCGTCGGTCCAACGCCACGAACGTCCCGCATGATCAGTTTGTTGTCGTCGAACTCCGCGATCCCAGACATGTCGTGAAACGGGTACGGGAAGTCGTCATACGCCGCCGTTCCCTCGCGAAACACCAGCCGACCGTCCGTCACCCGCACCGGCGCTGCCGCCCCGTCCACCGGCTCTCCGCGAAAGATCACCAGCCGCGCATCAAACCGCGCCGTCGGCCCTGAGAACATCTCGAAATACCGCCGAACCTGCGGACTCACGAACGCATAGAACGCCGGATTCCGGTCCACACGAAGGTCCCGCGCCGTCACCTCGCACCGCAGCGCGCTGTTCACGCTCAGCCCGCGAGTCTCGAACCGAACCCGAGACGCCTCCGTCTGTCCCTCCAGAACACCCATCACGTCCGCGTCCACACCCGCCGTCGACAAACTGATCACCCCCGTCACGTCCGTCACCGACAGATTGTCCGAGACCACGCCCTCGGGTGAGCGTCCCTCCAGCGGCAGATCCAGCGACACGTCCCGCAGCGACAGGTCCAGCCGCACCCCCGTCGCTTCCTCATACTTGAACTCGATCTGCTTCACCTGCCCCTGGATCGCCAGCCGCCGCCAGATCTCTCGATACGCCGACGGAACCCCCTCCGGCGTAAACGCCTCCAGCGGCAGGTTCCGAAGCGTCAACTCGTGAACGCCACGCGTCAGGTCGATCTGACCCGTCAGCGTCATCCCTCGCGCAGATCCCGTCAGCGTCGGCGTGCGCCCGATCTCCTGCAACCCCACCGTGTACACGCCCGCCGAGCCCTCCAGTGGCTTCATCGAGCCGCCCACGCGGATCGTCTGCAGCAGGTCGAACGTCCCGAGCCGAGACGAGTGCTCCGCAAACTCCACCGTCCCCTCCACCACGTGGATCTGAGGCAACTCCGACGCCGCCGACGGCGCACCACCCGGCGACAGTTCGCCCAGGTTCACCGTCGCATCGTCACCCGACTGCGACAGCCGGAACACCGGCTTGTTCAGCAGCACCTCTCGCACGCGCAACCCCGACCCGAAAACGTCCGACCAGTCCAGAACCACCTCCGCCCGCTCCGCTCGCATCAACTCCCCCTCCGGTCCGTCCAGCCCGGGCGCGCGAAGCACCGCGTTCCGAACGATCAACCGACCGTCCACCCTGATCACCATCGACCCCGCCCGCAGTTCTCCCCCCGTCTGATCGCGAATCTGCGACCGAACCGCCCACCCGACCACCGGCGAGCGCATCAGCAGCAACACCACCAGCGCCAGAATCAGCGGCCCCCCCACTACCACCCGAACCGTCCACTTGAAAGCCCGCGACGAACGCGTCCAGCGCTCCCGCTCATGCCGGATGAACTCGGTTGGTGAGGGAGTCGTCATGACTTCCGGCTGCGCAGTTCACTCGCCGTTGAACCGGGCCGTGCTGCGGCCCAGCCCGGTCCCACACCCATGACCCCCCCGTCAGGGCATTGTTACCATCTCAACAACCCCGCGCATCCACCCTCCGCCCACTCACCCACGGAACCCAACCCCCCATGCCCAAGCCCCGCGACGCCTTCATCTGCCGAAGTTGCGGCGGCGTTCAATCTCGCTGGGTCGGCAAGTGCCCAGACTGCGGAGCATGGGGCAGCCTCGAGCACGAACGCATCGACCGAAGCGCTGAGCGCGACCCGCAACGCGGCCTCATCGAGGGTTGGCAACCGCGCACCAGGCCACTCGCCGAGGGCGAGCAACCAGCCCCGGATACCCACGCCTCACCCGCGACCGCCTCACCCGAGGCAATGCCCATCAACGCACTCCACAACGCCGACGCCCCGCCGCCCAGCCGCCTCCGCAGCGGCATCGCCGAACTCGACCGCGTCCTCGGCGGCGGTCTCGTCCCCGGCAGCGCCGTCCTCGTCGGCGGAGACCCGGGCATCGGCAAGTCCACCATGATGCTCCAACTCGCCGGGGCGCTCGCCTCCGCCGGCGACAACGGGCAACGAGTCCTCTACGTCTCCAGCGAAGAGAGCGCTGAGCAGGTCCGCATGCGCGCGGCCCGACTCGGCGTCGCCGACCGCGACCGGCTCTTCGTCCTCAGCGACACCAACCTCGCACGCATCGTCGAGCAGACCCGCCGCACCGAGCCCGCCGTCCTCATCATCGACTCCGTGCAGATGGTCTACAAGGCCGATCTCGACGCCTCACCCGGCAGCGTCTCCCAACTCCGTCGCTGCTGCGCCGAACTCGTCTACCTCGCCAAACTCAGCGGCACCGCCGTTGTCCTCGTCGGGCACGTCACCAAGGACGGACAACTCGCCGGCCCGCGCCTCCTCGAACACCTCGTCGACGCCGTCCTCTACTTCGAGGGCGACCGCTACCACGCACACCGCGTGCTCCGCGCCGTCAAAAACCGCTTCGGCACCACGCTCGAAATCGGCGTCTTCGAGATGACCGGCGCGGGCCTCGCCGAAGTCCCCGCCGGCGCTGGCCCGGGCGTGCTCGAAGACTTCGCCCCCGACGCGCGCCCGAAGCCCGGCTCGGTCATCTGCCCGGCACTCACCGGCACGCGCTGCATGCTCGTCGAGATCCAGGCACTCACCGCCACCGGCTTCCTCGGCGCCGCCAAACGCAAGAACTCCGGCATCGACTCCAACCGCCTCGCCATGATCATCGCCGTGCTCGAACAGCACGCAGGCCTCCGCCTCGCCGATCGCGACATCTTCGTCTCCAGCGTCGGCGGCATCCGCGTCGCCGAACCCGCCGCCGACCTCCCTCTCCTCCTCGCCATCGCGGGCGCGTTCCACCGCCGCGCGCTCCCGCCCGCCACCGTCGCCGTCGGCGAGGTCGGCCTCGGCGGTGAGATCCGCCCCGTCCCGCAACTCGAGCAGCGCATCGCCGAGTCCCTCCGCCTCGGCGCAAAGCGCGTCCTCGTCCCCGCTGCGCCCGCGACCAAGAACGCCAAGCAGCGCCAGGGCGTCGTCCCGCTCCGCTCGGTCACCCAGGCCATCGAAGAACTCAACTGACCGCCCCCCGCCGCGCGCTCACGCCCCCGCGAGCCAGTCCGGCAGCGCTGCCGGCCGCCCCGTCCGATCCACGCACGCCAGCAGCGTCTGCGCCGTCAACAACACGTCACCCGCCGTCGGCACGCGCACCGGCGTGATCGTCCCCGGCCCCGCGCCCGCCGCCTCCACACGCACCACCTCGTACTCGTGACGGATCTTGATCCGCGATCCCCCCGTCACACGCGTCCGAACCTCCACCACGTCGTCATAGAACGCCGACGACTTGTACGCCGCCTCCACCTTCACGATGACCAGGAAGCACCCCGCCCCCTCCATCTCCGAGTACGTCACGCCCGCCTCGCGCAGCAGTTCCGTCCGCGCCATCTCCAGCCACGGCAGATACGCCGCGTGATGCGCCACACCCATCGCGTCGCACTCGCAGTAGCGCACGCGAACGCTCATCCGCCCTTCCTTCGGAACCGCCCGCACCGGCCTCAGCGCCCCAGCCGCGCCCGCTCGTCGTTCTTCCACGCCGTCGCTCCTGACCCCCCTTCCCCAGTCGCCACGCATAAGATTTGACCCGATGTTGCAGACAAGCGAGCGACTCGCCAAAAAGATCCGCGTTCGGCTCATCGAGCCCGACGACTCGCTCGCCCACCTGACCGGCCTGCTCCACCGCGCGTACAAGCAGCACGCCGACCGCGGCCTCCACACACTCGCCGCCTTCCAGCCCGAGGAAGTCACCCGCCGCCGAATCGCCGACGGCGAGTGCCTCGTCGCCACCTACCTCGGCCGGATCGTCGGCACCATCATGTTCAAGAGCGCCGAGCAGACCGCCCGCGCCTGGCCCGGCGTTCCCTGGTTCTCGCGGCCCGAGGGCGGCGTGGCCAGTTTTTCCCAGTTCGCCGTCGAGCCCGAGTTTCAGGGAAAGGGAATCGGCGCCGAACTCATGGCCCACGTGGAACACCGGACCGCCGAGTCCGGCGCCCGCGAACTGGCCCTTTCCACGCCCGAACCGGCGGAATGGCTCGTGGCGATGTACGCACGGCACGGCTATCGCGCGGTCAGCAGATTTGTCTGGCCGAACGCGAACTACCAGAGCGTGATCATGAGCAAGGCGATCGGCGAGGCCTAAGCGGCGTGATTCAGATCGCGTCGCCGCGCCGGGACGCGCCCGTTTCCGCAACCGGAGCCGGGCGATGCGGTAGCGGATCAACGGCCATGCCGACAGAGATCGACATCGCGGCCCTCTGGAACTTCGGAGACCCGGCGGCGAGCGAGCGACGCTTCCGTGAGGCGTTGGACGGAGCGCGGGCGGAGGGTCGGACGGAACTCAAGGCGGAGTTGCTGACGCAGCTCGCCCTGGCGCAGGGGTTGGCGGGGCGCTTCGACGATGCGCATCGCACGCTCGGAGAGGCCGCGGTCGCGCTGGGGGAATCGGACTGCCGCGGCCGGGTTCGGCTGCACCTGGAGTCGGGGCGCCTGCTCAACACGTCCCGCGCCGGCGATCGCGGCCGAACGCACTTCCAGGCGGCGCTGTCGGCGGCGGAGCGTCTAAGAGAGGACGATCTGGCGGTCGATGCGGCGCACATGCTGGCGATCGTGGCTGAGACGGGCGGCTCGGCGCTGGCGTGAAACCAGCGAGCGCTGCGACTGGCGGAAACGTCGGCGAACCCGGCGGCGCAGCGATGGCGAGCGTCGCTGCTGAACAACATCGGCTGGAACCACCATGACGCGGGGCGATTTGCGGAGGCGCTGGACACGTTCCGGCGGGCGCAGGCGGAGCTGGAAGCCAATCACGACAAGCCCTTGGAAGCGCGGATCGCCCGATGGGCGGTTGCTCGCGCGATGCGGTCGCTCGGCCGCTGTGCCGAGGCTCTGGCGATCCACGAGTCGCTGCTGGAGGAGTACCACAAGGTCAACGCGCCCGACGGGTACGTTCACGAGGAGATCGGCGAGTGCCTGCTGGCGCTCGGCAGGCGCGATGAGGCTCGATCGCACTTTGCCGCAGCGCACAATCCGCTGTCGCAGGATCCGTATTTCTCGCAACATGAGACGGAGCGACTGGAGCGAATGAGATCGCTCGGAACTGCGCGACGCGATGGTTGGTGAGTCAACTTTGCCGCTTCGGGCTAATCCGGTCGTAACCCGGCGTCGTTCACCGGGACTTTCGAACGCGCGGCAATGAACTCGGCAATCGCCCCGACTGGCTCTCTGAATTCCGGGTCAATGCGCGACCCGTCGACGAGCGACAGACGGACGACATCGCGAGAAACGACCCCACGGGGAGTGCGAATAGAGGAGTAATGATCGATCGTCGCGATCTCATCGAATGCCACCAAACGACGGCTGAACCAGCCGTCCGGCACCCAGCACCCTGCGCTGTCAACACGACATCCGGAACTCCAGCCGAATGACAAATGCCAAACGACCAGCATTAGGAATGGAACTGACATCAACAGCGCGAATCGAGCGGGCCGGATGCCACTCACGGAGGCGAAATACCTCGACGCCCACCCGGGCCGATCGCGAAGTGCACGCCTGTCAAACCAGTGAAAGAGCATCGCCATCGGAACCATGGATGCGTATAGCGCTGCCCCGCCGAACGCCAACCACGATTGCCTGGCCGTTTGGTCGTAGACAACGGGCGGCTGCGGCTTGGGTGAAACCCACAACCAGTGAACCCGCAGACCGATCGCCACGACGACGACGAAACCAATCCAACCTGCAATGAGCCACTTATTGACTCCGCGCGTGCGTGCGCGGATGACCGCGTCGGCTTCCTTGCGCTCATCGGGCGAGAGGCGATACTCGGGCGACACACCGCCCAGCATGCGAACGAGCGCGGCCAGAACTCGTTGTGATGCCGAGTCTTTCAAGCAGGATCAGTTTATGTCCATTCCGACTCACTTGCTCTTGGCGTCGCCGCGGGCGAAGATGCTGGCGACGTAATTGAGGACGTCGGTGGCGCTTGTTTCGTTGTAGCCGAACTGCTTGATGAGGCGCTGCTTGACGATGTCGATTTTCTGTTGGGTCTCGTCGTCGACGACGCTGGAGACGAGGTTCTTGAGTTTGATGGTGTCGCGCTGGTCTTCGAAGAGTTTGAGTTCGAGGGCCTTGTAGAGTCGGGCGTTGGTGTTGTACTCGAACTTCTTGCCGTCGAGCGCGAGCGCCCCGATGTAGTTCATGATCTCCTGGCGGAAGTCGTCCTTGCGGCTCTCGGGGATGTCGATCTTCTCCTCGATCGACCGCATGAGGCGCTCGTCCGGCTCGTCGTCCTTGCCGGTGTAGCGGTTCTTGACGCGCTCGTGCTGGGTGTAGGCCCGGACGTTCTCGATGTAGTTCTGGCAGAGGCGCTTGATGGCGTCTTCGTCGGCGCTGATGGCGCGCTGGACCTCGGCCTTGATGATGTCCTCGTACTCCTCCTTGACGACGGAGAGGAGTTCGCGGAAGCGCTTGCGTGTCTCCTCGTCGTTGATGAGTGAGTGGTGGCCGATTCCGGCTTCGAGTTCGTTGAGGACCATGAAGGGGTTGATGCACTTTTCCTCGACGGCCTGGCGGCTGACGAGGGCGTTGGAGATTTTGTCCTGGATGTATCGCGGGCTGATGCCCTGCATGCCCTCGCGGGGCGCCTCTTCCTTGAGTTCGCGGATGGAGTCTTCGGTGTAGCCTGGGATGGCCTTGCCGTTGTAGAGCTTCATTTTCTGGAGGAGGCTGAGGCCGGCCTTTTTGGGCGACTCGAGGCGGCTGAGGACGGCCCACATCGCGGCGACGTCGAGGGTGTGAGGCGCGATGTGGATGCCGCGGATGCGGTCGGGGCCGAAGTCCTTCTGGTAGATTCGGACTTCGTCGTCGAGGCGGATGTTGTAGGGGACGTCGATCTTGATGGTGCGGTCGCGGAAGGCCTCCATCATCTCGTTGGACTGGAGTCGCTTGTACTCGGGCTCGTTGGTGTGCCCGATGATGACCTCGTCGATGTGGGTCTGCGCGAACTTCTTGGGCTTGATGAGGTGCTCCTGGCTCGCGCCGAGGAGGTCGTAGAGGAAGGCGACGTCGAGCTTGAGAACCTCGATGAACTCGCAGACGCCGCGGTTGGCGATGTTGAGTTCGCCGTCGAAGTTGAAGGCTCGGGGGTCGGAGTCGGAGCCGAAGAGGGCGATCTTTCGGTAGTTGATGTCGCCGGTGAGTTCGGTGGAGTCCTGGTTCTTCTCGTCCTTGGGCTGGAAGGTCCCGATGCCGACGCGGTCCTTCTCGCTGAGGATGATGCGTCGGACGCGGACGTGCTTGATGGCCTGCTTCCAGTCACCGCCGTAGTGGCGCATGAGGTCTCCGTAGACCTTTCGGCAGAAGGGGCAGAGTTCGCCGTGGACGCGGAGTTGTCCGCCGCGGTGCTGGGGGGTGAAGGCGGCGTTGAGCCTTGAGAGGATGTCGGCGCGTGCCTCTGGGGGGACGAGGAGGAGGGGCTCTTCGTGCATGGGGCAGGGGAACTCGTGGAGTCCGCCGTCGATGCCGCCCGGGCCGCACTGCTCGTCGAGCATCCAACTGAAGGAGTAAAGGGCTCCGGCGTCGGTGCGCGAGTAGGCCTCGATGCCCTTCTTGAGGAGCCTGGCGATGGTGCTCTTGCTTGAGCCGACGGGGCCGTGGAGGAGGAGGATGCGTTTGTCGGTGCCGTAGCCCTCGGCGGCCGCGCGGAGGAAGTCGACGAGTTGCATGAGGGCGAAGTCGAGACCGAAGATCCCGTCGGCGCCGTTGTCGATGGGGTCGGAGAAGAAGTGGTAGCGGACGCACTCTTTCTTGAAGACCTTGTACTTCTCGAATCCGTAGGAGACGATGGCGTCGTAGAGGCGCTGGTAGGCGTTGCGTACGACGGCGGGTCGTGCGAGGGCGGTGGCGAGGTATTCGCCGAAGTCGCCCTCCCAGTGGTGCTGTTGGAAGGAGCGTCGGTCGAGGCGAGACTCGATGACGGCGAGGAGGTCGGCGGCGGCGCCGCCGCCGCGCTCGGTCGGGAAGTCGGCCGAGAGCAGGCTCGTCCGGAGCATCGCGTTCGGTCGCGCATCAGACATGGCATCCTCCTTGAGGACCGACGCGGGCGTTGTTGAGTCCCCCACCCCCGCGCGCCGAGCGAGCGCTGGGCGGACCGGACGCCCGAGCCCCGGACCCCCTTGCGAACAGATGTTCATCGGCCACCCGCAACCCCGTCGCCACCGCGAACCCCGAGCAGTGTCCGGACGATGGAGGGCGCGGATCGGGTGCGCCTCAGAGGTCCATACGTTGAAGGCGCGGGGTCGGATCGGTTTTCGGACGTTCGGGGGTGAACGGAGGTGCTCGCACGCGAGAACGAATGGGACATCGGCGTCGCGATCCACCCGTTCGGGTGAGAGGAAGGACGGCCCGCTACGCTCGGGCGTGAGCAGCGCACCACCGAACCCGACGAAGAAGGCGTGGGACGATGCGCCCGGCGTGATCGGGATCACGGCGGGTGAGTTGCCCGCGCTGCCGGACGACGTGTTGACGAACCCGGAGTCGGGCCGGATCGATCCGCGAGGGTGGTTCGCGGAATCTGGTGCGCCGCTGCACGTGGAGATCGGGACGGGGAAGGGGACGTTTCTTGTGGAGCAGGCGCCGAGATCGGCCGGGGTGAATTACCTCGGGATCGAGTGGGAGCGGGAGTTCTACGTGTACACGGCGGACAGGCTTCGCCGGCGCCATGTTCGGAACGTGCGGATGCTGCACGCGAACGCGGTGGACTTTTTGCACTGGCGCGTGCCCGCGGCGTGCGTGGAGGTGATTCACCTGTACTACTCGGACCCGTGGCCGAAGGCCCGGCATCACAAGAACCGCGTGGTGCAGCACCGATTTCTGGCGGACGCGTGGCGCGTGCTCCGCGTCGGCGGGGAGTTGCGGGTGGTGACGGACCACGACGAACTGTGGGCGTGGTGCGTGGGGCACTTTCGGTGGTGGGCGGAGATGGGCCCTCTCGGGGGGGAAGGGGATGGGTCGGCTTGGCCTGTGACAGACCATGGGGCGCGTGAACTGCTGGGGGCCTTCGAGCGGAGCGGGGCGGGACTGCCGTTCGAGGCGGACGAGTTTCGACCGCCGGAGTGGGTGGAGGCTGGAGGGATCGTGGGGACGAATTACGAGCGGAAGTTCACGGATGCGGGTCACCGCCCGCATTCGGTGGTGCTTCGGAAGCGTGCGCACCGGGGTTAGGTCGGGGGGCCGATCGGGGGCGCAGCGCTGGGGAGGGAGAGACCGCGCTCGATCGCCGAGACGGATCGCGTGGGCGTGATTCGGCGTGATTGGATCGTCGATACTCGGATGACCCTGCCGGCGTGGACTTGCGGCGGAGGGATCGTGATGTTCGCGGTGCGCGCGTGCCGCCGATCGGACGGGAGATACTCCACCTTACCTGATCGCCATGACTCCACCAACGGAACCCAAGCCGGTCAACCGGGGTCGCAGGGCCCTGGGCTCGCTCAGACCGACGCTGAGCATGCTCGTGCTTGGGCTGGGCGTGCTGGCGACGCTGACGACGTTCGTGCTGCTGGGGCGCGCGCGAGAACGGCAGGACCGTGAGCAGTTCGTGCACCTATGCCAGCGCGTGGAGAGCCAGATCCGCGAGCAGATGAGGCTGTACGAGTACGGCCTGCGCGGGCTTCGCGGCGTGTACATCGCGTCGGACGAGGTGACGGCGGAGGACCTTCGAAGGTACGTCGATTCGAGAGAGATGGAGTCGGAGTTTCCTGGCGCGCTGAACTTCGGGCTGGTGGAACGGAAGCGGTGCGCCGAGGGCGGGCATGACCGGTTTGTGGTCTCCATGGTCGAGCCTGCGGACTCGAACGCGCACCTGCTGGGAGTGGATCTTGCGCGCTCGCCGCGTGCACGGACGGCGGCGGAAGCCTCGGCGGCGTCGGGCGATGCGGTGTTGTCGGGGAAGATTCGTGCGCTGCCCGACGCGGTGCCGCGGAACATGCTGCTGTGCTTTCTGCCGGTGTACGCGGACGAGGGCGGTCTACTGAGCGGGAACGCCCGCGACTCTGAGCGGCACGTGGGGTGGACGTTCTGCACGCTGGACCTTCGGGAACTGCTGGCGCTTGCGCACCGCGACGCGGAGGGTCGGGTCGAGTTTTCGGTGTTCGACCCGAGCGAGACTGACGGGGATGGCGTGATCTACCGATCGCCGGGGAGCGTGGTCGTGGACCCGTCGACCGACGCGGAGCAGAAGGGCGGGGGGCTGGGGCTGATCGGGAGCGTGACGGTCGGCGGTCGGCCGTGGACGGTGGCGTACTGCGCTGGGGCGAGTTTCGAGAGCGAGAAGGCCGGGCTGACGCGGTGGATCGTGCTGATCTCCGGACTGTCGTGCACGGCGCTGCTGTCGGGGCTGGTTCACTCGATGAGCGTTCGGCAGCGGGTGGCGACGCGGATGGCGCGGGAGATGACGAGCCAGCTGCGTGCGAGCGAGGCGGAGGCGCAGCGTCTGGCGCTGGTTGCGTCGCGGACGACGAACATGGTGGTGATCACGGACGCGCATGGGCGGATCGAGTGGGTGAACGAGGGGTTCTGCCGAGCGACGGGGTATTCGGCGGCGGAGGCCGTGGGGCGGACGCCCGGGGCGCTGCTGCAGGGGGAGCGGTCGGACGCGGCGGCGGTGGAGGAGATGCGGAGGGCGGTGCGAGAGGGGCGCGGGTTCGGCGTGGAACTGGTGAATTACAGGAAGAGCGGAGAGGCGTACTGGGTGCGGATCGACGCGGAACCGACGCACGACGCGGACGGGAGGCTGTCGGGGTTCATCGCGATCGAGACGGACATCACGGAGCGGACGCTCTCTGCGCAGCGGCTTCGGAGCCGGGAAGAGCTGCTGAGTCGGACGGGCGAGATGGCGCGGGTGGGAGGCTGGGAGATCGATCACGCGACGCATGAGCTGAGGTGGACGGGCACGTCGTTCAGGATCCACGGCTGCGAACCCGGCAAGATGCCGAGCCTAGAAGACGTGGTGAGGATGTACGACGAGGAGGATCGCGAGTCGATCTGGGAAGCGATACGGAGAACATCGGAGAGCGGGGAGCCTTTTGACTTTGAGGCTCCTATGACCGATGCGCGGGGAGTGCGCAAGTGGGTGCGGGTGATCGGGAGTGCGGTGAAGAGGGAAGGCGTGCTTGTGGGGCTGGCCGGCGCGGTGCAGGACATCACGGAGCAGCGGCAGGCGAAGGACGAGTTGGAGCGGGCGAAGGAGACGGCGGAGGCGGCGAGCCGGACGAAGAGTGAGTTCCTGGCGAACATGAGCCACGAGATCCGGACGCCGATGACGGCGATTCTGGGGTACACCGACCTGCTGTCGCACGGGGACTTGGATGCTGAGCAACTGAGCGAAGCGGCGTCGACGATCCGGCGGAACGGAGAGCATCTGCTCGCGATCATCAACGACATCCTCGATCTGTCGAAGATCGAGGCGGGGAAGATGCTGGTGGAGTCGATCGAGTGCTCGCCGGTGGAGATCGTGGGCGAGGTTTATGCGCTGATGAGCGTGCGGACGCGGAGCGTGCCGGTTGCGCTGCGGACGGAGGCGGTGGGGCGGATTCCGCGCTTGATTCGTACGGACCCGGTGCGGCTGCGGCAGATCCTGATGAACATCGTCGGGAACGCGATCAAGTTCACGAACCAGGGGGAGATCGTGCTGAGCGTGCACGGGGAGGAGGAAGTCGCCCGGCCGCGGCTGGTGTTCGAGGTGCGTGACACCGGGATCGGGATGACTGCCGAGCAGATCGATCGTCTGTTCAGCCCGTTCTCACAGGCTGACTCGTCGATGACGAGGCGGTTCGGTGGGACGGGGCTTGGGCTGACGATCTCGCGTCGGCTCGCGCAGTTGCTGGGCGGGGATATCGCGGTGAGCAGCCGGGCGGGCGAAGGGAGCACGTTCACGCTGACGCTGGAGCTGCCGGCGGGTGAGGCGGTTGAGTGGGTGCGTGATCCGGTTGCGATCGGGAAGGTGACGGGCGGAGCGGGGCAGAAGGGCCGGCCGGCGCTGGTAGAGGACGATCTTGGGCCAACGCGGGTGCTGGACGGCGTGCGGGTGCTGTTGGCTGAGGATGGGCCCGATAACCAGCGTTTGCTGCTGCTGCACCTTCGACGTGCGGGTGCGGAGGTGGACCTTGCGCAGGATGGGGTGGAGGCTGTGGACCTGGCGCGGGAGTTGAAGCGAGCGGGGACTCCGCACGACGTGATCCTGATGGACATGCAGATGCCGCGGTTGGACGGGTATGCGGCGACGACGCTGCTGCGGGAGGAGGGGTATGAGCGGCCGATCATCGCGCTGACGGCGCACGCGATGACCGGGGATCGCGAGCGGTGCCTGGCGGCGGGGTGCGAGGATTACTTGAGCAAGCCGATCGACCGAGGGACGCTGATTTCTGTGGTTCGGCGTTGGGCGGACGAGGCCGGGAAGGACCGGGTTGCTGGGCGGGCGGCGGCGTGAGGGCGGTCGCCCGCTGAGCGGGGGGGCGGGATTGACGGGGAGTCGAAGGGTGGCTGACGGGACTCGAACCCGCGACCCCCGGGATCACAACCCGGTGCTCTAACCAACTGAGCTACAGCCACCAACGGCAGCGCACGCGTTGGGCCGGGGGCCTTGCGCATGGCGCGGGGGGATGATATGCCGCGGGAGGGGGCGATTGCGGCATTCGGAGGTGGGGTGGGCGGGGTTGCTGGGGATGGGCGGGGGCATGGCAAATCGCGGGAGTTGTCCACAATGGGCGAGTCTCGGGCTATCGTGACCCTCCCGATCACTGCCCCCCCTCCACGGTCGGCGAGGCGACTGCTGCACGCTGCGGGTGTGGCGGAGGGTGCGTGTGGAATCGGGGAAAGAACGGGAGACAAAGGGCCATGACGACCCCCGCCGCCGCATCCACGCTCGAGAAGGAGACATCGATGTCAGACGTGTCTGTGCCGAAACTGGACCTCTCACCGTCGCGTGTGAAGCGGAATCTGTCGCCGGCACGGCTGATCGAGGAGGCGCTTCGGCGTGGGGAGGGTCATTTGGCGTCGAACGGCGCGCTGGTGTGCATGACCGGGGATCGGACCGGGCGGAGCCCGAAGGACAAGTATCTGGAAGACACGGCGGCGATCCACGACAAGATCGGGTGGGGCGGGTTCAACACGCCGATCACGCCGGGGCAGTTTGACGCGGCGCTGGCGATCGCGACCCAGCACCTCAACGGGCTGAAGGATGTGTACTGCTTCGAGGGGTTTGTGGGGGCGGATTCGCGGTATCGGCTGGGCGCGCGGGTGGTGACGGAGCAGGCGTGGCATGCGCTGTTCATACGGACGCTGTTCATTCCGCAGGGCTCGGCGGCGGCGGGAGGCGACACGAACTGGAAACACGACTGGACGATCCTGAACGCGGGTCGTCGGCGATTGACGGCGGAGGAGCAGACGAAGCTGGGCGTGAAGAGCCCGGTGTTCATCGCGCAGTCGCTTGAGCGGCGGATGGTGGTGATCATCGGGTCGGAGTACGCAGGGGAAATGAAGAAGTCTTTGTTCTATGCGATGAACTTCGACATGCCGGAGGCGGGGGTGTTTCCGATGCACTGCTCGGCGAACGTGGCGAAGGACGATCCTTCGAACGTGGCGCTGTTCTTCGGGCTTTCGGGGACGGGCAAGACGACGCTCTCGGCGGATCCGAACCGGTTGCTGATCGGCGACGACGAGCACGGGTGGTCGGACCGCGGCGTGTTCAACTTCGAGGGCGGGTGCTACGCGAAGTGCATCAAGTTGTCGAAGACGGGGGAGCCGGAGATCTGGAACGCAATCCGGTTCGGGTCGGTGCTGGAGAACACGGTGATCGACCCGGAGACGCGGGTGCCGGACTATGACAGCCAGAAGCACACGGAGAACACGCGTGCGACGTACCCGGTGGATCACATCGACAACGCGCTGATTCCGTCGGTGAGCGGGCACCCGAAGAACGTGGTGTTTCTGACGGCGGACGCGTACGGGGTGATGCCGCCTGTGGCGAAGTTGAGCCGCGAGCAGGCGATGTACTACTTCATCAACGGATACACGAGCAAACTGGCGGGGACGGAGGCTGGTGTGACGGAGCCGACGCCGAATTTTTCGGCGTGCTTCGGCGCGCCGTTCCTGCCGCGGCCGGCGAAGGTGTACGCGGAGATGCTGTCGAGCAAGGTTGAGAAACACAACGCGGACGTGTGGCTGTTGAACACAGGGTGGACGGGCGGGCCGTACGGGACGGGTTCGCGGTTCAAACTGGCGTACACGCGGGCGATGGTGACGGCGATTCTGAACGGGTCGCTGCGGAACGCGAAGTTCACGCCGGACCCGGTTTTCGGGCTTCCGATCCCGGACGCGGTGGCGGGGGTTCCGAACGACGTTCTGAACCCTCGGAACACGTGGAAGGACGGGTCGGCGTACGACGCGAAGGCGAAGGAACTGGCGAAGAAGTTCCGGGATAACGACGCGAAGTTCGACATTCCCGAGGCGGTGCGGAAGGCCGGCCCGCGGGGCTGAGAGGTGGGCGGGCCGGGGGAGCCTGGGTCGTTGTCGCTATAGTCTTGCGCAACGTTCGTTGCGTTCACTCAACCTCGAGGGCCGAGCAGATATGCGTATCGACGTCGTGGGCAAGCACCTGGTCGTGACCGACGCCATCCGGCAGTACGCGGAGCAGAAGGCGGAGAAATTGCTGAAGATCTTTGACGGGACGCAGCAGATCCGCGTGCTGCTGGAGGAGACGAAGGACCGCGCCGGGGATTTCAAGGCGGAAGTCGTGGTGGACGTGGTGAAGCACAAGGACTTCATCGCGCAGTCGACGAACACGGACCTGTACGCGTGCATCGACCAGGCGGTGGATCGTGCGCAGCGGCAGTTGCGTGACTACAAGGAGAAGTTGCGGCTTCACTGAGCCGGTCGAGTCTCGATTGTTCGTGGGGCGATCGGTCGCTCCGAAGGCACCCCCCCCCACCCCCACCCCACCACTTTCCCGCACGCGGTACGGCCGAACGCAGGTTCTACCCGGCCGAGCAGACGGAGCACCCGACGTGATGAAACTCTCAAGCCTCGTCGCCCAGGGCGCCATTATCCCGAGGCTCGCGTCGTCGGACCGCGACGCGGTCGTGAGCGAACTGGTGGGTGCGTTGATCGGTTCTGGGTCTGCGCCGGAGACGCTGCGCGATGAACTGGTGGGCCGCGTGCTGGAGCGCGAGCGCCGCGGCTCGACCGGGTTCGGCAAGGGGATCGCGGTCCCGCACGTGAAGCACAAGTCGGTGCGGACAATGGCGGCGGCGGTGGGTCTGTCGCCGACGGGCGTGGAGTTCAACGCGTTGGACAAGCAGCCCGTGTATTCGGTGTTTCTTCTGCTCAGCCCGGAGGATCGTCCGGACGAGCATCTGCACGCGATGGAACTGATCTTCAAGAGTCTGTCGAAGGAGACCTTCCGGCGGTTTCTTCGACAGGCGGCGAGCGTGGAGGACGTTCGGTCGCTGCTTGAGGAAGCGGACGGGCAGTTGATCGGCGGCTGATGGCAACCTGAAGGAACGGCGGGATCGGCCGCGGCTCGATCGGAGCGCGGCGGCGGCGCAGGGTGGGGAAACCAAGCATCGAATGGGTCGGCTGGAACACGTGTCGGAACCACTGAAGGTCATCGTGACGATCCGGAACAAGTTGGGCCTTCACGCCCGGCCGGCGATGTCGTTTGTGGATGCGGCGAATCGGTTTCAGTCGGTGATCACGGTTTGCCGGGCGGGGGCTCCCGGGCCCGGCGTGGACGGCAAGTCGATCATGCAGATGATGATGCTCGCGGCGACGAAGGGGACGGACCTGGAGGTGTGCGCGAACGGTCCGGACGCGGCGGCGGCGATCGAGGTGCTCAAGGAATTGGTGGAGTCGGGGTTCGACGAGGAGTGACGGGCATGCTCTCAGGGCTTTCGGCGGCGTTGGCTGGGCTTGCGTTGTACGCGAGTGTGCACGTGCGGACAGGTGTGGTGGATGAGCCGGTCGCACCCGCGACGACCGCCCCGGCCGGGGGCGCGGAGGCGGAGCCCGCGCGGGATGGGCTGGACCGGATCATCGACGCGAAGGAAGAGGCGGTGGTGATTGCGCGTGGGCATCGGTTCACGGAGGGGCCGGTGTGGGTGCCCGCGGCGGGGGCGGACAAGCCGGGGTTCCTGCTGTACTCGGACATCGCGCGGAACACGATCCACCGGCTCGAAGCGGGCAAGGCGGGGGCCGAACCGGAGGTCTGGCTGAGCCCGAGCGGTCACGCGAACGGGCTGACGCTGGACGGTGAGGGGCGCGTGCTGATCGCGATGCACGACGGGCGGATCGCGCGTGCCGACGCGAGATCCACGGGGGCGCCTCTCGTGGAGTCGTTGATCTCGGAGTTCGAGGGCAAGCGCCTCAACTCTCCGAACGACCTTGTGGCAACGCCGGAAGGGACGATCTACTTCACCGATCCGCCGTACGGGCTGAGGCCGCCGCTGGGGGCGGGCGATCGTGAGCGTGAGTTGGACTTCTGCGGCGTGTTCCGGCTGTCGCCGGACGGAACGCTGACGCTGGAGCATCGGGACATTCCAGCGCCCAACGGCGTTGCGCTGTCACCGGACGGAGGCAGGCTGTACGTGGCGGACACGGGGACGGGACGGATCTTTGCCTTTGAGGTGAAGGAGGACGGCTCACTGGGCGCACCCGCGCTGTTCGCAACGAACGACACGGGCGGCCGGCGGACGTTCGCGGACGGGCTGCGGGTGGACGTCGAGGGGCACGTGTACGCCGCGGGGCCGGGGGGCGTGTGGGTGTACGACGCCCAGGGCAAGCATCTGGGCACGATTCCGATGCCGAATGCGCCAACGAACCTGTGCTTCGGGGGCGATGACGGGCGGACGCTGTTCGCGACGACTCGCGACTCGGTGTGCTCGGTGCGTGTGAAGATCGCTGGTCTGCCCGCGGCGACGCGGGTGAAGCGCTGAGGAGGGCGTCAGCGGAGGCCCGCGTCGCGGAGCCTGGCGATGAACTCGTCTCGTTGCGAATCGCTGACGCCGCAGTCGCGCTCCGACTCGGGGCGGACCCAGACGGTGGCGGCGGGCTCTGGGTCGACGGGCTGCGCGTATCGGGGGATGACGTGCCAGTGGACGTGGGGGACGACGTTGCCGAGGTTCTCGTAGTTGAGCCGCGCGGGGGCGAACGCGGCGGCGATGGCCTCGGCCACGTCCATGACGTCGAGCCAGAGGCGCGACTGGCGTTCGCGGCCGAGATCGGCCAGGTGCTCGTGGTGATCGGTGACGAAGAGCGAGCACCAGCCGGGGTATCGCTGATGCTTGTGGAGCAGAACGACCGACTCGCGGCGGTGGCAGATGAAGAAAGGGTCGAGCCCGCGGCGGAGGCGGTCGATGCGGGCGCAGGCGGGGCAATCGGCTGGCACGCGGCGGCTCCGGGCTTCGTGGTGATGGATGGTCGGCGCGTGACCGTGCGTCAGACGCCGGACTCGACAACGGCTGCGGGGGAGGGCTTCTCGCTGATGCGCTCGATGTGTGCGCCGAGGGAGCGGAGTCGGACTTCCATCTGCTCGTAGCCGCGGTCGAGGTGGTAAACGCGGCTGACGGTGGTGGTTCCTTCCGCGGCGAGTCCTGCGAGGATGAGGCATGCGCTGGCGCGGAGGTCGCTGGCCATGACGGGCGCGCCGACGAGTTTGCGTACGCCCGAGACGATGGCGGTGGACCCGATGCGTGTGATCCTCGCGCCCATGCGGCCGAGTTCTGCGACGTGGAGGAAGCGCTCGGGGTAGATGCGCTCGGTGATGACGCTGTTGCCGTCGGCGAGGCTGAGCAGGGCCATGGTCTGTGCCTGCAGATCGGTGGGGAAGCCGGGGTGGGGCTGGGTGGTGAGTTCGACGCCGCGGAGGTTTCGGGAACTGGTGATGCGTGCGGTCATGCGCATGGGGTCGGAGGCGGGGCCGGCCTCGACGGCGACGTGGACACCGACGCGGTCGAGGACGTTGAGGACGGCCGAGAGGCAGTCGATGGGGCAGTTGTCGAGGGTGACGTCGCCGTTGGTGATGGCGACAGCGCACATGTAGGTTCCGGCCTCGATCCGGTCGGGGATGACGCGATGCGTTGCGCCGCCGAGCGAGTCGACGCCGACGATTGTGATCCGCGGGGAGCCCGCGCCCTCGATCCGTGCGCCCATGGCGATGAGGAGGTTGGCGAGGTCGACGACTTCGGGCTCGCACGCGGCGCACTCGATGACGGTGACGCCCTCGGCGAGGGTCGCCGCGCTCATGACGTTGGCGGTGCCGAGGACAGTGGAACCGAAAGGACCGCCGAGGAAGACTCGCGAGCCTCGGAGACGGCCGCCACCGCCGCGCGCGCCGGGGACGCGGGCGACGATGTCGCCCTCGTGGAGTTGGATCTGCGCGCCGAGGGCCTCGAGGCCGCGGAGGTGGAGATCGACTGGACGGTCGCCGATGGCGCAGCCGCCGGGCATGCTGACGCGGGCGAAGCCGCGCTTGGCGAGCATGGGGCCGAGCGCGCAGATGCTGGCGCGCATGGTCTTGACGATGTCGTAGCGGGCGTGGCTGCGGCTCTCGTCCTGGTTGGTGATGGTGGTGGCGTGGTCGGTTTGCTCGACGGTGCAGCCGAGTTCGGCGAGCAGGCGGGCCATGTTGCGGATGTCGGCGAGGTCGGCGACGTCCTGCAGGATGAGCGGCTCGTCGGTGAGGAGTGCGGCGGCCATAAGGGGGAGCGCCGCGTTCTTGGAGCCCTTGATGGCGAGGCGGCCGGTGAGGCGGTGACCGCCGTGGATGATGAATTGGTCCATGTCGCTTCCTTGCCTGGCGGGGCGGGCGTTCGTGCCCGCGTGGAGTGGTATGGGAACTGTACATCGGCAAGCGGGAGTGACCGCCCGCACAGGCCGCAAGGAGCGCACGTGCCACCAGCGCGTTGCATGAGAAGGAGGTCGGCGGGGCGATCGGGAGCGCCCCATGGGTGGGAAGCGGCCTTTGCGGTGTCACGAGAGGGTTCAAGCGGCTGGTCGGCGGGTTATCCGGGCGTAGGGCGCTCTCCAACCGGCAAGGGTTGACATGTGGCGGGCTGAGGCGAATCGGCGGGGGTTGCGTGCGGAGAGTGTGGATTGGAACTTTCTGGATGTCGCCGGGTGCTCTGGGCGTTGAGCACTCCGCCGGGCACGTGCCCGGCCGCCGCTCGCGGCGGGAAGAGCGAGCAGACGGACGGCCGACTCGTGTCGGCGTCCTCAACGGAGCAGAGGGAGCCCATGAGCACCAGCCTGAACATCAATCGAACCGTGGGCGTCGCGGGCCTGTTGGCCGCGGTGGCCCTCACCGCGATCGGCGCGAATCTGTCGTCGCCGAGCCGGGCGACGGCGAGTTCGTCGAATCAGACGAGCGAACTGCCGAACCAAATCACCCTGACGGGGATCGTTCGCGACTTCAAGGGGCGGGACGCGAGCGGTCATCCGGACTTCGAGCGTCAGCCGACGCGCGGGTTCGGGCATTACGCGTACATCTGCGCGGACATGCTGGACTCGGACGGGAAGCCGGTGATGGCCTCGACGGGCCGGAAGGTGACGACGCAGTGGAAGGACGGATCGGGCAAGCAGGTTGCGCCCCCCCGTGCGCACTTCGGCAATCGCGGCGGGACGGCCGGCGTGATGGAGTCGGTTGAGGGCGGAGCGGTGACGACCGCGGCGAACTTCGCGCAGTGGTGGCGTGACACGGCGGGCGTGACGCTTTCGCGGCCGCTGTCGCTGACGCTGGTTCGGAAGCCCGGCACGAACGTGTACGCCTTCAACGACAAGGACGACAGTTTCTACACGGCCCGGGGCGGGTTCTTCCCGATCAACGGCGAGTTGTGGGGGAACTCGGGCGGCTCGACGCCGAGCACGAACTTCCACTTCACGTTCGAACTGGACACGATGTTCACGTACCGCGCGGGCACGAGCCAGACGTTCACGTTCATCGGCGATGACGACGTGTTCGTGTTCGTGGACGGGAAGTGCGTGATCGACATCGGCGGCGTTCACTCGGCGATCAGCCAGTCGGTGAACCTGGACCACCTGCCGTGGCTCGAAGACGGGAAGAAGTACTCGCTGAAGTTCTTCTTCGCGGAGCGTCACCGGACACAGTCGAACTTCCGGATCGAGACGACGATCAGTTTGGAGAACGCGAAGTTGCCGGAGAGTTCGGGTCTGTACGACTGATCGGGCCGGCATAGCGGGTTCATGATCGACTCACCCCTCACGCGAGGACCGCCCAACCCAACCCACACCCACTCAGGCTCCTTGCGTTGCTGTGCACACCCGGATCGGCCCACGCTGATCCGGGTGTTTGTTTGCGCCGACTACAGTGCGATCATGAGCGTGATCCGTCGCATCGGGATACTGACCGGGGGAGGCGACTGTCCCGGCTTGAACGCGGTGATTCGGGCGGTGGCTCGCGATGCGCTGCTGAACGGGTACGAGGTCGCCGGGGTGATGGACGGGTTTCTGGGGCTGATCGAGAACCGCGTCCGCCGGCTGGATCACGACAACATCTCGAACATCCTGCACGTCGGTGGAACGATCCTGGGGACATCGAACAAGGCGAACCCGGCGAGGTTCGCGGTGGGGGCGAATGCCGACGGGTCTCCGATGTTTGCGGACGTCTCGGAAAGGTGCGTGAAGACCATCGCGGAGCATCGGATCGATGCGCTGGTGGTCATCGGCGGGGACGGGACGATGATCTGCGCCGATCACATCGCGCGGCACGGTGTGCCGATCGTGGGCGTTCCGAAGACGATCGACAACGACCTGCACGGGACCGACCTGACGTTCGGCTTTCTGACGGCGGTGAGCATCGCGACGGAGGCGATCGATCGCGTGACGACGACGGCCGCAGCGCACCACCGGGTGATGGTGGTGGAAGTGATGGGTCGTAACGCGGGTTGGATCGCCGCGCACGCGGGGATGGCGGGCGGAGCGGACGTGATCTTGATTCCCGAGATGCCGTTTTCGATGGACGCGGTGGCGAAGGCGGTGCTGGACCGGCGGGCGATCGGCCGCGGGTACACGATCGTGTGCGTGGCGGAGGGGGCCCGTCCGCTGGACGGCGGGCAGGTGGCGTGGCGGCACGACCCGACCTCGCCGGACCCGATCAGGCTTGGGGGCGTGGGGCGGGTGGTCGCCGTGGCGCTGGAACTCTCGACCAAGTCTGAGGCGCGGTGGGTGGTGCTGGGGCACACGCAGCGCGGCGGCGAGCCGGTGGCGGCCGATCGCGTGCTCGCAACGCTGTTCGGGTATCAGGCGATGCGCGTGCTGAAGGCGGGGCGGTTCAACCGGATGGTCGCAATCCGCGGGACGCTGTCGGCGGGCGGGTTGACGGACGTGGACATTTCAGAAGCGGCGAGCGGGCAGCGGCTGATCCCGACTCGCGATGAGAGCGGGAAGGAGCACGGGCTGATCGCGGCGGCGCGGGCGGTGGGGACGCGGTTTGGGGATGAGATGCCGATACAAACATAGCCCATACTACTAGCCGACGCAACGTCGGCTGGCTAGTATGGCACGTCACCTCGGTCTGTACCCTTGGAACACCCGCGTCCGACTCGCAGCGCTTCGCACACAACCAGGACGTTGATTTGACTGTTGTATTTCACAAACTCGCCAGTCGAACGCTTCGCGCCCTGACAAAACTGGGCGGGCGCACGGATCATTCGTTCGTTGCTCGCGATCGTGACCAGGCTATCACCGTCGAATCTAGGTACGCCTTTCATCCCCGCGGAGACAAAGTCCGAGGTGGCTGGCATGTGCCTCAGGATTTTCAGCAGGGTATCAACTTCGAATGGTGGCATACGCTTCTCAAACTCTACGAGCGCCCTCACGCCTGGCCGGGCTCCATCGCGCCGGAAGCTGGGCTATTGCTACACGCGCTCGTACGCAATATCCGACCAAACGTGGTCATAGAAACTGGTACATGTCATGGCGCCAGCACCATCTGGATTGCATCAGCGTTAGCAACAACAAGTCAGGGTATCCTTCATACCTTTGATCGATACGAACTTCCGAGTGATTCGCCTTTACGCCAAGTGCCCCTTTTTCGCGAGCAAGAACGACAAGTGCGTGACAGGATTGCGGAGGCCAATCTCACCGAGCACGTAGTGGTACATTCAGAAGACAGCAGCTCCGGGATTGCCAAATTGGCATCCACGATCAGCTCTGTCGAACTCGCTTATCTTGATGGCGATCACTCATTCGAGGGGGTTTGGGCGGATTTTCAAGCCGTAGATCCATTGATTCCCACCGGCGGCTACCTAATGCTGCACGACGTCTTCCCCGAACATTGTGGCTGGCGCGGGCCCCGAGAACTGCTACAACGTTTGGAATCGCTCTCCAAATGCAAATATGCGTCTTGTGATATTTGCACAGCACCAAACAACTACGGTCTTTCGCTACTCAGAAAACTATCAAGGTAACCGAACTAAGCGAGTGCTGCTCATATTCGAAGGATCCCACATGATGCCCAAGACTATTCTGTGCGCAGTTCTAGTTTGCTTTGGATGGATAACATCGAGTGCATTGCCACAAACCCTGTCGTGTCCTGATGGGATTACGATTGTCGATGAAAACTATCAGCCAAATCCCAGTGGAAACTATTGGTTGATTCCGAACTGGATTGACGTTGACAGCAACGAACTCGTCACGCTGACTCCAGATCTGCACAATTTTCGAACCTCCGCTGGAGCCGGATCGGTCATTCGCATGTCCGATCCTACGGCCTTAGCAATTCAAGATCCATTGACTTGTCAATCGTGGTTCTATTTCACCGGCAGCAGTGCGCCCTACCAAACCGGCAATTTTCCAATCTACCGCACATCGGACTTTAGGAATTTTGAACTGCATATGACAGCATTTTCAGAAGTCTCCACCAATGGATCGATGCAGTCTCGATCCGGAGGGCGTTTAACAATAGGAAGCGATCTGTATCTGCGCATGTGGGCTCCGCAATTGCGATTGATTGAACGACCCGGAGAGCCATCAATTGTGCGCCTCATTTTTACCGCTGTTGAAAACTATATTCCACCTGCCGGAGAACGACAAGATCACCACTCGGTCTACTATGCAGAGATACTTCTAACAGACTTCCTCGCATGGCATGACCCGATCGTGCAATCAACAACGTCTTTGCAATATTTCTTCGACCATCCTGGTCGACATGTCGGTGCAAGACGATTCGGGTATCTAAACCCAGATGAAACTTCGGTGCTCTTTGATGGTGGATACTCTCGGATGAACGGGGGAGAAACTAAGTGGCTGGGTTGCACTGTCAATGAGTCTATGATGGGTACTCAGTGTGGCGAACTTTCTGGTTACGTATGGGGTCGTACGCATAATTGTTTGGCGGCTCCTGCGAGTCGAACTGACTTGGCTCCAGGCATGACCGTAATGTGGCTTGACCCATACTTCTTCACAGATCCGGCTTTGGCAAACCATGCGGCATGGAAGCATAGTGTTGTTTATACATGGAATCGACATGATCCGTCGCTCGGTCACGAGCAATGGGGCCAGTCAATTGCCGCTCAATCGCTGAGAACCGATGTACGCCACGTACGCGAAACTGTCAATTGTATACCTCTTGCGTATGCTCGCAACCGAAGCAATGCGCTGATCGCACCGAGCTACTCGTCCGGATACAGCGTTGTTGAGACGATAGACAATGGATCTGGCGATCTTGTATTCGATGGCTTTAATGCCCTGTTCGGCACATCATTCGTCGGCGGAACTCTTGTCGAAACCGCGTTTACTGCGGTAGCAGAAGGACCCGCAGTGTTTCGCCGAGTAGACGCGAGCGACGCGACGAGTCCGATTCAGGATCTCTATCTGCTCGTTACTCGCAACTTCTGGCGTAGCCCATCGTATCAGATCACCTATCGAAAGTTGGCCTCAGCGTCTGGAACTCTTGCCACTGGAAAACTGACAGAATACGATGACGTCAACGTAGAGGAAAAATTGCTCTTAAGGTCGTCTCGACACTCACTTGAAGGCGGTCGAAATTTTGGCCACCCAGACGTTTTCTTCATTTACGATAACTACAAGGGACGAGATGTTCCCATCATGATCTTCCATGTATTGATGGATAATGCAGTGCAGCCCGATGGCACATTTATTGATAAACGGGTGATTTGGATGAAGGAACTCTCATTTGATGAGAATGGGGATATTCGCCAGTTAGTTGATGGAGGTAGCGATCTGTCGACGAATGTTCGATACTTGCGGATCCCCGCTCTTTGCGATTGTTGCGCGGCTGATTATGATTCTAGCAGTTCAATCGACTTGAGTGATTTGCTCGATTTTCTCGCCGAGTGGATGGCCTATCTTGGACAAAGCGTCTCGCATGGAACAAGTGGAGATTTTAATGGAGATGGCGTCATTGACCTCGCGGATCTATTAGAATTTAACGCGAGATGGATGGCATGTCTTGGTCAGTGAGTGATATGAGTGGTTAAGAGGCAATTGAAGTCATGGATCAAGTTGTACCTTCGTCAACGGGGCTATGTACTTGCGAAGACCGGCGTGAAGGGGGAAGTTTCCGTTTGTTCTGTCGGATCGACCCAAGATGCACATTTTCCGACGGGGCCTGTGCGGTTAGGCTGGGATATTCCGGTGGACTTCTCCGGGAGCTCGGAGCTCACATGGCAGCATGAACTTAGTGCGCTCTACGCCGACAACGGATCGTGGCCTGCTTCGATCTCACCCGAGGGCGGCGCGTTGCTGTACTGGTTGATCCGCAACATCCAGCCTCGAACGATCGTCGAGACGGGCACGTGCCTGGGTGCATCGAGCATTTGGATGGCGGCGGCATTGCAAGCCACGGAGATGGAACGCGCGAAGCCTTGCTTGACACGGGAACTCACGCCGGACCCGGGGGGCGTTGGCGGTTCGGGTCATCCGCCGGTGATCCACACGTTCGATGACTTTGGAATCCCGGAGGATCAGCGGCTCGCGGCTTCACCGCTCTTTCAGGATCGGCAGCGAAAGGTCCGTGAGCGCCTGGAGCGAGCCGGAGTGTCTGACTTGATCCGACTCCACGTCGGCGACAGCAAGGCAAACATCCCCAGGATGCACGCGGAACTCGCGGAGCGCGGGGGCGTGCAGTTCGCCTTCATCGACGGCGACCACTCCGCGCCCGGCGCGATCGGCGATCTCAAAGCGATCGAACCGGTGCTGAACGTCGGCGGTTACGTGCTGCTGCACGACGTCTTTCCGGAGGTGTGCAGCGTCGACGGACCACGCGAGTTGCTCGATGGTCTGGCGGATGTCTCGCCGGGTCGGTACCGTTGGTGTGAGATTTACACCAGCCCGCTAAATTACGGCTTGGCGTTACTCCGCCGCGTGCGGTGAGCAAGCCGCTTCGGGGCGCGAAGTTGGCTTTGCGCGTTGCCTTCGATCGCCAAAGGCTCGCTCTGCTTGGCGAACTAAACTCCGCCGTGCGAACGATTGAACACTTCATCGACGGTCGGTTTGTGCCACCGGACTCGGGTTCGTGGCTGGACGTGATCGAGCCTGCGACGGGGGGTGTGTACGCGAAGGTGGCGGCGGGGGATGAACGCGACGTGCGGGCCGCGGTGGAGGTGGGGAAGCGGGCGTTCCCGGCGTGGTCGGGGCTTGCCGCGGCGGAGCGATCGCGGCTGTTGTTGCGGCTGGCGGACCTGATCGATGAGCGTGTGGATGAGTTGGCGCGGGCTGAGTCGATCGACACGGGCAAGCCGATTTCGCTGGCGAGGTCGGTGGACATTCCGAGGTCGGCGGCGAACTTTCGATACTTTGCCACGGCGATTCTGCACACGCAGTCGGAGATGCACGACTTTGACGGCGGGGGCACGCCGGGGGGCGTGCCGGCGCTGAACTACACGCTGCGCCGGCCTCGGCCGCCGGGCGTGGCGGGACTGATCTCGCCGTGGAACCTGCCGCTGTATCTGCTGACGTGGAAGATCGCGCCGGCGTTGGCGACCGGGAACACGGCGGTGGCCAAGCCGAGCGAAGTGACGCCGATGACGGCGTCGATGCTCGGGGCGCTGGCGATGGAGGCGGGGATCCCGGCGGGTGTGCTGAACATCGTGCACGGCACGGGGGCGGAGTGCGGCGCTGCGATCGTGCGGCACCCGGACGTGCCGACGGTGAGTTTCACGGGATCGACGGGCGTGGGCAGGTGGATCGCGCGCGAGGCGGGGGATCGGCTGAAGCGGATCAGCCTCGAACTTGGCGGGAAGAACCCGTTCGTTGTGTTTGAAGATGCGGATCTGGGGGGAGAGGGCGGGGCGATCGCGACGGCCGCGCGGGCGGCCTTCACGAACCAGGGGCAGATCTGCCTGTGCGGGTCGCGGCTGCTGGTGCACGAGCGCGTGTACGAGCGGTTCGTGGCGGGGCTGTTGGAGCGCGTGGGTTCGCTGCGGCTGGGCGATCCGCTGGAGGAGGGCACGCGGCAGGGCGCGCTGGTGAGCGCTGCGCACCTTGAGAAGGTGGCGGGGGCGGTGGAGACCGCGCGGTCGCTCGGTGGGAAGGTGCTGATCGGCGGTTCCAAGCCGGGCACGGCGGAACTGCCCGAACGGTGTCTGGGCGGGTTCTTCTACAGGCCAACGGTGATCGAGGGGCTGGACCCGGCTTGCGTGATCGAGCAGGAGGAGATCTTCGGGCCGGTGGTGACGGTGCAGAAGTTTCGGACAGATCATGAGGCGGTAGCGCTGGCGAACGGCACACCGTACGGGCTGGCGTCGGTCGTGTTCACGCGGGATTTGTCTCGGGCGCACGCGGTGGCGGGTCGGATTCAGTCCGGGCTGGTGTGGGTGAACTGCTGGATGGTGCGCGACCTGCGGACACCGTTTGGTGGGGCGAAGCAGTCGGGCCTTGGGAGGGAGGGCGGGCTGGAGGCGCTTCGGTTCTTCACGGAGCCGAGGAACGTGTGCGTGCGGTACTGAGCGGTTGGCTGATCGGTTTGAACCACCGAGAACACCGAGAGCACCGAGCGGATGAGTGAAATCCACAAGCATCCTCAACTGGGCCTGGAACACGATCCACTGACCGAGCAGATCATCGGCGCCGCGATGGAAATCCACCGGGCGTTCGGACCCGGTCTGCTCGAGTCAACCTACGAGGGATTCCTCTGTCACGAGTTGGGGCTTCGTGGACTCAACTGGCGGCGGCAAGTCGGCGTCCCGGCGACGTACAAGGGCGTGACGGTCGAGACCGGACTCCGGCTTGATCTGATCGTCGAGGGTTCGGTCATCGTGGAGATCAAGGCCGTGGACGCACTGCATCCGGTTCACGAAGCGCAGTTGCTGACGTATCTGAAACTAACTGGGGTCCGCAGGGGCCTCTTGATCAACTTCAACGTGCCATTGCTCAAACATGGCATCAAGCGTCGTGCTCTTTGACCTGTTTCGCTCTCGGCGAACTCGGTGTTCGCGGTGGTTCAATCCATTCACACGGAGACTGAAATGATGGAAATGAGTCGTGCGCCGGAGCCGGTTGGGGCGTATCCGCCTTGCAGGCGGGTGGGGAACCTGCTGTTCATCTCGGGCATGGGGCCGCGTCGCAAGGGGAGCAAGGACATTCCCGGCGTGACGCTGGACGCGCAGGGGCGGATGATTGATTACGACATGGAAGCGCAGGTGCGATCGGTGTTCGACAACATCCGGATGGTGCTGGAGGACGCGGGAGCGAGGTGGGAGGACCTGATCGACTTGACGTGCTTTCTGACGGACATGCCGCGCGACTTTGCGGTGTACAACCGGGTGTACGCGGAGTTGTTCCCCGAGGATGGGAACCGTCCGTGCCGGACGACGGTGGAGATCAAGTCGTTGCCGCAGGCCGGGAGTGCGCCGATCGCGTTCGAGGTCAAGGCCGTGGCGGCGATGAACGGCTTGTGAACGGTTCGTGAACGCTCGGGGCGTGCGGGTTACCGCGCGGGATCTGGGAGCGATCGCAGGACCGCACGGACCGGGCTGGCGTCGCAACCTACGAGTTTGAGTGGGAGGGCGATGAGTTCGTAGACGCCGGGGGGAACGGTGCGGAGTTCGAGCCCTTCCAGAATCGCCATGCCGTGGCGGAAGACGGCGTGGTGGGCGGGGAGGTCCTTGGAATGCTGAAGATCGACGCTGGGCGTGTCGAGCCCGACGGTGATGACGCCGGTGGAGCGTCGCGAGACACGCGCCGAGGCGCCCGAAGCCTCCGGAGTGGATGTGTCATCGATGGGGATGGGAAGGGCGGCGAGCGCGTCGATCAGTTCGGGACTGAGTCCGGCGAAGTCATCGTTCCAGGCGTTGAAGCCGTCGAACGTGCCGGTGCGGAAGAGCACGCGTGGAGCGCGGATCGACTCGACGCCGGCGGGAAGGTCGGAGGGCGTGACGCGACCGCCGCGTGGAACGGGCGCATCGACGACCTGACAGAGGCCGAGGTAGTGGATGAGGGGCATCTCGCCGATGCCGACGCCCTGAGCGTGGTAATGGTTGGGGCCGTCTGCGTGCGCACCGAGATGGACTGTGGTGGTGATCGTGCTGAGGTCGATGGGTGCGCCGTCGGCGATGCGGCAGAGGAACTTGCGCGAGAAGGGGGTGTCGCCGGGCCAGACGGCGGTTGCGGGCGTGATGCTTGGGCTGAGGTCGTGGAGCATGGGCGAGACGAAGCGGGCCTGCGGCTTGCGTAATCCTCTGATCGTTCAGAGTCGCCCAGAGTGGATCACGCGGGTTGTTTGCGCCATTCGCTCTCAGCGATGGCGTGGACGCGGGCGCGCCAGTCGGCGTCGGGCATCGCCGGCGCTGCGGACATGGGGAGTTGCGGGATGATGCGGTCGAGGAACTGGTCGAGTTCACGGCCGCGACGACGGGCCTCGGTGTAGGGGACGGTCGAGAAACTGACGAGGTTGTACTGCGGAAAGACGCGATCGGGGAAGAGGTCGTGGATGGCCTGCTCGACGCGCTTGCGGTAGAGGAACTCAGCACGTCCGACCTTGTCGCGCATCTCGACGAAGTTGTCGAGGGCCATGTCGGCGATGGCGTCGGCGTTGGGCTTGCGGATCCTCTCGAACTCGGCGAGGGTGTCGTCGAGGTCGGTCAGGCCGCGTGCCGCGAGGAGTTCGGCGAGTGCGCGGCAATCCTCGAACGCGCAGTTCATGCCCTGGCCGTAGAAGGGCACGATGGCGTGGGCGGCGTCGCCGAGGATGACGACGGCCGTGCCGTCGCGGTTGACGTGACGCCAAGGGGAACAGCGGACGGTGACGAGCGAACCGGTGGGGTTTGCGAAGAAGTCGTCGGCGAGCGTGGGCATGAGCGGAACGGCGTCGGGGTAGTGACGGGAGAAGAAGCCGACCACGGCCTGACGCTCGGCGTCGGTGGGTTGCGGAAGCGGGTCGTTGGGGGCAGCGGCTCTGCGACGGTCGGCGAGAGCACCCTCGAGTGCTTCGAAGGAATGGTCGCCCTGAAAGGGCCAGAAGAGCGTGCAGGTGAAACTGCCGTCGCGGTTGGGGAGGGCGATCATCATCGACCCGCCGCGCGGCCAGATGTGGAGCGCGTTCTTCTCGATCGCGTGGGCAGCGTTCGGCCCGGCCGGGATGCAGAGTTCCTTGTACCCGTGCTGGAGGTAGGTCTGGGAGTAATCGAAACGGTCGTTCTTCTGGAGTCGATAGCGGACGGGCGAGTACGCGCCGTCGGCGCCGGCGATGAGGTCGGCTGACTCGTGCACGAACTGGCCGGTGGAGGTCTCGAAGATGGCGGAGTTTCGGTCGAGATCGACATCGGTGCAACGCAGACCGAAGCGGATCGTGACGTTGGGCTCGCGCTCGGCGGCGTTGAGGAGGGTGATGTTGAGCCCGCCGCGCGAGACGGAATTGATGGCGTCGCGAGGGTCCTTGGAATAGGGCTGGAAGGCGAGCGGGGCGTTGATGGAGGGCGGATGGGCCATGCGGCCGGGCATGGGGATGGCGTCGTGGTCGAGGACGTGGCGATCGAGCCCAACGCCGGCGAGGCCCCAAAGGCCGCGTGCTGAGAGCGCGAGGTTGATGGACCTGCCGCCGGTGTAGCCCGCACGGCGGGGGTCGTCTCGGCGCTCGCAAACGAGAACCTTGCACCCCTGGCGAGCGAGGTAGATCGCCAGAAGTGAGCCGGCGAGGCCTGCGCCAACGATGAGAACCGATCGGGGCTGGGAGGAGGACATCGGGCGCAGGATACGCGCTTCGCGGGCCCGGCTTGGCGAAGTTCGACCGGGAGCCGTGTCGGCGCTTCGGTGGGGTGCCCGCGGCGAGCGCCACCTACCCTTGAAGCATGACCGGGGAACGCAACGGCACGGACATGGCAACCGCGGCGGCTGGGCAGCAGGATTCGGCGATGAGCAACGGCGAGCCGGGGCGGGCGCTCGTGGCGACTCGGCGCGAGTCGCTGGGGCGGGCCGGGCTGGATTTCGGTTCGGCCTGGGATTATGCGCCTGCGCCGGAGACGGTGAAGGCCCCGATCGCAGAACGTTACGGCCTGTACATCGATGGGAAGTTCGTGATGCCCACGGGAAAGGGTGGGGTGGGGAAGGGCAAGAGCGCGAGCGGGTACTTCGAGACGATCAACCCGGCGACGGAGGGGACGCTGAGCCGGGTTGCGCAGGGGACGGCGGCGGACGTGGACGCGGCGGTGCGTGCTGCGCGCAAGGCGCTGCCGAAGTGGGCGGGGCTGAAGCCTGCCGAGCGTGGGAAGTTCCTGTTTCGGATCGCCCGACGTATTCAGGAGCGGGCGCGCGAGTTAGCGGTGCTGGAGACGATGAACGGGGGCAAACCGATCCGCGAGTCTCGCGACGTGGACGTGCCGCTGGCAGCCCAGCACTTTTTCTATCACGCCGGTTGGGCGGACAAGTTGCCGTACGCGTTTCCGGGCCGGCCCGCGCCGCGGCCGGTGGGCGTGTGCGGGCAGATCATTCCGTGGAACTTTCCGCTGTTGATGGCGGCGTGGAAACTGGCGCCGGCGCTGGCGTGCGGGAACACGTGCGTGCTGAAACCCGCGGAGACGACGCCGCTGACGGCGCTGCGGCTGGCGGAGATCTTTGAGGAAGTGGGGCTGCCTCCGGGCGTGGTGAACATCGTGACTGGGGACGGACGGACGGGGGCTGCGCTGGTGGAACACGCGGGGATTGACAAGATCGCGTTCACGGGTTCGACGGAGGTGGGCAAGCGGATCGCGTCGGCAGTGTCTGGCACGAGCAAGCGATTGACGCTGGAGCTGGGCGGGAAGAGTGCGAACATCATCTTCGAGGACGCGAGTCTGGATCAGGCGGTGGAGGGGATCATCCAGGGGATCTACTTCAACCAGGGGCATGTGTGCTGCGCGGGCTCTCGACTGTTTGTGCAGGAGGGCGTGCTGGAGCGGGTGAAGACGAAGTTGATGATCCGGCTGGCGAGCCTTCGGGTGGGGGACCCGATGGACAAGAACACGGACGTGGGGGCGATCAACTCGCGTCAGCAACTGGAGAAGATTCGAGAGTACCTTGAGATCGGTGCTTCGGAGGGCGCATCGTTGTGCGTGCCGAGCGGGGAGGGAGGGCGAGCGGGCGAGGGCGCCGTCGGGTCGGATGCGAAGGCGATCGCTCGGGCCTCGAGCGCAGGGCTTCCGGAGAAGGGCTTCTGGTGCCGGCCGTGCTTCTTCGCGGATGTTCAGCCGAGCCACCGGATCGCGCGGGAGGAGATCTTCGGCCCGGTGCTGGCGGTCATGAGTTTCCGCACGGCGGAGGAGGCGCTCGTCCGCGCGAACAACTCGCCGTACGGGCTCGCGGCGGGGGTGTGGACGGACAAAGGCTCGAAGATCTTCGAGGTGGCGCGCAAGTTGGAGGCGGGCGTGGTGTGGTTGAACACGTACAACCGCTTCGACGCGGCGAGCCCGTTCGGCGGGTTCAAGGAGAGCGGGTTCGGTCGTGAGGGCGGGATGCAGGGGTTGCGGGCGTACGTCGAGGTTTGACGCCGGGTTTGCCAAAGCACTTGTGAGACGACCATGACCACGACATCGCGGCTCGACGTGACCAAGACGTACAAACTGCTGATCGACGGGAAGTTCCCGCGCTCCGAGAGCGGGCGGACGCTGGCAGTGGAGGGCGCTTCGGGCCGGGTGACATCGCACGTCTGCCACGCATCTCGCAAGGACTTGCGGGATGCCGTCGGTGCGGCGCGGAAGGCGCTGGACCCGTGGCGGCACGCGACGGCGTATCTGCGCGGCCAGATTCTGTACCGCATGGCCGAGATGATGGAGGGGAAGCGAGAGGAACTGGCCGAGGCGATCAGGACGGGCGCGGCCTGTGAGCCGGGAAGCGACGTCAAGGCGGCGAAGGGCGCCGGTGGGACCCGCGCACTCGCTAATCGGAAGGTGAGCGCGGACGACGAGGTGATGCTCGCAATCGATCGGCTGGTCACGTTCGCGGGATGGACGGACAAGTATCAGCAGGTGCTGGGGTGCAACAACCCGGTGGCGGGGCCGTACTACAACTTCAGCGTGCCGGAGCCGACGGGCGTGATCGCGGTGGTGGCGCCCGATGCGCCGGCGCTGCTCGGGTTGGTCGCGCTGCTCGCGCCGGTGATCTGCGCGGGGAACACGGCGGTGTGCGTGGCGGGGGAATCGGGCTCTGCGCGGCTGGCTGCGTCGGTGCTAGGGGAGGTGATCGCGACGAGCGACGTGCCGGGGGGCGTGGTGAACATCCTGACGGGGGTGCGGTCGGAGTTGCTGCCGGTGATCGCGCAGCACCGGGACATCGACGGGGTTCACGCGGCGAACATCGACGCGGCATCGGCGAAGGTGCTGCGGGAGGGTGTGGCGGAGAACCTGAAGCGCGTGAAGGTTCGAGAGGGGGTCGATTTCTCGGATGAGGCCGAGGGCGCATCGCCGTGGTGGATCGAGCCGTTCGTCGAGATCAAGACGGTTTGGCACCCGAGCGCGATGTGAGCGGGGAGACTGCCGGCCGGCATGCCGCGCGATCCGGGGCCGGGGGCCACCGTCGTCGGTACGTCATGCGCACCACTACGATCGTGGCGATGTTGACACAGGCACCGGAACGCTCGCGGATCTCCGAGCGCAAAGAGAGAACACGGCCCTCCATGCGAACCACCCACGCGCTCGATTTGCATGCACAGGACTCTCGCACGCAACCGGCGGAAGCCGCGGGCCGATCGCGACGCCTCGGGCTGCTGGTTTTGGTGCTCGTATTCTTGTCGGGCGTGGCGACGGCGCGCCTGCCGCAGGCCGTGCGGGCGGTGCGCGGACAGGGGAACTGGGTGGATCCGATCCGCGAGGTGCACGCGCTGCTCTCGGCAGCGCACGCTGATGAGCCCGACGCCGATGCGATGCAGAGGCGCGCGATCGAGGGAATGCTGGAGGCGATCAACGACCCGTACGCCGAGTACATCCCGCCCGACGATCGGGCCGACTTTGACAAGGAACTGACGGGCACGTACTCGGGCATCGGCGCGGAGATCGAGATCCGCGACGGCTGGCTGACGATCGTTGCGCCGCTGGAGGATTCCCCCGCGCTGCGCGCGGGCCTGCTGCCGAACGACCGCGTGATCCGCATCGGCGAGGAGAGCACGTTCCGGCTGAGCGCGGAGGAGTGCATCCGTCGGCTCGTCGGCCAAGAGGGCACGAGCGTCGAGATCACGATCCTGCGCGGCGGTCGCGAGATCACCAAGACGCTGACGAGGCAACGGATCGTGGCAAGGTCCGTGCGCGGGCTCTCGCGGATCTACACGGACAACGGTGCGGGGGATGCCGACACGCCGGGCGACGAGCAGAACGATCGCGACGTACGGTGGGATTTCCTGATCGATCCGACCAAGCGGCTGGGATACGTGCGTCTGAGCCAGTTCACGCCGACGGCAGGTGCCGACCTTGTTGGAGCGCTCGAGGCGGCCTCAGCGCAGGCGGGGCCGCAGGGGCTCGCGGGGCTGATTTTGGACTTGCGAGGCAACCCTGGGGGATCGCTCGAGGCCGCGGTGGACGTGGCCGACGTCTTCCTGGGCGATGCCGAGGTGGTTCGGATGCGAGGGCGGGCGATGCGCGAGCAGATCTTCGGCTCGCAACCGAGCAGCCCCGCGGACGGCAGGTTCGAGTCACTGCCGCTGGTGGTGCTGATCGATCGGATCAGCGCTTCGGCGAGCGAGATCGTCGCTGGGGCGCTGCAGGATCACAACCGCGCGTTGATCGTCGGATCGCGAACGTTCGGCAAGGGGCTGGTGCAGAGCGTGGTGCCGTTGAACTTCAAGCGCGATGCGCAGGTGAAGTTCACGACGGCGAAGTACTACCTGCCGAGCGGCCGGCTGATCCAACGCGAGGACGACTCGGCGGTGTGGGGCGTTGATCCCACGGTGGGATTCGGCGTGGCCGAGAGCGACGAGCAACTCGTGGAGCGGATCATCCGTCGGAGAACGATGGACGCGGCGGGCGGGGTGGGCGCGGAGTCGAAGAGCGAGCAGAGCGACCAACGGTCAAGGGTCCCGGAGGTGCGCTGGTCCGATCCCGTGTGGATCGAGACCGAAGCGGCGGATCGTGCGCTGGCGGCAGCGCATCGTGCCCTTCGCGGCCGAATCGAGACCGGGGCCTTCGAGCCGCTGTTTGTCGAACAGGAGACGGAGGCGCATCAGGCGCGGCTCGCGACCGAGGAATTGCGGAGGCTCGAGCGGGCGGAGCGGATCGCGACGTTGGAACTCGCCCGGATCGCCAAGCGGATCGAAGCGCTCTCTGGCGAGGGCGGGCCCGAAGGCGAGCGGGACGGCGGGCAGGGCGTGAATCTGTGGAGCGATGAACTGAATCTGACGGGCGGGCTGATCGAAGTCCGCGATGCGGACGGGAACGTGGTCTCAACGCTTCGGATCACCGGGCGCGACGTTGAGAGATGGTTGCTGAACGCGGACGTGAAGCCGCTCGAAACCGAGTCGAAGAAACCCGAGCCGGTGGCGGACCCAACGCCGTGACGGACGATCGCGTGATGCTCGGGATCGAGACCTCCTGCGATGAGACCGCCGCGGCGGTGGTTCGCGGCGGTCGCGAGGTGCTGTCGAATGTGATCGCCTCGCAGGACGATCTGCACGCCGAGTATCGCGGCGTGGTGCCCGAGATCGCGAGCCGGGCACACGCCGAGCGGCTGCTGCCGATCGTGCGACGGGCGATATCGGAGGCGGGCGTTTCAACGGCGGACCTGAGCGCGGTCGCGGTGGGGAACCGGCCCGGGCTGATCGGGTGTCTGCTCGTCGGCGTGGCCGCGGCCAAGGCGCTCGCGTGGGGTCTGGAGTTGCCGGTGGTGGGTGTTGACCACGTTCACGCGCACCTGACGGCCGGGCTGCTGCTGAGCGCGGGCACGAAACTGGAGAGTCTGGATGAGTCATCGCTCTATCCCGCGCTCGGGTTGATCGTCAGCGGCGGGCACACGTCGATGTACGTGTGCGAAACGACGACGCGGCTGCGACGTTTGGGAGGCACGATCGACGATGCGCTGGGCGAAGCGTACGACAAGGTCGCGGCGATCCTGGGGCTGGAGTTTCCGGGCGGACCGAGGGTGGACCGATTGGCCGCGGCGAACACGCACCTGGCAAGAGAGCCGGAGTCGCAGGGAGCCGATGGGCGGTCGGGCTTCCCGATCGCACGGATCGCGCCGGAGTCGCTGGATTTCTCGTTCTCCGGTCTGAAGACCGCCGCGTTGTATGCCTACCGAGGCGTGCCCGAGACCGCACGGTCGCGGATGAAGCGCGAGGCCCGCGGCGAGCCGGAGCCCGAGCGCTGGAGCGCGGAGGAAATCGCGGCGAGTTTCCAACGCGCGGCGGTCCGAACGGTGGAACTCAAACTCGAGCGGGCACTGGAGAGGCACCCCGAGTGCCGCGCGGTGCTGGTGGGAGGCGGCGTGAGCGCGAACTCGGCGCTGCGTTCGATGCTCGTGGATCTGTCGCAACGGCGCGGGCTAATGCTCAGGCTGCCCGAGATGGCGTACTGCCTCGACAATGCAGCGATGATCGCGGCGATGGGGCACGATGTGCTGATGGAGAGAGGATGGCGAGGGGACGACTGGACGATGACCGCGACACCGACGACGGGGAGTTGATGCACCGGACCGAACTCAACCCGCGTGAACGCGAGCCTGGGTGGCGCTGGCATCACCCGGCGTGTCTCACCGACGAGGATCTGCTCAGGAAGTGCGAGTTGGGCACCGGGCGTGCGACCGGCGGGCCGGGCGGTCAGCACCGGAACAAGGTGGAGACGCAGGTCTTTCTGCGTCACGTCGAGAGCGGGCTGGAGTCTCGCGCTGACGAGCGCCGGAGCCAGATCGAGAACAAGCGCGTGGCGCTGCGCCGGATGCGGCTGCTGCTGGCGACGAACGTGCGTACGGCCGTCCCGGCGGGACCGATCGGGTCGGGGCTGTGGAAGAGCCGCGTGCGGGGCGGACGGATCCGATGCAATCCCTCGCACGAGGACTTTCCGTCGCTGCTGGCGGAGGCGCTCGACGTGATCGAGGCCTGCCGGGGAGACCTCTCGCGAGCGGGGCTTCGCCTTGAAGTGACGATGAGCCAGTTGGTGAAGTTGATCAAGGATCACCCGCCGGCGTTCACCGAGTTGAATCGTGCAAGGGCGGGACGCGGGGAGCACCCGCTGAAGTGACTTCGATCAGAACGATCGGAGAGCCATCGCGCGCTCGGACTCACCGGGAGTGCTTTGGACATTACCAAAGAACAAAGCCCCCGACGCACGGGCGCCAGGGGCCGAGAGAAGGCTGAGGGGAGCCTTATCGATCAAAGAATGGTGCGCGGAGAAGTCCCGCGCAAACGGAGATCACCGCCGACGGCGGATGGCCACCAGACCGCCAAGCCCGACCAGGGCGAGCGCACCGGGGGCCGGCACGGCGATGCGGTACATCACGTTGTTGTTCGAAGGAAATCCCGCAAACGTCAAGCCAGAACCCAGATCGGCAACCAAAAACGTGTCGTCGCTCGAACCAACCACGACGGGGTTTGCGCGAATCTGTGCAGTTTGGGTCACTGTGATTCCCTGCACATCGGTGAAACGCACCGCCGCGATCACTTCCGTCTGCGTGAGCGTGATACCGGGGTCTGTGATCACGAGCGTGGTGAAGAAGCCGGGGTTGAGTCCAACGGGGACATTGTCGAAGTCGAGTTGACCGAGGAAGTTGAAAGGACCGACCCCGTCAGACTCCAAGAAGATGATCGAGATGTCCGTGCGCGTCCAGACGGCTGTGCCGGCGTTCAGAAGCGAGAACTCGAATTCGCGGATGGCGCCGGTCCCGGTCGTGTTCAGGAGATCGCCGGTGAAGCGGTCCGCATTCGAGACGCCGGCCAATGCGGTCGTGTTGACATTGTCGTAGATGTCAACAAACGCCGGGCCACGATCGCCGAAGCCGACGGGCTGCGTGCGCAGATTCCCAGCGCGATCCATCACGATGCGATGATCGCTCTGCGAGATGGGGCCGGTGTAAGTCGTGATCGCCGCCGATGCGCCGCCCGCCGCGGCCATCAACGCCAAAACCGAAAGCGTGACCAACTTCATGCTCTCTCTCCAGATCGATAGGCCCGACGAAGGGCACGGCAACACCGCCACGCGCACACGGCGTGGCGAAAAGCTTGCGCAACCCTGGCAGGTGGGCTATCTCTCGATCTCCTGCCGCAAACATCGTACACCACGAACAGGGGAACGCAAATCGAACGCGCTTGCGACCGTGGATCGAATGCTCGGCGAGGACCTATAACTTGTTGCTAGAGAACGAGATGCGCCTTGTCATTGCCTTTCGGCTGTCGCCCGCTCAGTCGCCGTGACGCCCGCGCAGTTTGGGAGAGAGCCGCAGCAACAAGTGGACGCGTTCGAATTCGTCGATCCAATCCTGCAACGTGCCCGCGACCTCGTCCGCCGGGACGGGAGCGCCGGGAAGCGGGCAGGACGGGCCGAGGTTTCGCGACGCCATGGCGCGATATCGCGTGAGCGTGCGGTCGCCGAGAATCGAGACGAAGTCGAAGTCCTCGTTCATGAAGATCGCCGCCGGGACCCGCACGCCGCCGCAGATCGCGACTCGAGCGCTGAAGTCCGAGCGCTCGTCACGATCGATGAACCGCACGTCGATTCGCTGTGGGTTTGCGCGGGCGATGTGGTCGAGCATGGGGCATTGCTGCACGCAGTCTCCGCACCAGGTGCCGGAGACCACCAGTACGTTGACGCGTCGAACGAACCCGGCGATGAGCGATCGCTGCGCCTGCGTGAGCCGGACGCGGCCATGGAAGTCGGCCCAGTTGGCTAGTTCGTTCGGCTTGGCGGTTCGCACGTAGTCGTTGTACGGACTCGCAAGGTTGAACTCGGATCGGATCTGTTCGTTCGTGAGCAATTTCGGACTCCAGTAAGGCGAACCGCCAACTGCATCGGTTCTGATCGTTCGCGGCTGCGTTGGACTCGCAATCTGCAACGTCAGCGTGTTCAGCCGAGCAAAGACGCTGTCAATTCACCCACATGAACTTCCAGCGGCCACGCTCCAGCCGAACCCACAGCCGGGTAAAGCGAAGATTCTCCGAGGGTCGACCGGTCAAGCGGATGACCCAGACCCGATCGCCGGGCTGATCGACGATGACGGTCGGTGAGTTCTCGGCGAGCGGCATTCGCGCGAAGAGCACGGCGATGTCGCGCCGATGTTGTCGGAGATACTCCACGGCCTGCTGCGGCCCCTTGCCCGAACCCGCGAACTCCTGCAGCGTTCGTTCGCTGAACAGTTGGTCGATGATCAACTGATCCTCCTGGTCGTCCAGCAGGCGTTCGAGCAGGCGCATCACGTGCATCGGCGATGCGAGCACGAGCCGTCGGCTTCCGTCGGGGTTGTGCAAGATCAGGCCGCTGCCCGTGCCGGCCTCAGCGCCCTCAGAGAGATCGATCGCACCACGGTCCCACGGAAGATTGGGCGGAGCCCGATCGGATTCGGCAACGACGGGCCCCTGACCACCGAAGCGGGCTCCCTCGATTCCGGTGAAGAACGGCTTGTAGTTGGTCACTCGCTCCTCGGGCTTGCACCCGACCATGCACGCGGCGACGACGAACGATGCGGCGAGCAGCACGCAGTCCTTGAAGCGCCGGAGCGCTCTGCGGGAGATGTGAACGAACGGGCTCAAGCGTCGACTCCAGTAACGGCTGAATTCGATGCCGCCGATGCGTGTTCGCCGACGACCGAGGCCGTCACAACCGCGCCGCGACCCCGTCGCCAGCGGTCGTGCACCCTGAGCGGTTCGCGCGGCTCGGGGTGATCGGCCCGACGGTGGCAGCCACGCGACTCCTCGCGCCACAGCGCGCTGCGGGCCATGAGCGAGGCGGCGAGCAGCATGTTCTGTGCCTGCCAGCCTTGCGGGGAGTCGAAGATCTTGTCCAGCGTGTAACGCGCCCAGAAATCGATCATCTCCGCAACGTCGGCGAGGCGCGCGCCGGACCGCTCGACACCGCAGTTGCGCCACATGGCCGAGCGGAGCGAACTGAGCACGTCTGGCAGGTCGAGTTCGCCCTGATCCGACGGCCGAATGTCGGAGACGATGGAAACGGGTGAAGCGGGCGCTGCGCCAGTGCAGCCCCTGCCGGCGGCCCGCTCCACCGCCGCCAAGCCGACCGCCCGTCCCATGACGAGACCTTCGAGCAGCGAGTTCGAAGCGAGCCGGTTCGCGCCGTGCAGGCCCGTGCAAGCGCACTCGCCGACCGCGAACAACCCGGGCACATCGGTCTCGCCAGCGCGGTCGATCGCGGAGGCCGGCAAGGAACCGTCGCTCGTCGCGACGCCGCCGATGGTGTAGTGCGCTGCGGGGTTGACGGGGATCAGATCCGTGGCGGGGTCGAGGTCGCACGAGCGGAGCATCGCCGCGATGCCGGGGAATCGCTCGGAGAACCCGCGGATGTGCCGGACGTCGAGCAGCGCGTGCGTGCCGCCGTGGGTGGCCAGTCGCCGCAGAATCGCCCGCGACACGACGTCGCGCGGGGCCAGTTCGGCCTTTGGGTGCTCTTCGAGCATAAACCTGGTGCCCGACTGATCGAGCAGGTACGCACCCTCACCCCGCACCGCCTCGGAGATGAGCGATCGCGGCCGGCCGGCAAGATAGAGCGTGGTCGGGTGAAACTGGACGAACGCCAGATCCGCCACGCTCGCGCCCGCGCGGTACGCCATGGCGATGCCGTCGGCCGTTGCGGGGCTGGGGTTGGTGGTCTCGCGGAAGACTCGCCCCGCACCGCCGGTCGCCAGCACCGTGCTCTTGGCCCAGATCATCTGAAGGCCGTACCGCGGGTGGTGCGTGATGGCGCCCATCACGGGTGAACCGGGCTCGCTGCCCGGCGTGATGAGGTCGAGCGCGAAGCAGTTGGCGAAGAGGCGAACGCTCGATAGGCCCGCGAGACGTTCGGTGAGACAACGGGCCAGTTCCCGACCGGTGGCGTCACCATCGGCGTGCAGGATTCTGGCCCGCGCGTGCGCACCTTCCTGGCCGAGCGCCACGTCGGCAAGCGTCGGACGGTGGTGCGTGCCGTTGCCTCCATGCCCGCGTGCCCCCCCACTGTCCACCCGACCCGCGACGGGCTCTTGACGCTGCCTGAGATCGAACCGCATGCCCCAGTCGAGCAACTCGCGCATCGCTCCGGGTCCACCCTCGATCACCCGGCGAACGACCGGTCCGTCGCAGAGCCCGGCCCCGGCCTCCAACGTGTCGTGAACGTGGCTGTCGATCGAGTCGGCCGGATCGATGACCGCCGCGATCCCACCCTGGGCCCATGCTGTGCTCGACTCGGTCTCGGCATCGACCGCCTTGGAGAGCACGATCACGTCCGCGCTGCGCTCGCCCGCGGCGATCGCCGCGCGAAGCCCCGCAACGCCCGTGCCGATGACCAGCACGTCGGTGAAGATCTGCGGGAGCAGACTCGACCGGAACGGGATCAGGTACCGGCGCTGATCGAACAGTGGGTGCATCCGGTTCTAGGGTAGTGGGCAGACCCGTGCGGCAGGGGACGGCCCCCGCCGGGGGCGTGCACGGGTCGGAGCCGGGCGAATGGCAACTGTTTAGGACTTCGACAACCGCTCGACCTTTCGATTCAGGTAGATCGCGTGGTGTTCGAGGTGCCATGTCGCGTAGTTGGCGATCGTGCGGACCGACTGCTCGCCGTTCTGCGTGTGCAAACCGATGCGTGCCCACTGCTGATCGCTCAGCGTACGCAACCACTCGGTTGTCCACTTGCGAAGGGTGTGAACGGTCGCAACGAAGGCGGCGATCGGTCGGCCCGGCCCGGCATACAGCCCCGCATCGATAAACGCGTTCTCGTCCCAGTAGGCAAGCACGGGGCGATCCTCGGCAACGACCCGGCGCATGCGGTGCACCAGCACGATCTCGGCATCCGCCAGGTGTCCGAGCAACACGCGAACCGGCCAGATGCCCAGCGGGCCGCGTGTGCCGTCGGGCATGGTGACTTCCGTGCCCGTCAGGAACGCCGTGTCAAGAGCGGCGTCGTCGAGTTTGAGCACGCGTGCATCGAACCGCTCGACACCCATCGCATAACGGTCGATGAGTTCGGCGTGTGAGAGCCCGGTGATCTGCTCGAAGAGCGTATCGATTGGCATGGGGGAAGGTAGGCGGGGGCTCACCCACAGCCGCGGCGTTCAAGAACGCTCCTCCGTAACTCATACGAACTCGCACGATGCGCGCCGTCTACGCTCGGTCATGGCCTCGCCGACACCCTCCTCAGCCCCAGATCCCGCTCGTGGCCGCAACGCTCAGACGAACCCTGATACCACGTCACCGCGCCGGCTGGCTCTGCGCGTGGTCACGATGCCGCGCGACACCAACCCGTACGGAACGATCTTCGGTGGCGTGATCCTTTCATACATCGATCAGGCCGGATTCGTTGAAGCGCGGCGGCACGGCCATCCGCCGGGGACCAAGTGGGTGACGGTGGCGCTGGACCGTGTCGAGTTCAAGAAACCGGTGCAATTGGGCGACGTCGTGGCGCTCTACGCCACGACCACGCGGGTCGGCACGACCAGCGTGACAGTCCGAGTCGAGGTGGAGGTCGAACGTGAGCAGGCACAGGACGCGATTGCCGTGACCGAGGCGAGCATCACGCTCGTCTGCGTCGACCCCGACGGACGGCCGACGCCCTTCAAGACCGAGTGATCGATCGGGTGATCGTGCTACGCTTGACCCGGTCAAGCCCTGAACCAGGGTCCGTTGGTTCGCACGTGGCGATGGTCGTTGCGCTCAATCCGGGCGTGTCCCGCCGCGCGTGCGTGGGAGATCCTGCGCCATGTTCGAGCGACTTTCCGACTCCTTCAATTCCGTCTTCCGCAAACTCAGCGGGCAATCGTCGATCAGCGAGTCCAACGTCCGCGAGGCGATGCAGGACGTGCGGACGGCGCTGCTCGAAGCCGACGTTCACTACGAGGTCGTCGAGAAGTTCTGCGACAGCGTGGTGCAGGAAGCGCTCGGCCGCGAGGTGACCAAGAGCCTCAAGCCGGGGCAGGAGATGATCGGCGTTGTCTACGACCGGCTGGTCGAGTTCCTCGGCGGCGATCCCGGCGCGTGGAAGCAGGCCGAAGACATGGCCGCGAGCACGGGGGCGGGGCAGGGACCGGTGCTCCCCATTGGCCTCTCGGGCGAGCACCCGCCCATCATGCACCTGCCCTCGGACCAAGGCCCCACCGTCATCATGATGTGCGGCCTGCAGGGATCGGGAAAGACGACGACCTGCGGCAAGTTGGCGGCGTATCTCAAGAAGCGCGGGCGTTCGGTCATGCTGGTCGCGGCGGACCTGCAGCGTCCCGCGGCGGTTGAGCAGTTGCAGACCGTTGGGGCGCAGGTCGCACAGGATGAGACGCTCGGCTCGGCGAAGGTGCTCGTGCACGCCGAGCCGGACAAGACCGCCGAATACGGCAAGGCCGTGGGCGTGGCGGTGCAGGTCTGCCGTCGCGGAGTCGAAGAGGCACGCAAGCAGGGAATCGACACGGTGATCCTCGACACCGCGGGCCGGCTGCACGTCAACGACGCGCTGATGGAGGAGTTGAACCAGGTCAACAAGACCCTCAGGCCGCACCAGATCTTCCTGATCGTCGACGCGATGACCGGCCAGGACGCCGTGAACAGCGCCAAAGCGTTCCACGAAAGACTCGAAGTTGACGGGATCATTCTCACCAAGTTCGATTCCGACACGCGCGGCGGCGCGGCCATCAGCGTCAAACACGTGACCGGCGCTCCGATCAAGTTCATCGGTGTGGGCGAGAAACTCGGCGCGCTCGAGGAGTTCCACCCATCACGCATCGCCAGTCGCATCCTGGGCATGGGCGACGTACTCAGCCTTGTCGAGAAGGCGCGGCACGAAGTGAGCGAAGAGGAGGCCGAAGCGCTGCAGGCCAAACTCGCCAAGGGCGAGATGACGATGGACGACTTCCTTAAGCAATTGCGGACGATACGCCGCATGGGCCCGCTGAAGCAGTTGCTCGGGCTTCTGCCGGGAATCGGCGCTGCGCTCAAGGACGTCCACGTCGAGGACAAGCAACTCGACCGCATCGAGGCGATCGTGAACTCGATGAACCGCGAGGAGCGCAAGACCCCCGACGTGCTGGACAACTCGCGTCGCAAACGCATCGCCTCGGGTTCGGGCACCAGCCAGAACGAAGTGGGCCAACTCGCCAAGCAATTCGCGGCGGTGAGCAAACTGTTCAAGCAGATGGGCTCGATGAGTTCCAAGGCACAGGTCGACGCCGTCCGCGCCATGGGCGCCGGCGCCGGCGCGGGCCTCGGCGGCATGGGAGGGTTCGGCAAGAAAGGGTCAAGTTACACGCCCAGCATCAAGAGCAAGTTCAAGAAGCGAAAGTGAGCCTCCGAGAGGGGCTGGCGAAGCCGGAGCGAGAGCGTGTATGCTGGACAGAGATGCCCTACGACTCGCGCCTGCCATACGACGCCGACCGAATCCGAGCCGCCGCGGTCTATTGCTCCGACGGTCGCGTCGGCGAGCACTTCGATGACTTCCTGCAGAACGCGCTGGGACTGCCCCGGTACGACCGTGTGGCGCTCCCCGGCGGTCCGGCGTGTCTGGCCGGCCACCCGGAAGCCCACCTGGAGGAGCAGGGCGTGGTGGACGAACTCGAGTTCCTCGTCAAGGTCCACGGGCTGCAGCGCATCGTGCTGATCGCCCACCAGTCCTGCGCGTTCTACGGAACCCGGATGAAACTCACGGAGCCGCGGCTGGAACTGGTGCAAATGGCCGACCTGGTCCGCGCGGCGGCGTTCGTGCATCGCGTTACGGGGCTCGAACGCATCGACGCGTTCTTCGCCAGGCTTGTGCACGATGAGCAGAGCGGAGCCGGCCCGGTGATCCGGTTCGAGCAGGTGCGGGTGTAGGCGGCAATCCCGATTACTTGATCGCCGCGGCCGTTTCGGCCTTGATCGCGTCCATCACTTCCGCCGGGATTCGACGGACGATCTGGGCTCGGCCGCTTGCGCCCGCGCCGGCCGGAACGAACACTCGCTCGTACTCGCCGCCGCCGACGTACACACCGACAACCACCGCACGAGCCTCGCGCGAGTCCCATACCACTGCTGGGCCACCCGACATACCGCTGTAGACGTCGGCCACGTCAACGGTTCGCTCGCGGGCGCGGTCAGCTTCACGGACGACTTCCTGCGCGCCGGATGTCGGTGCCACCTCCACGAAAAGAAGATGCCGGCGCGGGAACTTCTCGCTGTCGGCCATTTCGAGCGTCGGTCCGGCGACCGTGGTGATCGGCACCGACCGCATCCGCGACATGCGAGTCCACCGGCCCGGACCCTGCCAGTAGCCCGAAAGGAACACTTCCCGACCCGGACGGACGAACGAACCGCTGAGGACCGGGTGATCGGTGAGGGCTCCCAGCGACGATGGAGCATCGGGCACACGGATCAGCGCCCAATCGCCAACAACGCCCTCTTGCTCACCCTGCGCCACGCGCTCAAATCGAAACCGCTTCCCATCGCGACCAATCTCGATCCACTCGCCACGGCGTGGAAGCACGTGCCGCGCGGTCAGAAAGAGTGTGTCTGTCACCCGGAGCGCTGTGCCTGATCGTCCCCACGGAGAAATCACCAGATACGTCGGCAAACGCTCGACCGCATCTGCTGGCGCATCGACCGCCTGCGCGGAAGCCGCTGTCGGAGCGGAGGAAACAACCGGCCGAGTGCCGGACGACTTGACCGAGCCGTGCACCGATCCGGAGGCAGCAACAGAACTGTCGCCGAGCGGCGCATCCGCAGTGCAAGATCCGAGCAGAATCGCCACGGACGCGACCAGCACTCCGAATAACCGGGCTGTCTGCACGAATCGTCGCGAGGTTTCGCCGGTCATGCACTGCTCCGGTGTCGGGCAACAAACGCAAACACCACCCGCGCCCCTCTCATGCTTCCCCCACTCCCACGCGGCACGACATGCACGCATTCGCATCAAACGCGAGCGGGCTGACTTTGGTTCGCAGGAAAGGCCGGGATGATCGGCCCGGACCGCGAAAACACCGGTCCGGCCAGCCGGCTACGCCTGGCGCGAACCACGTGCGAACGGGGCGTCTGTCGGGCACGCTGCGGGCCGACACTACCAGCTTTCAGTACTTGCGAAGCACGGAGCGCACGATGCCCTGGATCTTGCATTCCTTCACGTAGATGGGCTGGAAGTCCGGGTTCGCCGGCTGCAGGCGGATCCGGTCGGCTTCGCGGTAGAACGTCTTGAGCGTGGTCTCGCCGTTGGGCAGCAGAGCCACAACACGGTCGCCGTTGCTCGCGACATCGGTACGCTCAACGAGGATGTAGTCGCCGTCGAGGATGCCCTCGTCTCGCATCGACTCTCCCTGCACACGCAGCGCGAACATCGCGCCGGGCCGGCCCGGACGCGGACCGACGATGTCCAACAGGTCGAGTTCGTCGCGGTCCTCCATCTTCTCGATGGGCAGACCCGCCGCGATCTTGCCGACGAGCGGGAACCGCAGGGGCCTGGACTCATCGGGAACCGCGATCCCGCTCGCGATGGCCAAAGAGCGAGCCTTGTTGGGGTCGCGGATGAGCGCGCCTTTCTTGATGAGGGCCTCGACGTGCTCGAAGACCGTGACCTTGCTGACGCCGATCTCGTCGGCGAGTTCCTGCATCGTCGGCGAATAGCCATGACGGATGCGAGAGTCGCGGATCAGTTGCAGGATCCGAAGTTGCTTGGGCGTGAGATTCATGACGCAATTCCTCCGTCGATCGGCTTGTTTCGATCATCCGCACGGCCGGGCGAGCCTCCGCGCCCCGGCCGCACGACAGAGCGGCGAGTGCGCTCGCCGCGTGAGAACGTGATGTACCACACGTGAAGACCTCGACGATCCGGGCCGCCGAAGACGACCGCAGCGCCGACTCGTGCAATCCCAGGCTCCACGCCAGAACGCCGCCGAGCGCCCGACTCTGATCGTCGAGCATCCGCTCAGTGCTGAGCAACGCCGCAGCGCGAACCGCCGCGGCCGAAACCTCGACGCCGTCGCGTCGCGGTCCTTCGCGCCCGGCAAACTCAGACCCGCCGGCATTGACCGAGCCGGCGATCATCGCCCGCTTGAACCCATGACGCAGCCGCTGATACCACGGCGAGAACGAACTTCCCCCCTCGCCGCCCCCCGCCGGGTCCTCCGTGCTCCTTACCGAACCGGCGGCCTGAACCAACCGACCCCGACTGTCGGAGCGATAGTCGGACGAAAAGTCACCACCCGGACCCAGACGAACCAGCGGCATGGAGTTGGTGTGCAGTTCCAAGGGCATCAGCGACTCCGTTCTTTGAAAGCGCGGGCGACGCTCTTCCTTGATCACCTGCTCGCTCGACCGCTCCGGCGTACAAGGTGCCTGAAAGCGGGCCGGGCTTGCGTGTGGTCACCCGCAACGGGAGTCCGCACGACCGATCCTCGAAGTTGACCGACGTTCCGCGGCTCGATCCGGAGAACGGATGCTCAACTTTGAGCCCATCCGCGCCGGATTGCCGCACAACCTGTCAAGCGTCGGGCTGAACGTGGTCAGCACCTCTGGGATCGACCGGCGGGCGGGACTTGGGTTCCACCCATAGATGTTCGGTCCTGTCGATCCCCGACAGGTTGGGCCTACGTCGGCCTCGCTCTTGATCGGTCAGTCGTTGAAGGGGTCCGTAGAAAGCGGTAGCCGATCTGTTTGGATAACGATAGCCAATCATCGTCCACACGCAAGCCGTTTGAACGAAAAATGACCAAAAAAGTTCGGAAGATGGGAGGGTTCTCACCGAACGAGATCCTGCCAAACGTAACGCAACTCTCACAACCTCAAGACCTTACGAAACCCTCACGGCCTCGAGGGATGGCACAGCGCCGATTACCAGTCAGTGAACGCTCATTCGACCACAGCCAACTTCGAGCCAACCCGCCGCACGCGCCGGCGGATCTCCAGCACCGTGATCTCCGCCCTCAGCGATGATGCCTCCGCAGAGAGCGCCTTGATCAGGTCGTCCATCGAGCGGGGCTCGCCACCCAAGATGCGCAGAATCTCGCGCTGTCGATCGGAGAGCCCGGCATCACGCAACGGCGATGACTCAACATCGCCGGCAGCACGCGACCGCACACTGCGTCTTGGCGGCGATCCCTGCTTGTCGGCATCTCCGAACAACGGGGTCTCACCGTTGCGATCGTCCAGCGATCCTGCATCCCCACCGTCGTCGGTCGCGCTGTGCCCATACCGCGCTTCGTGCGTGCCCGCGTGCTGATGCCGCGCGGGCGACTCCAACGCGCTCAGCACATCGTCGGGGTGAGTCACGAGCGCAGCGCCACCGGACTTGATCAGATCGAGCGATCCGGCCGAGAACGCCGAGTCAACGCGTCCCGGCACCGCGAACACCTCGCGGTTGTGCTCCTCCACCGCCTGCCGCGCGGTGATGAGCGCACCCGATCGCCGGGCGGCCTCGATGACGACCACCCCCAGCGACAGACCCGAGATGATGCGATTTCGAGCCGGGAAGTTCTCCGATGACGGCGGCACGGCCAGCGGCAATTCCGACACCACGCACCCCGCACCGGAATCGACTATCTGATCGAATAGCCGGGCGTTTTCAGGCGGATAGACGTGCCCGAGCCCGCAACCCGTCACCACCACCGTGCGCCCGCCCGTGCTCGCCAGGCGGAACGCCGCGGTATGCGCAGCGGTGTCGATCCCCCTCGCTCCACCCGAAACGATCGTCAGCCCTGCCTGCGCAAGGGCCGTCGCGAACCGTGCCGATTGCTCGAGCCCGTACGCCGAGCACTCGCGCGATCCGACGATCGCCACCGCGTAGCGATCGGCGCTGATCGCCGCGAGCGAACCTCGAACGTACAGCACCAGCGGCGGCGCGGGAACCTCGGCAAGCAATGCCGGGTACCCATCCGATCCGTGCGCGATCAGCCCGATCCCCCGCTGCTCGCAGTTCGTCGCCTCTCGTTCGGCGAGCGCTGCGGATTCCGCGAGACCCGCGGCGATCGATCGGGCCTTCTCCTGTCCGATCCCCTTCACCCGCCTCAGCGCGGTCTCCCCGGCCGACAGCACATCCTCGATCGATCCAAGCGTGCGAACAGCCCTCGCCACCAGCACGGGCCCCAGGCCGGGCGTGAGCGAAAGCCGAAGCATGCCGAACGTGTGCGCATCAATGGGCATGGCCCAGAGAATACCCACTTCGCAAGCCGCCTGAAAGGGACTTGTTCGGTCCGATATCAGACAAACTGGCCGCTTTCGCGAGCGCTGGGCCGATTGTCATGTACGATATAGGTACAAGGCATGTCGACGAAAGGCATCCAACCCGTTGCCGCGGCACTGGCGCTCTTGGCCGTCGGTCTCTGGACGATCGGCGCAAGCGCTTGGTCGTGCCTGCTCGCCTGCAAACTGGCGAGAGATGCGGGATGCGGACACAAATCCGCTGTGTGCGCTCCGTGCGCCGATACGTGCGAGGACACTTGCACCGCGAACTCGTCTCCATCCTCCTGCTGCGACCATGACGCCGGGCAGGCGAGTCAGGCAGCGTGCCAGCCGCAACTCGATGTTACCGATGCACCATTGGCCGCGGCTCCGTTCGCGTGCGATTGCCCGTGCTTGGCGCTGGCATCGTCCTGCAAAGATTGTGGCTGCGCCTACCAGCCCCGCCAAACCCCACTCACGGACGACCGTCGTGCCACGCTCGATCGCCTAACCCAGGACGATCGCGTGCCGCACGCGGAGCCGCTCTGGGCTCCCAACTGGAGACACGTCGTCTTAAGATCGGTAAGCGCCACGCCGGGCGTGAACACGCTTGCGCGGGCATCGCCGCGCGCTGTGCTCTGCGTCTGGCTGAACTGATCGCAAGACCGCGACCTCGGACGCTTTACTGAAGAGCGTCCGGCAATTTTCGCTGCGCCGACCCGTTGTCGGCCCGCGATTCCCATCTCATTCCGTTCATTCGATTCATATTTCAACCGGGCGCTCGTTCGCCCGAAAGGAAACACCATGTTGACCATGCTTGCTTCGTTGGCCGTCGGCCTGATGGGCCTTGCGGCCGCTCCTTCCGCTTCCTCGTTCGGCGAGTGTTGTTGCTGCTGCGGCGGCGCGTGCACGTGCTCGTGCGCCTGCTGCCAGGAGGGCAACTGCTGCTGCGGCACGAACGGCTGCTCGTGCGACGATTGCACCTGCTGCTCCTGCGACGGCTGCTGCGAAGATGCCTGCTGCGACGCCGGCGCCTGCGCGGCTTCGTGCTGCTCGGGCAAGTGAGCCGCAAGTCCTCGGGCCGGTTCCATGACGAATCGGCCGGATCAATTCCCGACGCCGGGTCGCGAGAGCGGCCCGGCGTCTTTCTTACGCTTGCTCCTCACCGACGCTTCGCGATCCCGACATCACAAGCCGGTGCGACGCCGGATCGCCTGCTCGATCTTCGCAGGTACGGCCATCACACTCAGCCGAGGCAGTCGCAACAGATCGAAGCCCTCAAAGGCCGCTTCGCTCTTCATCTCCGCGAGCGTCAGCGGCGGCTTGGCCGCCCGCACCGCCTTGCACGTCACCACCGCGAACTTCGGCTCGCCCCGGTCGTTCAGGCCCGGACGCTTCGGGTCCTCTTGCGCGCCCCGCGTGATCGTCGCGAGACCGACGATCGCTCGCTCATCGCCCGTGTGGTAGACGAACACGTCGTCGCCCTTGCGGCACGTGCGCAGCACGATCAACGCCGCGGGATTCGACACGCCGTCCCACACCGACGGACCCGCCCGCTTCAGGTCGTCGAAACCGAAGTCCCCCGGCTCGGTCTTGAACAGGAATGTGCCCATACGGGCGATGGTACCGGCCCGTCCAAGGCTTACACAACCGGCCGTGCCGCCCCATAACCAACCGCGGGCCCGCACGAACCGACCAGCCGTGGCTCGATCCGCCCCGCTCGAGATTCGGGCGTGAAGCGGCCGGGTCGGCGGTCCGATCACCCTCGAATACCTCGCGTTCCTTGCGCGGTCGAGCCACTTGCACCATCCCAACTCGGACCGGTCAGCCATGAGCGAACACACGGACCAACTCGATCCGAACTCGATCGCTCACACCGAGCAGGCACGATCCGCGCTGAGCGATCAGGCGCGTTCGGCCGCGGGGGACGATGTCCTTTCCTCGCTCGCCGATCTGGAGTCGCGGCTCGAAGGTCTGAAGCAACTGCACGCCCAGACCTCCGCCCGGGCCGTCGAGCAGCGAACGCGCGAGCAGACGCTCGCCGCACGCGAGGCCGAACTTGCCGAACGCGAGCAGCGCTTTCAGGTCCGCGACACCGAGTGGCAACGCACCGCTGAAGAGGTCCGTGCCCAGCAATCCCGTCTCGCCGATCTCGAGCGAGCGATCGATGAGCAGCGCCGCGAAGTTCAGTCCGTGCGCGAGCGGCTCGAGGAGGATGCTCGCCTCGCAGCCGAGCGCGAACAGCACTGCGTCCAGCGGGAACGAGAACTCGCCACGCGTCACGAAGGCCTCGCCGAGGCCGAGGCCGCGCTCCGATCCGAGCAGGCACGGCTCGCGGTGCACGAATCGACCATCGCCAAGCGCGAGCAGACGCTCGCGGACGGAGAAGCCCAGGTCCGCCTGCGGCGGGCCGAGTTCGACCGCGTTGCGCAGCAACATTCGCAACAGCAGGCCGAAGCCGACCGCTTCCGCGCCTGGTCTCAGGATCAATCGAGATTGCTCGATGCACGCGAGCACGAACTGCGCGATCGCTCAGCGATCCTCGACGAGCGTGAGGCGGAACTGGCCCAGCGCGAGGCGGCGCTCACGGAGCGCGAGGCTGCCCTGAGCGCACGTTCCGACGATGTCGACCGCCGAGCGGAAGAATCTACCGCCCGGCTCGATGAGGCCCGCCGCCTCGGCGAGGACCTGGCCAAGCGCGAAACGTCGCTGCTGGGTGAACTCGAGCGACTCGACGGCATGCAGGCCACGCTGGAGTCGCAGCGGGCGGCCCTCGAAGCCCGCCGCGTGGAACTCGAGGATCAGTTCGAGACCTCCAGGGCCTCGATCGAGGAGCGTGAAGCCCAGGCTCGGGAACTCGAAGCCGAACTCGAACGGCGTAAAGCCGAGATCGAGGCCACCACAGACCAGATCGATCGCGAGCGCGCCGCCGTCAGCGAACAGCAGCGCACGCTCATCGAGCAGGCCCGGAGCGACGACGGCTCGAGCGCCATCTCCGCGGGCCGCGTCGAGATGCTCCAGATCCAGATCGGTGAGGCCAACGCCCGCCGCGCTGCGGCAGAGGCCGAACTGATCCAACTCCGCGACGAGATCGCCGAACTCCGCAGGGAGATCGAGGCCGCTCGTCAGACGCCCGATCGCGAGGAACTCGACCGGGAGATCGCCAAGCGCGACCACGCGATCCTCAAACTCCGCGAGAAGCTTCAGGAACTGCGGGCGGCACTCGAAAGTCGATGCACGCAGGAAGGCCCGATCAGCCCCAACCCGTCGGCCGAACCGTCCCTCCGCACGCGCCGAGGCCGGCTCGCGCTCTACAAGTCCCTGCTTCAGCAGCAGGCACGCAAGATCGTCGCCGCCCAGAGCGCCCTGCAGAAGCGCCACGCCGAGTGCGAGCAGATCCTGCAGCAACGTGCGAAACTCGCGCAGACGGCCCAGGACCTCGCTCGCCGCGAACGACGCATCGAGTCCTCCAAGGCACGCTCGGGCGCGCTCATCGCGATGCTCGTCCTCTGCGTCAGCACGGCCATCCTCGCCGTGCTCTCCTGGCAAATCACCCTCCGTGTCTGGCCCGGCGTCTACGTCGCCCGCGCGATGATCGAGGCCGACACCCACGGCCGCGCGGTGCAGCCCGATCAACTCGCCGCGTGGCAACACTTTCACGAGGAACTCGTCGCAAACCCGCAGTTCATCGACGCCGCGGCCGAGCGACTCAACCGCCGCGGCTACCCCTCGCTCGGACGAGGGCCGGAACTGGCCGCGAAACTCAGGGCCGACCTCTACGTGCAGGCCGCTGACGACGGCCAACTCACGCTCGAACTGCGCGAGAGCGGGGTCGGCCGCACCGAGGCGGTGCTCGACACCATCGTGACAACGCTCAAGGCCGTCTCGGAAGCGGGCCGCGACCAGCGGACCGAGGACTTCGGCGTCGCCATCGTTCAGGCCGCCAAGGCGTCCGAGCGACCGGTCAACGAGCAAACGCTGATGGGCTACGCGGGCGGAATGCTGGCAGGCGGCCTGCTCGCCGTCGGCCTCTTCGGGGCGGTGGTCTGGTCGCGTCTGGCCGGCTCGAAGCGCCGCTTCGAGCAATCCCAAGCGGTTGAGGATGCACTGAGCGACGTCGACTGGACCGCGATGGAGCGGAGCATGCGCGAGGCGGGAACAGGGCCGAACGGTCCCGCCGCAGCGATGCGCGACGCAAACAAATCGCCCGCGAAGGGCAGAGCCATTCGCGGGCGTTGATCAACAGTCAATCCGTTCTCACGAGGCCACGACGGGTTGCGTCGCTTCCGCTCATGCTCGGATCACCGTGCCCACCAGCAACGGAGCACTGTCGCCGACACGCTGCAGCGCAATGGTGGCAACACCCTCCAGCGACAGGCCGGCGAGCGACTTGACGTCGAACTGCGTTGGGGACGATCGGAACGTCATCACCGTCGCCAGCGTCTCGCCGCGCTCGTCACGCAGGATTAACTGGTACGAGTCGCCCTGACCGCTCAGCCCCTGCACCAGAAGCCGTGCCGTCTGTGCCTTCGGGTCGGCCAACAGAACGCCCGATGGACGCGCACGCTGCCCGCCGTTGGTGGCCTCCACGGCCCGCAACTGGACGAACACCGTCTCCTCACCCATCAGCATCCGGTCGAAGCCCGCGCCAAACTCGTCACGAAACCGGTCGATCGCCGCGTTCGAGGCCACCGTGGCCGTGATGTCTTGGAAACTCGACTGCAACTGAACGATCGAAAGACCCAGAGCAATCGCCGCCGCGGCCGCCGCGAGCGCACCGATCCGCCAAAGCCGGTTCACACCGTGCGAAGGCCGGATCTGAGCCAGCACGTCCTCGGACTTCTTCGTCGCCGCACGCACCAACCGATCCTCGCGGAACATCGCCAGAATCCGGGCCCGCAGGTGCACGGGCGCATCAACCTCCGGGAGATCCCGCTTGGTCGTCGCCCAGCGAGTCTGCTCGCGCCGCACCTGCGCCTGTATGGCGGGCGACGAGCAAGCAAACGCGCTCTCGAACGCTTCGCGTTCCTTCGGGTCGAGGTACCCCTCGACGTCCAGAATCGCCAGTTCGAGCAACTCGTGCAATTCCAACTCTTTGTCCGAACGGTCGTCCTTGAACTTCATGACGCCAACTCCCCGGCGGGTCCCTTCTCTCGCAGGCGAACGAGAGCACGCGACAACGCCGACTTGATCGTTCCGATTGGGGTGTTCAACTCCTCGCCGATCTGGCGAAGCGTCTGACCTCCGAGATACGCGCGGATCACCACCGTCCGCTGCAATTCCGGCAACTTGTTCACCCGCCCCATCAACTCGCGATAGCGCTCGTCGCGCTCCATGCCCCCAAGGTCCGACTGCGCGGCAACCATCGCTTCGGTCTGGCGCTCGTCCAACGCCGACGCCTTCACACGCGCCCGCGTGCGCCGCAACCGATCCACGAGATGCCTGCGCGAAATCAACATCACCCACGTCACCAGCGCCGCTCGCTTCGGGTCATACCGGTCCGCCGTCCGCCACAAGCGGACGAAAACCTCCTGCACCGCGTCCTCCGCGTCCGCTCGTGTCGGCATGGCCTGAAACGCCAGCCGGTACACCAGCGACGCGAACCGGTCGTACAACTCCTCCGCGGCTTGTTCCTCTCCGGCCGACACCCGGCGCATCAGCGCCAAGTCCGCATCGGCTTGCGTCTCGTGAGCACGCATCGGAACATTCCCGGGAAATGCCTACGTCCATCACTCGGTACCGACAGATCCGTCGGGCCGAAAGTCCTGACGACACAGCCCTATACGGCCTCTCAGGCCATCAGGATGCCACACCCTCAGCAATTCCGCAAGTCGCATCTCGGACCATAGCAAACCCCGGCTTTGCCCTCCGTGCTACCCTATCAAAACTCGACTATACGAACAAAAACCCGCCACCACACCCCTCCTCCTCAGAAAGTCAAGAACCCGGTTGCTCTACCCCCCGTCATTAGGTACAGTTTGACCGGGTCCTCACACGTGCAAAGGGTGCATAGGTGCTGGGAGGCGATATTCATCTCGCTGGGACTGGGAGGGGGCGTGGCCGCGCACACCGCGCTTCAAGCGGACGCGCTTTCACCATCATCGATCTGCTCGTCTCGCTCTCAGTGATCCTGATTCTCATCGGGATCATGTTGCCCAGCATCAAGCGCGCTCGTGAAACCGCGCTCCAGGTCGTGTGCAGTTCCAACGTCCGTCAGCACGGCCTCGGCCTGATGCTGTACGCGCAGGACTACACCGACCACTTGCCTCCCACCAAGTTCGCACCCCCACCGCTCGCCGGACCGAACGCCGCAACGGTCCCAGCGCAAGCGGATCAGATGGTGATTCTGAGGATCGGCGTTTCGCCCAACGACTGGGACGGTCTGGGATTTCTGTACGGCCACGATTACCTTGATGCCTCCAAGATCTATTACTGCCCGTCACACTCGGGCGATCACCCTTTCAGACGCTACGAATCGGCTTGGAACAAGCCAGTTGCCGAGATCGTCGGCAACTACCAGTACCGCGGCCCCGCCCGATTCGGCGTCCCCAGCGACGGCGCGCTGATCGTCGACGCTCTCCGCACCAAGCGCGACTTCAGCCACCGCGTCGGCGCGAATGTGCTTCGCTCCGACTACAGCGTCTTGTGGCTTGCCGATACGGGACGACAATTGATCAATGCGCTGCCGGACTACGAACTCGAAGACACCGCCGCCGACAAGGTCGAAGATGCGTGGTCGATCATCGACGCCGAAGTGCAGGCAGTGAAGAAGTGACCGGGCCGCGCCAGTCCGGATTCACCGAATCCCAAACCGCGCAGCCCTCCGGTCCGTACCGTTGACCCGGATGCCTCCACTCGCCAGGATGTTCGTTCTCACAGCGCTGGCCGTCGCCGCGGCGACGTCGTGCCTCGCGCTCGCGCACGCACAACCCGCAGACCAGTCCCCGCTCGCTTCGTCGCCATCCTTCGCACCGTTCGACCGCGCCTCGGGCCTCGACTCCGCCGGCATCAGGCCCGACATGGTCTACTACGGCTTCCGCAGATCGATGCCGATGACCGTCGACCTGGGTCCGCCGGTTGCTCCAGCCGACACCAACTCCAACGCGCTTCCCAGACGTGCCGAGATCGTGCTCTACGACTCGGGCTCCATCCCTCCCTTCCGCGAGATCGCCCGCGCTCCGCTCCAACCCATGTGGGCCGATCCCGCCGTGCGCGGCCACCACGGCTCGGAGTTGATCAAGATCGACTTCAACGAGATGTTCCCCGCGCTCTGGACCGCGTCCGACCCCGCCGTCATGCTCGCCCAGCTCGAGATCGACGGAGTAGGACGCGGCTCCCCGCTGGTCATCCAGCCGCTGCTCGCACCGATCCGCGCTCCGCGGGTCGATCGCGGCGGCATGCCGATCTTCGTTGAGCCCGACAACCGCCGGCGCACGTTCTCCGGCGTGCGCGTCTGGACGGCCAAGCACGCAGTCATGGACACCACGCTCGGCACGATGGTCTTCGCGCTCCACCCCGAGCACGCACCCAACACCGTCTGGCACTTCATCAGCCTCATTCGCGACGGCTTCTACACCGACATCCCCGTTCACCGCGTCGCCTCGCTCATGGGCCGCGCTGAGCCCGACATCGTACAGGCCGGCGATCCGCTCGGCAGCGGCCTGGGCGGGCCCGGCTACACGATCGACCTCGAACCCTCGAAACTGCCGCACGAGTTCGGGGTCATGTCCCTCGCCCGCGCGGCCGATCCCAACTCCAACGGCTCTCAGTTCTTCGTCTGCCTCAATCGCGAAGGCACGCGCTCGCTCGACGGCAAGTACACCTCCTTCGGCAGGCTCATCCGAGGCGAAGACGTCCTGCTCGCCATCGCCAAGTCCCCCGTCGGCGCTGACGAGCGCCCGCTCAGCCCACCGATCATCCGGCGCATGTGGCTCGCCGATGCGCCGCCGCGAGGCAGCGAGCCGCCACCGGCGAAGGACCCCTTCGCCCCCGCGCCCGGGCGCTAAGCCCGCGCACCCATCGCCGGGCCGCTCATACAATCGCTCCAACGCCGCCGAGACCCTGCGGCCGCGAACCGGAGTTGCATGTGCCCACCGTCGACACAGTCATGGCCGAGGCCCGGGCCGCGTCTTTCAAGACGCGATCCATCAAGACCTCCGCGAAACTCGCGGGCATCCGTTTAGCCCTCTCGATGCTCGACCTGACCACGCTCGAGGGCAAGGACTCACCGGAAAAAGTCCGAGCGCTGTGCGCCAAGGCGGCACACCCGGGCCACGACCAGCACGCCCGCCCGCTCCCCTCCGCCGCCGCGGTCTGCGTCTATCCCTCGCTCATCGGCGCTGCCCGCGATGCCCTCCGCGAACTCGACGCCGAACACATCAAGGTCGCCTCGGTCGCAACAGGGTTCCCCAGCGGCCAGTTCCCGCTCGCCGTGCGCATCCGCGACTGCGAGGCCGCCGTTCGCGACGGCGCGGACGAAATCGACATGGTCATCAACCGCGGAGCGTTTCTCGCGGGCCGCCACGCCGAGGTCGCCTCCGAGATCCGTGCCTTCAAGGCCATCTGCAACGACGCCGGGCCACGGCACGTCCACCTCAAAGTCATCCTCGAAACGGGCGAACTCGAAACCCTCGACAACGTCCGTCTCGCCAGCGACCTGGCCATCGAGGCCCTGCTCGCCGACGGCGCGGACGGCCCCGCCGGCACAGGGTTCATCAAGACCAGCACCGGCAAGGTCCAGCCCGCCGCGACCATGCCCGTCACCCTCGTCATGCTCGAGGCGATCCGCGATGCCTACCTCGACACCGGCCGCATGATCGGCATGAAGCCCGCCGGCGGCATCCGCACCTCGAAGGAGGCTCTGCACTACCTCGTCATGGTGAAGGAAACCCTCGGCGACGCCTGGCTCACGCCCGAGTGGTTCCGCTTCGGGGCCAGCACGCTCGCCAACGACCTCGTCCGCCAGTTCCACAAGCAAGCGACCGGCAAGTACGCGGCCCGCTACGACGTCACCGAAGCGTGAGCCGCGGGGACCGTTCGAACCCCATTGCCCAGACTCCTCATTGCGTTCGCTCAATATCCCCAGTCGCATCGGCTACGCTGATGTTGAGTGTCCGATCTCGGCCCAAACACGATCGAGGATCCACGCCGTTGGGCTCGCTGCATCGACTGCGGCTACGCCTTGGTCGGTCTCGACCAGCAGCACAACTGCCCCGAGTGCGGACGCTGGTTCGATCTGGACATTCGCCAGACCTGGACGTTCAAGCCTCCCTTTGCGTTCTGGCCATATTGGATGCCCGGGCTTGTCAGCGCAGCCGCGGTCGGTCTGATTGGGCTGGCCATCGGCGCCGCCGGCGGCGCATGGGGCTGGTCGCTATGGATAGGTGTTCCCGTCGTCGCCGGGTGCGTGCTCGGCTACGGGCTGCGAGTCTACCGCGTGCTGCAAGTCATCGGCGCATTGATCCTTGCCGGAAGCCTGCTGCTCGGCGTCATCTCGATGAACCTCGGAGGCATCTTCTGCGGCATCGTCTTCGGCGCTTTCGTCATGATTCCAGTGTTCTTCGGGATGGCACTCGGCGCCCTGGTTCGAAGAAACATGAAGCGCGACAGCGCCTTCAGAATGCGCGACTACCTCCCGATCGTCCTGATGTTCGTCGGCATGCTGGGCCTGTTCGCCATCGAGCGGGCGACTTCCGGCCCGTCACCCGTCGTGACCATCGCCACCACACGAGTCATCGCCGCAACGCCCGAAGCCTGCTGAACCCACCTCCGCTTCTACGAAGAGGTCGACCACCCGCCGCCGTGGATCCTGCGCGTCGGACTCGTCCGGCCCGAGCGCACCACCGGATCGGCAGCACAAGTGGGCGACGTGAAAGTGTGTCTGTACAACAAGGGCAGGCTCGTCAAGCGGGTCACCCGCGCCGTGCCGGGCAAACTGCTCGAATTCGACGTGACCGAGCAGCAGATCGGCTATGAGCGCGACGTGCTGCTCCGCTCGGGTGCATTCCTGTTCGAGCGTGAAACACCCGACGGTATGGCCACGCGCATCACCCTGACGACGACGTTCGAAGCCAAACTCGGCCCGCGCTGGGCATGGGCTTGGGGTGAGCGTTGGGCGGTCCGCACGCTCCACGGCCACGTGCTCGAAGGGCTCGCACGCAACACCGAACGTGCCGGCGTTCCCGACGACCGAGCGACGCGAACGGAGCGCACTCGATGATCCGCATTCACCTCGATCGATCGGGCCGCGTCGACGCGCAGTCGGTCATGCATCTGCCCATGTCCGCCGGCGCCGTCTGGGGACAGATGCGAGATCTGCCCCGCTTCCTGACTCGCGACCCGCTCCATCGCGAGGTTGAAGTCGAAGAGCCGGACGTTCAGTCTGCGAGCTTCCCCGCCCGCCTCCCGTGGCGTCCCGGTGCGAGACTCCGCATCCGCCACGAGTTCCTCGGCCTGCGCGTCTGGCGCGTTGGAAGGGTGCTCCAATGGCGCGAGGGCGTCGGGTTCGCCGTTTCCGATCTCTCGAGCCGAGGCCTGCATCGCGGATTCCCCCACGTCTGCCTCTATCGCGTCGAGCCCGTCTCCGAATCCACCTGCCGATTGACCGTCTCGGCCCGTGGCCGTTGGACGGCAACCTGGATGCCGCGATGGCTCATCCGGCTGTGGCTCCGATGGGTGCTCGCCGCTACCGAGGGGCGCCTCGCCGTCGAACTCTCCGCCGTGCGCCGGATCCGCCGTCGCGCCCTCCGACAGCGACCGAGCCAAGCAAACGCGCGCGGGGCCAGCGCATCCGTCCTTCCCTACCCTTGCATCCACGAACGTCAGGAGGTGGGCCGTGCGTGATTCTCTCGTCCTGCTGATCACAATCGCCGCAACTCTTACGGCCCTGCTCGCCGCCTGCGCTGGCTCGGCCAACGGCCCTGACCGCGCGCCCGAGCCCGCAACTCCCGACGACTCTTTCTGGGTCGGCCACCTTCAGGGCGGCATCATGCACATCGGCGGCGAGGGAACGGGCTGGGTGCTCCGCACCGACGCTCCCGTCGACGGCCAACCCGGCGTGATCGATGTCGACGTCTCGCGCGTCATGGATCAGGCTCGGGCATTCGCCGACCGTCGAGTCCGGATCGAAGGCCGGTTGTTCGAGAAGCGCTACGTCGAGCGCGGCCCGGTCATGGTCCTCGCCGCGACCGCCATCCGCGCTGTCGATTGAAAGCCCGCCCTCAGCGGTTCAGTGCCGTCCAAGCACCCGCTCCACGATCTCGGCAAACCGCCAAACCTCGTGGAAGGTGTTGTACAACGGCGCGGGCGCCACGCGGATCACGTTCGGCTCCCGGAAGTCGCAGATCACCCCCTGCTTCTGCAGTTCCTTGTGCAGTTCCTTCGGACGGTCCGAAACCGCAAGGCTCAACTGGCAGCCCCGACGAATCTCCTCGCCCGGGGTGATGATCTCGATCAACTGCCGGCCGCCGCCGTTCGTGATTCGGTTCAGCAGATACTCGAGGTACCCCGTCAGCAGCACGCTCTTGGCACGCAGCGCGGGCATCGTCGCCCGATCAAAGATGTCAAGCGACACGCGCACCGGCGCCATCGACAGGATCGGCGGGTTCGAGAGTTGCCAGCCGTCCGCACCCTCGCGCGGCACGAAGCCCGGTCGCATGTCGAACCGCGTCGACGGATCGTTCCCCCACCATCCCGCCAACCGGTTCAGCGTCGTGTCACGTCCGTGCCGCTCGTGCACAAACGCGCCGGCCACCGCGCCCGGTCCGCTATTCAGATACTTGTAACTGCACCACGCCGCGAAGTCCACGTCCCAGTCGTGCAGCGACATCGGCACGTTCCCCGCCGCGTGCGCAAGATCCCAGCCGACCGTCGCCCCAACGCGGTGCCCCGCCCGCGTGATCGCGGGCATGTCGAACCACTCCCCCGTCAGGTAGTTCACGCCCCCGAGCATCACCAGCGCCACGCTCGACCCCAGCCGATCGATCTCGCCCAAAATGTCCTCGGTCCGCAGGCAGTCCTCCCCCTCCCGCGGCTTCAGACGCACCACCGTCTCCGACGGTTTCCGGCCGTGCCAGCGAACCTGCGAGTCAACAGCGTACGAATCCGATGGAAACGCGTCGTCCTCGATGATGATCCGGAACCGGTCCGCCGTCGGGCGATAGAACGTCGCCATAAGCAGGTGAAGGTTCACCGTCAGCGAGTTCATCATCACGACCTCGCCCGCCTGCGCCCCGACCAGCCGCGCACCCGTCTCTCGCATCAACTCGTGATAGTTCAGCCACGGGTGCTTCCCGCCCAGGTGCCCCTCAACCCCCAGCCGCGCCCAGTCGTCCAGTTCCTCTAGCACAGCCTGCCGCGCCGCCCGAGGCTGAAGTCCCAGTGAGTTGCCGCACAGGTACAACGACTCCCGCCCGTCGGCGTGCGTCGGCGACGGCGGAATCAGGAACTCACCCCGAAGCGCTCCGAGCGGATCGGCATCGTCGAGCGACCTCGCGTACGCCTCGTCCGCCCGGAATGTGCGTTCACCAACGAGCACTTCAGTAGCGGCCTTAAGAACCCCAGGGGCGGAAGCCATACTTCATTATCGCACGCCGATGGCGGCAATCCCATCCAAAAGTCCGGGACCCACAATCCCGTGGAAAGGGCCGATGAAACGTCGCGCGATCAACGGCCCCTCGCAGAACGCACTTGTATAGATGATATGACCGAAGGAGGACAGAACTTGCCGGCCCGTGGACAACGACCCCACGGCTCAAAGCACGACCAATCTGGGCGCGTACAAGGCCGAATCACCCCCCAAGTCGCTTCGCCGGGGGAAACCATCGACAAAACCGGCCGCAAATCATCGACAGGCACCCACCCCGATCGACTCACTTGCTCAGGTCCTGCCACCCCTCCGTCCCCCACAGAAATTCTTCCGCAGTTCCCGCCAGCAGCCTCGACTTGACCGCCGCCGACAGGTCGCGCATGCCCAGGATCATCTCCCCCGGACAGTCCTCTCCCAGCGGGAACGGATAGTCGCTCCCCAGCGCGATCCGTTCCGGCGTGAACAGCCGGATCAGGGTGCGAAGCGCATCGGGCTCATGCGTAAGCGAATCCACGAAGAACCGGGCCGGGGTCGCCGGGCCGAGGTCATGAACGTGCGCCAGATACGAGCGCGGAGTGCGATTCGTCTTGGTCTGGCACAGGTCCGGCCGCGCCTCAAACCCATGCTCGATCCGCCCCAACGTCCCCGCGAATGAGCCGCCCCCGTGCGCAAAGCACAGCCGTAGTTTCGGCAGCCGATCAAGCACACCCCCCATCAGCACCGAGCAGACCGCGAGCGCTGTCTCCGCCGGCATCCCCACCAGCCACGGCATCCAGTACCTCGGCATGCGGTCCGCCCCCAGCATGTCCCACGGATGCACAAAGACGCACGCACCCAGCCGCTCCGCCGCCGCGAGCACTTCCACCACGCCCTCTTCATCGAGGTTCCGCCCCGCGACATTCGTCCCGATCTGCACCCCCGGCAAGCGCAGATCGCGCACGCATCGCTCCAACTCCGCGATCGCCAGATCCGGGGATTGCATCGGGATCGTCCCGAGCCCGATGAACCGCCCGGGGTTCGCCGCGCACGTCGCCGCAAGATCGTCGTTCAGCCACTCCGCCACGCTCAACGCATCGCGCGGCTTGGCCCAGTAACTGAACATCACCGGCACCGTCGAGAGCACCTGCACCCCCACCTCCCGCTCAGCCATTTCGCGCAGCCGAACCGAAGGATCCCAGCAGTTCGACCCGACGCGCCGAAAAAACGTCCGCGAACCGTCCGACTCCACCCGCTGCATCCGCGCGCAGGCACACCCGCCTACTCCCCCACCTTCCTCCCTCGTCGGCTCGGCCGCCAACTCGATCCAACCCGCATACCCGCTCCGGGCGGTCCAGTCCGGCCACTTCGACGGGTCCGGCAGAATGTGCGTGTGCAGGTCGATCCGCTTCACACCCGAGTCTATGACCCGCTCGGATCGACCGATCCTCCCGTCGCGACATCCATTGCCCATACCCCGCCGAAGATCCATCGCCGACACTGCCGACAAGCAACCAGCCCACCCTTCGCTGCCAACCCCCTACCATTCATCGCCATGGGTATCGAAGCCGCTCTCCCCGTCGATGGGTTCATGACCACGCAACTCCAGCGCGTGATCAACTGGGCCAGGCGCAGTTCGCTCTGGCCCATGCCCTTCGCCACCGCCTGCTGCGGCATCGAACTCATGGCCACCGCCAGTTCGCGCTACGACATGGCCCGCTTCGGCATGGAGCGCATGAGTTTCACGCCGCGTCAGGCCGACCTGCTCATCGTCGCCGGACGCGTCGCCATCAAGGCCATGCCCGTCCTCCAGCGGATCTACCTCCAGATGTCCGAGCCCAAGTGGGTCATCTCCATGGGCGCGTGCGCCTCCACGGGCGGCGTCTTCGACACCTACGCCGTCGTGCAGGGCTGCGATCAGTTCATCCCCGTCGATGTTTACGTCCCCGGCTGCCCGCCCAGGCCAGAACAGTTGCTTGAGGGCATCATGGCCATCCAGCGCCACATCGATCAGGAAGGCATGCCCCCCATCGGCGGCAAGCGCGTCCCGCTCGGCCTCTCCGTTGCTCCCTCCCTTTCGCCGCGCCCCCAGCCCGTGCCCCTCACCGTCGGCCTGAACTAACAGGGCCGAGTCCTGCGGTCGCACCGACCTCCTCCACTCTCAAATCTCAAGCACTTCCGTCCCGACGCCCGCACGCGCTGTCGGTTATCCTGCCGACTGTCCAACGTCTGCGCCACGAAGCACCCGCGAGCAATCCCCTCGCACCCGTTCCCAAACCCATCCAATCAACTGACCTCAACTTGCTATAACGCTCCTCTTCAATCCACCGCCGTCATCTCCCCACCATGGCCAACAAGCCCGCAACAGACTCGCCCAGCCGGCCCGACTGGAAGAACACCCACCTCTGGGAGTTCCAGCCCGTCCGCGACATCCTCGTCGTCCTCAGCATCTTCGCCGTCGTCTGGCTCGGGTACAAACTCAGCATCGTCACCGTCCCCATCCTGCTCGCGCTCCTCCTGGCCTACCTCTTCGAGCCGCTCGTCCGACTGATGACCCGCCGCAAGTGGTTCTCGCGCAGCGGCGCAGCGCTCCTCATCATCGCCACCGCCGCCGTCGTCATCGTCGTCCCCGTCACGTTCGGCGCGGGCTTCGCCGTCGTCAAGGGCGCTTCCTTCGCCTCCGACGTCGCCACCAACATCGCCCGCGTCCAGCGCTCCGTCAACCGGCCCGACGACGACAAACTCAAGTCCGCCATCCCCAGCGGCGGTTGGACCGCGCTCCGCAACTTCATCGTCGAACTCGACGAAGAGGCCGCCCGCGAGCAGCAGCAACTCGAACAGCAGTCCGATCCGCTTCTCAAGGGCGATCGACCCACCGACCCCGCACCCAGAGCCGAAGCCGATCCCGATTCAGAAGCCGACCCCGACCTCGCGCTCACTCCCCCGCTCTTCGATCCCCACGCCCCGCTCCTCAGCCAGCAGTCTACCCAGCAGCAGGCGCGCACGCTCGCCCGCCAGGGCGTCGACTGGCTCCGAGCCAACGCCGAGCAGATCGCCACCTACCTCGGCCGCCGCGCCCTGGGCACCGGCGCTGAGGCCCTCTCCGCCGCCGTCCGCTTCCTCTCGAGCCTCGGCCTGCTCGTCTTCACGGGCCTCCTCACCGCCTTCTTCTTCTACGCCTTCTGCACAGGCTGGGGCCGCGTTCAGGAGTTCTGGGAGAGCCTCATCCCTGAGCGACGCAAGGGCCGCGTCATCGACCTGCTCAGGAAGATGGACCACGCCGTCGCCGGATTCGTCCGCGGCAGGCTCACCATCGTCGGCATCCTCACTGTCTACATGACCGTCGCCTACGCCCTCATCGGCGTCCCCACCTGGTACATCCTCGGCCCGGTCGTCGGCGTCCTCTTCGTCGCCCCGTTCGTCCACATCATCGGCGTCCCCGTCGCCATGCTCCTCATGTGGCTCGAGCCCAGCGCCATGTGGGCCGACTGGCAACGCAACTGGTGGTGGATCGTCTTCGCCCCCATCGTCGTCTACTCCATCGCGCAGGTCGTCGACGACTACATCCTCAGCCCCATCATCCAGGGCCGAAACACCAACATGGACGTCGGCACGATCCTCTTCGCCTCCATCGCCGGCGGCGTGCTCGCGGGCGTCTACGGCCTCATCCTCGCCATCCCCGTCGCCGCCTGCATCAAGATCCTCATGGTCGAAGTCTTCTGGCCGCGCTTCCGCGCCTGGGGACAGGGCAAGGAGCGCGACTTCCTCCCCATCGGTGAGCATGACGCGGCCAAGACCTGACGCCCCCGTCCTTCACGCAGCGAACACAGGAGCTTTCGGCATGTTCGGGCTCTTCTTCCTCATCTGCATTTACATCGTCCTGGGCTTCCTCCTCGCATGGATCGCCGGAATCGTCGCGCGAGAGGAGATCACCATCACCACCGGCGTCGTCGTCCTGCTCGTCTCCGGCTTCCTCTCCATCGCGGCGGGCTTCGGTCTCGCGGAGATCGCGCCCGAAGCCGGCCCGCTCGTCCAACCCTTCATCAACTTCGCCATTCTCGCGCTCATGATCCACCTGATCGCCAAACTCTCCCTCAAGCACTCCGCCATCATCGCCGCGATCTACGCAGTCATTCTCCTGCTCATCGCCTTCGCCCTCCGCGGCTGCGTCGCGGCAACCGCCTGAGCGAACCCGCACAGCCGACCCAGCTCCCACAACCTTGGCTGCTTCCGCGTGCTGACGCCGCGCCTCACTCCCCACCGACCATCGCCCACTGGCCCCGATGGTCGATCCGCTCGGCCACCATCTCCGGCCTCGACGCCGACCACGACCGGAACGCGATCGTGAAAGACCCGTCCGCGTTCACGCGATAGTCCCACTCCGTTGCACCGTTCAACGGCCGCGGAATTCCCGGCAGGTACTGCGGCACCAGCGCCTCCAGCCGCTCCGGCGGCCGACCGTGACTCGCCGCGTACATCGCCACCACCCGCTGGATCAGGTCCGCCCGCGCCTTGGTCAGCCGATACCGCTGCTCCGCGATCCGCGGGTTCATCACCCGCGCGATCGGTTCCCGCGACGCCTCGATCAGCGCGTTCCGCGCAACGATCCCGGCCCCCGCCACCGCCACCAAGCCGATCAGCACGAGAAACAGCATCCGCGCGGCCGGCGGCTTGGCCATGAACCGCCCCGCAGCCGCCGGCAGACGCACGCGCACAAACCGACGATCCGTTCCACCGGTCCGCACCGTCACCGCCCGATGCGCACCCGGCCTTGCCTCCGATGACGCGGGCTCCGCCACCGCCGCCACGACCCCAACCGTCGATCCGCCCGTCGAACCGTCGATCACACTCGCGGCCGAATCTCCCGCCCGAACTTCCAACGCTTGAACAACCACCGCCGAGTTCGCCACCGGCACGCTCGCCGTTCGCGATTCCGCAACACGCACGCCCGCGCTCAATCGACCCGCCGCCGACCCCACCATCCCCACCGCCCCCGTCACGCCCCGGAACACCCGCCTCGCACCACGCGCGATCAACCGCCGGATCGGTGATCCGACCGGCCGAAACTCGCGCGACGCCGCCTCCCAATCCCGGTTCGGATCGACCTTCGGCGCTGCGCGCTGCACTGCCCCGCCGACCGCCCGCTTCTCTTCACACCCCGAAACACCCACCCGCCCAGCAACCGCCGCGTTCCCATCGACCCCCCACGCACGCGCCCGCGCATCAGCACCGAACGGAACGGGACGCACCCACCCCGGCGCGTGCTTCGTGGCAAGGTCCACCGGCCCGTTCGCCTGCGCGGCCGCCGAAGGCCTCGCCGGGCCGATGCGCCCCACCGGCTTCGGAAACTCGCGCACCGGCGACGCCGGCTCGGCCTGCTTTGCCCGAGGCACCGCCGCTTCCGCATCGACCGCCCCGACCCCGGCGACATCGCCCGCCCCTCCGCTCGCTTCCATGTTCCTTGGATTGTCCGGCCGACGCCGAGTCGAACAGATCAGCACCGGCCGCGAACTCACCGGCACGCTCGCCACCGACTCAGCGCTGCCTACCCGCTCACGCCCCGCCGCGTCACGACCCGCCGCGCTCGATCCCTCCACCCGGTCCGGGTGTCGTCCGCTCGGGGTTGGATTCGGTATGAACGGCATGATCGCGCAGCGGGAGCAAGTGCCCGCACTCCGGACATCTGGTGGTTTGCGGACTCAGACCTGTGAGGAGGTATCGGCACCGCGCACACCGACTTGAGTCCACCTCGCGAATCAATCGCAATCCCGTTCCGATCATGACGACCCCCACCACCCCCGGCACCCACATCGGCAGCCGAACCGCCGGCCCACCACCCGCCGCCTTCGGCGCGCTGCCGATGCGCGGCACCCAGTGCCACGACCGAAATATGCCCCCCATCCGCGCTTGCGAACGATGAACAACCGTCGAGTCCAGCCGCGGCGGATACCCCTCCGCAAGCGGCGTGAGTTGAAACGCATGCACCATCACCGCGCCGTTGGCCAACTGCCACTGCACCGACCGCCCCTGCGCCGATCGATACAACCCGTGCCACTGCCGGTTCACCATCCACAGGCACGCCGCGACCACGACAACCGCCAGCAACGAACCCACCACGATCAGCACCCACCCAAACCGCCGACGCCGATGCGCCCGCCGGTCATACCGCAGTCGCTCCGCGTTCGCGCTCGGGGGAAGGGCAGGGGCACGGAAGGGGGGCGCGGTCATGCGTACCTGATCCACTCCAGGCACAGCCCGTGCGCAGGCGCTGTCGGCCCGGCCAAGTTGCGGTCCCCCGTCCGCAACGCCTCCGCAATCCGCTCCGGCCCGATCTTCCCCTTCCCCGCCTCCATCAGCGTCCCCGCGATGATCCGCACCATGTTCCACAGAAACCCGTTCCCCGATACGTCGATCACGATCCGTTGAGCGGCAACCTCCCCGGACATCGCCACCTGCCCGGCGCTCACCACCCGCTCCGCCCGCACCGCGCACGAATACACCGTCCGCACCGTCGTCAGCCGGCCGTGCCCCGCCGCAGCGAAGCCCGCAAAGTCATGCTCCCCCACCAGCGCCTGCGCGGCCTCGTTCATCCGCCGAACATCCAACGCGTGCCACACGTGCAGCGCGTTCCGCCGATCCCACAGCGCCCGCTGCGTGCTGTTCCAGATCGTGTACGAGTACGCCTTCCGCTTGGCCCCGCTGATCGGATCGAAGTCGTCCGCCACCACCTCCGCCGACCGACAGATCACATCCGCAGGTAGCCGCGCGTTCAACGCCCGCACCAGCGCATCGCACCCCCGCTCCGCCGGCCACCCGCCCCCAAACCGCTCGAAGTTCGTCCGTCCTTCGCCATTATCACTCCCGCCCTCTTCTGGCAGCGCGTTCCCGCCCTCCGCCGTCGAGAAAGCGCACACCTGACCCCGCGCATGCACCCCCGAATCCGTCCGCGAAGCCCCCATCACCGTCACCGGCTGCCTGACCACCAGCCGCACTGCCCGCTCCACCACCGCCTGCACCGTCCGCAGTTCCGCGCGCGGCCGATCGTCCTCTTCGTTTGTTGCACAGTCATCCGCGAGAGCACCGTCCCGCCCTTCCGCGCACGCCGGCTCCCCTTCCACCCCCCCAAACCCCACCACCGGCGGATCATCCGCCCGAAACTTCGTCAACGCCCCCGGCACCGCATCCGCATGCGGAAACTGCTTCTGCCACCCGCAAAAGTCCGTCCCGTCATACGCGATGGTCAGTTTGTACCGGGGCACGTCCGAACAGTAGATGCGACCTCACGCCCCTCGTTGCCCGCGCCGCGACGCCCGGCCGACCGGGCACCCGCAGCATCACGCAAGGCCCCGGCCCGCCCTCACCGACGACGATCGTGCGCATCATCGATGACGATCACCCGCTCGCCCGCTCCACCCGCCGTGCCTGTGCCTGTGCCTGCTCGATCACCCCGCGCTGCCGACTGCCGACGTTCGATCTCATCCCGATACGGCGCAGCCTTCGCGGCCAGCCGGAACCACATCAGCGCGATCACGCCGCCGACCACCACAACGAACGCCGTCACCCCGATGATGAGCGTGATGCTCATGAGTCCGACTCAGACCTCCACCACCTGCATGTCCGGTTCCTGCATCGACTCCACAGTCGGCATCCGAACTTCGCTCGCGAACGCACCCAGCGCGGGGAACGCCCGCGCCATCTCCGCCCGAGTCTGCGCCGCGTTGTACGCAGCCCCCAGCGGCTGCGACACCCCCGACGAATCCGGCACCTGCCCCGCCTTCGCCGGGTCGATCACCATCTCCGACGTGCCGACCACACCCCGGCTGCCCGCGTGCATCGCCAACAGGTCCAGCGCGATCTGCGCCTCGCTCTTGCTCAGCTCCGCCGTCGGGATCGCCTGCTCGAAGGCCTGCAACAGCCCCTTGGCGTTCTCGAACGTCCCCGCCTTCTCCACCCAGGTCGCCGACGCAAGCACCACGTCCGCCCGCTCCGTCAGCGCCCCGCCGTGCGTGTCGATCACCACCACGTACCGGTCCTTCAGCGACCCCAACAGCTCGTCCGTCGCCCAGTCGCTCGGGTAGTTCCCCGTGATCACCGCCGCACGAACCGCGCCAGACTTCAACTGACCCACAAACCCCGCGAAGTCCAGCACCTGCACCCCCGCCTGCTTCGCCACGGCGTCCAGCACGCGCTTCACGCCGCGCGCGTTCGGACACTTCTCCGCGTACACCGTGTACCCGCCGGGGAACGTCTTGTCCTCCCCATGCCTCGGCACAGGACCCACCGCCAGCACCGCACGCGGGTCCAGCGCCAGCGCCAGCCGCGCCAACTGGTACGCGTCCTCGCACGAGAGCATCGGGCTCACCATCACCCCCAACCGACCCGCCGCCGCCGTCACCTTCGCGATCCCCTCCAGCGCATCGTCGTACGCCCGATTCCAATCGCTCTCCATCTGCACGCCGAACTGCCTCCGCAGCGGCGTCGTCAGCCGGTTCTCAGAGTGAACGTGCTTCCACCCGTAGCGGATCTCATCGCTGATCCACCACTTGTTCACGTCCATGTTCGTCCGAGGCTTGATCCGGTACACCTTCCCGTCGTTGTGGTCCACGCGGATGTTGTCCCCGCTCGCCGTGATCCCGTCGATCGACGGCGTGCTCTTGAGGAACCACACCCGCTGCGCGAACAGGAAGTCCTTCTCCAGCAGCGCCCCCACCGGACACAGGTCAACCACGTTCGCCGACAACTCGTTGTCCAGCGGAATGCCCGGAAAGACGTCGATCTCCTCTTTGTTCCCGCGCCCCGTCACGGTCAACTCCGCCGTCCCCGTCACCTCACGCGTAAACCGAACGCACCGCGTGCACATGATGCACCGGTCCGAGTACAGATAGACGTGCGGCCCCAGGTTCTTCTTGGGCTGCTTGACCTTCGTCTCCTCGAACCGCGACACGCCGCGCCCGTACTCATACGAGTAGTCCTGCAGGAAGCACTCGCCGGACTGGTCGCACACCGGGCAGTCCAAAGGGTGATTGATCAGCAGATACTCCATCACCGCCTTCTGATTGGCGATCGACTTCGGGCTGTCCGTGTACACCACCATCCCCGGCGCGCACGCCGTCTGGCACGTCGGCACCAGCTTCGGCAACGGCTCCAGCGCGTTGTTGTTCCGCGGGTTCGGCTGCCACACTTCCGCAAGGCAGATCCGGCAACTCGCCACGATCGACAGCCCATCGTGGTAGCAGTACTGCGGAATCTCGATCCCCGCGGCGTTCGCCACCTGCAGCAGCATCTGCCCGGGCTGAAACTCACACTCGCGGCCGTTGATGGTGATGGTCGGCATGGTCGAATTGGGCCTCGCGGATGTCCGTTGCTTCCGATGGTCCCCATCGTAGCGACAGCCCGGTCGGCCGAACTTCGCGCCCGGCAACCCCAACTTATGGTAAAAATACTTGGCGAAAGGGCTTGCAAACCGAACTGTTTCTTACTAATCTCGGATAATCCCTCGGCCCGCGGTTTCGTGGCGTTCATCCGTACGCCAAAGGCCCCGCGAGTCGAACGGTCATCACACCGCTGCGGTCGCCATCCGCGATCGTGGCAGCGGCGAGGAGAGAGAGACCGGCGCTCGGCCCACTTCAGCGGCCCGCCCGATTTTCCTCGCCAGACAACCCGACCCCGCCGACGACCGGTACACCGCGTCTCCGACGCCGCCGGCACGCTCGGTGCGGAACTCGCCGACGTTCGCCAGCGCGGACGTGCGTGGCGCTTTTCGCTTGCGTTCCGGCGCTGTGCCGCGACGCTCACCACGGCTTCCGAAAGGAACAAGGAGACGAGAGATGAACCGCACGATCCTGTCCACCACCGCGATCCTGGCCCTGGCCTCCGCCGCGGGCGCCGCCACCGTGTTCTCCAACAACCCCGCTCCCGGCGACGTGTTCACCAACCCCACCACCACCACGACCAACATCTTCACGCCCGGCGCCGCCGTCGGCTCTTCCAACTGGTTCTACACCAACGTCCGAAACAACGGCGTCGTCGGCATCCACAACGCCTACCCGCGCTCCGGCAACGGCTCCGCTCGACTCGAGAGCCTCCAAGGCCCTGCGGGCAACAGCAGCAAGGCCGACATCGAGTACTTCCACGCCCCCAACGGCGTCCTCGCGCCGATGGGCACCCTCGGTTCGCTCAACACCCTCAAGTACGACTGGTACCGCGCTTCCGGCGGAACCGCCAACGCCGACCAGCACGCCGTCCTCCGCCTCTACATCGACGCCGACGGCGACATGAACACCACCAACGACCGCGGCTACCTCATCTACGAGCGAGCGTACAACGGCGGCGGCGCGGTCCCCACCGACGCCTGGCAGACCGACGACGTCTTCAACTACTTCGGCGCAGGCTCCAGCGCCAACCTCTGGCAGGTCGCCTTCGGCCTCGGCAACTTCGATACCGCCGGCAACTGGCAGCCCCTCTCCGTCTGGACGCAGCCCGGCGGCTTCACCCCCGCCCCCAACGGCCGCAACTTCAACGCCGCCAGCGCCGTCTACGGCGTCTCGCTCGGCGTCGGGTCGGGCTGGGGCACCTACGACGGCGCCGTCGACAACGTGATGATCGGCTTCACCGGCGCACCCATGTACTCCTGGAACTTCGAGGTCGTCCCCGCCCCCGGCAGCCTCGCGCTCCTCGGCCTCGGCGGCCTGCTCGCCGCGCGCCGTCGTCGCGCCTGATTCACAGCGAGAACGTCACGCTCTCAACGGCGATCAACCCGCCAGTTGATCACCGCAACACGACAACACATTCTCCATCGCAACGCCCGCGGCTCACCCCGCGGGCGTTGTCTTTTCTCCTCCCCCCGCGTCCGAAAACCACCCCGCGCCCGCGATAACCACACATTGACCATCTCTCACCCTTTGCACCGTGCGAACGCCGCTGTAAGTTCTTGTTGAATAAAGATTTAAAGAGTTACCCCGGTCGGTCGCGCCCACGCACCAGCCAACCCATCACCCGTGGGGAGAGATGAAGATGAACGCACGAATCAACCTGTCCGCGGCCCTCGCATGCGCCCTCGCGTGCGGATCGGTCGCCTCGGCCACCAACCTCATCGTCAACGGCGACTTCCAAACCGGCTCGCTCGGCCCCTCCACCTCCTCATACGCCAACCTCCCCTTCCCGGGAGACGCCGACCCGCCCATCGACAGCATCTACGACCCAACCACCTACGCTATCGTCACCTTCGACACCATCCACGAGTCCTGGGCCGACTTCTACGACCACACCTTCGGCGACCAGCGCGGCTTCTACATGATCGTCAACGGCGCTGACGACGGCACCGGCCCCGCATGGGCGCAGACAGTCGCCCTCGCCCCCAACACCGAGTACGACCTCTCCGCCTGGTTCGCCAGCCTCAACGCCATCTCTGTCGCCTCCCTCGAGTTCCGCATCATCGGCAACGACTCAACCATCATCAGCCCGCAGTTCTTCGCACCGATGGACATCCCCGACGGCGGCCCCGGCATCGGCGTCTGGGAAATGAGAACACTCATCTTCAACTCCGGAGCCAACACCTCCGCCTCCATCGAGATCTGGGACACCAACGGCATCTTCTTCGGCAACGACTACGCCATCGACGACATCTCGCTCACCGTCGTCCCGGCCCCCGGCTCGCTCGCGCTCACCGGCCTCGCCCTCGGCGCGGCCCTCCGTCGCCGTCGGCGCTCCGCCTGATCCATCGGTCCCCGCCACAGCCCCGCAACGCACCCCCTTTCCGGCCCTCCCCACGCCCGTGCGCGGTCACGCCCGCGCCCGGTCTGTGCCCTCCGCCATCGGGCGCTCCGCCACAGCCCTCCTAACCTTGCCACGATGGCTTCCGATCACACCTTCCAGGCCCCCACGGGCACCCGCGACTTCTACCCGACGGATCTCAACCGCCTGCGCTACGTCACCGAGGCCTGGCGACGCACCAGCATCGTCCACGGCTTCGACCAGATCGACGGCCCCACTTTCGAGCACCTCGACCTCTACACCGTCAAGAGCGGCGAGGGGATCGTCTCCGAACTCTTCAGTTTCGAGCGTGCCGGCGGCGAGAAAACCTACGCGCTCCGCCCCGAGTTCACCCCCACGCTCGCCCGCATGTACGCCGCGAGGGCCAACGCCCTCCCGCGCCCCACGCGCTGGTTCTGCACGCCCTCCTTCTTCCGCGCAGAGCGCCCCCAGCGCGGCCGACTCCGCGAGTTCACCCAGTGGAACTGCGACATCCTCGGCGATGACTCCGTCCAGGCCGACGCCGAACTCATCGCCTGCGCGGTCGAGTCGCTCCGCGCCCTGGGCCTCTCCCCCGAGCACGTCAAGGTCCGAATCTCCCACCGCGGCGCGGTCGAGCAGATGCTCACCAAGCGCGGCGTCGAACCCGAGCGCCACGCCGAGTACTTCGGCCTCCTCGACAAGGTCGGCAAGATCAGCAACGACGCCTTCATCGAGGCCGCGCGGAAACTCGGCATGGATGCGCCCGAGGCAGTCAAACTCCTCGCCACCATGGCCCAGACCACGCGCTACGAGGCCCCCACCACCCAGGTCATGCTCCACCAGGAGACCCCGGGCGCTCCCGCCGAATACTTCCGCGCCCTCTTCGCCGCGCTCGACCAACTCGACGCATCCGAGTGGTGCGTCCTCAACCTCGGCATCGTCCGCGGCCTGGCCTACTACACCGGCATGGTCTTCGAGATCCACGAAGCCAACGGCGCCGAGCGCGCCATCGCCGGCGGCGGCCGCTACGACCGCCTCATCGAACTCTTCGGCGGCCCGCCAACCCCCGCCGTCGGTTTCGGAATGGGCGACGTCGTCCTCTCCCTGGTCCTGCAGGACCGCGGCCTCATGCCCACCGACGATCAGATCGCCGATCGCCTCGGCCTCCGCCCGGACGCGATGATCTTCTCCAACGGCACGCCCGAGGCCGACGCACTCGTCCCGCGTGTCGCCGCAGCCCTCCGACGCGAGGGCCTCCACGCCCGCCGCAGCGCCAAGTCCACGCGCAACGTCGGCAAACTCCTCCAGGACGCCGCCAAGGCCCGCGCTCGCTTCGCCGTCATCGTCGAGAGCGACACCCTCGCCACCATCAAGGACCTCGCCTCAGGCCGTCAAGAGCAGGTCCCCATCGGCGAAGTCCCACCCTGGCTCCGCCGTCTCTAGCCCCCTCCTCGCCCCCAAACCCGCACTCGCCTCCCCGCTCGCATCACCCGCGCGGACGCCGGTATCCTCTCGCCCATGCTCGCCGCTTCGCTCTGGCTCCTCTACGCAATCCCCTCCTACGTCCTCTATCCCCTCGTCTTCCGCCTCCGCCACGGCTTCTCACCCGTCAAAGAACGCTTCCCACCCAGAACCCGCTACCAGTGGGTCGACTTCCTCCTCGGCGTCTCGCTCACGCTCTACTCGCTCTACGCGGCGCTCCCCGCGCTCTTCCCTTACACCCTCTCCCCCACCGGACTCGCGCCGATCGCCACAACCACCAACCCGCTCATGCTCTACGCCGCGCTCGCGCTCTGGGCCGCCGGCGGCCTCCTCCGCGTCTGGTCCGTCATGGCGCTCGGTTCAAACTGGCGCATCGGCCAGGACGAGGCCGACACGCGCGCAGCGCACGTCGGCCACGGCCCCTACCGCTTCCTCAAGCACCCGATCAACGCGGCTCTCATCCTCGTCGTCACGGGCATCGCCCTGCTCACCGCCCTCGACACGGGCTCGCTCATCATGCTCGCCGTCGCCGTCGCTTATTACGTTGAGCAAGGCCGCGCTGAAGAACGCTTCTGGTCCGAGCGCCGACAACGTCACCAACAGTGACTCCACCGCAGCCGCTCAGCCGCCTTCCCGCTCGACGCTTCTCACCAGATGAACCGCATCCGCCCAAAGTCCGGCACGGGCACCGGCCCCCGATCCTTCAGCAGACTCGGCCAGTACACAAAGAACGCCCGCCCAAGCAGCAACTCGCGCGGCACCACGCCCCAATCCCCGCCAAACTCACGCGCCACCCACGGGTCCGGCGCGCCCCACAGCCGACCATCCAGCGACTGCGGAGAGTTGTCCCCGCAGCAGAAAAACTGATCCGCGTTCAAACGCACCGGCGCAAACGGCGACGTCGCCAGCCCCGGCACGTCGTGCAAAAACGGGCTGTCCGAGTCCGGCCGATAGTAAAGATCCCGGTCCACCGCCACGCCGTGCATCCGCACGCCCACCGCACCGCCTCCCCCCGATCCCCCCGCCAACTCCCACCGAACCAGCGGCCTGCTGTACCGATACAGCGACGGATCGTCCAGCACGTTGTGCCGCGATCCGTTCGCCTGCTTCGCCAGCACCTCCTCTAGCCGACGACCCGTCGAAAACCGAAACCGCTCCGCGATCGACCAGTCCATCCCCACCGGCCCGATCACCAGCCGCCCATCCACATACGCCCGCAACGACTGGTCCACGTGCCACAGTTCCACGTTCGTCACCCGCCCCGCCGTCAACGGAGCGACATCGGCCTCCCCCAGCGTCTCCCACACCATCACACCCGCCTCCCCCGTCGGCTTCCGCACACGAAGCCGCGCAACCGAACCCTCGATCTCCAACCGAAACTCGTGCCGGTGAACCTCCACCACCGCCGCCACCGTCACCGCCCCGCTCTCCACCGGCTCGATCCCCGCCCGAACTCGAACGTCCGGCACCGAGAACTGACGCTGCTGAAACGGGTCCTTCGAAGACAGCGGCGACTCGTTGTACGGATACGAGTCCGTCAGCGCCCAATACGCAGCATCGCGCCCGCGCCCGCCGGGATGCCGCACACGCTCCTGATCAAACACCAGCCGCGTCGTCGTCCCACCCGATCCTCCCCCCGGCCTCCACTCATACACACGCTCCGCGTCGAACCGCCAACCCGCGTCCGCACTCCGCCACGGCCGCTGGAACCCCCCAGCCGCGGGCACCGGCGCCATCGACGTGTCGAACACCGGCTGCCACACCGCCCGCTGAACCACCGCCGGCTTTCGCGCAACACGCCATCCTTCCAATGTCCACGCCGTCCGCGGGTCATACGGCGGATCGTCCGCCCGAGGCTTCCGAACGAACACGTCCCCGTCCACCAGCGCGATCTGCTCCCCCGGCAGCCCGATCAGCCGCTTGATGTAATTGTCCGCCAACCGTCCCGGCGACTGCAAGTGCGTGTCGTGCGGGTCCTTGAACACCGCCACGTCAAACCGCTTCGGCGGCGACACCGCGTACAGGTACTTCAACACCAGGATCCGATCCCCCGACCGCAGCGACACGCGCCGAGACGCCTGCTCCGCGCCCGACATCGGGTCGTGAACCAGCACGTTCTCCTGCACCGCCAGGTAGTCCGTCGGCGAGCGCGGGCTCGACTGCCACGGACCGACCGCCCAGTCGTTCCCCGTGCTCGGCTCGTGAAACCGCATGTGCTGCCCCAGCAGCGTCGGCGCCATCGACCCCGTCGGGATCACGAACGCCTCCACCACGAACCCCCGGAACACGAACGCCATCGCGAACGCGATCACGATCGAGATCACCGTCTCCTTGGGGGACTCACCCGCCCTGTGCTCGGGTTGCGCCCCACTCCCCCCACTCCCCCCGCGCCCCGCGCTTCCCGCACCAGCCGACGCCCCTCCCGCGCCCGAAGGCGCGCTCACGGCGTTCGAAGCGGATGGACCTGACTGCATCGGGCCTTCTGGCATGGGCAGAGGATAGATGGACAAACCCCAACGTGTGCGACCGCACGGTCCTTGCGACCCTCCCGTTCGATCGGCACTCCAAAACGACCGCGGGGTCGGCTCGTGGCCGACCCCGCAAGGTCCAGTGGCTAACTTGTTCCCACGGGCTTCGGCCCTTGCGAGCCGTTCGCTCCGTCCGATGTGCCGCTTATTCAGCGGCGGATGGTGGAGTTCTTCCTGGTCGATCGCTCGACAGGACTCACTTCTTCTTGGTCTTCTTCTTCGCGGCTTTCTTCGCGGTCTTCTTCTTTGCAGCTTTCTTCTTGGCCATGATCTGGTACTCCTCGAGCAACTGAGACTTGAAACACTCACGGTCCGCGACGGCCACTGAGCGCCGCGATCCGCGTCACACAACCGCCCTTGGTATCGGATCGAACACTCCAACACCTTGAGCACTACGTGGAGAACATACACCACCTTGTGTCAACCGTGCAAGCCGACAGGTCGGCCTTCCACAACCGCGCACCCGCGCCCTCACACCCTCCGCTCGTCAATCACCACGCATCCGCGCGCACTCCGTCCGCGCCATCGCACGCGCGCGCGACGCGCCCTCCTCCGCGCACGCACACGCGCGCTGCGCACGAAACCACCTTGTTTTCTCGGCGATTCCGCGCGAGCACACGGTCGCGATCATCGCGCGTTCAACTCCGCGCAAGTCGCTCGCTCCACCTCCAACACTCACCATCAACCTCCCTCCCGATCACCTTTCACGCGCGCGCCAACCCCTCTGCCTGTCGGAAAGTTATCCACGAAGACGACCAGAATTTTTTTTCGCGCCCCATCGCGATCACCAATCGCGATCCTCAGCGCCCGCCAACTCGCGCGCCATCGCACGCATCACCGAACGCTCCGCAGCGCTCGCGCACGCAACACTCTTCGCGCTGCCAACACGCATCACCAACCGCGCACACGCGCCCGTCGAGCGCGCAGCGCTCAATCCCTTCCATCTATGACAGCCTCCACCGCCACGCACCCGCCGCTCCCCATCACTCCCCCGCACGCCCTCACCATCCCATCACGATCGCAATGCGATCCCCACACGATCGCCGCAGATCGCCACAAACACGCGGCGCATTCGCACACATCCCTCCCCCGCCCACTCACCCCGCGCTCGACGCGCTCGCCCCAGACAGCGCCGACGGACCCAGCGTAACGATCGTCCGCGGCACGCTCACCCGACGCGACAGATAACCGTTCACCTCGCCAAGCGTCATCCGCGCGTAACGCGCTTCCACCTCTTCGAGCGTCCGCGCCCGACCAAGTTTGAACTGATCCATCGCCAGCGCCCCGGCCCGCGCGCCCGTCGATTCTCCCGACATCACGATCGAACTCCGAATCCCGATCACCGCCCGCTCAAACTCCTCCGCCGTCACCGCACCCTCCGCACCCTCGATCCGGTCCAACTCCGCGCACAACACCTCCAGCGACTGCTGCGCACGCTCCGGCGTCGTCCCCACATACGCCACGCACCGCCCCCAGTCCTTGTCCGCCGCATACCCCTGGCTCACCGAGTAGCACAACCCGCGCTTCTCCCGAACCTCCGTGAACAACCGGCACGACATCCCCCCGCTCAACACCCCCGAGACAACCCGCTCCAGCGCGGCGTCCTCGCTCTTCTCCGCCGGAGCATCGTGCATCAGCACGATCTGAACCTGCGCCGAGTCGTCCATCTCGTGGTGAAACGTCCCCTTCAGCGCCCCGCCGTCCGCCCCGGGCGCATCCGCCCCGCCGCTCCAATCACCCAGCAGCCTGTCCAGCCGCACCGCGATCTCGTCCACGCTCATCCCGCCCCCCATCCCCCCCACCGCCCCCGCGATCGCCAGCACGCTCCCCACCGGCCGCGCCCGCGCACCCCAGTGTGCCACCACGTCCGCGCGCGTCACCCGCCCGAGCCCCTCCTCCGTCCCCATCCCCGACCGGTTGTACGGCGCTTCCGCGTGCCGAGCCTTGCACGCGATCATCGCACGCTGCTGCGGATCATCCGCCAGCGATTCCAGCGCCTGCAGCGCCAACTGCCGAGCCGGCTCCACCGACGACTCCTCCAGCCGCGGCCGGCGGACCATGTCCGTCATCAGCCCCAGCGCATCCCCCAGCCGATCCCACGTCAACGCAAACCCCAGACGGATGTGATGCGTCGTCGGCTCGCACGACCGCGCAACGCCCACACGGTCCAGAGCGTCCGCCTGCGCCCTCGAGTCCAGGTCCCCCGCCCCGCGCATCAACATCTCCGTCAGGATCGAACACAACCCCTGCTTGTCCTCCGGGTCCGTGGAACTCCCAGCCGGAATCAGCCACGACACGCCCACCGACCGCACGCCGGACATCGGCTCCACGATCAGCGGCATCCCGCAAGACAGTTGTCGGACTTCGATCGCGCTCATACGCCCCTTCACACCCTCCCCTCCGCACGAAACCCGCCACGCCACGGCCGAGTGTATCGGCCGCACCCCCCACCCAACCGCGCCAGCCCGCGCCCACCCCCCAACCCGCACCCACCGCACCCTCCCCCCGATTTCCACCCCATGCTGCGCCTTTCGCACGCCGATCCCTCCTCCGTGCGCGCTGTCCTCGTTCCCTTCCGACAGCACGCTCACACCGGGGCCTCCCGTGCGATGGATCCGCGACCTGGCGCTGCTGCTCGTCCTCACCGCCGTCATCGGCGGGGTGTTCCTCTACCGCCGTCACCAGCGCGAGGAAGAGGACCTCATCCAGCGATCCGCCGCCGCCGTCCTCCGGCTTGAAACCGAACTCCGCTACCGCGCCGCCACCAACTCCACCACCCTCAACAGCCGCGGCTGGCCCGTCACCATCGATCCCAACTGGTTCGACGGCCGACCCCCCGTCAACAACCTCGTCAGCCCGCACCGACCCTGGGTCGAGATCGCGGCCCCCGAAGAGGCCGGGTTCCTCCACCCGCAGGTCCGCATGACCGTCGGCGATCACCTCGCCCAGTTCTGGTACAACCCGTGGCAGGGCGTCATCCGCGCGCGTGTCCCCGTCACCGTCAACGACGAACGCACCCTCGAGGTCTACAACCGAATCAACGGCTGCGCACTCGACTCCATCTTCTGGAAGGAGCGACCGACCCCCGTCCCCGAGGCCGCTGCGCAGGTCGCCGCCGATCGCGCTGCTCGCGAAGCCGCGCAGGCATCCGCACAGTCCTCCGCACCCAACCCCGCCGCAACCCCAAACTCCGCCGAGCCCGCGGCCGAGGTCCCCGTCGCACCCATCCTCCCACACCCCTCAGCGCTGCCGCCCGCCCAGCCACCCGACGCGCCACCCTCCGAGTCCGATCCCGATCACGACGAGAACGCCTGAGCCGCGCCACGCCCACCCGCGCCCGTTCACGCGTCCCGCTCGCTCCAATCACCGCGATCCGCGCTCGGTCGAGCCACCAGTTCGATCCGCGTCTCTGCCCCCGCGCTGCTCACACCTCCGCCCTCCGGCGGCAGCGGCCTCCCCTTCCGCACGCGAGCCAGCACCACGCACTCCTCCGGCGGCGCCTCCCCCGCGCCAACCGCGCGCACCACCAACCTTCCATCTTCCAACTCGCGCACCACCCTCAGCAACCCGCGCTTGCTCATCACCCCCACCAGCGCCCGGCCCGCCGGCCCCTGCGCAACCTCACCACCCCCCGCCATCGGCGATCCCGGCCACACAAACACGCTCTCCGACCCAAACCGCTCCATCGCCCACCGCGCGGCCACACGATCCACCACCGCGTTCCCCGTCCACACATAGCACCACCCGTACTCGCTCGTCGACACGCCCTCATCCAACTCCCGCCCGTCCGTCGCGTCCGCCGACAGCGTCCCGACCAGCGACCCATCCGCCTGCGACAGCCGCTCCGCGTTCGTGTCGATCAGCAGCACTCGCGTCCCCGCCCGCGCCAGATTCTCGCCCAGGTCGCGCCCCAGCCGGTGCGCACCCACGATCACCACCCCGTCCGGTCGCCCCGCCGCCACCCCCAGCCACCGCGCCACCGGCGACGCCAACACGCCCGCAAACAGCACCGTCACCCCCACCACCATGAACGTCAGCACCTCCACACGCGCGGCATCGGCCGCCAGCCGCGCCGGGTCCACCAGCCCCGCGCCGTCCTCCAACCCCGCCGCCAACTCCCCGAAGTGCCGCGCCACCAGCACGCCCACCGACACCGCCACGATCCCCCGCGGCTGCATGAAGCACGCGTACACCTTCTCCCGAATGTTCAACGCCGACCCCCGCGCCGACAAGAACACGCACGCCGGCCGAACCAGCAGCAACAGCCCCGCCACGAACGCCGCGTCGCGCCACGTCACCCCGCCCAACTTCGAGACGTCGAACCCCGACGCCAGCAGCACAAACAACATCCCCACGAAGATCGTCGCCAGCGTCTCCTTGAACTCGTGAACCTGCCGCGTGCCGGGGAACCGCGTGTTCGCCAGCACGATCGAGCACACGATCGCCGCCACCAGCCCCGCCTCGCGCGCAACCGCCTCCCCCGCGCCGAACGCGATCATGCACCCCGCCAGCGCAAACAGGTTCATCTGCCCCCCGTGCAGCACCACCCCAAACCGCGCGCAACCGCGGATGATCCCCCACGCCACCAGCCCCGCCGCAGCGCCCACCCCCAGCCCACCCAGCATCGGCAGCACAAACCGCCACGCGATCCCCCACCACTGCTCTCCCGCCTCCAGCCTCATCCCCCCCGACAGATACACACTCATCACCTCCAGCGTCGTCACCGTCGCGATCACCCCGATCGGATCGTTCAGAATCGCCTCAGCGCTCAGCGCTGTGTGCAGCCGCGGCGACAGCCGCACCCGCCGCAGAATCGGCTGAATCACCGTCGGCCCAGTCACGATGAACACCGCCCCCAGCACCACCGCGATCGGCCAGTCCAGCCCCGCCGCGTAGTGCGCCACCGCCGAGGCGCCCGCCCACGTCACGAACGCCCCGATCGTCAACAACCCGCGCACCGCTCGCGGGCTCTGCCCCAGCGCCCGCCGATCCAGGTGCAGCCCACCCTCGAACACCAGCAGCCCGATGCACACCGCCACCATCGCCCGCAGCCCGCCACCAAGCCCCGACGAGTCGATCAGCCCCACCCCGCTCGGCCCCAGCGCCAGCCCCGCCGCCAGCAGCGGCAGGATCGCCGGCACGCGCGCACGCGACGACAGCAGGCTGACGGCAGCGCCGACTCCCACGGCCAAGGCCAAACTCTGCGCGGCGGTGACCGACATGCCCCCGCAGCGTACGTCCAACCGCCCTTCCCCGCACGCTCGCGATCAGAACCGCCGGTGCTCCGCCCGCCGCTCCACCTGCTCGATCCTTCGGTACGACTCCCCCACGCTCGCCGGGAAAGCGCCAAGCGGCTTCGCCTCCAGCACGCCCACGCGCGCCCACAACCGATACTCATCGTGCGCCACGCGCCGATCGCCGATCGTGATCTCCACCCCCTTCGCGCCCGCCGACCGGTTGAACCCCAGCCGGCTCAGCAGCCGCACGCACGCCTCGTTGTCGTGCGACACAAGCGCTGAGATCCGGTCCAGCCCCAGCCCGCCCGACGCTCCCCGACCCACGCCGTCATACCCCGCCTCCGGCGCAAACGCCACCCCGATCGTCGCCGCCAGCGCCTCCCGCCCATACCCGCGCCCCGCGCTCTCCGCCGCGATCCAGATCGTCAACTCCGCCCGGTTCTCCAGCCCCCGCCGAACGTCGTTCAGGTTCACCCCACCCACCATCCGCCCGTCCGAGTCAAACACCCCCCGCCGCCAGTCCCGCCCCGTCGCGTCCCCCGCCTCACACTGCCTCAACTGCCGCGCAAACAGCGCCGCATCGTCCTCACCCGGAATGTGCAGCGGCATGAACCGCTCCAGATGCGCCCGGCTCGACCCCACCGCCCGCACAAACTCCCGCGCATCCATCTCCCGCAGCGGCCGGATCATCAGCCGCTCCGTCCGAACCGCCGATGACCCCGACCCCTGCCCCACGCCCATCACCCGCACCGCCGTGCACAGGCGACCAAGCGCACCGGGCGCTCCCCTCGCAAGAAAGTGTTGGTTCGGTGCGGCCGACATCATGCTCCCGCTCGTTCAACGCCTCGCGCAGCGATCTTCCTTCTCAGGTGGCACAGGCGTCCCGCCTGTGCTCCCTCGCCCCTCAGGCCTTCCGCTCCGGACGACCCGCCGTCGTCCACTCCAGGTGATAGAACTCGCCCCTTGCCTGATCGGTCCGCTCGTACGTGTGGCTCCCAAAGTAGTCCCGCTGCGCCTGCAACAGGTTCGCCGGCAGCCGCTCCGTGCGATACGAGTCCAGATAGCACAACGCCGACGCAAACGCCGGCACAGGCACCCCCTCCACCGCCGACCGCGCCACCACCGCCCGCCAGTTCGCCTGATACTTCTCGATCACACCCGCAAAGTACGGATCAACCAGCAAATTCGGCAGCCCCCCGTCCCGCTGATACGCCTCGAAGATCTTCTGCAAGAACTGCGCCCGGATGATGCACCCGCCCCGGAAGATCATCGCGATCTCCCCCAACTTGAGCCCCCACTCGTTCGCCTTCCCCGCCGCCTGCATCAGCGCAAACCCCTGCGCATACGAGCAGATCTTCGAGCAGTACAGCGCCTCCCGCACACACCCAATCCAGTCCTTCTGCGGCGGGTGCGACTGATCATGATGGTGCCGCGCCGGCGGCTTGATCACCTTCGACGCCGCCACGCGCTCCCCCTTCATCGAACTGATCGTCCGCGCAAACACCGCCTCCGCCATCGTCTGCACCGGCACACCCAGGTCCAGCGCGCTATTGATCGTCCACTTCCCCGTCCCTTTCTGCCCCGCCGCGTCCAGCACCACGTCCACGAAGTCCTTCCCCGTGGCCGGGTCCTTCTGACGCAGAATGTCCGCCGTGATCTCGATCAGAAAGCTGTCCAACTCCCCCGCGTTCCAATCCGCAAACGTCCCCGCCATCTCCGCGTTGCTCATCCCCAGCACGTCGCGCATGAAGTGGTACGCCTCGCAGATCAACTGCATGTCCCCGTACTCGATCCCGTTGTGCACCATCTTCACGTAGTGCCCCGCACCCCCCGGCCCGATGTACGTCGTGCACGGCACCCCCGCGTCCTTCGGCACCGGCTTCCCGCGCGCAGCCCCCGCGATCGGCTTCCCCGTCTTCGCGTCCACCTTCGCCGCGATCGCCTTCCACACAGGCTCCAGCAACTTCCACGATTCCGGCTTCCCCCCCGGCATCAGCGACGGCCCGAACCGCGCCCCCTCCTCCCCGCCGCTCACCCCCGACCCCACAAACAACAACCCCTTGGCCGCAAGCGCTTGCTCACGCCGCACCGTGTCCGTCCACTCCGCGTTCCCCCCGTCGACAACCAAATCCCCCGCCTCCAAGTGCGGCACCAGCGAGTCGATCACCGCGTCCGTCCCCACCCCCGCCTTCACCAGGATCACGATCCGCCGCGGCCGCTTGATGCTCGCCACAAAGTCCTTCAACTCCGCCCCCGGCACCAGCGCCCCGCCCGCACCGATCACCTCCACCGGGTTCCCCGCAACAAACTCCTCCGTCACCGACGTCGTCCGGTTGTACACCGCCACCTTGAACCCGTGATCCGCCATGTTCAGCGCCAAATTCGCGCCCATCACGGCCAGGCCAACCAATCCAACATCAGCGGTTGCGGGAGCAGGCACGGCAAACGACGGCATGGAAGCCTCCGGTACAGCACTCGATCAACCCGCCCTCGGGCAGGGTAGCGATCCCGTGGCATCGACACCCCACCGAGGCGCCTTCCCCAGCCCGTGGTAATGGACGCTCGTGGCATCGGCATCCCTGCCGATGCTCTTCCCCAGCCCGCAGGGCTGGACGTCAGTAGCCCCGGCTGGAGCGCAACGACAGCCGGGGTAACCGGCCCAACCAAGCGCTCGCACGCTGTAAGCGTGCTCCACGTTCCCGCCCGCCGACATCCGCCTCTCGTGCCATCGAAGTCGAGCATCGCGAGGCGTCGATGTCCTTCAATCCCTTGCCAGATAAGCGCGAGGGCAGGGGACACTCGAGCGCAACGCGATGCGAAAATCACTCGGCACCACCATCCAGCGCATCAAACCGCTCACCGAACCCCGCGCCAACTGAGCCCCGCCCATCCCCCGCACCCGCCCAATCGGCAACCAGGCATCACGATGCGCAATATAACCCTGGGCGGCTCGACCTCATGGTGATCAATGACACCCGAACACCTCATCATCGCGGCCTTGGCGGTGAGCGCGCCGAACTGGGTGGCGCAGGCAACCGGTGCCTCAGAAGCCCGCAGCCTGATCACCGGCGAAGAGAGCAAGGCCGACACCTTCGCCCAAAGCGTCTACGCATGGCTCGAAGTGGTCGCCTCGGCGGAGTTGGCCGACGATTCGATCAGCGTCGAGCGCCTCGACGCCCACTTCGCCGTCTACGGCCAGTTGCCGGTGGTGCTCATCAAGTTGCCCGACGCCTTCGTGCTCATCGACGCGGTCAACGGCAACGTCGCGGGGCCATACGACCTCACATCGGACATGGACGCACGGCCACTGCTGAGCGTGCATAACGCAGCTTGGGTCAATGCCGGTGCTAAGTTCTTCGGAAGGAACGGGTGTAACTACATGGCGGCGCCCGGGTGGAAGGACACACCGCCCGGTGGAGGTCCTCAGTGGCCGCTCACTCCTGCGGTCGCTCCCGCCACCCCGGAAGGTGGCGGAGCACCTTACAATTGCAGACCTGTCGGACAGGGTGGCTGCGTTTGCACTCGACCGGATACTCGAACTGTGCCGCCAGGTACAACCCCTGTACCGACTCAGACTCGTTGTGATTACACACCGGCAGGCTGCGACCCCGGAGCGGGGTGTACGGGACCGTACAACCCACAATATCCGAGCGGCAACCCTCCCGGACCACCACAAGGATGCAACGTCAACTGCAAGCCGCAGTACTGGTACTGACTTGGGTACTTGCCACAATCGCTCAAAGCTCCCGGGCAAGCGTCTGGGAGTCTTTGCTTTCTTCCAATGAATGGTCGCACCACATTTCGGCATGGACGTAGCATCGGATGCTTCGCTGCGGCGTTGTCGGCGGTACTTGCGTGGACAGCGATATCTTGCGCGAACTACTTCAGATTGATGTGGGCCGCGCACATCGCCCGAGTGGGCGTTGTTGGCGCGGATCGCTGCAGCGACGGCACGCCGGAGTTCTACGCTCGGCTTACGTCGATAACCTTCCCTCCTGAATGGCTGGGTGAGCGAGCAACGGAGTACTGGACGCAGATGGGGGCATGGTCCATAACACAAGGCATCGGGCTCCAGCAGTCCGCGACGATCCTGCTATGGATGCTGGCCTTCGTGTGTCTTGTCGAGTCTGTGCGGTGGCTGCGTGTGAATCGAGAGATGTCGCACGGCAACATCCGTCACACTCGATGGCTGCAAGTAAGCGCCGATCGCATTCGCACTCGTGCTCTGTGCGTGGCCACGACTGTGACGCTCCCTGTCGCCGCGGTCGCTTGGATGCTCAGTGCGCAACGGGATTGGAGCGGTGGCGACTACCTCGCGCCCGGGATGACCATCGCGCAAGCAGTCATTGCTTGGCTCTCCATGGCGGGTGTGTACTTGCTCAGCTCAGAATTCCGGAGCGTTCGATTGCGAAGGGTGACCCTCCGAGCAATGGGTCAGTGCGTTCGTTGCGGCTATCCAGTGCCTGCGAGCGTGCCGACTTGTTCTGAGTGTGGATTGTCTACGCACGATGGAGATCGTGTTCGGCGGAAGGGTGCGGGTCTGTCATCGGTCGTAGGTGCGATCGGTCTGGCACTTGTGGTCGTAACTTGGGTTATCTTTCCGCCCGGCACACGCTGGGGTAACTGGATGAGGTTGATTCCCGCTGAGGATCCTGTCGAGTTGGCAGTCTGTCGCGTTCCTTTCGCCGAGCCGTTTCAAGTTCGATTCGATCAAATGGCTTGGAAAGTCGATGTGCCACAAGCGTTCCCACTCAGCGTGGAGGATCTTTGCAACGTGCAGATCGCAACGGGATTCGAGACTCAGGTTCCGATCATCGGGCTAAGGGGAGGGCAACGCGAAGCAAGTCATCAATTGGCTCGATTGCACGCGACTTCACCGGTTCCTGGACTGGTCGTGCTCGTAGTTTGGCTCCCCGAGGGCCATGTGAGGGGCCATGTAACGATCTCACCGGATGGCCAACATCTCCACCAACCGATTAGTTGGCATAGCAAGGGTGCTCGGTGCCTCTGGAAGGTAGCCGCGTGGGAACAGTGACACCGACTCGTGCGACTGGTTATGGGCGCAGACACCCGGCATATCGCCCTCCGCCCCGGTGACACGCCTCACCGCGGCGCATGGCTCACCCGTCCCACGCCCACCAACCCACCCCTCCCCACGCGCGTTACGCTCCCGCTCATGGCCCGCGCCAACGACCCGCCCACCGGCTTCACCCGCGAGGGCGACCCCAACCCCGCCCCGGACGAACGCCCCACCTCCGGCGCGCCCCCCGCCCCCCCTCCTCCACCACCCTTCAACGCTCCCGACGGACCAACGCCACACGCCGGCGAACTCGTCGGCCCCTACCGCCTCATCAGCATCATCGGCGCCGGCGGCTTCGGCATCGTCTACCTCGCCGAGCGGCGCGGGCCCATGGTCCAACGCGTCGCCCTCAAGGTCATCAAGCCCGGCATGGATTCCGCCGCGGTCATCGCCCGCTTCGAGCAGGAGCGCCAGGCCCTGGCCGTCATGGACCACCCCAACATCGCGCGCGTCCTCGACGGCGGCGTCACGCCTCCCTCCATGGGCTCGCGCCCCTTCTTCGTCATGGAGTTCGTCCGCGGCGAGCCCATCACCGACTACTGCGACCGCCACCGACTCACCATCCCCCAGCGCCTCGCCCTCTTCCTCAACGTCTGCGAAGCCGTCCAGCACGCCCACCACAAGGGCGTCATCCACCGCGACATCAAGCCCAGCAACGTCCTCGTCAGCCCGCCCGACGCCCAGCCCCCCATCTCCTCCGGCTCAATCCCGCCCACCACCACGCAACCCGCGGACCCGGCCCGCGGCACCGTCAAGATCATCGACTTCGGCGTCGCCAAGGCCATCAGCCACACCCTCACCGACAAAACCATCTTCACACAGACCGGCCAGATCATCGGCACCCCCGAGTACATGAGCCCCGAGCAGGCCGAGGCCGGCGCCATCGACATCGACACACGCACCGACGTCTACTCCCTCGGCGTCCTCCTCTACGAACTCCTCACCGGCGGCGTCCCCTTCGACCCGCAAACCCTCCGCAGCCGCGGCTACGACGAAATCCGCCGCGTCATCCGCGAAGTCGAGCCCCCGCGCCCAAGCACACGCCTCACCAACCACGCCGACGGCCTCGCCGAGTCCGTCGCACGCGCACGCGGCTCCGACGCCCGCAGACTCAGCTCCCTCCTTGCCCGCGAACTCGAGTGGATCCCGCTCAAGGCCATGCGCAAGGACCGCAACCGCCGCTACGCCTCCCCGCTCGACCTCGCACACGACATCCGCAACTACCTCGACGGTCTCCCCCTCTCCGCCGGGCCCGAATCCGCCGCCTACCGCTTCCGCAAGTTCGCTGCACGCCACCGCGCAGCGCTCATCGGCTCGTCCTCCTTCGTCACCCTCCTCGCCGCCGCCACCACGGTCTCCATCATCCTCGCCCGCGCGGAGGCCGACGCCCGGCGCTCCGCCGAGCAAGCCCGTGAGCAGTTCCGCCTCGAACGCGACCTCGCCACCGCCGCCTTCGGCTTCATCGACGACGACCTCTTCGGCAGGCTCGACCCTACCCTCGACGGCCCCGATGTCCAGCTCGTGACGCTCCTCGACCGTGCCGCCGGTGCGCAGCACCCCCACCTCGCCGACCAGCCCGCCGTCGAGTTCCACGTCCGCAGGGTCATGGGCCGCGCCTACCTCGGCATCGGCAGACCCGCCCAGGCCGAAGCCCAGCTCCACATCGCCACGCGCTTGGGCTCTCAACTCGGCCTCGCCGATTCCCTCGACCTCGCCGCCGCCGAACTCCAGCTCGGTGAGGCCCGCTACCGCCAGCGCCCCTCCCCCGAAGCCGTCGCAGACCTCCGCGCAGCGCTCGACCGCCAAACCCGCCTCCGCGGCCCGGACGATCCCCTCACCCTCTCCGCTCGCAACCAACTCGCCGGCGCTCTCAAGCACGCCGGCGACCTCGACAACGCCGAACGCGAGTACCGCACCGTCCTCGCCGACAGAGCCCGCGTCCTCGGCCCCGCCCACCTCGACACCCTCATCGCGTCTCACAACCTCGCCCTCATCGCCCACGAGCGCGCCATGCGCGCCCGCCGCGATTCCAACGACGAAGCCGCCGCGACCGCGCACTTCCAGCAGGCCCTCGCCGGCTTCCGCGCCGTCGCCGACGCCGCCCGCTCCTCCCTCGGCCCGAACCACGAGTTCACCCACGCCGCGCTCAACGAAGTCGCCGGCGCGCTCTTCCGCCTCCGCCAGCACGACCAGGCCATCGCCGCATACCAGGACCTCATCCCGCGACTGCGACTCAGCCACGGCCGCAACCACTGGCGAACCCTCGAGGCCGAAGCCAATCTCGGCATCGCCCTCATGCGCGCCGAACGAAACGAGCCCGCCGCCGCGCAACTCCGCGAAACGCTCGAACGCCTCCGCGTCATCCGCGGCGCCGATTCGCGCGAAGTCCTCACCGTCTCCGGATACCTCGCCCAGTCGCTCATCGCGCAGGGCCGTCCCGACCGCGCCATCGAAGCACTCGAGCGGAACTACCGCGACCTCCCCGACCCGCGATCCCCAGACGCCACGCGCCTCGCGCAACTCATCGCCACGCTCCACCGCCGACTCGACGACCATGCCAGCGCAGACCGCTGGCAAGCCCTCGCCGACTCTCCCCCCGCTCCGCCCGACGGTCGCGAACCCTGACCCCTCCCGATCGCCTCACGAACCAGCGCGCAAACGCCGCTCGCTACGCCTTGTCGCACAAGCGCTTGGACCACGTCCCACCTCTCGCCCGACCAACCCCGTCGTGCGCCGCATGCACCCGCACGCAACTTTCCCCTTGCATCCCCACGCCACGCGCGTGTACGCTGCCCCTGCCGGCCCGGCGGAGAGTGAGACGCACCACCCGCGCTCACACACCACTCTCTCCGGAGGCTCCCCAATGTTCCCCGTCCGTTCCTCGCTCTCGGCCGTCCTCGGCCTCGCCGCCATCTCCGCGCCCGCCCTCTCCGCGACAACGTTCGGCATCGCCCCGTACACAGGCTTCGCCAGCGGCGATGCCACTCGCAACTCCGACAACGCCCCGCTCATGGGCTTCAACAACGGCGGTCCGTTCGGAACCGTCCTCGCCGACGGCGGCGGCGGAACCACCAGCGGCGGAATCGGCGACGGCCTCAACGTCGTCGCCGACCTCACCGTCAGCATCGCCGTCAACCGAATCGACACCGCCGGCGACGGAGGCTTCCTCGTCGACATCTTCGCCCTCGCCACCTTCGACACCGTCAACTACTCCGGCAGCATCTCCTCCAGCATCAACCTCTCCACCTCCGTCGTCTTCGACGGCGCCGTTCCCTTCCAGGCCTTCATCGCGCGCACCGGATCCATCGCCGGCGCAGACGCCGGCTCGGTCACGCTCCGCGACTCGGCCTTCAACCCCCTCGGCCCCGGCCCGGTCATGCTCACGCCCGGCGAAACCTACACCCTGCAGATCAACACCTTCATCACCGCCGGCAACCCAACCTCCGGCGGCAACGACTCCATCATCGGCGCCTTCGTCCTCACCATCCCCGCGCCTCCCGCCGCCGCGATCCTCGCGCTCTCCCCCCTCGCCTCCTTCCGCCGACGCCGTACCGACCTACGCCCCAAAGCGCCGGCGCAGTGATCGAATCGCCTCCAGGTTCCGCTGCGCGTCCGCCCCGCGCCTCGCGCTCCCGACCAACCCCGCAAACACCGCCTCCGCTTCGTCCAGCGCGGCCCGCCGAACCAGGCACACACCCAGATTGAAGGGCGCGTCCTCACGCAGCCGCGGATCGAACGGCGCAAACCGGTCGTGATCCCCGCTCCGAATCATCTCGATCAACCGGCGCAGCAGCCGCTCCGCCTCGCCCCACTCCTCCCGCTCACACCTCACCCGCGCAGTCGCCCACACCAGCGGCACGTTCCGCGGAAACCACCTCCCCGCCAGTTCCAGCAACCCGTCCACGTCCACCGCCCGGCTCTCACGTATCGCCAGCAACTGCTCGATCAGCCCGCTCACCAGCGGCATCGGCGGCGTCGGATCATCCCGGTGCGACAGCATGATCGCCGTCGCCTCACGCAACGGCCCCTCCGCCGCCGTGACCGATTCAGCCGTGTTGATCTGCAGCAGCGCCCGCGCCAGCTCGATCAAGTAGTACAACTGCCCGGGCCGCTCACGCAACTCCATCTCGCACAGCCGCGCGGCCCGCGCACACTTCTCCGGCAGCCGCTCCGCCGTGTACCCCCAGTGCTGCAACCGCGCTGACGATAGATGCACACGCCGACCGGTCCGCAACGCCAGGTCCACCGGCCACGGCGACGGATGCTCGTGAATCCGCCCCACGAACCTCAACGGGAGATCCCGTCGCATCAGCCGCATCACGTGCATCTCGCCGATCGGCTCCCCCGCATCCTCCGACACAAACTCCTCACGCAGCATCTGATACGCGATGACGTTCTTCGCCCAAAGCTCCGCAACCAGCGCCCCGCCGCTCCCGGGCTTCAGCCGCTCATCCCCGTCCAGCCACAGAATCCACTCCCCGCGCGCGGCAGCCGCGCACGCGTTCCGCGCGGCCGCAAAGTCATCGCACCATTCAAAGTGTGTCACCCGCGCCCCCAGCCGCTCCGCCAGCGCTGCCGTCCCGTCCGTAGAGCCCGTGTCCGTGACGACCACCTCGTCCGCCACCCCGCGCACCGACTCCACCGCGCGGGCCAGCCGGCCCTCCTCGTTCCGCACGATCATGCAGACGCTGAGCTTCACGACACCCGGCGACGCCGAACCAGACCGATCAACCCCAGCGACACCAGCGCCCCGACCCCGGGCGACGGAATCACCGTGACATCCAGCCTCAACGTCCCGAACGGCGCACCCAGCGAGAAACTCACCGCGTCCGCCTCCGCCCCGTGCGGCGTGAACAGCACGGCGAAGTTGGTCCGAAGAAACGCCTCGCCGCCCGCTCCGCCCGACAGCAGTTCGTCGATCAGAGCGCCCTCCGTCCAGCCGGGAAACGCCTGCTCAAAACTCAGCCCGTGCGAGTGCGTCAGGTTGTTCCCGCTCACGACCAGGCTCCGCGTGCCGTCCGTGTGCTGCGTCAGCCCAAGCATCGCGTACCCGCTGCCGAAACTAGCAGCTGATACGCCGTCGAAGATCATCCATGTCAGGCAGCAGCCGGGAACCACGCCCCCCGCCAGTGCCGGATCGGCAATCAGAAACCCCGGCACGCCCGAACTCGCGTCCGGGTTCGAGAGCAGAAGCATCGCGTTCGTCACATCGCCCAGCAGGTTCGACTCGATCGTCACCTGAACCGGCATGCCCGCCTTCGCCTCGGGCGCCCACGCGTTCACCAAGCCGATCGAAAGGCACGCGGCAGCCAGCGCGGAGTTTCTTTCCGACATCGTCTCTCTCTCCTTGTTGCGAGAACCGCGACCGCGATCCTCGAGCACAACCCTACCACACGCCCGCGTCCCTCGCAACGCCTTTCCACAGCCGTGCAAGCCCATCCACCCAACCATACCTCACCATGACAAATTAACTTGTCAAGACAAATATAGCGTCGTGCGCATCGCAGAGGGGGTGTTCCACGTGGAACACCCCCCACCCCCCATTCCGGGCATCACTCAACCGTCACGCTCTTCGCCAAATTCCGCGGCTTGTCCACGTCGTGGCCGCGAATCACCGCCGCGTGATACGCCATTAACTGGAGCGGAATCACCGTCAGCATCGGCGAGAGCGGCTCGATGATCTCCGGGACGTAAAGAACGTCCTCGACGTGCCGGCGGATGTCGTCGTCGCCTTCGGTTGCGACGGCGATCACGTGGCCGCCGCGGGCGCGGACCTCGGCGATGTTCGAGAGGACCTTGTCGTATTGGCGCCCGCGGTTGGCGATGAAAACGGCGGGCATGCCGTCGTTGATGAGCGCGATCGGGCCGTGCTTCATTTCGGCGGCGGGCATTCCCTCGGCGTGGATGTAGCTGATTTCCTTGAGCTTGAGCGCGCCTTCGAGGGCGGTCGGGTAGTTGTAGCCGCGGCCGAGGAAGAGCCAGTTGTCACGTTCGACGTAGCGCTCGGTGACCTTGCGGATTCGGGCGTCCTGCTCGAGGATGCGCTCGATTTTTTCGGGGATGGATTCGAGTTGCTCGATCCATCGCGCGCACTGATCGGCGGACATGACGCGGCGGCGGGCCATGAAGAGCGAGATGAGCGTGAGGACGGCGACCTGGCCGGTGAAGGCCTTGGTGCTGGCGACGCCGATCTCGGGGCCGACGCGGAGGTAGACGCCGGCGTCGGTGTCGCGCGCGATGGTGGAACCGACGACGTTGACGACGCCGAGCGCGAGCGCGCCGCGGTCGCGTGCCTCGTGGAGCGCGGCGAGCGTGTCGGCGGTCTCGCCGCTCTGGCTGACGGCGATGGCGACGGTACGGTCTTCGATGATGGGGTTTCGGTAGCGGAACTCGCTGGCGTACTCGGCGCATGCGGGGACCTTGGCGAGGTCTTCGAGCATGTACTCGCCGATCATGGCGGCGTGGAGCGCGGTGCCCTGGCCGACGAGCACGACGCGGCGAGCGCGGACGAGTTCCTTTGCGAAGTTCGAGAGCCCGCCGAGGATGACCTTGCCGTCTTCCTTGTGCAGCCGGCCGCGGAAGCAGTCGCGCACGGCCTTGGGCTGCTCGTGGATTTCCTTCTGCATGAAGTGCTCGAAGCGGCCGAGCTCGATCTGCTCGAGGTCCATTTCGAGTTGCATGACCTTGGGCGTGACGTTGGCGTTGGTGGTGGTGCTGGTGCGGAAGCCGGATCGTGTGATCTTGACGACGTTGTAATCGTCGAGGGGGAAGGCCTGGGTGGTGTGCGCAACGATGGCGGATGCGTCGGAGGCGACGACGTACTCGCCCGCGCCGATGCCGACGATGAGGGGCGCGCCCTTTCGCGCGACGACCATGGTGTCGGGCTCGCCTTCGCACATGACGCAGATGGCGTATGCGCCGGTGACTTCGCGGAGCGCGGCCTGGACTGCGGCTTCGAGGTCGACGCCTTCGCTGGGCGAGTAGAGTTCGCCGATGAGCATGGCGAGGACTTCGGTGTCGGTGTCGCTCTTGAAGACGTGGCCCTTGTCCTGCAGGTAGGTCTTGAGGACGGAGTAGTTTTCGATGATGCCGTTGTGGATGACGGCGATGCCGGCCTTGTCGTCGCGGTGCGGATGGGCGTTGGCGTCGGTGACTCCGCCGTGGGTGGCCCAGCGGGTGTGGGCCATGCCGATGGTGCCCTTGAGGGGTCCGGTCTTGGCGAGTTCGGCTTCGAGGTTGGCGACGCGGCCGGCCTTTTTGACGACGGTGATCTTGCCGTTGTCCATGCAGGCGATGCCGGCGGAGTCGTAGCCGCGATACTCGAGTCTCTTGAGCCCTTCGAGGATGAGTGGCTGGGCGGGCTTGGACCCGATGTATCCGACGATTCCGCACATGGAACGGGCTCCTGGGTTTGGTCTGAGAGGGACGTTATGCGCTGCGTGGGGGCGGGTGCGTGTGCGTGGCGAGTGTTGATACTCCGCCGGGGGTTCGTTCGTTCTGGATCGGTCGGAAATGGACGTGTGTGCGGCGGGAGAGGCGGAAGGGAGGAAGGAAGGCGGAGAGTGGAAAGGGAAGGCGGTCGAGGTTGGACCGGCCGGGCTGGACGGGAAGAAGGACGATGGCGCAGAGCGCGGGGCAGCGCTTGCAAGAGCAGCATCGACCAAGGGCGGCGGGGAGGCGAGCGCCGGGGCGGACGGCGTGCGTGGGAGGGGCGGGTTTGGGTTGGGGGGTTGGGGTCGAAGGGGGTGTTCGGTGGGGAGTTACCGGACGGGGGGAATCGGCGCGGTCTTCCGTTGATGGGTGCCAGGAGCGGGACGGAGGACTTGATTAGGCTTGAGGTGACTGCACCATGACCATCTCGCCGCTCATCCCCCACATCCGCGAGCACTTCGCCACGTTGGCAGATCGGTTGAGGACGTTCGACTATTACGAGTTTCAGGCTGAGGGGTGGTTCAAGGGCGAACTGATTCACCTCCTTCATCGCGATGCGAACATGCTCGGGATCGAGCGTGTGGACCGAGAGGTCAGGGTTGACGGTGGTCGAGTCGATGTTGCCGTGCACATGGCCGATGGTCGCACGGCATGGATTGAACTGAAGCACTGGCGCATCGGAAAGCAGCGCGGCACACTGTGGACGTTTGCCAGCACCGTCCAAGACCCGGGGGCGTTCGGACTGATCAAGGATGTGTCGAAGTTGACGAACACGCCTTGCCGAGGGTCGGGGTTCGCGCTCCTGCTGCTCACCGCAAGTCCCGGTCGATCGGACTGGGATCTAGGCGTTGAGATCCTGAACAGGAAGTTGGGTCCAAACCGCGTTGAAGCGATGACCGACCCGGCCGACTTTCCGCCCACGTATTTTCTCGGCGTGCTGCGCGCGTCGCGTGATGCCTGAACACTTCAGTGCGTGCGAGCTCATGCACATGCGCGCGTGGCAGCGGCCTGCGGTCACGTGACGTGAATGGGGATTGGCTCCTCCGCCCCTGCCGGGGCGGGAAGTGGATGAGGAAAGACGCTTCCACGGGGGGTTGCGCCCGCGAAGCGCAGGCTTCACCCTGGCGACATTCCGCGACCCCCGCTGGGGGCCGAAGACTCGCGTGATCGGAACCCGCAGCGCCGATCACAACCCAGCTTCGCCGTCCTCAATCTGCATTGCGGAGGCGAGAGCCAGCGCGTTGCGGAGAATGCTGGCTCCGTACGTTCGGGTGATCTGGAGCACCTCGCGAGCGCCCTGTTCGGTCCAATCGGCGTCTCGCACGAGGGCGGCGACGATCTCATCGTCCGACGCGTGTTCGCCTACAACGGCGATAAGGGTCTCATATTCAGAAAGGAGAACGTCGGTCATGACGGCAACCATGGAACCCGCTCCTTGTTGATGCCGTGCCAGCGGCTCTGCGATGTTACCCTGGTCGGACATGGCGGACGCTCTCCAGCAACATCCGATACCTCGTCTCGATCGCGCGTACTACGCGTCGAGCATCGAGGCATTCCGTGCAGAGAGTGACGACACCGTGCTGGGTCGGCTCGCTCGCTCTTCTTCGTTTGCCATCGAGCCCACCCAGCGGGACGCGTGGATGGCCCAGATCACCGTCATGCGCGCGGCTCTTGCCCAAGCGCCGGGCAATGGCCTGATTGCCTTTGAGTTTGCCGTGCCGCGGATGGGTAAGCGCATCGACGTGCTGTTGGTGCTTGGCGCTGCGGTTTACGTGCTGGAGTTCAAGGTCGGCCAACGCGAGTTCGGCGCTGATGCGCTCAACCAGGTGTGGGATTATGCGCTGGACATGAAGAACTTCCACAGCACCAGCCACCGCGCGACCATCGTGCCGGTGCTCGTAGCGACGGCTGCCGAGGACCGCGCCGTGCAAGCGGTCATCGCGAGCGACCACGATGGTGTGGTCCGACCGCTGTGCGCGACGGCGGCGACGCTCACCGGGCTTCTGCGCTCGGTTGAGGAGTGGTGCGCGGGCACTGCGATCGACGCACGGCAATGGGCCGTCGGACGGTACAGCCCCACACCGACAATTATCGAAGCCGCGCTGGCCCTTTACGGCGGCCACAGAGTGGAGGACATCTCCCGGCGCGAGGCCGAAGCGATCAACCTGACGCAGACCACCGCGCGGATCGACGAGGTCATCCGCGCGGCCCGGTCGGGCCCGCACAAGGCCATCTGCTTTGTGACAGGCGTTCCCGGTGCGGGCAAAACGCTCGTGGGTCTGGATATCGCTACCAAGCACCACGACAAGGCGAGCGAGCTCTACAGCGTCTTTCTTTCTGGGAACGGGCCACTGGTTAAGATCCTGTGCGAAGCGCTGGCCCGTGATCGCGCGGAGCGATCACGGGCGTCGGGCAAGCGGGTCACGCTCGGCGAGGCCCGAAGCGAAGTACGTGCGTTTATTCAGAACGTGCATCACTTTCGTGATGAATGCATCCGCGATGGGACCAGGCCCCCCGTCGAACACGTCGCGTTGTTCGATGAGGCTCAACGCGCGTGGAATCTGGAGCAGACCGCGGCGTTCATGCAACGGAAGAAGGGACACACCAACTTCGCGATGTCCGAACCGGCGTTCTTGATCTCTTGCATGGACCGGCATCCAGACTGGGCCGTGATCGTCTGTCTGGTGGGCGGTGGACAGGAGATCAACACCGGCGAGGCCGGGATCGGAGAGTGGCTCCGCGCGATTCGCTCCGACTTCCCACATTGGCACGTGCACCTGTCGCCGCACCTGACCGATACGGAATACGCGGCGGGCGATGCGCTCGGTCTGCTCGCGGGACACAAGTACGTGCAGACGCACGAGAGTCTGCATCTGTCCGTGTCGATGCGATCTTTCCGGGCCGAGCACGTTTCGGGTTGGGTGAAGGCGATGCTGGACATCGACCGTGCAGCGGCGAGAAGTTCCTTTGCAAGCATTCGCGATCGGTACCCGATCGTCCTGACGCGAGACCTCATTCAAGCCAAAGCATGGCTGCGCGAACGCGCCCGGGGCAACGAGCGCTACGGCATGGTCGTGTCGTCGCAGGCGCAGCGGCTCAAACCGCACGCGATTGACGTGCGCGTGGACATCGACCCGGTGCACTGGTTCCTGCATCCGCGTGAGGACGTGCGGAGCTCGTTTTACTTGGAGGATGCGGCGACGGAGTTCCATGTACAGGGGCTGGAAGTGGACTGGGCCTGTGTGGTATGGGATGGGGACTTCCGGCACACACTTGCGGGCTGGGAACACTGGAGCTTCCGCGGCGACCGGTGGCAGCGGATCCGCAAGGTTGAGCGACAGGCTTACTTGAAGAACGCGTATCGTGTTTTGCTCACCCGGGCACGGCAAGGGATGGTTGTCGTCGTTCCGAAGGGCGATGCGAGCGACCCGACAAGGACGCCCGGGATATACGACGCGACGTTCGAGTACTTGCGAGAGATCGGCGTGCCGGTGTTGTGATGCAATGCCGAGGGCTGCCGCCCCCCGGCACCCCCCGCTCAAGACACTGAGATTGCTCGAACAGCGCGGCGGCGGCGAAGGACTCGCGGCTGAAGAAGCGGACGCTGACGAACCTGTACAACGAGCGGCCGACGTGGCTGAGGCTGGCGCACGAGCGGTTGGATCGGGCGGTGCTGGGGGCGTATGCCGCGACGGATGCGGCGGGAGCGTGGGATGAGGCGTGGGCGGAGGTGTGGGTGGAGACGGGCGCGGGGCGGGCGTTGGTGGCGGGGCACGCGATGGGTGAGCGGCGGGCGGAGGTGGAGCAGCGAGTGCTGGGGAACCTGCTGCGGATGAATGGGGAGCGGGGCGGGGGGTGAGGGGGGTGTGCGATCAACCGCCTCGCGGGGCATCGAGCCCGCGCGAGGCGGAGGAAGAAAGAAAGCAAGAAAGGGGGGGGCGATGTCCGGGGGTGCCCCTTCGGGGCTACCGCCCGGCTATTCACTTTCACCGCTTCGCGGTGAAGAGCATGTGTCAACAGAACGAGGGAACCGCGTTCCACGAGTTGCGTGTCGGCGTGTTGCGCCGCGCCGCCGCTTCACCCGCCCCTCACTGTTTCCATTCCGCGGCCCCCGCTTGGGGCCGAAGAGCCAGTGGCGACAGCACGCGGCAGATGACTTTGCGGATGTGCCGGAGGCGGGGGGAGCGCGGGGGTTGATCTGGCAGTCGGCGATCGCGCAGCGCCCCCCCCCTCCCCCTCCCCGCCTGGCAACGGTCGTCCGCCCTGCGGGCGGGAAGGGGGGACACGGACGAGCGTGGTGAGAGGGAACGGGTAGGAGGGAGACCCAGGGACTGCGGTCCCTGGGTTCTGGGTGAGGCGAGGGGAGGTGTGGGTGGAGACTGGGGCGGGGCTGGGGCGCGAACCCGGCCCTATGCTGCAGCGAAGTACCAGCAAACTATCAAGCAACCGGCGTGCCAATCCGATGGAAGGGTTGGCGGGGGCGGTGCGATCCGGGGCATACCCGGTTTGAGGGATCGAACGGACGATGCGTTTTGACGCGACCCAGAGCATGCGGCTCGGCCAGCAGATGCGGCTGGCGCCCAGGATGATCCAATCCATGGAGATCCTGCAGATGCCGATCCTCCAATTGGAGGAGCGGATTGCGCAGGAACTGGAAGGGAACGTCACGCTGGAGGTCGCCGAGGAGGGGGATGAGGGGTTGGCGGGGGATGGGCGGGTGGAAGGGGTGATCTCGCCGGGGGGTGCGGAGTCGGCCCGGGAGGCGATGGAGGAACTCGCGGCGGAGCGGGCGGTGGACCGGCCGCTGGAACTGGACTCGGAGCACGGCGCGGACGACTTTTCGCGGTTGGACGCGTACGAGCACGACGTGCCGGAGATGGCGGAGAACGACTACGAGGTGAGCGCGGGGCCGGGGGCTTCGCAGGACTTCGCGGATGCGCGGCGTGTGCGGAGCGGGGAGGACTTTGATGCGCGCGCGGAGGCGATCAACAACACGGCGACGAGGTCGGGGTCGATTCAGGAGCAGTTGCGGTCGCAGTGGGCGCTGAGCGACGTGGATGAGGCGTTGCGGCCGCTGGGTGAGGCGATCATCGGGTACATCGAGGACGACGGGTATCTGCGGACGCCGCTGGAGACGATCGCGGATCGGATGCCGTTGGCGCGCGGGAAGGCGGGCGAGAACGGGGCGCACGGGTGCAAGCCGACGATCGCGGCGATGGAGCGAGCGCTGCGGGCGGTGCAGTTGCTGCTGGAACCGGCGGGGGTTGCGGCGCGGGACACGCGGGAGTGTCTGCTGCTGCAGATTGATGCGCAGGCGGAGGAGCGACGGGGGTACGCGGAGGACGCGGCGCTGTGGGCGCTTGTGCGGAAACTGGTGGACGAGCACCTGGAGGACCTTGCGCAGAACAGGCTGCCGCGGATCGCGGAGAAGACGGGCGAGTCGATCGAGCGGATTCAGCGGGCGATGGAGCGGATGCGGCACCTGAGCCTTGCGCCTGGGCGGACGCTGGTGGACGAGACGCCGCAGGCGATCGTGCCGGACGCGATCGTGGAATATGACGCGGATCAGGATCGGTACGTGGTGTACCTGAACGATCGGCGGCTGCCGAACCTGCGGATCAATCGGGAGTACGCGATGATGGCGCGGGACCGGGAAGCGCCGAAGTCGACGCGTGAGTTCATCAGGAAGAACCTGTCGAACGCGAGTTGGCTGATCGACGCGGTGGAGCAGCGGAAGCGGACGCTGGAGCGTGTGATTCGGGTGGTGGTGGATGCGCAGCGGGATTACTTCGACTACGGGCCGGCGGCGCTGAAGCCGCTGCCGATGACGCAGGTGGCGGAGCAGTTGGGGGTTCACGTGGCGACGGTGAGCCGGGCGGTTGCGGACAAGCACCTGCTGACGCCGCGCGGGATCGTGGCGCTGCGCGGGTTCTTTAGCGGGGGGACGCAGACGCAGTCGGGGGAGGACGTGTCGTGGGACGCGGTGAAGGCGGCGATGAAGGAGATCGTGGACGCGGAGGACAAGAAGGCTCCGCTCTCGGACGACGCGATCGCGGAGGCGCTGAAGGAACGGGGGATCGAGATCGCCCGGCGGACGGTGGCGAAGTACCGGGATCAGTTGGACGTTCCGGCTGCGCGGCTGAGGCGGGTGTATTGACCCCTTGAATGGGCGGGTGCGGCTCGGGGTGTGCGCGGGTGGGATGTGGGCAAGACGGTGGGTGATTCGGTCGAATAATCTCGGCGAACGTGCGGGGCGGGGGGTCGTCGGGCCGCGGGAGGTCCGAGAACGTCGATGCCGAATCGCGGCCGGAGCATGGCTTGACCGACTCGACCTCATCATCCAGAACGGCGTTGACGGGCGAGCGGGGCGTGGCCGCGGGATCGGACGCGGGCGATGGGAGCGCGCGCTCGAACGTGGAGGTGCTGATCCTCTGCTACAACGAGTCGGCGAACCTGCCGCACGCGCTGGCGAGCGTGACGGGGTGGGCGGACGCGGTGCACGTGGTGGATTCGGGCTCGACGGACGGGAGCCAGGAGATCGCGAAGCTCGCGGGGGCGAACGTGGTTCACAGGCCGTGGCTGGGATATGCGCGGCAGAAGAACTGGGCGCTGGAGCACCTGCCGATCCGGAGCGGGTGGGTGTTCATCTTGGATGCGGACGAATCGATCACGCCGGAGTTGCGTGACGAGTTGCTGAGGATCTCGCGCGGGGGGAACTCGGCGGGCAGCGAGGGTGTGACGGGGTATTACGTCAACCGGCTGACGTACTTCATGGGGAAGCCGATCCGGCACGCGGGGTACTTTCCGAGTTACAACCTGCGGTTCTTTCGGCGCGGGAGCGCGCGGTACGAGGACCGCGAGGTTCACGAGCACATGGTGGTGGAAGGGCCGACGGCGCGGCTGCGGCACTGCATGCTGCACGAGGACCGTCGCGGGCTCGAGCACTTCATCGCGAAGCACAACCGGTACTCGACGCTGGAAGCGCGCGAGTTGATGCGCGAGATGGTTCGGCATCGCGGCGAGCGGGCCACGCGGCTGGAGCGCGGGATCGCGATGCGGCGGTGGTTGAAGAACAAGGTTCTGCCGCGGCTGCCGTTCAGCGGGCTGTGGCGGTTCATGTATATGTACGTGCTGCGGGTGGGGTTTCTGGACGGCGTGGCGGGGTTTCGGTTCTGCCTGCTGCTGGCGACGTACGACACGTTCATCTCGCTGAAACTGGCGGAGTTGCGGTCGCTGGGAGCGGATCGGAACCCGGACCTCTTGGAATCGCCGACGCCGGCGGCGTCGCGCGGGCTGGCGGTGCCGGAGGGTGAACTGGCGGTGGTGGAGCGCGGGGCGGATGAGGCGGCCGCGCCTGTGGTGGCTGCGCCGGTGGTGGTTGTGCCCGTGGCTGAGCCGGTTGTTGCGCCGGTGGGCATGGCGGTGGAGGTCGAACGCACGCGGCGAGAGGAAGAGGCGGACGGGGAGCGGCCTGCGCCGGAGCCGATCGACCCGAGGACGGAGAAGTGGCGTCGGGAACTGGGGGACCTGGCGTTCCCGGCGGGGAAGTGGCCTGGGAAGCGGAGCGTGCCGGTGAGCGTGCTGATCCCGGTGAAGAACGAGAAGCGGAACATCGTGGAGTGCATCCGGCACTGCATGTGGGCGGACGAGATCGTGATCGTGGACTCGCAGTCGACGGACGAGACGGTGCCGATGGCGCAGGCGCTGGGGGCGGACTCGTACCAGTTCTACTACTCGAAGGAAGGGTGGCCGAAGAAGAAGAACTGGGCGCTCGAGAACGTGCCGTGGAAGAACGAGTGGGTGCTGATCCTGGACGCAGACGAGTACATGACGCCGGAACTGACGGAGGAGGTTCGTCAGGTGGTGACGGGGACGTACCGGGCGCGGGACGCCTCGAAGGCCGGGTGCGGGGACGGGTACTGGCTGAACCGGCGGTTCATGTTCATGGGGCGGTGGATCCGCGGGTGCGGGTATTACCCGTCGTGGAACGTGCGGCTGTTCAAGCACCGCGTGGGGCGGTATGAGCGGATCGGGACGCTGGGGCAGACGGGCTCGGGCGACAACGAGGTTCACGAGCACGTGGTGCTGTCGACGGGGGACGCGGGGTACCTGGAGAACGAGTTCCTGCACTACGCGTACCCGGACCTGACGGCGTGGATCGAGAAGCACAACCGGTACACGACGTGGGAAGCGCACGCGATGAAGGCGAAGGACCGGGGCGAGGTTCGGCCGAGTCTGTTCGGCGGGCCGATCGAGCGCCGGCGGTGGCTGAAGGCGTTTGCGCGCGGGCTGCCGTTCAGACCGACGCTGCGGTTTCTGTTCAGTTACCTGATCCAGCGCGGGTTCATGGACGGGTATCCGGGGTTTGTGATGTGCCGGCTGCTGGCGTGGTACGAGTTCGTGTCGCTGGCGAAGCACTACGAGATGGAGATTCAGCAGGGTGAGGCGGCGAAGCGCGATGCGCGGAACGTGAGCGGGAAGCCGCTGGGGTGAGGCGGAAGCGGCAAGGCACGAAGTGGAATCGTAGAGATTGGTCGGAGGTTGGAAGATGCGATCGGTCGCCGACGAGCACAGCGCGGGGGTGGGCGCAGGGAGCGCTGGGGGTGCGGGAGATCGCGCGCTCAGCGCTTCGGACCTCGAGCGCTCGGTGACGCCGTACACGCGCGGGGAGCGGGTGCGGCGGGTGCTGTGGAACTACGTGGGGCAGGCGGCGTTTCGGCTGACGTTTCACAACTGGTACGGGTGCCGGGCGTCGCTGCTGCGGCTGTTCGGGGCGCGGATCGGACAGCACACGCGGATCAGGCCGACGGTGCTGGTCGAGCAGCCGTGGAACCTGACGATCGGTGACAACACGAGCGTCGGGGATCGGTCGATTCTGTACTGCCTCGGGAAGGTGACGCTGGGACGGAACGTTTCGCTGTCGCAGATGGTGCATCTGTGCGCGGGGACGCACGACCACACGCGGAGCGACCTGCCGTTGTTGAGGCCGCCGATCGAGATCGGGGACGAGGTGTGGCTGGCGGCGGACGTTTTCGTCGGGCCGAACGTGAAGATCGGTGAGGGGTGCGTGGTGGGGGCACGGTCGTCGGTGTTCAAGGACCTGCCGGGGTGGACGGTGTGCGCGGGGACGCCCGCGCGGGCTCTCAAGCCGCGGGTGCTCGCGCAAGGGGAGGGCGGTCGATGAGCGGCACGGTGGCGAACGGAGCGGCAGCGCGCGTGGGCGGGGGAACGCCCGCAGCGCGGTCGTACACGTCGACGGGGCAGGGGCTCGGGGGAACGCTGCGGGAGTTCCGCGACCTGTACCGGGGCGTGCGCGCTGCGGCGAAGACCGTTGGCGAGGACGTCGAGAAGCAACTGGCGCAGCGCGGGCTGATCGAGGAGACGTTCGAGCGGCTGACGGGGCGCGCTGCACGCGGGTTGACGGTGGTGGAGATCGGCGCGGGTCAGAGTCTGCGGCAGGCGCGGTGCATGGCGCAGCACAACAAGGTGATCGCAACCGACCTGGACATGTACGCGGACGGGTTGAACGTGCGCGCGTACGTGGAGATCGCGAAGCGCAACGGCGTGAAGCGGGCGCTGAAGACGGCGGGGCTTCGGCTGGTGGGGAACGACCGGGCGTTCAACCGTCGGCTGCGGGAGGTGCTGGGCCTGCCGCGGCTGCCGGTGGCGGAGTTCCGGCAGATGGACGCGACGAGGCTGGGGTTCGAGGATGACTCGATCGACCTGGCGTACTCGTTCCACGTGTTCGAGCACCTGCCGGAGCCCGAGAAGGTGTTCACGGAGGCGAAGCGCGTGGTGCGGCCTGGTGGGATGGTGTTCACGCACCTGCACCTGTACACGAGCGACTCGGGGTGCCACGACCTGCGGATCATCCGGGGGGATCACACGGAGATCGGGCACTGGCCGCACCTGCGCGAATCGGAGCGCGGGAAGGTTCGGAACGCGGCGTACCTGAACGAGATCAGGCTCGGGGAGTGGATCGCGATGCTCGACCGGGTGTTCGGGGCGTACGACCTGCGGTATGTGCGTGAGGACGAACTGCGGCCGGAGATGGAGCGGCTGCGCGCGGCGGGTGAGTTGGCGGGGTACGGCGACGACGAGTTGCTGATCAAGAACGTGATCGCGGCGTGGGTGAAGCCGGGGGGCGGAGCGCGCAACGGCGCAGCGAACGGGAAGAGGATCGCGTGAAGATCCTGCACGTGATTCCGGATCTGAACCCGTCGGCCGGGGGGCCGCCGATGGTGGTGTCGCGTCTGGCCGCAGCGCAAGCGCAGGCGGACCTGGAGGGCGGGCCGCACGAGGTGGGGATCGCGTTCTACGACACGCCGGCGGTTCGCGAACAGATTGAGGAGGACGTGCGGGCGCTGCCGGGGGGCGATCGGGTGAGGTTGCACGCGCTGGCGGAGGCGGGGGGGCTGGAGGGCGTGACGGGGGCGCGTGCTGCGCGGGAGTTGTCGCCGCTGGTGAAGGCGGCGGAGGTGGTGCATCTGCACGGGGTGTGGTCGCCGATTCTGCTGTCGGCGTCGCGCGTGGCGCGGCGGCTGGGAAAGAAGTACGTGCTGGCGCCGCACGGGATGCTGGACCCGTGGGCGCTGAGCGAGAAGCGGACGAAGAAGCGCGTGGCGCTGGCGATGGGGTTTGGGCGGATGGTGAAGGGGGCTGCCGCGCTGCACGCGCACAGCGTGTACGAGCGGGAGAGTCTGATCGAGGGGGGTTGGCACGGGGTGGTGGAGACGGTACCGAACGGGATCTTTCTGGACGAGTTCAGGCCGCTGCCGGAGCGGGACGCGTTTCACCGTGGGCACCCGGAGTTGCACGGGCAGCCGTACGTGCTGTTTCTGGCCCGGCTGCACGAGGTGAAGGGGCTGGACCTGCTGGCGGACGCGTTTGCGCAGATCCTTGCGGACCTTCCGACGTACAGACTGGTGGTGGTGGGGCCGGACTTTGGTGCGCGCGAGGGGCTGGTGGAGCAGGTTCGGCGGCTCGGGATCGCGGACCGGGTTCACCTGGTCGGGCCGCTGTACGGGAAGGAGAAGGTGGCGGCGTACGCAGGGTCGGCGTGCTTCTGCCTGCCGAGCAAGCACGAGAGTTTCGGGATGTCGGTGGCGGAGGCGATGGCGTGCGGGGTGGCGGTGGTGATCACGGAGCAGTGCCACTTTCCGGACGTTGGGGAGGTTGGGGCCGGGCGGGTGGTTTTGAGGGAGGTGGGGGCGATTGCGACGGGGCTACGGGAGGTGCTGTCGAACCCGAGGGGGGCGGAGGAGATGGGGCGGGCGGGGAAGGCGCTGATCGAGGGGAAGTACACGTGGGAGCGTGTGGCGAGGGCGAGCGTGGGGATGTATGAATCGGCGGTGGGAGGGGGGAGGGATGGTCGATAAGGGGAAGGGAGTGAGGCACGAAGGCACGGAGGCACGGAGGCACGAAGGGGTGGAGGAATGGGGGGACGGAAGCGTGCGAGGTTGAAGCCGGGCCGATGTGCGGTCTTGCGTGAGGGATGATCGAAAGCGGGCGCGGGTGGTGATCGAAGACGGATGGAACAAGAGATCTGCATTTTCGTGGCGGTGAGCACCATCATCTGGGTGGGGGTGGTGTTCTTTCGGAACCTGATCGTTCGGAACTACGAGATCGCGTCGTGGCGGAACGTGTTTCTGGCGGGGTTCGTTCACTTCCAGGCGGTGAGCGTGCTGATGGAGATCGCGACGGGTGCGGGGGCGTCGTCGTACGTGGCGCAGCCCGGGACGTACGTGGTGTACGCGGCGATGCTGCCGCTGTTTCTGGGCGTGTTTCTGCTGAGTTCGAGCGTCGGACACCGGTTCACGTTTGCGCAGCGGCTGTTGCCGAAGATGGAGTATCCGCGGACGACGATCATGGTGCTGACGTGCATCGCGGCGTTGACGGTGTTGACGCTGGGCGCGGTGGTATTGCGGGCCGAGACGTTTGCGGCGGGCTTTTTCACGGTGTTTCGGTACGGGTTCGGCGCCTGCGCGGTGGGGCTGGCGGCGTACTACCTGCTCTCTCGGACGCGTGATCCGGTGGCGTGGGTGGTGTTTGTCGCGACGTTCGTGATTGCGGCGCTTGCGTCGACGGTGGGCGGGATCGGTCGGCGCGGGTTGATCTCGGTGCTGCTGGTGGGTGGGTGGATCTGGTATTACCACTTTCTGCGGTTCAAGAAGCCGTCTGGGTTGGTGTCGCGGCTGTTGGTCGTAGGGGCGGTGGTGGTGGTGGTGGTGGCGACGTACGGGACGTTCCGCGGGAAGCAGGAACAGAGCACGCTGGACACGTTCAAGAGCCGTGCGTCGCAGTTCGCCGGGGCGCTTCGCGGGGGCGGGCTGAGCCAGAACAGTCTTCTGCAACTGGCGTACACGGACACGAGCATCCGGACGCTGTTCATCATCGAGAACTACCCGGACCGGTACGAGCACATTCCCGGCAACGGGGCGGGGCTGTTTTTCGGGATGCCGATCCCTCGGAGCATCTGGCCGGACAAGCCGGAGGGGCTTGGGCTGATTCTGCGGACGCAGATGGATGAACTGGCGAACCTGGGGCCGGGGATCATCGGGCACGGGTGGGCGGAGGGGGGACTGATCGGGGTGGTGGGGTACGCGCTCTTCTTCGGGCTGCTGACGGGAGCGATCGATCGGGTGATCCGGGAGCGGGCGTGGAACCCGTACTTCGTGATCGCGATCGGCGCGGCACTTGGCGACGTGTTCGGCATTCCGCGCGGGGAGGCGTCGATCTTCCTGGCGTTGTGCGTGGCGGCGTTCTTTGCGATCTGGGTGCCGATCGGGCTGATCAACCTGGTGGGCGGATCGATTCTGCGGACGCTGGGGTCGCCAATGCCGTTCCTGGGTGAGAAGCAGATGGTGGCGCAGTTGGAGCGGGAAGAGGCCGAACGCGAGGCGGAAGTGTGGGCCGATAACGAAGCGCTGGCGAGGGATGCCGAGGCACGGGCGGCGGCGGGGGAGGAGTATGCTGACGTGTCGACGTCGTATAAGTACTGATTTGGTGGGCATTTGCACGATTTTGGTGGCCAGAATCGTGGTGGATGGGAGGCGTGCGTGTGGGGTGTGCGGGCGCGCGGAAGGATGGGGGCTGGGAACCTGAAAAAGGGGTTGCGTCCGGAATGAGCCGTGGTATGATGATGCTGCCGACGGGTTCTCTCTCCCCGTCAGGAAGGACATCATGCTCGCTTCTCTCGCAGCGGCCTTTCAGGCTGCGCGGTCGGTGGTCACGACTGCGCAGACCCCCAACGTGGCGCTCCTTCACCGGGTGCCGACGCCGTATTGGCAGCACCTGCACCGGGCGATCCGTCAATCGCTTCCCGGGGTAACGGTGTGGAGCCTGTACACGCACGCGAACCCTGACCAGCCGTGGGAACTCTCGGCGGCGCACGACGTGCGGCCGGTGAGTTTCGCGGAGGCGCCGAGCGAGCCGGAGTCCCGTCTTGCGCGGATGCGTCGGGAGTTGCGGACGGCGACGTCGGTGATTCGTTGGCTTGAAGAGCACCGCGTGAACGCGGTGGTTTTGTACGGGTACGCGGACCTGACCCGCCTGCGCGTGCTGGCGTGGTGCAAGTTGCACGGCGTGGCGGCGTTCATGGCGGCGGACAGCAACATTCGCGGGGACCGCCAGCGCGCGGTGGGGCTGAAGGGCCTGGTCAAGAAGATGGTGGTGACGTCGGTGGTGAAGTCGTGCGACGGCGTGATGCCGTTCGGCACGTGCGGCGCCGAGTACTTCCGCAAGTACGGGGCGGACGATGCGAAGATCTTCCCGGTGCCGGGCGGCCCGGACTATGCGCAGATCCGGTCGGTATCGGCCGAGGACTCGGAGCGCGCGCTGGCGGGGCTGGGGCTGGAACGCGGGCGTCGGCGGCTGGTGTTTTCGGGCCGGCTGATCGGGCTGAAGCGTGTGGATCTGTTGATCGACGCGTTTGCGCGGCTGGCGGATCGGCGTCCGGACTGGGACCTGTTGATCATCGGCGACGGGCCGGAGCGTGCAGCGCTGGAGGCGCGGGTGCCCGAGCGGCTTCGCGGGCGGGTGGCGTTCGCGGGGTTTGTGAACGACGGTCACACGCTGGCGAGCCTGTACCGCGCGTGCGACGCGATGGTGCTGCCGTCGAACAGCGAGGCGTGGGGGCTGGTGCTGAACGAGGCGCTGGCGTGCGGCCTTGCGGTGGTTGCGTCGGACGTGGTGGGTGCGGCGGCGGACCTGATCGTGGACGGGTACAACGGACGCGTGTTCGCGAACGAGGACCTGGACTCGCTGACGGATGCGCTGTCTGAGGTGACGCACTCGACGAACATCGATCGGATGCGTGCGAACTCGCCGGCGGTGCTGGCGTCGTATCGGTTTGCGTTCGATCCGATCGAGGGGCTTCGGAACGCGCTGCGGACGGTGGGACTGCTGCCGCGGACAGTTGAACAGCCGGCGGTGGTGGTGCGGAGCCGCGGGGCGGACGTGCCGGTGGTTGTGACGCCGGGGGCGGCGGAGATGGACCGGACGCGCCAGGTGGCGTGATGTTCGGTTGGGTTTGTGCGGCCCGGTGATATCGGGCGTTTGGATGATCTCCCTTTCTCGGCCGCGTGCTTGGTTGCACGCGGCCGGTTTCGTTTTTGCGTGTGAAGGCGGGGGGCGTGTGCGGCGGGTGTGGGCAGCGCGGCTTGGGATTCCCACGGAACGGACGGCGGGGCGATGGGGGTCGTGCGGCGTGTCGATCTGAGAATCCGGCTTCCGCAGCGCCATGTTTGCGCCCGGAGCGCCGGAGAGGGTCAACGCGATGCGTACCACGTGTGCTTGGCTGGTGTCGGCGGCGGTGCTTTGGAGCGCGCCGGGGGCGTTGGGTCAGCAGCAGACTCAGCAGTCGATGGTGCCGGCGGTGGAGACGGGCGCTGCGCAGGTGGCGGTGACGCACGCGAACGGACGGCTGCGCGTGGACGCGGTGCCGAGCGGGCAGAACCTGCTGGACACCGAGGGAAGGAAGTTGGTGTGGTTCTCCGATCCCGGCTTGCAGGTGAACACGCAGGTGCAGGCGCAGCCGACGGGGTATGACCTGATCGTGGACTTCGTGAACCCGACCGCCCAGCCGAAGAGGCCGGGCGTGATCGAGGTGTACGGGTTGCTGATGGGGCCAGACGTTCAGTTCAAGGACCTGCGGTTTCACTCGCCGTGGAGGAGCGCCACGTCGCAGGGGTTCATTGCGCAGGGGAGTTACTACCCCGGCGACGCGTACTCGCCGTGCTGGCTGATTCGGAACCAGGAGCGGGTGGTGGGCGTGAGCGTGCTGTACCCGATGATGCAATACGAGCACGACGTTCGGCTGGTGATGTGGACGTTCGCGAACGGGCCGAGCCATCACTGGCACATGTCGCTGCAGTTTTCCGACTATGCGGGGGGCGGGACGCACATGCAGACGGACGCCTCGGTGCCGGCGGGGCAGTCGAGGCGGTACGTGGTGTCGGTGCGGTGGTCGGAGGATCGGGAGGATTGGCTGCGGACGCTGAAGCCGTACCAGGGGTTCTATCGATCGACGTACGGGCCTGTGGCCTACACGCGTGATCCGAGGCCGGTGTTCACGGCGGCGGCGGGCGCGGTGGCGGCGATCTCGGCGAGCAACCCGATGGGGCTCGACCCGTGGAGCCGTCGGCCGGACCTGCACGGGTGGGGGCCGTGGGCGGACTACCTGGTGGAGCGCGCATCGGACTGGGACCGGTCGATGATGTGGGCGCCGACGGGGGTGTATGACCAGTACCCGAGTTTGAACTATCCGTTCCAGTTCACGACGAGGTGGCTGGACTTTCCGAACACGGCGACGGTGACGGACCCGGCGATCGGGCTGCCGCGGGTGGGGCAGGCGGGGATGGGGCTGGGGCTGTGGTGGGGGCGCGCGCTGGAGGTGATGCCGTACTGGAACTGCCCGCCTTCGGCGGTGGAGCATCTTGACCCGGACAACCCGAGCCACGTGGCGGCGGCGTTCGCGGAGATGGACGTGGCGGTGCAGGCGGGCGCAACGATCGTGGGGCTGGACAGTTTCTCGCCGAGCCGGACGCCGGGGTACAAGTTGGTGCGGTGGCTGGAGCGGATGCAGCAGCGGTATCCGGGCGTGACGTTCGTTTCGGAGCCGATCACGTTCGACCTGCTGCACCGGTTGGCGCCGACGTTCATCACGGGCTCGCTGTGGTGGAACCGGACGATCACCACGATGGAGGATCTGTATCCGATTCGTGAGCCGATCTACATCGCGGACTTCTTGAACCCCGGGCACGAGACGTGGCTCGGGTTCAGTTATCACGTTCACAGGAACTGGGGGTACTTCCCCGGCTTGATGCACGAGCGCCAGGCGCTGTATCAGGCGGACTCGGAGCGGTTTGCCGCGCTGGGCTTTGTGCCGGTGCTGTGGGCGGCGGAGTACATCCCGAACCCGGCGGTGTCGGCGGCGGAGTCGTGGATGACGTCGATCTCGGCGGACCTGCGGCTGCCGGTGCAGGCGGGCGGGACGGGTGGGCCCGTGTCGCACCGGACACCGGACGGGGACGTGATCATCATCGACATGGGTGGTGGATCGGGCGGTGGTGGTGGAGGTACGGGCGGTGGTGGCGGCGGTGGATCGTCGGGTGGTGGTGGCGCTGGTGGCACGGGTGGAACGGGCGGAGGTGGGAGTGGTGGTGCGGGTGGTGGACAGCAGGGCGGGGGCGGGCAGCAGCAGACACCGCCGCCGTTGGATGACGTGGTGAGCACGCCGCCGACGGAGGACACGAGCGGCACGGGCGGCACGGGCGGCGGTGGTGATGTTGGCGGCGGCGGGGGGAGCGCGGAGCCGGATGTGCCGGGGAACTTCGTGCAGCCGTCAACGGAATCGACGGATTCGAGCGGGACAACGCAGACGGTTCGCTCATCGTCGGCGGCGGGTGGTGGTGGCGGTGGCGGAGGGGGCGGTGGCGGCGGTGGTGGTGGCGGAGGAGGAGGCGGAGGTCGGAGTCTGGGTGGTGGTGGGGGTGGTGGTGGCGGCGGGGGAGGCGGGGGCGGTGGGCGATCGGCGCGCGGGCCGACGGGTGCGGGGTTGGGTGATCCGGGGCGGTTCAGCGAGCGGAACCTGCCGCCGTTCTCGATGGATGAGGTTCGGCGTGCGATGATTCGCGCGGGGCTGACGCCGTATCAGGCGATTGCGATCTTTGATCCGAGCAAGTCGCCGCTGAAGTCGGGTGAGGACCCGTACGGGACGACGCCGATGGACGCGACCGCGCTGGCGAAGGGGGAAGAGAAGACCGATCCGCTCACAGCGGAACTGGAAGAGGATGAGTCGGCGACCGGGCAGGCGGTGGTGCCGACGGGTGGGGAGTGATGGGGGAAGGCATCAAGGCATCAAGGCATCAAGGGATCAAGGGATCAAGGGAACGAGGGAACGAGGGAACGAGGGAACAAGGCACCGAGGCCCCGTCGTCGAACTGGTCGCGTCGTCGAAAACGTGGACCGTGGCGTCGGCCGTGATCGCGCCGAGGTCGACAACCGCCCGGTCGTTGTTGAAGGAAGGCGTGACGATCGAGCCGCCGTTGACGGTCGCCACCACGTCACCGTGCGCGATCCCGCACGCCGCAAACACAAGCGATGCAAAGGCCGCGCAGAGGTTCCACCTCTTGCGCATGATGAACTGTCCTTTCTTCTTCGAGAACAAGCGACACCCAGACCCAACGCCAACAGGGCGAAGGATGGTGGCGCGGGAATGACCGCTGCGATCCTGAAGCCGTACTCAAATGTTGAGACGTTTGGGAACTGGCCGCTGCTGATGCTTCGAATATGATCGTGCTGAGGGGGTCCGTCGAACCAGAAGCTACCGTCCGACACGCGGAATCGAGTTCCCGATTGAAGGATGATCTGCTCCTCGGTCCACTCCGTCGTTCCCCCCGCCACGTCGAGGAGGCCCCACGGGCTCTGCACGGTCGGGTACGAGCCGAGTGGGACGGAGAACGGTGACGGGCTCGGGTGCGTCATCCACCATGCGCCGGAGTTGGCCTGGCCGTCGGCGCCGCCGGTGCCGCCGCCCGGGATGATGCTCGGCGGCGGGCCGGGGATGATGCCCACGTCGGTGGCGTTCGACCACGTCCACCAACCGCCTTGATCCGGACCATTCCGGTTGGGGTCGTAGTGCGCGGCCTTGAGCCACTCGTCCCAGGTCGGAATGAAGTACTTCGCCCCCGGCGAACGCGCGGCCTGGTCGCTGAACGTGTTGCTGTCCCCCACGTACCCGAAGGTGCTGACGTCGTAGGCGCCGTTCAGGAAGGCTTCGCGGTTCGTTGACTTGTCGTTGTGGAGCCAGTTGCAGTAGATCGCGGCCATGCGCCACGAGATGTCGCCCACAGCGCGGTACTCGTTGCCGGCGGGGACGCGCCAGCGCTGACCACCCGGCGTCATCGCCGGAGTTGAGACCGCGCCCCAGTGGTCGCTGGGGATCAGGTGCGGGATGCGGTCGTCGGCGGGGCGATCGAACGCGGCGTTGTAGAACTCGACCCACTGCTCGGTGGTGACTTCAAACCTGCCGATGCGGTACTCGTACCCGACGCCGCCCCTGCCGATGGCGCGGTCCTGCGGCGTGCCGTCGCCCATCCACGGCGCGTTGCCGGGTGCGCCGATCGTCACGAACTCGATGCCATGCGAGACGGTGATCCGCCCGCCGGAGGCGATGGCCGTCGGCGTGAGCGGGATGCCGGAGGGGGGGATGGGGTTGGCGAAGGCGGTGGCGGGAGTTAGGGCGAGGAGCGCGAAGAAGAAGAGATGGAGGGGGGAGCGCGCGGTGGGGCGGTGCCGAGTTAAAGGCCCGTCACTTGATCGATATTTGGGCGTTGCGTGGAAGTCGCGAGGAACGAACCCACCCCCTGCCCCCTCCCTCTGGGAGGGGGTTGAAGAGCATCGGCAGGATGCCACAGGCCGGGGGCCGGGGACTTGCGGGGAACGGTTGGGCGGCACGTGGCGGTCTCCAAGAGTCGGTGTCGCCGGCGTGCGGGTGGGCACGCGGGCGGGCTCTCGCTCCTGCCTCGTGGGATGTCTGAAGATACATCAGTGTGACGGGGTTGGCATGCAAATGCAAGGCAAAGTTCAGCAATGTTTGGGGGGTGGAGGGGGTTTGGGGGGGCGGGAGCGGCAGAGGGAAGAAGGGGCAAAGCGGCAAAGGGGGAGAGCGGCAGAGTGGCGAAGCAACGGACCGCGAAGAGTCTTCGCGTTGGCGTCAGCGGATTTCGTGCCGGGGAGGACGACGGGCGAGAGGACTCGCTGCGTTATGGGTGCGGGGCGAGGTGCAGGTCGGCGAGGATGGGCCAGTGGTCGCTGCCGCGTGACTCGCCGCGGGACCAGGCGCGGACGGACCAGTGGCGCGAGACGAGTGCGTCGTCGATGGCGATGGCCAGTGGCCAGCGGCCGACGGCCCCCCTGACGCCGGGGACGGCTTGGGTTGGCCAGGTGCCCAGGGGCTTGAGGAGGGGCTTGGTGCGGCGGAGGCCGGACTCGGCGAGTCTGCGGCTGCGCGCGCCCGAGGGGGTTGAGTTGAGATCGGCGAGGACGATGACGGGGAGGCCGAGCGACTCGGCCTTGCGCGCAGCCTGCGCCACGACCTCGACATCGTCGTTGCCGAAGCGCCAGCGGGTTTCGTCGCGCGGGGAGCGCGGGTGTGCGGCGAGGACGATGAAGGGGCCGTGGGGGCTTTCGACGCGGCCGGCGATGACTCGGCGGGCGGCGTCTCCGAACTCGGCGATGTCCCAGGCGGTCATGGGCCAGCGGCTGGCGAGCAGGCCGCTGCCCATGAGCATGGTTCGCTCGGCGTCGGCCCAGAAGGCGACGCGACCGATGGCGTCGTTGACCGGCTCGGATTGGGGATCGTGATCGGCGGGGTTGCGCGGGATCAGGTGCGTGCGATCGCGCCAGAGAAATCCTGACGGCTCGGTGACGGCGATGATGTCGGGCTGATAGAGGTTGAGATCGTCGAGGACTCGGTCGTCGCTCTGGTTCGCGCTGGTGTTGAAGTGGAGGACACGGATGATGGCGCGCGACTCGCGGTCGGCGGGTTGGACCGCCGCATCGACTTCGGGAAGCGGGAGGATGGCTGCGCGGTCTTGTGCGAGTGTCCAGACGGGGAACGCCGCGGCGAAGAGACAGATGAGGGTGAGCAGGCCGCGGCGGAAGAGCAGGGCCACGAAGGCCCACGCGACGGCGAGAAGCGCCCACTGCGCCGCGAGATTCGCGGCGATGTCGAGCGGGTAGGCCGTGGCGGGAGCGAGGACGGACGCGCAGAGCGCGATGGGCGGGATCGCGGCGAACCAGAGGATGGCGGAGACAAAGAGACTGCGGCGCGGTCGCATGCGCGATCCGAGCGCACGCACGATGACGGCGCGGGGGGCTCGGGGTGCGCGAGGAGCGGGCGCGGGCTTGGGGGATGCGCGGGCGGTCACGAGGGACTGGCCTTGATCCACTCCCACTGCTTGCGGACGCCGACTTCGAACGGCGTGGAAGGCCTGTAGCCGAGTTCGGCGGCGCTGCGCGTGAGGTCGGCGAAGGTGCGCTCGACGTCGCCGGGCTGCGAAGGGAGTCGCTGGACTTCGGCCTTGCGACCGACGACGCGCTCGATGGTGGCGACCATGTCGGCGAGGGTGACGGGGTCGCTGCCGCCGAGGTTCCAGACGCGGTAGCCGTGGTCGGCGATGCG